>PLRJ01000039.1:305-50042 GCA_003163855.1 Bryobacterales bacterium | reverse complement strand
AGTCCCGTCTGAGATGTAAGCATTACCGGCATTTGTGCCAATGATACAATAATGGCGAAATTGTTTGAAACAAAGTTGAACCATTTCTTTACTCTTGGCTCCCAGCACAGCTAAAAGAATCGTGCTTTATCGCTTCGACCGCCAGCCTGCGGACGGAATAATTCAGCCTTCTACCTGCTTTTGTGATGATCATGTAGAAGTGATAAGCCTGGAGGGCAATCTGCAGGCAGTGCTCTACGCAGATCTGAAAGCGATCTGTTTTGTCTCGGAGGCGGCATCAGCCGACCTTTTCACCACCCATCAATTGTTTGACAGGCGTCCTAAGGCGCCAGGTTTGTGGACGCGCTTCACTTTTCGCGATGGAGACAAGCTGGACGGAGTGCTTCCTCACAACATATTGGAGTGGCCTGCTGCTGGCTATTTCATAACGCCGCCGCATGCGGGAGCCAATCGTCAGCGTGCGTTTCTGCCGCGTGTCGCCCTTGTGAGTACTGAGTTGCGCGGCGTCGTAGGTACTTCCGTACAGGTACTGGAGAATCGGCGCAAACCGGAAGTCTTACGGCCCGGTCAGCTTAGTATGTTCGATTGAGCCGAGATCGATAACCTCCAGCGTTTTAGAAGCAAAGTTAGTCACCAGGAGCGTAAGTTTATCCGCAGTTATGCGCATTTCACGCGGGAAGAGTTCCGCCGGGATATTGCCTGACACCATGGGCTTGTCGCCTATAATGTCAATCACAGATAGCGTCTGTTTCTGCTTGTCACGCGAAAAACGGTTTGAATTGGCGACAACAGCCTTGCGGCCATTCTCAATGAGTGCAACGCCCACGGGAGAGCGCCCGACTGTAACACTGGACACCCTTGAATGTGCCGGGTCGGTAAGCAGCTTGGCCGTGTCGAACACCAGAAGTGCGTCATCTCCGCGCGCCGTGACATAGGCTTTGTCTCCCTGGACGGAAAGCACCAGGCGCACCGGGCTGCAACCAGCAGGCACTTTCGCCGCAGCCGAGTTAGCCGGGTCAGCTTTTGCGCGGTTAACGTCCACCACCATAACCATGCCTTGAGAGTGCAATTTCCCGTTTCCGGTGGTAGCTTGTTCGGGGCCACAGTTTGAAGGCCAGCTCGAGCCCTGCTTAGCAGCCACTTCGCTGGTTGTATATAGGTACCGGTCGTCAGGCGAAAGGGTCACTGCGATGGGCGCCCTGCCCGTGGCGATGTTACCGACAATGGCTTGACTGGAATAGCCATTCTGCTTCGCGAGCGCGAGGTTAATTACGGATATGGTATCCGCACTCTCGTTGCTGACAAACAGGAATTGGTCGTCCGAGGTCGTACTCAGGTAGGAAGCGCTTGGCTTTTGAGAACTGGTGGCCATCTTGCCGACGATTGGACTCTTTTCACCCGCAATCAGCCGATCGGAATCGACAAATAGGACTCCATTGCCGCTACCCGCAATCAACAGCCGGCCGTCATGCGTCAGCGTCATGCCGGAAAGGTGTTCTTTCGTCTTCAGCACGCGTTCAACTTTCGCTTTGCCTTTGTGACGATGAACCACCGCAATGCCATTTTCCGCGTGCGGCCCTTCGCCCAAGATCGAAATGAAAATCCAGCAGCCATCAAGACTGGGAAGTGGCTCGAAAGGACGGCCGGGCAGAGACACGTACGTTACAGCGCGCTCGGCAGATTGGTTGCAGTCGCCAAGCGAGTTCGGCGCCGCTGGTCCGCTGTTAAAGGCAAGCACGGCAAGAAGCAAAAACGGTTGCAGCGCAGTTCGCATACGATCGACCCAATTTTCGCATGAAAATTGCTTGATATGCTCTGTAGCTATTGAGTGAACAGCAATAAGGAGTAAATAAATGTCGAAACGAAGAGCAGACGGAATCGGCAGACGGAGTCTTCTAAAAGGGTCAGCCGCCCTTTTAGGCGGCGCATTGCTTAGCAAAGAGATGGAAGCGAATCCTGAGCCGAGAATTCAAAACGTCAACACAAATTCGAGTCCGTCAAAGCTAAGGATCACAGATATTCGGATTGCGACGGTCCAGAAGCCCGGGCCAAGTCCGTGCACCATCATCCGGCTTGAGACGAATCAAGGCGTTTCAGGATTAGGCGAGGTACGCGATGGGGCAAGTGCAACCTACGCTTTGTTTCTGAAGAGCAGGCTGTTGGGCGAGAACCCTTTGAATGTTACTTTCCTGTTCGAAAAAATCAAGCAGTTTGGCGGCGAGTCGCGGCAGGCTGGTGGTGTGGTAGCGGTGGAAGAGGCGCTCTGGGATATCGCGGGCAAGGTTTATGGCGTTCCCATCTACCAGATGCTAGGTGGCAAGTTCCGAGACCGCATTCGCCTCTACGCCGACACTGTGGAATCGAAAGATATCAAGACCTATGCTCAACGCATGAAAGAACGCAAAGAACAAATGGGCTTGACGTGGCTGAAAATGGACCTCGGTATTGACATGGTGTCCGACACTCCCGGCACTGTTACGGGGCCGAGTGGCCAGAGCAAGTGGGAGAGCACTCTTCTGCCCCACCCTTTTCTGGCGAATGAAGTGACGAACAAGGGAATTGAGATGCTTGTCGCTTATGTGGCTGCCATCCGAGAAGCCGTGGGCATGGAGATCCCGCTTTCCATGGACCATCTCGGACATTTAGGTGTCAACTCCATCATCCGCCTTGGGAAGGCGTACGAGCCTTACAACTTGTCGTGGATGGAAGATGTGGTGCCCTGGCAGTACACAGAGCTCTTGCAGCACATAACTAACGAAAGTCCGACGCCGATACTTACGGGCGAAGATATTTACCTGAAGGAAGGTTTCGTGAATCTCTGCAAAAACCATGCGGTGAGCAAGATTCATCCGGACATTTCAACTTCTGGCGGCATTCTCGAAACGCACAAGATTGGTGACATGGCTATGGAGTACGGAGTGCCGATGGCCATGCACTATGCCGGACTTCCGATTGGCGCTTATGCCAGTGTTCACTGCGCGGCTGCGACCGAGAATTTTCTAGCCTGCGAGAATCACTCGCTTGACGTTCCCTGGTGGCAGGATCTTGTCGAAGGCGTGGAGAAGCCAATCATCAACAAAGGCTTTATTAACGTTCCCAGTGGTCCGGGTTTGGGAATCACCCTGAACGACGAGGCAGTGCGCGCGCATCTGTTGCCTGGTACAGCGCTGTTCGAACCTACTCCGCAATGGGACAAGGAGCATTCCGCCGATCGACTTTGGAGCATGGCGCCCCCGCGTAAAAAGGAGAACATTGCATGAGAAAAAATCATTTAATTACCGTTCTGGCAAGCGCCATTTTGACCATCTGTCCACTGTTCGCTCAAGTCAAGATGACGAAGGAACAGATTATGTTCTATACGTCCGATTGGAAGGGTGACCGTTTTCCCGATGGCCGCCCCAAGGTGCCGGACGACTTATTGAAACGCGCGCTTGACGTCTCAATCGAGGACGTTTGGGATTATCTGCGCGAGCAAGGCTATCGGAACCAATTTGAGGGTGGTTGGCAGGCGCTTCACATAGACAAACCGTTTGCGGGACGAGCCCTTACCGCGCAGTACATGCCCATCCGTCCGGATATGGCCAAGGCTATTGCCGCTGAAGGAAAGGCCGAAGGCCGCGTCAGCTTCAATAACAGTTGGCCGATCAATGAACTCCAAATCGGAGATGTGTATGTGGCAGATGGGTTCGGCAAGATCATCGAGGGTACATTAATTGGTTCGAACCTGGGAAATGCTATCGCGGCACACACACATACCGGCTTCATCTTCGATGCTGGAATCCGAGACCAGGAGGAGAACAGGGAAATACCTAACTTCAATGGATTTTATCGAGGCTACGATCCTTCAGCCTGGGCGCAGATGGAACTCACTGCAATCAACGCTCCCATACGCATTGGTCGTGCGGTTGTTCTACCTGGCGATCTGGTGCTTGCCAAGACCGACGGCGCGTTGTTTATCCCGGCAATTCTGGCGGAGGCAGCCATCAGTTCGGCCGAGTTTACAAACCTGAAGGACTCATTTAATTTTGAGTTGAATCGGGAAGGAAAGAACGGCGCTGAGTTTGAGGGCGGATGGAATGCAAAGAAGTATGCCGCTTTTCAGAAGTGGATTGATGCACATCCGGAAATGTTGAAGATGCCGCGAGCGGAATTCGACCAATTGGTAAAGAAGGCTACGCAGCCGCGTGCCGGAAACGGGTAGCCAGCATGAGTACTCAGCCACGCAGACGCTTCCTGCAAGCGGCTGGAGTTGCCGCCGCCAACCTGTTAACGGCGGATTCGGTGTTTCCTGCGGCTTACGCCAGGCAAGCTTCTAACCTTCGCAAGAAAGTGAAGATCACCGATGTGAAATGCATGATTGTGCGCGGCACATGGGACTGGAACCTGATACGCATCGAGACCGATGCCGGTTTGTACGGAATCGGAGAGGCGTATTGGGGCTGGGGCGTGAAGGATTTGGTTGTCAACAAAATGAAAGGGATTCTTCTGGGCGAGGATCCTTTGAATGTAGACAAGCTTTACACCAAAATGCTAATGGAGAGCGCGGGTGCGGGCGCTATCGGAGGCGCCACCGTGAGCGCGGCGAGCGGCATCGAGATCGCCCTGTGGGACTTGGCGGGTCGAATTCTTCAAACGCCTGCCTGCAACCTGCTGGGTGGACGCTTTCGCGATAAAGTGCGTTTCTACCGCACGACGCAAGTACCGAAGGAGCATCCGGAAGACATGGCTTCCTGGCGTGATCTGGTCCGCCGCACCAAGGCCGAACGCTGGGGTTGGACCGCCTTTAAATTTCAGGGCGATGGCATTCCCCGGTCGCTTGATCCTCAATACCAGCAACCGGGACACGACCGATATCTGCGCAATTTAAAACATGGCGATATTGCACAGATCGTCAAGGTAATGGAAACAATTCGTGAGGAACTCGGGCCGGATGGAGATTTCGCCATCGACTTGCACTGGCATTACGACGTTCGCGATGCCATAGACTTGGCCAACGCACTGAGGGGCGTGAGGCCCATGTGGATTGAAGATCCGGTTCCCCCGGAGAATCCGGAGTTGATGGCTTCGGTACGCCAGCGGTCCCCCGTACCTGTGTGTACAGGCGAAAACCTCTATGGATTTGCGGGCTTTCAGAAACTGATCGAATTACAGGGATGCGATGGAGTTCATATCGATATTCCGAAATCAGGTGGGTTGTTGGAGTCGAAACGCATCTCCGATTTCGCATCTAGTTACGGAATCTGGACGGCGGCTCACAATCCTGCGAGTCCGTTGGGTACCATCGCTTCGGCGCATGCCGCGTCAGCGATGCGGAACTTCAGAATACACGAGCTGGCGAATTGGATTGAGTGGTGGCCCGAATTGGTGATTCACGAAGGACCCATCTGGGAGAACGGCTATTTGACGATCCAGGACAAGCCTGGGTACGGAGTGGAGATCAATCCCGACATCGCCAAGGCACATCTTGCTCCCGGCGAAAGTTGGTGGGCGTAACATTCGCTATCGACACCCGAATCGAGTTGTGATATTCTCCGTGCCCAGGGAGTTGTAATGAAACGATTCAACGCAGACTCGTTCAGCCGACGGCGGTTTATTGGTTCTATAGGCGCGCCCCTGGCTGTGTCTCCGTTGCTGACCAGCAAACTGCGCGGGATGTCGATTCCGAAAATCAGAGACGTGCAGGTGATCTCCACGGAGCCGGCGGGCGTTCGTCTCGTGGTGGTAAAGATTCTGACTGACCAGGACGGCCTTTACGGTTATGGATGCGCGACTTTCACGCAGCGGGCCGACCTCGTCGTAGACGCGGTAAACCTCTACCTAAAGCCGTTTTTAGTGGGCAGGCCGGCTGACGCGATTGAAGACCTGTGGCAGGCCATGTATAACTCTTCGTATTGGCGTAATGGTCCAGTTCTGAACAACGCCATCAGTGGCGTCGATCAGGCACTATGGGATATCAAGGGGCGGCAGGCTGGCATGCCTGTGTATGAGTTGCTGGGAGGGAAGTGCCGGCGCGGCGCAATGATCTACTCGCATGCGGCCGGGCGTGAAATTTCCGAGACCATTGATCAGGCGCAGAAAATTATAGCTCAGGGAATCAAAGTGGTGCGCCTTCAGGTGGGTGTCCCAGGCATGGCTTCTTACGGCGCTGCGCAGGCAGGTAAAGCACCCGTTCCCACCTCCGAACCGCATGACGAAGTGTTTGAACCGCTTCCCTACGTTAGACGCACGCTGCAATTGTTTGAAGCGGGCCGCAAGGAACTAGGTTCGGAGATTGAGTTACTGCACGACGTGCATGAACGTGTTCCACCGCGCCTGGCTGTACAGTTTGCCAAGGATATGGAGCAATTCCGCCTGTTCTATCTGGAGGATGCACTATCGCCGGAGAACATCGACTACTTCAAGCAGATCCGCGCCAACTGCACCACGCCTATCGCCATGGGCGAGTTGTTCAATAACCCGCATGAGTGGAACATGCTGATCCGAGATGGACTCATCGATTTCATCCGAGTGCATGTCTCCCAGGCCGGAGGTTTAACTCCTGCCCGCAAGGTCGCCTCGCTGGCGGAAGCATTTCAGGTGCGGACCGCTTGGCATGGCCCGGGCGACGTATCTCCCGTGGGACATTGTGCCAATGTGACACTCGACGTCGTATGCTCGAACTTCGGTGTGCAGGAATGGACTTTCGCCAACGATCGTGTGCAGGAAGTGTTCGAGGGGTATCCCATTGTTAAGGACGGTTATGTCTATCCAAACGACAAACCGGGCTGGGGTGTAGAAGTCAACGAAAAGGCCGCTGCCAAATATCCGTTTGGCAGCGAAACTGGCGCTAGAAAATCGCTTAATGGCGGCTGGGGTGTGGTCCGTCGGGCAGACGGCAGTGTAATCAATCAATAAAAATCGCTAGTAAAACTGGCTAAAACAGACAGAAGGGGGCAGAGGTTATGATTCCGTGTGGAATTGCTCTAAGGAGAGCAACGGCTGGTCTTATGTTTTTGGCGATCAGCACTTCAATGTGGGCTCAATCGGGCCAAGGCAATGTGTCCGGCACCGTCCGCGATACCACTGGCGCAGTGATTCCAGGCGCCAAGGTTACCGTGGTCAACACCGGCACCAATGAGACCTATGATCTAAGTACAAATGACACGGGCAGCTATACGGCAGCCGAAGTTCCAGTAGGCACTTATCGCGTCCGCGTACAAAAGCAGGGTTTCGTCCCATCCGAAATAACCGGCTTGAACGTCAATGCCGCAGCCTCGGTCCGGGCCGATTTTACAATGCAGATTGGCCAGTCAAGACAGACGGTTGAGGTGCAAGCCGCCGCGTTGCAGTTGGATTCGGAGGATTCTCAAACTTCAGTGACAGTAAATCAGACACTTGTCAATAGTCTTCCCCTGGTGGTTGGTGGAACAGTACGCAGTCCCTTTGATCTGGCGGCGCTAACTCCAGAAGCTAAGAACACCGGGAGCGCTGAGGGATTCGCGCTGGGTGGAGGCCAGGCCGACAGTTACCAGGCCACTCTGGATGGGGTATCGATTGATACTTCTCGCGCGCTGCAGAAAAATTGGGTAACCTCCAACTCGCCTTCGGTAGAAGCCATCACTCAGTTTGTCGTGGATACAAATGGATTCAAGGCGGAGTACGGGCACGCCGGAGGCGGTGTGATGATGTTTGTGGCCAAGTCAGGCACGAATGCGCTGCATGGGTCGGCCTATGAGTTTATCCGCAACACCGACTTTGATGCCAACGACTGGTTTAGTAACCGTGCGGGTAAAGGACGCCAGATTTATAAGCAGAACGATTTCGGCGCAACGGTTGGCGGTCCGGTTTGGATCCCCAAAGTCTACAACGGCAAGAACAAAACGTTCTTTTTCTTTTCCTATGAGGGATTCCGCAATCGGAACGGCGCCACCAACGCCACCGCCACCGTGCCGACGCCTGAAATGTACAAGGGCGATTTCAGCAAATGGGTGAATGCCAGCGGCGCGGTAATTCCCATTTACAATCCGCTCACCCAGGTTCAAAATGCCAATGGCACCTACACACGCGCGGTGTTTGCGGGTAATCAGATTCCGGTATCGATGTTCAATGCGACTTCCGTTCAGGCTCTCAACGTATTCCAGAGCAATGGCGGCACGCTAGTACCGAATAACGGCGCGGCGCCGGGGACGCTGGCTTATGTAAACAACAACTACATCATCAGCAACGGCACCAATGTGCAGCCAGTGAATAAGTGGAGCATTAAAGGCGATCATCTCTTCAACGAGAAACATCGTATTTCGGGCTACTACGGTTACGACCGCGAAGCCACTACCGCCGGTCCGGATGGGCCGGCCACACTTCCGGGCAATTACTCGAACTACAACGATGTGCATCAAAGCTCCGATGTTCTGCGCTTCAGTTGGGATTGGACCATTAGTCCGACAAAGTTTAATCACTTCTATGCAGGGGGAAATAACTGGCGGCAGGATCATAAATCGTTGCAAGAATACGAAGGCAACTGGCAAAACAAGTTCTGTCTGGGTAATGTTCCCAACTGCAATGAAAACCTGGTGAATTTGTTCTCGGGAGGCAACGGCGACACCTACACAACCTGGGGCGGTCAGGCTGACAACGGGTCCGAAAACACAGTTTATTCATACAACGACGATCTGACCTGGATAAAAGGCGCGCACACGATTAAGTTCGGAGGCCAATGGCAGATCAATCATTACAACGGCTTTGGACGGCAATGCGAGGCCGGGTGTGCGGGCTTTAGTTATACCGAGACCGGTGTCCCTGGCGTAACTGATCCGACGCAGGGGGGCAATGCATTTGCATCGTTCCTGTTAGGGTATGCCGATTCCGGCCAGATTGACACGCCACGCTTCATCGGCCAGCAGTTTCCTTATTTTGCAGGGTTTGTTCAGGACGACTGGCATGTGAACAACAAGCTGGTGTTAAATTTGGGTTTGCGTTGGGAAACGAATTTGCCTCCCACCGGATTAGATAACCGATGGAGTGATTTCTCGCCCACAACGCCAAATCCCGGTGCTGGTGGAATTCTTGGCGCTGTGATCTTTGCCGGCTCCGGTCCAGGCCGGCAAGGTTCTCGGACGCTTGCGGATGGGTACTACAAGGCTTTTGGGCCGCACATCGGGTTTGCTTATTCGTGGGATCAGAAAACAGTGATTCGCGGTTCGTATGCCCGTTCCTATGCGCCGTTGATGGCGGTTAGCGGATCGGCACACAACATGGGCTTTACGCTGACTGACAGCCTGTCGAATCCGAACAATGGCATTAATCCGCTGTTCGTTCTAAGTTCAGGATTCCCAGCTTATACAGTGCCTCCCTTCATTAATCCCTCAGTTTCAAACGGCACTACTGTTACCTGGTGGCAGGGTCAAGAGACTACTCATCCGCCCACGACAGATAACTTTAACTTCACTATTCAGCGTCAGCTCAGCTCAACCATGCTGTTTGAAGTTGGCTACAACGGAGTTATAGGCAGTCACTTACAAGCACAGTTGCTCGACTATAACCAGGACAACCCGTCCGTGCTTACAGAATTCGGGAGCATTGCACAGAGCACCGCGGTCTTAAACAGCCAGGTGGGATCGGCCCTGGCCAATTCTTATGGGATTGTCGCTCCTTATCCCGGCTTTAAGGGCACAGTGAAGCAGGCGCTAAGGCCTTATCCCCAATACACGCTGATTGACACATACGGTGGTCAGGGCGACCACAGCGGTCACTCTACCTATCATTCGGCCATGGTGCGCTTTGAGAAACGTTATGGGTCGGGCATCACCGTCCAAAGCTCCTATGTATTTTCCAAGCTGCTAACGAATGCGGATAGCTATTGGGGCAACGCCATCGGAGGTAACTTGAACAACTCCGGCGGCGGCGGCGGATGCTGCTTGGCGGCCGATCAATATAACCGGGGCCTCGAGAAATCTATTGGAGAATTCGATGTCACTCACGACTTTAAAGCGGGATTCGTCTACGACTTGCCATTTGGCAAGGGCCGGAAATACCTAACTCATGGTCCAGCGGCATGGGTTCTGGGCAACTGGGGAGTTAATGGCGTTTTGACTTACGCCAGCGGTTTACCTATCGCCATTACATCCTCCTATGTGTTGCCGATCTATGGGGCGACTAACGGCAGGAGCATTCCTTACATCAACTCCTACACAGGTTGGCAGCCAACCTGGACCGGGAAGTTCGATCCCTCTGTGGACTCGTTCCTTGTGCCTTATTGCACCTCGGCGTCTTGCACGGGGCCGTTTCCACTGCAAGGCGCGAATACGGCTGATAACGGCTTCGGCAATGCGACGCGCTTTAACCCCAAGCTTCGGCAATTTCCAAACTTGAACGAGAACTTATCGCTAGCTCGGACTTTTCCCATTAAAGAGGCCGTGCGGCTCGAGTTTCGCGCCGAGGCGTTCAACGTGTTTAATCGCGTTAGATTCGGCCCGGGGGATCTCAATTTGCAGGATGCTAATTTCGGGCGCCTTACCAGCAGCGCAGATCTGCTTAATTCACCCAGGCAGTTGCAATTGGCTATGAAGCTGTACTTCTAACAACGGTTAAACGTTCAGGCCACCGCGATCTAATTGGTCGCCCAATACTCGCGGTGGCCTACATAATTCTGATCCGGCAGATTTGCCAAAATAGTGCGGCGCAGCTTCAGAATGTTCAGTTCGCCCTGTTCCTGATACAACAATTTTCCATCGGCACCAAGAACTACAGTGTAGGGGACGCCTGACTGCCACTTGGGATCGAACGCGTTCTGCATCGCGTCGGTATCGGTTGATCCAAACAGCAGATTACGGTTGCTGGCGTGCAATTCGTTCAGCTTTTTCATGACGGCGACTTTTTCATCCGGCATATTCGCCGAAACTGTGACGAAATCGAAATCGCGCTGGCGGTACATGCGATATGTCGTCTCCAGGTCGGGCAGTTCATGCACGCACGGCCCGCACCATGTGGCCCAGAAATTAATCAGCAAAACTTTCCCGCTCTGATTCACGCGCAGCTTCTTCAAATCGTCTTCGGAAGCCATCTCCAGCTTCACCGGCTCAGCGTCAATGCGTTTGGTCTCTTCCACGCGGCCACTCTCTTTCGACATCCACTTGGTGGAACAGCCGAAGACGCGCGTATGCTCAACCGGAACCGGCTTACCTTCCAGCAAGGCGTCGATAGCATTACGCGCATCGAAAGACGTCGCCAGCGTCACACGCTGGTTGTTGTCTATATGCCCCTCATAGCGAAGCTTTCGTTCTTTATCGAAGATAAAGATATGCGGTGTGGCTTTCGGGCCGTAGGCGAGCGATACCGATTGCGTCTCGCCGTCGTACAGGTACGGGTAGCTGAAATGACGATAAGCCGCCCGGACCTTCATGTCTTCAAGGCTGTCGCTGACATCGGTGTAACCCAATTCGTCTAGCCGAATCGCATTGGCATTGTTGGGTTCAATCGCTACCAGGGCAACGCCTTTGCTGCGGTAGTCGTCCGCTAGCTTCTCCACCCGAGGCTCATACAACTGAGCCGTAGGACAGTGATTGCACGTGAAGACAATGACCAAAACCTTACTAGAGGCGTATTCGCTCAGCTTGTGCGTCTTGCCATCGATGCCGGGCAGCGCAAAATTGGGAGCTGTCGAGCCAATCGGTAATGTGGCGTGAGGTTCGTCGGCGAATAGCGCCGTGGCTAACAGTAAAAGAGAAGCTATTCTAAACATCGCTATAAGCTTACTCCCTTTTTTTCGCACAGGGATTTCCCATTTTCGGACAGTTCCACGCTACGAAACGGCGGAAAAGCCATTGCGCCGTGGCCACTGACTTGCACATCCACCCGGCGATGTCCTTTCTGCAAGATCTTCACTTTGGTTGGCGCAACCTAATTCGGACGCCTGGCTTTCTGATTGTGGCCGTACTCTCGCTGGCGCTGGGAATAGGCGCGAACACAGCCTTATTCAGCTTGCTGTACAGCGCGGTTTACAAGGCGCTGCCCGTGAGTGATCCGCAGTTGCTGGTGCTATTCAACGATCCGTCCGCTCATGGGGTTTCCAGCGGCTCTTCCGACGGCGAACGCAACATGCTCACTTACCCTGAGTTCCTGCAGTTGAAGGCCGGGATGACATCCATGGAAGGATTGTTCGCGGTGCAAACGGCCCTGCCCAAGTTCCGTATCCGCATTCAGAATGCGGAAGAAGAAACGCACGGCAAACTAGTGTCCGGCGGATTTTTCAATCTGCTGCGCCTGAAGCCGCAAGCAGGCGACTTTTTTGATCAGAGCACAGACACTCAAATTGGTGGCGCTCCCGTCGCAGTTATCAGCGATCAGTTCTGGACGCGGCGCTTTGGGCGCGACCCATCCGCGATCGGCAAAACCTTCTATCTCCAGAAGACTGCCTTCACCATCATCGGCGTAACTCCGCGCGACTTCTATGGCGAAACGGTGGGTGAAAATCCGGATTTCTGGCTCCCAATAAGCATGCAAATGCAGGCATATCCGGGCCGCGATTTTCTTCATGACTTGGCTGATCCGACGGTGAAAGTCCAGTGGATCCACGTCTTCGGGAGGCTTGCTCCCGGAGCCAATATGACGATGGCGCAGACGCAGGCGAGCGCGATTTTTAAGAGGTCGTTGGCGGAGAGTTACCAGTCGTTGTCGCCGGAAACCAGGAAGAAGTTTATGCAACAGTGGCTGCGCTTGCGGCCGGCGCCAAACGGCGCTTCCGATTTGCGCGAAGACTTCGCCCACTCCATGCTGGTTATTTTTGCTGCTGTGGCGGCCACCCTGTTGATCTGCTGCGCCAACCTCTCGAACCTGCTGATGGCGCGCGCTAACGCAAGGCAGCGCGAAGTAACGGTCCGCTTGACGCTGGGTGCAAACAAAAGTCGGGTTGTGCGGCAGTTGTTTACCGAAGGGCTGCTGCTTTCCTTCATTGGCGCTGCGGTCGGCATTCTGCTGGCGCAAGCGGCCGCCCCTGTGTTTCTGCGAATGGCCGCAACGGGCGACCGAGCGATCAATCTGGACTCGAGTCTCGACTGGCGCGTACTGTTGTTTACCGCTTCGGTCGCTATCGTTACCACCATCGTTTGCAGTCTCACCCCTGCCTTACGCGCAGCTCGGGTTGAGCTTGTAGGCTCGTTGCGGGAAGGTGCGCGTGGGATGACGGCATCGCAGTCGCGCATGATCATCGGTCGCGCTTTTGTAGCCGCCCAGATCGCTCTTTCACTGATTCTGCTCATTTGCGCGGGTTTATTCCTGCGCACGCTGATGAATCTTCGCAGCGTAAATCTCGGATATAAATCGGAGCACATAACTATGATGGAACTTGATGTTGCGCAAGCCGGCTATAAGAATGCGGAACGACCGGTAATCTATCAGCGAGTGCTCGAAAAGATCCGCTCGCTGCCCGGTGTTCAAGCCGCCACCTATTCGGGAAACGGTCTGTTCAGCGGCAGTGAATCCAACGACGACATCAGCGTTGAAGGTTATACACCCAAGGCCAAAGACGACAAGGACTCCCGTTTCGACCAGGTTGGTCCGGGTTACTTCTCTTCCATTGGTATTCCACTGCTGTTGGGACGTGAGATAAACGAACGCGACATGATGGGCACACCAATGGTGTGCGTTATTAACGAGGCTTTCGCGAAGAAATTCTTCGAAGGTCGTAATCCACTGGGCAAGCACATCACCGATGAGTATGGTGATAAGAGGTTCGTGTTTGAGATTATAGGAGTAGCCAGGAACTCGCGTGACCATAGCCTGAAGCGGGAAATTCCACCGCGCTTTTTCTTAGCCGTGCAACAGGGCATTATCGAAGGTGAAGTTTCTCCGTCGGTGAATTACGAAGTGCGCAGCACCCTATCGAGTGGCGCGGTTAACAGCGCGTTAAGGCAAGCGGTGCAAAGCGTGGACTTGAACTTGAAGCCCGAGATTGGGCCGCTGTCGAGTTCACTGGAACGGCAAGTGGGTCAAGAACGCTTGATCGCTAAGCTGGTTGCCTTCTTCGGCGCGCTGGCTTTGTGCCTGGCTGCTATCGGTATTTACGGCATTCTTGCCTACGGCGTTTCGCAGCGCACCAATGAGATAGGCATCCGTATGGCTATTGGAGCGGAAGCCGCCGATGTGGTGGGCATGATCGCAAAAGAAACCGTGGCGATGGTAATTATAGGGCTCTCCAGCGGCTTGGTTGCGGCCTACTTCATCACCAAACTGGTTCAGAATCGGCTGTTTGGCGTCAATTCTACCGACCCGCTTGTCCTGGTTACGGCCATAGGGTTGCTAGCTTTGATTGCCATGCTTGCCGGAATGCTGCCAGCCTGGCGCGCTTCGCGTATCGATCCGGCCATTGCTCTTCGTTACGAATAGGCGACCGGCTAAGGCTGTATCGCCAGCATCAGATTGTGGCTCTTAAGCATTTCATTGAAAGTGGAGACATCCTTCTTCTGAAATTGTCCGAGTTCCGTCTGTGACGTTTCCAGCCACTGCTCGTAAAAACGATTGACCTCGAGTTCTTGTGATGTTGGTCCCTGGTCCGCATCGCTCTTGTCATAAAGGGCAGTCAGTTTCTGATACAACTGGCTGGGATTGCGATTCAGATCCTCGTGCCCGTCGGTCAAATGGATGTCGATCAGCTTCCCCTCAATGGTCATGGCTTGATCGGCCAATGTCTTGGCGGCGTCCACTACTGGCTTCGACGCCGGCTCGTCTTTATACCTCATAGCGAGGCTGGCTACCTGCTTTCTCACCCATTCCAGATGCTCGATCATGCCGGAGACGTGATTAATCTCGGTCACCAGTTGTGTCTGGAACTGTTCTTCCGCCGTGATAGTATCGGGCGTTCCCAGCGAATGCGGATCGGCCAACACGGTCAATGGCGCGGTCATCGTCTTGCCACCGGCGGTCAGTCGGACCGTATATTTGCCCGGCACGACCAGCGGTCCCCGAACAACCCGCGGAATCATGATGCCGGTCAGGATGTGATAGCCTTCAGGGCCGTTTTCAAACCAGGGCTCGCCGGGAGGCGCCACCAGCATACGTGGCATCTTTCCATCTTCGCCGCGCAGGTCCCACCAGATCCGATTAAGTCCAGGCCGTCCATTCGCCTTCAGAGTCCGGATGGTTTCTCCGTCCGTGTTTACAATAGTCACCGAGGCCTTCGAGTCGGCCGCCGGCAGGTAGAAATTGATATCCGCGCCGTAGGGCGGATTCTTCCCCAGTATGCGAGCGCCCGGCTCCTGCAGCGGGCGGTTGCTGACTGTGCGGAAGCGATACGCCGCGCGCGGAGTGAACAGCGTAGTCGCGTTCGCCGCCTGCGCCTTGTCGAAGTCGCGTAAGGCGGTTACATCGTCCAGAATGAAGTCGCCGCGTCCATACGTGGCAATCACTAGATCGTTAAAACGCTTCTGGAATGATAGCCAGTACACCGGCGCGGCGGGCATATCGTTGTTCAGCAATGTCCAGTGGCCGCCGTCGTCCCATGAAACATAAATGGCGTTGTCGGTACCGAGATACAGCATGCCCTTCCGCACCGGATCTTCAATTACGCAATGCGCCGAACTATTCACCGACTTGGGAATGTCGCCGCTGATCATCTTCCACGACTGACCGTAATCGGAGGTTTTGTACACATAGGCGTTGTAGTCCCCCATCTGCTCAAGATTCACCGTGATGTACGCCGTGCCCGCATCATAGGGCGACGCAGCAATGTTCCAGATGGTTCCCATCGGCGCCAAGCCTGGAATATTCTTCGTCACGTTGGTCCACTTGCCGCCCGCATTCTGCGTGAGGTTCACTTGTCCATCGTTAGTCCCGGCCCAAATGACACCCGGCTTCACCGGAGATTCGGCAATCGAATAGATGATTGAAGCGTCGAAAGTGTAGAGATTATCCAGTGTGATGCCGCCCGAATCGCCCTGATATTTCTTCTCGTTCAGAGTCAAATCGGGACTGATCACTTTCCACGTTTGGCCGCCGTCGGTGGTCGCGTGCACGAACTGGCTGCCAATATAAATACGCTTCGGATCAGTAGGCGAAATGGCCAGCGGAATGGTCCAATGCCATCGATACTTCACATCCTTCGGCGCCCAACCGTCGTAGACATCGGGCCACGCGCTGACATCACGCTGCTGGCCGTCCCGCAGATCCATGCGCGTAACGATTCCCTGGAAACAGCCTGACCAGACGATATTCGCGTCGGCAGGGTCGGGCGTCGCGAAGCCGCTTTCACAGCCGCCAATCTGCTTGAAATCAGCCGCAATAATGCCGCCGCCTCCATATTCGCTCGCGGCCATGGTGTTGCTCGGAACGCGAAACGAACTCGAGTCCTGAATGTTGCCGTAGACATTGTAGGGAATCTCATCATCAGTGCTGACGTGATAAACCTGTGCGATGGGCAAGCGGATGTGTTCGAACGTGCGGCTGCCGTCCAGGCTGATCGATACACCGGCATCGTTTGCTACAGTCACGCGGTTAGCGTTGGTAGGGTCAATCCACATGTCGTGGTTGTCACCGCCTGCTGTGGCAAATCCGTCCGTATTGGGACGCACGAAAGTTTTTCCACCGTCCAGCGAGATGACGTAATTCGGGCTGAGGAAGTACAGTCTGTCAGGATCGTTGGTCGAAACTCCGAAGCGAACGTAGTACGAGTCACGCTGCACCATCATGTGGTCGTGACTCACCATACTCCAAGTCTGGCCGCCATCGTCAGACCGGTAAAGCGAAGGTTGGATATCCTGCACCAGCGCATAAACACGCCTCGGATCGCTCTGCGCAATCGCGACCGCTACCTTGCCCACCGGATGATCGGCGGCCGGCATGCCGTGCCCGACTGCTTTGTGCCACGTCGCGCCGCCATCATGCGTGATGTAAACGCCGCCACCTGCGCCGCCGCTATCGATACTCCAGGGACGCACTTGCACCGACCACATGCCTGCAACCAATGTGTTTGGATCTTGCGGATCGAGAGCGAGATCGGAACAACCCGTCCGCTCATCTACCGTCAGCACATTCTTCCAGGTCTCGCCGCCATCGGTGGTGCGGTAGACACCCTGCTCCGAATTGGTCTTGAAAAACTGTCCTGCGGAGCAAACGAATACGCGCTTTGAATCATGCGGATCAATGATCACTCTCCCAATGTGGCCGCTGCCTTCCAGTCCCATATGCTGCCAGCTGCGGCCGTTGTCGGTGGACTTGTAGACGCCGTCGCCCATCGGGTAAAAAGGACGGATGATGAAGGTTTCGCCCGTGCCGGCCCACAAAACGTTAGGCTGCGACTGCGAAATGGCCAGCGATCCTATGGCGGAAACGTTCTTCTGTTTATCGAAGACCGGAAACCAGTCCACGCCGCCGTTCTCTGTTTTCCAAACACCGCCCGATGCTGCACCCAGATAGTAAACCATGTTGTTGCCGGGTTCGCCCACCACGGCAATGGCGCGGTTGCCCATCGGTCCAATGGGGCGCCAGTGGAGTTGTGTCAGCTGATTTGCCGGTTCTTCTGTCGATTGGGCTAGCAATCCGCCTACCCCGGCTAGGAGCAAGCCGACCATTGCTAATGAACGTCGCAGCGAAATTTCAAATGTGAGCATAGGTTTAGTGGATATGCTAGCAAGTGAGAGTCTGGCTGTTTGCATCGCCAATACCTAATTTGTTTTACCCTCGCGTTCATCTGCTTGGCGAAGGCCCTGCCGCAGTCCGACTATTCAGTACGCGTCGATAGCACCCTTGTTGTTATTCCTGTCAGCGTCACCGACGCCACCAATCATTCTGTCCTGAATCTGGAAAAGGATCGCTTTTCCTTGTTCGAGGACGGCGTCAAACAGCGCATAACGCAATTCGCCGACGAAGACGCACCCTTATCCATAGGCTTGTTAGTTGACGTCAGCGGCAGCATGGGACGTAAACTACTCATCTCGCAAAACGCCGTAGCCGAGTTCCTAAAAACCATGAATGCCCAGGACGAGGCATGCCTCATCGAGTTCAGCGACCATGCCGACGTCGCCGTTCCATTCACTCGCGACTGGAACGTGATCAAAGAGAAGCTCAGTTCAGCGCAATCTGGCGGCCTCACGGCATTGCTCGATGCTGTGCACCTTGGGTTGGCGCAGATGAAGACCGCCAGGAACCCGCGCAAGGCTTTGCTGATTCTCTCCGATGGCGGAGACAACAACAGCCGCTACTCGGCCTCCGATATCAAGGAAATTGTGCGCCAGGCGGACGTCCAAATTTACTCCATGGGCGTCTTCGAAACCTTTCCGGGCGGCCTTGGCGCCGCGGAAGTGTCTGGTCCCCATTTGCTGGGGGAGATTTCTGAACAAACCGGCGGCCGAGTCTTCCCGGCAAAGTCTTCCAGCGCGCTGCCCGCCATCGCACGTCGCATTGGCATCGAACTTCGGAACGAATACATTCTGGCCTACGCACCTTTAAATTCACGCCACGATGGAAAGTATAGGAAAGTTGAAGTGAAGTTGCAGACGCCCGACGGGTTGGCCGGCTTAAAAGCGCGCTGGCGATCGGGATATTATGCGCCGAGTCAGTAGGCGCGCATCGCATTTATCGATGTCCCACAGCCATCACGTGCGGAACTGGAGCATGAGTGACTGCGGCGGGAGATGTCACTCGAGGCGTGACTACCACCGGATGCGTCAGCGCGCTTCCCGCCGGGTAGTGCACTATCGTTGATGGATAATGCACAACACTACTGGAAACACCGCTTAATGATGCAGTGGGCCAGCGAGTAACAATCGGCCTTGGCCGGTAAATGGTGCCCGAAGTAATAGGCCACTTCGAAGTGTTGGGTTGGTGAACAAGCGGCTGCAGCAAGATCAAGCTTGTAAACAGAGGATAGCCAAAGGGCTGTGCCTGGGGGTATGCGTAGAACGGAACGACCGGGCTCGCGTAGCTGGAATACCCAGTCGAAGGTGCGTTATAGCCGGGCAGGGAACTGAGCGGCGGAACCGCAAACATTCCGGCAGTCGTGTCTGCGTCTTCCGCGTCCGCTTGTTCAGCCAAAGCAATCTGGTTATGATCGGCAATTACATCGCTGCGATTATGCGCCCAGTCGTAAAACTCGTCGCTGGCTCCTTCGCCAAACTTCTTAATCGTGATTTCAAGCCGGAAATAGTACAGATGCTCAGCATCCACCGCGGTCGAAGTTCCATGATGCGTCACTTTGGCTTCGCCGCTATACACCTGCAGTTCAGCTAAGTCGCAGTCCACGCGATAGACGCCAGGATTGGGGAAACGCACCTCCGATCCATCAAACAGGATCGTCACACCGCTGCCCGGCTTGGCATTCAGGTTGTCCAGTATGGCGGCGCCCCCGGTCAGTTGAAACCGTGTGTCGGTCAGCGAGTTGGATTCCATGCGCAAAGAACTGTTCTCGTCCATGCGCAGGTAAACGCCCGGAGTAAGCAATAGTTCGCCGCGGCCTTTATCGGTTCGGAGGGTCGATCCGTTTTTCAGACTGACGAAAGATCCGGATTTGTGTTCGACTGGCTTGTCGTCAACCGTGACCGCGCCTTCAAAGTACTGGAGAACGCCGGCGGAAGCCGAAACGACGTCCTGCGCTGCGCTTGGGCGGACGACTGCGAGTAACAAGGGGAAGAAAAGAATCACACTCCCACGCATAATTACCTCTAGGGACAGGATCTCCGGGGTGAGGAGGGAATGTCAACGAAAATCGCTGATAAAGGTGCTACTATCGCTAAAATCAATGCACCGCTACCTTGCCCTGCTGCTTTTCGGCCTGCGCTTTAGCTACGCCGCCGACGCCCACACTGAAGTTCTCCAGATTGTAGATGAAAACGCTCCGTCTTTCCGCGACACTTCGCGCCAGATTTGGCAATTCGCCGAGTCGGGTTTTCATGAAGACAAAAGCTCCAGTCTGCTGCAACAACAATTGAAGAATGCGGGTTTTCAGGTCACCGCGGGCGTGGCCGATATGCCCACTGCTTTCGTGGCAAGTTACGGATCGGGCAAAC
The DNA here is from genome assembly GCA_003163855.1 of Bryobacterales bacterium. Classification (GTDB taxonomy): domain Bacteria; phylum Acidobacteriota; class Terriglobia; order Bryobacterales; family Bryobacteraceae; genus Bog-105. The sequence continues at coordinate 30,072 of PLRJ01000039.1, read as the reverse complement.
CGGTGATCGGTATTTTGGGTGAGTTCGATGCCCTCCCGGGACTTTCGCAGGACGCCGCGCCCGAGCGGAAGGTATTAATCGCCAACGCGCCGGGGCATGCCTGCGGCCATAATCTGTTGGGCGCTGGCGGGGCTCTAGCGGCCATCTCGATTAAACAGTATCTGGAGAAAAACAAGATTCCTGGAACCGTGCGCTTCTTTGGCGCGCCGGCGGAGGAAGGCGGATCGGGCAAAGTCTACCTGGTGCGCGCCGGTTTGTTCAAAGATGTGGACGTCGTTTTGCACTGGCACCCCAGTGATACCAACGCGGTAATGAACGGCGGTACCATCGCCATGATTTCCGCGAAATTTCAATTTCATGGACAAGCCGCGCACGCCTCCGCCGCCCCGGACAGAGGCAGGTCCGCACTCGACGGACTCATGATTATGGATACCTCCGTCGAATATCTGCGCGAGCACGTTCCTAGTTCAACCCGCATCCACTACATCATTACTAAAGGCGGCGTGGCGCCGAACGTGGTCCCCGATTTCGCCGAAGGCTTCCTCTATGCGCGCCATCCTTCTATGGCGGAACTGAATGGCATCTTCGCCCGCATTGTTAAATGTGCCCAGGCTGGAGCGCTGGCCTCGGAGACCACCATGGAATATCAGATTGTGAATTCCGACTACGACATCATTCCCAATACTCCCCTGGCCGAACTGATGCACAAGAACCTTGAGCAGGTGGGTCCTCCGAAATACACGGCGTCCGAGAAGGAATTCGCCATTAAACTGATGCATGACTTGCCGCCCGGATCGAAAGCGCAGCTAGCCAGCGAGGAGAAGATTGCACCTTTGAAAGAACCTGACATGAGCAGCGCCTCCGGCTCCAGCGACGTCGGCGATATCAGTTGGATAGTTCCCACCATCGGCTTGACTACCGCCACTTGGGCGCCCGGAACCCCCGCTCACAGTTGGCAGGCGGTGGCATGCAGTGGCTCCAGCATTGGTCAGAACGGTATGGTTGTTGCCGCGAAGGTGCTGGCTGTCACCGCCGAAGACTTGTTCACCAACCCGGCCGTCATTCAGGAAGCGAAGGAAGACTTAAAGAAGCGCCTGGAAGGACAGACTTACCATTCCAATATTCCGGCTGGCCAGAAACCGCCGCTGGATTATCGAAAGATAGAGTAACGTCTATGGAAATAACACGGCGCAACTTCTCAGCTGCGGCGATGGCGGCTTCTTTTATTCCGCGAATGAACGAGGAACCTCTGGAACCGTTGTCACCAGGCATCAAAATCTCGATGCAGGTTGACGAGAAAGTGTCAGATGACGATCTCACCTGGATCAAACAGATGGGCATCGACTATCTGAACGTTCAGACCGGAACCGGCCGCGCGACCCTCGAAAACGTTCTGGCGATCAAAGCGCGCGTCGAAGCAGCCGGCCTAAAAGTTTGGAACATACCTAATAACGACAATCGAAATATCGAGGAGATCACGCTCGGTCTGCCCGGCCGCGCCGCAAAGATTGAGTGGCTGAAGCAATATATTCGCGATACCGGGAAGGCCGGCATCAAGTACATCACCTATGCACATATGGCCAATGGAATCTGGTCTTCCAAGCCTGAAACCACGCGCGGAGGAGGAGAGTCCCGATCGTTCCACTTAGCTACGGCGAAAGGCTATTGGAACGGCAAGGTCTATGAGGGACCACTCACTCATGGGCGTAAGTACTCAAAGGAAGAACTTTGGGAGAACTACACCTACTTCATTCGCCAGATTGCTCCCGTAGCGGAAGAAGCCGGCGTTCGCATAGGCATTCATCCGGACGATCCGCCTGTACCTGAATTGGGCGGCATCCCACGGCACATTTTCGGAACCTTCGATGGTTATGTTCGTGCCCTTGAAATTGCCAATTCGCCTAGCATTGGAGTATGTCTTTGCTGTGGAACTTGGGCTGAGGGCGGGGAACACACCGGGAAAAACGTTTTCGAAGCGGCGCGCGCCTTAGCGCAGATGGGCAAGCTTTGGAAAATACACTTCCGCAACGTCACGTCGCCCATTCCTGACTTCGTCGAGACATATATCGACAACGGCTACACCAACATGCCGAAATTGATGAAGACCCTGGTCGACGTCGATTTCAGGGGCAACCTGATAGCCGACCACGTTCCTCCAATGGCCGGCGCGCGTCAATCTTCATGGGCGTACAGCATGGGTTATATTCGCGCGCTCTACAACTCGGTGATTGCATGATTAACCAACCGACCATTGAATATACGGAGGCGAACCGCGCTCTGGACGCTATTTACAGCGAAGTGCTGAAGCGCGGTAAGGCCGGCGTTATTGCTGTCTGTGACGCCCACGGAGATTTGATCGCCTTTGCCCGCATGGATGGCGCGCCGCTTTCCTCCATCACCATCGCCATGAACAAAGCGTACAGCGCCGCTCGCGAACGCAAGCCCACGCATGAGATTGGCCGCGCCGCTCGCAATCCGGAGAAAGGCTTTGATATCGGTTACTTTGGCGATCCCAGGTTTACCGGTTGGGGCGGCGGAGTGCCCGTGCGGAAAGACGGAAACGTCATCGGCGCCATCGCGGTGAGTGGCTTACCGCAATTGGAGGATATCGAGTTGGCCGAGATGGGAGCCTCGCTTATAAGTGGGTGCGAGACTCACGAGTGATATGGATTGTGCGCGGGGGTGGGCGGACGCCCTCGTCCGCGGCCGACCCCCTGGTCGGCCTCTACATCGGCGAGAAAATCGGCGTGTTTTCGCACCACTCAAAAATATGGTAGCTTTTGCAATGCGCGCTTTTCAAGAGAGCTTGGCGGCGTTCCCACAGGATTGGTCGGTTGCTCGATATGCATGACGATGGACCAAACGCCGCCGGCGCCGCCGTGCTGACTTATCGCTTCTGGAATACCGTCTTAAAGGGCGATCAATCCGTTCTCGGAAGAAACATTCGCCTTGGAACCTGCACCGCTACCATTGTTGGAGTCCTGGAACCGTGCGTTCCTTACCCCGCGGAAACGGAACTGATAGCAAACGTCGTGACCAGCCCTCATCACTTGTCGGCCACTATGGTCACCGGGCGCGTTCATCGCATGACAGAGCTTTTGGGGCGCCTGGCGCCGGGAGCAACCATCGAGTCAGTCCGTGCCGAACTCCAAACCGTGAACACACGCATGCTTCATGATCATCCGGAAGCCTATTCTCCGAAGGCTGACTTCGCACTGGATGTCACCCGCTTGCGGGATCAGATTACGTCGCGCGCCCGAACTGTGCTGCTTGTCCTAATGGCGGCATCGCTGCTGATTTTCATTGCTTGCTCGAACGTGGCCAATCTTGTTCTGGCGCGAAGCGTAAAGCGCGAAGGCGAACTCGCCATCCGCGCGGCGCTGGGCGCAACGGCTACCGCGCTCCGCCGCACTTTGCTGGCGGAAAGTCTGCTGCCCTGTTTGAGCGGTCCCGCAATTGGCGTCTTCAGCGCACGCCCTATGGCCGCAATCTTGAGCCGCTACGCCTCGCGTTTCTCCGTGCGCGCGTTGGATATAACGGTCGATTCCAGCATGCTCTGGGTAGGCGCTCTGCTGGCCGTGGCGGCGGTTCTGCTCGCCTTTGTTCCGCGTCTGCCCGCGTCCGACACCTCGCGCAGTCTTAGCCTTTCCGGAAGCAGTGTGCGCGTCGCAGGCGGCACAAACGGCCGCTTGCGCATCTTTGCCATTACCCAGATCGCCGGATCCTTCGTTCTACCAGCAGGCGCCAGCGCTTTGTGAACCACGCTCCTCGCTTTGTCTCACGGAAAAACGCCGCAGCAGGGTGTCGGTCTTTATAAAGAGTCTATACGGCGTATCAAGCAACTGCCCGGAGTGGATAATGTTGCCCTGGGAACCATGACTCGGTGGCGCGACGCTGGCGCTTACGGATTCGGCTTTCAGTTTTCGGCTGACGGCCACGTGCGCGCCGGAGGCGAGGCAGACCCCAGCAACCGCTTCCGCATCGTATCGCCAGGATTTTTTGCTTCGCTGGGATTGCCCATGATCGCCGGCCGCGACTTTAATGACCTTGACCGAGGCGATAAAGACTTAGTTGTCATTGTCAGCCAGAGTGTCGCTCAACGCATGTTTCCGAATGGCGACGCTGTGGACCGGCATGTGATGTGGACCGACCGTGTGATGAAGTTCATCGACGTGAGTACCGCCCCGCGGCGGATCATCGGTGTTGCCGCCGATGTCGAGGATGAGAATGTTCAGCCCAGCCCTGACCATCTACCAGCCTTTCGAGCAGGCTGAAATTTGGGGCGGCCGGTTATTTGCGCATGTGCATGTCGATCCGCATCCACTGATTCCAGCGGTGACGCAAATTATTCGGCGCCTGTCAGGCGAACAACCGGTGGAACACGCAGCCACAATGGAAGACATTCGCGTCGAGGTATTAACTCCGAACCGCTTAAACACAGTGGTATTCGGAGGTTTTGCCTGTGTTGCGCTCGCCATTGCGGTTGCGGGCGTGCTGGCGTTCTCAGTCAGTGCTCGCACGCGCGAATTCGGAATCCGCTTGGCCATCGGTTCCCCGCGGCGGCAAATTCTAGGCTCGGTCATCAAAGAAGGCGCGGTTATGGCGGCTTTGGGCATTATTGCCGGCGCCGTCGGCGGATTCGTGTTCGCCCATGGCGCCGCCAGCTATCTTAGCGATCTCCAAATGCCAGGTTTCATGCCGTTGCTTGGCGCGGGTTCTATACTCTTGATCGCGGCCATAATCGCTTGCGCGCTGCCCGCCGCAAGAGCCGCACGGGTCGATGTGATGGAGGCGCTGCGGACGGATTGATTAGTAGAAGGGTCCGGCCTATTATCGTTCCTATTGGTGGATTTCTCGGCGCTGGTAAAACCAGTCTCATTATGTCTGCGGCGCGCACACTGGAGCAGAGCGGAATCAAGTCGGCCGCTATTCTAAATGACCAGGGTACGGAACTGGTGGACACGCGCTGGGTGCAATCGCAAGGCCTTCAGGCTGACCAGGTCGTGGGCGGCTGCTTTTGTTGCTTGTTTTCCCACCTATCGATGCTGCCGTGCGCCTGAGTGCGCATGCACCGGAAGTAATCTTTGCCGAAGCGGTTGGCAGTTGCACCGACATCTCTGCAACCACCCTTCAACCTCTAAAGCTTTATCACAAAGATCGTTTTCGAGTTGCGCCTTACACCGTGCTGGTCGATCCCGCGCGTGCCTTTGAACTGAAGTCTGGCAATTCCGATTTGCCTTCTTGTTTAATAAACAAATGGAAGAGGCGGACCTGATATGCTTCACCAAGTCCGATCTGTATGCAGACTTCCCGGATCTTCAAGCCGCATCCGTGCGCCATTTGAGTTCCGTTTCTGGAGATGGAGTAAAAGCGTGGCTCAATGAGGTGCTGACTGGCAAAGTCCAGACTGGAATGAAGATTCTCGAAATCGATTACCAACGGTATGCGCAAGCGGAAGCGCGCCTAGCTTGGCTGAACTGCAGCTTTTCACTTACCCTGGTCAATCCGCTGACGTCATCCGCCGTGGTTGGCCCATTGCTGGACGGGCTGGATGAATCACTAACTGCGGAGAACCTTCAGATTGCACATATGAAGGTGAGCGACGATACCTCAACTGGGTTCTTAAAGGCTTCAATCACCAGAAACGGCGACGCGCCGGCCTTGCTGGGCGACCTGCAGGCGTCTCAATCGACACTGCATGAACTCCTGCTGAATATCAGAGCCGCTGCCAAGCCGGCCCATTTACAGTTCCTGGTGGAACAAAGTGTATCGAAGCTTCCGGGTAGCGTCCAGATTAAAGCCATGCAATGCTTCAAACCTTCAGCGCCCAAGCCGGAGTATAGATTGTGTGAAGTGGTAACAAATGAGTGACAAGTTGCAAACCGGGCGCCGCGAATTTCTCAAAGCGGTGACCGCTGGAGTGGCGCTCCAGCCGCCGGCAACAACGGCTGAATCGCCGGTAAACGATCAGCCTGCAAAGCTGCAGGAAAACATCACTTACCCTCGCAGCTACTCTGGACGCCATCTCTCGCTCATTGGTTTTCCACTGGGCGGAGTTGGCACAGGCAGCATAAGTCTCGGAGGGCGAGGACAACTGCATGACTGGGAAATCTACAATCGTGCAGACAAGGGTCGCTCGCCCGAATATGCGTTTGCTTCCATTTGGCTGAAGAGCGGAAATGCAAAACCCATCGCGCACGTTTTGGAAGCGGAGTTGATGCCGCCCTATGCAAGTGGCTTTGGACTTGGTCCAGCGAACGCTCCAGGGCTAAGCCGGCTACAGGCGGCAACCTTCACCGGCGAGTTTCCGCTGGCTCGGATTGCTTTTCACGATTCTCGCCTTCCTGTTCAGATCTCGCTCGATGCTTTCAGCCCGTTCATTCCCCTCGACCCTGACAACTCGGGCCTGCCCGTCGCCGTCCTTCGCTATCGACTCAGGAACATCACTAAACAGAAAGTAACGGCTTCCATCGCTTTCTCGCTCGACAATCCTGTCGGTCACAAAGGGCAAGGGTCGCTTCGTCTGGAAAACGGCGGGAAGTCAAACGAGTTCCGGGGACACGGCGGTCAACTCCAGGGGCTCTATATGACAGATCCGAGACTGGCTGCGACCGATCCCGAAAATGGGTCCTTCGCCCTCTGTGTACTCGATGCCGCTGAAGGCAGCGTCACTTACCTTAGCGGCTGGCCGAATGCGAAGTGGTGGGCAAGTCCTATGCTTTTCTGGGACGATTTCTCGGAGGACGGACAGCTTGGTCCTGAAGCGGCTGATCGAAAATCTGTCGGTTCGCTGTGTCTGCAACGAGAGATCGCTCCTGCCACCGAGGCATCGTACAACTTTCTTCTTAGCTGGCATTTTCCAAACCGCACACCCGCCTGGTCTGGTTGGACCGCGCCTAAAGGGCACGAAAATGATGTCATAGGCAACTATTACTGCACCCGCTTTACTGATGCTTGGGACGCCGCGCAAACCGCCGCGAAAAATCTTCCAAAATTAGAAAGACGCACCAGAGCTTTCGTCTCGGCTATGCGCAACGGCACCCTTCCTGGCGCCTTGCGAGATGCCGCCACGGCAAATTTATCTACATTAGTGACCCAGACATGCTTCCGCACAGCGGACGGTGAATTTCACGGTTTTGAAGGCTGCAGCGATGTGCGCGGCTGCTGTTTCGGTAATTGCACACACGTCTGGAACTACGAAACCGCGACACAATTCCTGTTTCCGAGTTTGGCTCGTTCGTTGCGCAAAGCGGCTTTCGGCTATTCGCAGGATCCGCAGGGTGGAATGCGCTTTCGCCAGATGCTGCCCGATGGTTATGACCGCTTTGGCTATGCCGCCGCGGATGGCCAGATGGGCCAAATCATCAAGGCCTATCTCGATTGGCGCCAATCGGGCGACACCCAGTGGTTGCGGGGACTCTGGCCTAATATTCAAAAGGCTTTAGCATTTGCCTGGATACCCGGCGGCTGGGATGCCAATAGCGATGGCGTTGCCGAAGGCGTACAGCACAATACCTACGACGTGGAGTTCTACGGCCCGAATCCGCTAGTCGGTATCTACTACTTAGGTGCCCTGCGCGCAGCAGAGGAAATTGCCAAAGTCATGGGTGACACTTCGTCGGCAGGCACCTATCGAAGCCTATTCGAGCGAGGACGTGCCTGGGTTGATGCCAACCTCTTTAATGGCGAATATTACATCCAGAAGGTACGTAGCATCCCAAAAGCCGAGATCGCTCCCACCACTGTCGGAGATATGGGTGCAGATAAGCCCGAACAGCCCGAGTTCCAGCTGGGAAACGGTTGTCTGGCCGATCAGCTGATAGGTCAGTACCTCGCCGACATCGCCGATCTAGGACCGTTAGCAGATCCGAAGCACATCCTAAAAACACTGGAATCAATCGAGAAATATAACTATCGGAGAACTTTGGTCGATCACGACTCCGTGCAGAGAATCTACGCGTTGAATGACGAGCCAGCTATCCTCATCTGCGACTACGGCAAAGGAGACCGCCCTAAAATCCCCTTTCCTTACTATTCCGAGGCCTGGACAGGCATCGAATATCTAGTTGCAACCCAGTTACTGACCGCCGGTATGCTGCAGCAGGGCGTGCGCGCGATTGAAGACGTGCGTCTGCGCTTCGATGGCGAGCGCCGCAATCCCTGGGACGAGCCGGAATGCGGCCATCACTATGCCCGCGCCATGTCATCCTGGTCCACGCTGATAGCATTTACCGGCTTTCACTATCTCGGAGCGGAAAAATTGCTGTCCCTCCGGCCCCACGCCGAGATCCCATCCCTTACGTCCTTTTGGTCAACCGGATCAGCGTGGGGTATCTTCGCTATGACTCGCTCGAATGGGAAAGAAAGGACGGAAATTATAGTGACGGAAGGTTCACTGCCTTTGCAATCCATTTTTCTGAGGGCCAAGTCGCCAACGCAAACGGCGGTCTTGCTTGGTCACGAGAAGATCCCTCATTCGTCCACTCGCCAGGACTCGGCAACACTATTTCGTTTGGCCGATGCGATTGAGTTGACGAAAGACGAAAGCCTGGTAATCGTTTCCTAGATGGCAAAGTTTGTCGCGTTTTTCTCAACCATCTGTCTCATCGGTCTGCTGCTCGCGATTTTCATACCGCAAGGCCATCTTCGAACGTTCGATTCCCAGGCGATTGTCAAGGAAGTTCGCCCGTTAAACGAGCTAGCCACCGTCAAGTACGGTATCGAGAAGGTCATCGGCATGAAAGAAGAGAAATCCCCGGTAGGCGAGGAGTCGATTCTTCTACTGGTGAGAGGCACCGTCGTCGCAGGAATCAATCTTGCAAGCTTGAGCTCCAATGATGTTTCGATCTCAAGCGACGGCGTTGCCAAAATCCATTTGATGAAACCCGAAATTCAGGCCGCCTATATCGATGAGAAATACACAAAGGTCTGGGACCGCGGCATCACCTGGTGGACGCCCTGGGTTTCGCCCGACTTGGACTTGGAACATAAAGCGCGAATGCAGGCGATTGACGACATCAAGTTGGAAGCCCTCCAGATGGGAATCCTGGCCGAGGCTCAGCGTAGTGTCGAAGTTGACCTTCGCAGCATTTTGCAGGCTTTTGGTATTCAAAAAACACTTTTTGTTTTCGGCACTTAGATCTATGCAGGAAAAAGTAATCGTTGTTTCCGGTGGCGCCAGCGGAATTGGCGCCGAAGTCAGTGCACGGCTCGCTAGTGAGGGCGCTCGGATTGTAATTGCCGACTTGAATGTCGCGCGGGCGGAATCGCACACGGCCCTCACCATCACTTGCGACATCACCAATCCCGACCAGTGTGAAGCCGTCGCCCAAGCAGCGATGAATGCCTTCGGCCGCATTGACGGCGTGGTGAATTGCGCCGGCATCAGTAAACCGCACGACAGCATCAGCCTTCCACCGGCCGATTGGTCGCGCATGGTGGATGTACAGCTAAACGGCGCCTTCTACTTTATTCAAGCCTGCGCCAAACGGATGGTGGATAGCGGCGGAGCCATTGTCTTCATCACAAGCACCAATGCCGAGGCCGCATTCCCACGCCGCGCCGCCTATTGCTGCGCCAAAGCAGGCGTCGCCATGCTCACAAAAGTGTTGGCTATTGAGTGGGCAGAGAAGGGAATCCGTGTAAACGCTGTCGGACCGGCCTACGTCGCGACCGAAATGACCAAACGCAACATCGCGGCTGGAAACGTGAACGAACCGCAGATCAAGGCGCGCATTCCTCTCGGCCGATTAGCGCAACCCGCTGATGTTGCCGATGCAGTCTCGTTCTTGTTAAGCAACAAAGCCAGCTTTATCACCGGCCAATCCCTCTATGTCGATGGGGGCTGGCTCGCTTACGGCTACTTTTGATCCAACAGCTTGTCCGGGTTTGGAATCATCACGTCGCGAATCTGTCCGCACATCTCATGACACGCTTCCACGAATTGCCGCAAAGTTCGCCGAGTCGGTCCGAACGAGTCAAAATCGTCTACCGACAGGCCATCTTCGTTGTACGCACGCTCAAAGTCGGGGAACTTCTTTAATAGCTCAGCCAGCATCTTCGGGTCCACCGGCGTATCGATTCTGTTTTCCACCGTCACATCGCTAGCATTAAATCGTAGCTGCCATTTATACGGCGGCGAAATCACCACGTCCCCGCCGATCAACTCACTCCAGTGCAGATGATTGCGAAAAGCCGCCGACAGCAAACGAACCCGATAACGGCGCTCGCGGAATAGCTTGTAAGCTTTTTTGAAAACGGCCACGCCCGCCCACTCTAAATAGCCAGGATTGGTAATCACATTCCGTTTCTCAGCCACAACCTTCAACCAGTCGTCCAGCCGGCCCACCATGATGGTGCATACCGATCCGATTGTCGATACATCCAGTCCTGCCGTCTCGCGCCTCTGCAGGCCGCGTTCAATCGCCTCGGCAACCGCGATACATTGTGGCAGCGTGAATGAGACAGTGGCATTTACGCTGATGCCGCGCGCCGTTACTTCTTCCATGGCGGCAATGCCAGCACGCGTGGCCGGTAACTTGACAATCATGTTCGGTGCAAGTTCGCTAAACCGGCACGCCTCCGCCACCAGCGCATCCACATTGCGGTACAGGCGCGGATCGGTTTGAATTGAAAGCCTCCCATTGTGGCCGCGCTGCTCATCGAAAATATCTTTCAATAATGCCGCTCGTTTCGCCGACAGCTCTTCAATCAGCGCCCAGGCGATTTCATCCTCGGTAGAACAAGGCATCTCGTGAATTAGCTCCACTATGCGGTCTTTCCACAGGTGCATCTCCTGCTTCAGCACATCCAGCGCAATCACCGGATTGCAGGTGGCTCCTACGGCACCGTGGCAAAGCGAGTATTTCAGTTCGTCCAATGCCGCCGAGTCGTTCCACAAGCAAGTGGGGGTGGTCTGCGTCATCTCATAAAGCGGGCTCTTGTACATTGAAATGGTTCATTCCTAAAATCTCACAATGCAACTCGGTTTTGTAAGCGCCATCCTTCCTGAACTATCTCTCGACGAAGTTCTGAACTTTGCCGAGCAGTCCGGTTATGACTGCGTAGAAGTAATGTGCTGGCCGGTGGGCAAGGCAGACCGGCGCTACGCCGGCGTCACTCACATCGACGTGCTTTCTCTAGACGTTGCCAGCATTCAAAACAAGCTGCGATCAACTGGGATCGCCATCAGCGGTCTGGGCTATTACCCGAATCTGCTAAGTCCCGACAAGGAGGAGTCAAAAGTCGCAGCAGATCACCTGCGCCGCGTCATTGAAGCTGCCGGCGCGCTCGGCTTGTCCGTCGTCAGCACTTTCGTGGGAAAAGATTGGACCCGTTCCGTCGATGAAAACTGGGCTGCGTTCCGAGCTATTTGGCCCGATCTGATACGCCACGCGGCCGGCCACGGAATCAAAATAGCCATTGAAAACTGTCCGATGTACTTTACACGCGATGAGTGGCCGGGCGGAAAGAATCTTGCTTCCAGTCCCGCTATCTGGCGCCGTATGTTCGAAGAAATTCCCAGCCCCAACTTCGGTTTGACTTACGATCCGTCGCACCTGGTATGGCAGCAGATGGACTACATCAAGCCGCTCTACGATTTTGCCGATCGTATCTTTCGCATTCACCTGAAAGATGCCCGAGTTAGCCGCCGCTTGCTTGACGAAGTGGGAGTGCTGGCTCACCCGCTGGAATTTCATTCTCCGAAACTCCCGGGACTTGGCGACATTGACTGGGGACGTTTCTTTTCAGCCCTCGGTGACACTCGCTACGGCGGGCCAGTCTGTGTGGAAGTGGAAGATCGAGCCTATGAGGCCAATCTGACGGCCCGAAAAAAGGCATTGTTGCAGAGCCATAATTACATCAGGCAATTTATAGGACGAGATTCCCGGTAGCGAAATTCTTGCTATCGAGTCTTTGAAGATATGGAACATCGGCGAATTGGCAAATTGGAAGTTTCGGTAGTCGGGCTTGGCTGCAACAACTTTGGCTGGCGCATCGACAAGAAAGCCACGGGCGCAGTTGTGGACGAAGCCTTGGCGGCAGGTATCAATTTCCTAGATACCGCGGATATGTATGGCACGGGGCAGAGCGAAGAGTTTCTAGCGGAAGCACTTGGAGGGCGTCGCAAGAGCATCGTGCTTGCGACCAAGTTCGGCTTCAGCATGGGCGAAGGCAAATCCGGCGCAAGTCCCGCCTATATTCGGCAGGCTGCGGACGCGAGTCTAAGCCGCCTGAAGACCGACTACATCGATCTTTATCAGCTTCACACACCCGATCCAAACACTCCCATCGCCGAGACACTTGACGCATTGGGCTATTTGGTGAAAACCGGTCGAGTCCTTGAAATTGGCTGTTCGAATTTTTCCGCGGAGCAGTTGCGCGAAGCGGAAGCAGCCGTTCAACAAGGCGCGCCGCGCTTCGTCAGCGTGCAGAACCAATACAGCTTGATCCACCGCGCGCCCGAGGCTGATGTGCTGCCCGAGTGCGAGCGCCAGAACGTCGCCTTCCTTCCTTACTTTCCACTTGCCAGTGGGTTGCTCTCGGGCAAGTATCGTAAGGGACAACCCAGCCCGGATAACAGCCGCGGCAAGGACGGTTGGGGACCAGCCTTTTTCACTGAAACCAACCTTGATTTCGTCGAACTCCTTGACGACTTTGCAGCCTCGCACGGACATTCGCTGCTGGAGCTTGCTGTGTCGTGGCTCGCTGCTCAGCCGCAAGTTGCTTCAGTTATCGCCGGTGCGAAGACACCGGAACAAGCGAAAGCTAATGCGGAGGCTGCAAACTGGCAGCTATCGAAAGAAGATTTATCGCAAATTGACGCGATCGTGATGCAGACGGCATAGTGTTTTACCTTGCTCGTTGGGGGCGTTTGGTACGGTGCATCAGGTACTCTCAAGGTTGTCATTAGCGCTCATATGCAGTCCCATTGAATACAACGCTTACGGAAGCGTAGGTACTAGTGAACCCCAATGCTTAGGCTTCTCTAGGAAATAAGCACACGGTGAAGCTGCTTTAGTACTGTATCGCCTCGCGGCACATTTCCGCAAACTGTGTGGACAGTAACACTCAAATCTGCCAACATCGAGAGACCAGACTATGAGTGCTGCTGCCGGGTTTCAAGCTGTTCAAGACTCAATGGCAATTCGTCCGCCCCAAAGCGTGCGCGTTCCTATAGGGCGTTGTATGGTTGATAGCTGTTCTTTCGAACAAGCACAATCTGCCATACTCGCTCACGCATCCGCTTGCGGCGAAACTGCCTACGTAATCACTCCCAACGCCCAACATATAGTGCTTCTCAATGAAGATACTAGGCTTCGTGAGATTTATCGGAACGCCAATTTAGTTTTGCCGGACGGCATCTCCCTCGTTTTCGCCGCCCGCATGTTTGGCCACGAGTTGCCGGAACGAGTTACCGGTGTGGATCTGTTCCAGTCTCTGTGCGCTGGCGCCGCTAAGGCCAAGATTAAGGTTTTTTTTCTTGGTGGCCGTCCGAATTCCGCCGAGCTCTGCGCCGCCGCCTTACGTCAGCGTAATCCCGGTCTCGATGTCGAAACCTACTGCCCTGATATGGGCTTTGAAAACGATCCCGCAGAGCTAGAAAATATAGCGAATAAGATTCGCACTTCTGGCGCCCGTATCCTCTTTGCGGGCTTGGGCACTCCTAAACAAGAGTATTGGATTTACGATCATGGCATCCACCTGGGCGTCAGCGTATGTATTGGCATAGGCGGCAGTTTTGAGATGGTTTCTGGCGTCGTAAAACGAGCCCCGCAGTGGGTGCAAGCGCTGGCTTGTGAATGGCTTTATCGCCTGTGCATTGAGCCGCGCCGGATGTGGCGTCGCTACCTCATCGGCAACTCGCAATTTATCAGCATTATTCTGAATCAGCGGATCACACGGATGATTTTTTCGTCCCTAGTGCGCATGCTGTATTCATCCAGCTTCACCGTTGAAGCGCAAGATCCGAAGGTTTGCGCTAAAGCGATCGAAGTTCTTTCCAGGCAACCTGCGTCAGCCGAACAAGATTAAGCGCCGCTTACTTTAGTGGCTTTGCTTCTGCGTGCGCGGATCTGCCATCACCGTCACGGGCTGTGTAAAGGTCTGTCCATCTACAGTAAGGCGAACGCTGTAGCTCCCTGGCTGCAGACCTTGACCTCCTCGTCCCCCACCGCCACCAGGTCGTGGCGCGGCGGCCGCACTTGATGCCGGCATGGAGGACGCGCACGCTCCGGTTGGCGAATCTGCTGCCCCGCGGCCGAAACCAAAACGACCCGTCGCTGGAGCCAGAGCAAAGCGATGCATCCCCTCCGCTGCTGATGGCGGCAGCGCGGGACGTTCCCAAATTGCCTGCACGTTGATGGCTTCGGTATCCACCGGCTTTACTACGGCGTCACTAGCCGCACAGACTCGCGTTACACCGGCGGCATCAACCAACTCCAACTTGACGGGGCCAGCCGACGCGGAATTCAGCCAATAATAAGCCAGCACACCCGCAGGAGGATTCAGTTCCTGGGGCTCTTCATGCGGCAGAGGTGTGCCGTTCATTCCGCCTTGCCTAATGGCGTACGATTCTCCCGGCTGAAACAAATAGGCCTTAGCCGTGGTGATGTCCGCTCCGTTTGTTGCTATCTGCCTCAGCGCGGACATTTGATCCATCACCCAGAACCCGCGCCCGTAAGTGGCCACGGCAAGATCATCGCCGTGCACCACAACATCACGCACCGAAGTCACAGGCATATTGTTTTGCAAAGGTTGCCATTGGTTGCCATCGTTAAAGGAAACATAAACTCGCAACTCTGTCGCAGCGTACAGCAAGCCTTTCACTTTGGGATCTTCCTTCACTGAGTTGACGAAGGCACCTTCCGGAATTCCCGCAACGACGTTCTGCCATGTCTTGCCGCCGTCGTGCGTGCGGTAAATGTAAGGCTGATTATCAGCCAGGCGGTGTCGGTCAACTGATGCATAAGCAGTCTCGCCATCGAAATGACCTGCTTCCACTTGTGACACCTTGCTCCACGCCGTCATGGCGTGCGGCGTTACATCGCTCCAGCTTTTCCCATCATCACGGGTAACATGAATCAAACCGTCGTCGGTGCCGGCCCACACCATAGTCGCTTGCAAGGGCGAAGGACTGATGGAGTAAACCACGCCAAAGCGATCCGTCATCGGTTGATCGATGTCCTTCGCTGTCAGCGAATCTAGATTCGCCGGAAGCGCCGGTTTCATGCGTGATAAATCGGGGCTGATCTTTTCCCAACTGCGGCCGCGATCGCGCGATCTCATCACAAATTGATTGGAATAATAGAGCGCTTCGTCGGCCGGCGAAAAGACCTCCGGAAGCGTCCAGGTTTTTCTGTTGGGATCGTCCGGATCGGCAGCCGGTAAACGACCGCCCGGCGTGTCAACATTCATGTACTGATCGCAGCGCGCTCCTCCGCCATACAGATAGTTTCCGTCCTGTGGATCCGGAACAACCGTGTTGCTTTCTCCGGCCAGACAGGTAGGCTCCCAATTGCGAAACGAAAGTACGCCCTCGCGCGACCACGTACTGACGCCCACTCCGCCGCTGTCCTGCTGCGCGCCATATAGCCAGTAGGGGAAACGGTTGTCAGCGGCCACGTGATAAATCTGCGCGGTGGGTTGGTTGTACCAAGTACTCCAACTTTTCGCGCCGTCCACGCTTACCACCGTGCCCTGATCGCTGCTCAACACCATGCGATTATGATCTTTCGGATTGATCCAAAGCTGGTGGTAATCGTCGCCGCCCGGAGCTCCCTTCACCGGAACAAACGTTTTGCCGGCATCAACTGACATATAGGTAGCCGTGTTGATGACGTAAACTCGATCGGCATTCGTTGGATCGACAGCCACCCCACAGAAGTACCAACCGCGACCCCAAAGGCGATTCTCATTATTAACCAGTTTCCAGCTCACTCCCGCATCCTCCGACTTGTAGAGGCCGCCTTTACCAGTGGGAGCGGCGCTTGCTCCGGGAGTAGGTCTGCCGATAGGTCGGGCTATGGCGCTGCCCAGATCGTCCACCACGGCCCATACGCGCTTCGGGTTGCTGGGCGATACCGCAATACCAATCCTTCCCACAAACTCGTCATCCGGCAAGCCGCCGATCACACGTTTCCACGTATCGCCCTTGTCGGTTGATTTATATAAACCGCCACCCGGCAAATTGGTAGGCGCGTAGACCGACCATGGCGGACGTCGCGTTGCCCACATGGAAGCATAAAGAACACGCGGATTCTTCGGATCAAGCGCTAAATCAATTGCTCCCACATCGTCCGGCCTCCTAGCATCGAAAAGAATCTTCTGCCAACTCACCCCGCCGTCCGTGCTTCTGTAAACACCCCGTTCAGGATTGGCGTCATAAACGTGCCCAAGCGCAGCAACATAAACTCGGTTCGCATCTAGAGGATCCACCACTACGCGGCCAATTTGGCGCGTTCCGTCCAGCCCGATATGTGTCCATGTTTTTCCAGCGTCAGTCGATTTATACATCCCATTTCCATAGGAATGCTGACTGCGAATATCGCTCTCGCCTGTTCCAACATAAAGGATGTTGGGGTTCGAGGGAGCCACCGCGATAGCACCAATCGAGCCTATCGGTATTCCTTCGTCCGAGATGGGAAACCAGGTGCGCCCGGCGTTCTCACTCTTCCATACACCGCCGCCGACCGAGCCGAAATAGAAAGTGTCGGGCTGATTCGCATGTCCCGCGACGCCGAACGTACGTCCGCCGCGCATTGGGCCCACATCGCGCCATTGCAAACCTGATAGCAGCGATGGAGGAAATTGCATCTGGCTATATAGCCTAGGGGAAAAAAAGATGAGGGCGGCTAGAAGAATAAAGAACTGTTTTCTATTAGGCATCTGCGATCAAAGTGATTCGATCAATGTAGCACTCTAGAATGCCAGACGCTCTTGCTTGGGAGCTTTCGCGGACGGAGCGGACAACGCGCGGTGCTGATTCCGCATCATACCGGCAACGAATTGCCAGGTCGGACCCGGCGATTCCCGCCACGGAGCCGGAACAGTCACCCCGCAATAATTATTGTGGTTGGGCTCGAAATGAAGCATGTTTTCCGGCTCTGTCACCGCCCTCTTCTCGGCATCCCCGAAGCTTCCAACCTCAATCAGGCCGCATTCAATAGGGACTTCAGTAATGTTCAGCAGCCCCACCGGGGTAACGAAATAAAACTCATTCGAGTACCTCAGCCCAATCCGCCGTTTTAACGGTCTTTTCATTTCGCAAAGAAAATCAGCCCGCGAAACTTTGACTTCGTAACAGACTCGCACCATTCCCTTGTGGACAAAGCAATTGAGAGCAAACGCATCCAGCCGCTGACCCGCGCCCGCTCGAACTCCCGCACCCACTCTGAGTTCGCGCAAAAAGATCCACTCCGATGTCAGCGGGTGCAGGCACCCATGAACGACATCCAGCATTTCCGAGGCGCAGCGCTGCGCGGCCATATCCTTGTCATTTCACCTGAAATCAAAGTCGGACTTCTTGAGTTTACCGCCAAACAATCTCAAAGCGAGTGCCATACTAATTGGCTTACGTAGCCGGAGGAATCGCTGCAGGCAGACTGGAAGGTGCCGCTGCTCTAGCGATGCCACCAACCCTCGGGACGTTTCCGTCGACACAGACTCAAAGAGACCGTTGGGCCCGCTCGGACCGTTCCTGCCCTAACTTAAAAAGAGAACGGCTCGGACGCGTTTCCCCGAGTCCCTTTCTGGCAGGCTGGAGCGGCGCATCGCCCCTGGCCGACAAGTTGATCGGCCCGCATGAACTGGGGCTGATTTCTGAACATCCGTTGAGCAAAATACGGGAACGAGAGTATGCGGAGACGTTTCAGGATCCAGCAATTTTATTCTTGGTCTGGTCGATGCTGGCCAGGACGCGGTTTATTGATGAGGCGCTGCAGTGGGCAGTGGAGAGCGGGGCGACTCAGGTTGTGATTCTGGGCGCGGGTCTTGATTCACGCGCTTATCGATTAAGCGAGTTGCTGCGGCATTGCAGGGTGATTGAAGTGGATGCGGCGGAGACTCAGGAATACAAAAAGCAGCGGTTGAGGGCGGCGATGGTGGAGGCGCCGGCCAATCTGACTTACGCACGCGGTGACTTTGCCTGCGAGAGTTTGAGCGAGGTTTTGCGTGCGGCTGCTATCGGGCTGAGGAAAAGACGTTCTTCAAGGGCGTTTGCATGTATCTGCCTGAAAAAAGTGTGCGGCAGACTTTGCGTATGATTGCGACGGAGTCCGCGAGCGGCAGTTAGGTTGTGCTGGACTACGCGAACACAATTGGGATTGAGATTGAGATGAAATATTCCCAAGGACCGCTGGCGCCGGCAGCGCTTTGGCGCGAGCCGTGGATTTTTGGTGTGCGTGCGGAACGGACGGCAGCGAGTTTTTTCGAGAGCTTGGACTTGAGCAGGGAGAGCTGATTTCATTCAGTAACGTGGATGCGATCAGGCGATACACGAGCGGCAAAGATGGGCAGATGTACGGCGCAGCGGTTTTTCAGCAGATGCGGAGCAGCGGTGCTGCCGCGCCGACCCTCCAGATGACAGACGCAGGGAGGGAGGTTTTGCGAAGGGGAGCGCACTAGATAGCCGAGTTGTACAACGCTTGAACCTGAATCTGTAACGCAATGGTCAGGAGCTAGTCCAACTATTGATGTCATTACACGAATTGTTAGTAGATGAGTTGAAAGACTTATATAGCGCGGAAAGCCAGTTGGTGAAAGCGCTGCCGAAGATGGCGAAAGCGTCTGTATCGGCTGATTTGAAGCAGGCTTTCTCAGCGCACCTGGAAGAGACCAAGGGGCATGTGGAACGGCTGAAGAAGGCGTTTGAAGCGATCAATGAAAAGCCAAAGGCGGTGCTTTGCAAGGGTATGCAGGGTCTGCTGGAAGAGGGCCAGGAGCACATTGAAGAAGATGCCGGGGATGTGTTTGGAGATTTGGCGTTAATTGGTGCTGCAGAGCGAGTAGAGCACTATGAAGTGGCCGCTTACACGACGAGCATTGCGCTGGCGAAGTCGCTTGGCTATACGGAGGCGTCAAGTTTGTTGAACGAAACTCTGCAGGAAGAGACGAAAACGGCGAAGTTGCTGTTCGCGCTGTCGAAGCCGATGATTAAGGAAGCAAAGGACACCGGCGAAAAAGAGGAAGAGTAACTAAAGCCGGAGGTGCACACCTAGCCGGGACACACCGCTCCCGGCTAGCTGTTCTAGGCTGTCCACTGATCGGAAGTCCAAGACAGGGGCAAGATAGGTATTGGGCCGCCACAACAAAGAGACGCCAGGGAAGTTAGTTGTTGCTGATATGATTTCGCACTAACATTCTTATTTCTCTTTAGCTGTCCGGTTCCTTCCTATCGAGTCGCGCAACGAAGCCTCCATTTCCTCGTCTGAATAGTCCAGTTCGGTCAGGCGAGTGCTGTATCTTACCCGTCCATCACGGTCGATAACGAAAGCACGACTAGGCCAAGCTCCATAGGAAGTTGCTACCCGGTCGTCGATACCGTCCAGCAGGGCTGGAAAGGGCAGATGCAAGCTTCGGCTGCACATGACCGCATGGTCCTTCCTCTCCGACAGCGTACGAGCCTGCGGGATTTCCACACCGTCCCGCTGGTTGCGAGTGCTTTGCCAGTCGCCGCTGCCATGCGCTTCACGAATGTAGACCAGCAGAAATGTAGCTTGGGCTCCATACTTGGCCTGAAGTGACTTCAACGATTGCGCCGAGTCACGAAAGTTTGGACAGGACTGGCTGCCGAAGATTAACACCACTGGGCTTTTACCCCGGAATTCATCAAGGCTGACGCTTTTTCCGGAGACGGCATCTGGGAGCGTGAACCCGGGAGCGGGTTCGCTGATCTTCGGACCCGATGACGGGGATTGCGCTTCAGCCAGCTTGCGCAAGCGTTCCACGACAGCGCGCTCCGTATTCGCTTCTTTCACCAACTTCAACGCAGCATCGACCCGCGACAATTCCAGATGGGCTTCGAGTGAATCCGGCGTTGTCTTGATCACAGACTGCAAGAGTTGGCGCGCGTCTTCAAGTTTGTCCTCGCCTCTGAAACATTTGGCGAGCGCTAATTTGGCGTCAGACGATTGAGGCCGTGCGAGGATTGCCTGCTGCAACAACTGCGATGCTTCCGAGAAGCGTTTTCGGACAGTCAATATTTCGCCCAATCCCAAGTTAGCGGCATAGTTATTCCGATTTTGTTGCAACTCCCGCCCGAAGGCAGCCGCAGCTCCATCCGCATCTCCGGTAGTCAGCAGAGCTTGTCCATAGTAAGCCTGTAGCTCGGGCAGATTAGGATTTGCCTCGGCGGCTGAAGCGAATTGTTTTACAGATGCCGGATAATCGCCCGATTCGTACATCTGCGTTCCCAATAAAAAGCGTGCCTCCGCGGAATCGCCATTTTTCAGAATCCGGTCCAACAATATCTGGCCCTCGCCGATTCTCTGCTGCCGGATGAAGGCCGTTCCTAGAACGTAGGCGATTGCCAGATCATTCGGACTCTGTTTTTCCAAAGGTTGGAGGAGTTCAATGACACGGTCGTTCTCGCCCGCTTGCAGACGAGCATCTGCAAGCAGAAGAGTAATTTGATTTTCGTGCGGCGCGGCATCATGAACAGCTTGTAGTTTGTTGGCAGCCTCCAGCAACCGGCCGCTTTTTTCATAAGCTAACGCCAGGTTCATGGAAATACGCGGGTCGCCCGGCAGCAGTTTTTCCGCCGCCTCATATTCATTGATAGCCTCGTCGTAACGACCCAATTTCGTAAGAACCACGCCTAAGTTGGAACGAGCACCCACTTCGTCCGGGCGCTGCTTGAGAAATGCGCGATAGGCTTCTGCCGCGCCATTATAATCGCCGCTTTGCTGAAGCTGATAGGCGCGAGCCGCGATCGCCATAACGTCTTCCTGAGCAGCCTGAGCCAGGATGGGCGACAAAACAGCAAGCAGCGCGAGCTGCCTAATGAGGGTATTCATTGGTCTTTACAATTCGAATTTCGTGATCGAAAAACTGGTGGTGCGATCCGGGAATTTCCACCTTCGGCATATGGCAAGTAACACAATTACGAGTGCTTACCTTGCAGGCCATGGCAGCGCGTTTGCCGCCCCCGTGGCAGGCTTGGCATTTTGAATCGTAGTCTTTTGCAGTCCTATCAATCTCCTGATGCGGATTGTGACATGCAGTGCAGCTGATGCGTAAATCGTCAGTATCGTAGCACTTGCTTGTAGTGAGACGATACGGCTGAAAGCGAACATTAACGACGCCCATTTGACCGCTGGCGGCAATTTCCTCCCAAGTCCGATGGCATTGACCACAAAATGCCGACGTCTGTTCAGTGGAAAAGCTGGACAACTTCGGCATAGCGGCTAGTCCAGGGTTACCTTCTTTTATGCCTTTCAGATGATTTTCCGCTGATCCATGGCAGCGTTCACACTGCAAGCCCGCTATCAGCTTGCCGGTTACGAGTTTTTTTGCCTCCACCGAATTAGTGGCATGACAGTTAAAACACTGCGGCGCTTCCTGCGGCGCCATACGGATACCGATGGCTTCGTCGATGTCGGCAGGCTTAATGTTGGATGCGCCAAGGGTCAGGTCCAACCCATCAATGGATTGGTAGTAACTGACGCGGGTCTGAAAGAATGTGCCGTTGCTTTCAAAAACATAAGTTTGTCCGGCCAAGCCTTGGCCGAACGCCCAACCAATGGGGTAACTGCGCGCCTCTTTCCCGTCGCTGATGGAGTATACGCTTTGATCCCCTTTTCGCTCGATGGTGTACGAATACTTTCCTTCCGTAAAGCGCATCAGCGGATGCTGCTTAAGAATGCGGCATTCCGGAACGAGCTCCATGGCATGCGCCATAGAGGTAACGGGGTGGGGCTTCGCCTGCGCCGGATGGCAAGCGGCACATTCGCGTTGGGTGCGCGACACTCCGCCATCGTCAGCCGCGCGAATCATCGAAGCGGCCAGCACAATCGTCGCTGCCAGTTTCAGTATCACTTTTGTCCCGGACTGGCGGAATCGTTTTGTGCTCGCAAACGCAGGAACTCAGCCCTTTGCGTTGCGGCTTCAGTTTTGCGTCCCGCTTTTGAGTAAGCGGAAGCCAGTGCCAGCCGGCACTGTGGATTGCCGGGAGACAGTTTGACGGCGGTCTCCAGTTCCTTTATCCCGCGAGGCAAATCAAGCTGAGACTCGACCAAAACTTTGCCAAGCGTGGCATGCGCGGCAAAGTATTTCGGCTCATCAACGACCGCCTTTTCAGCGTAAGGAAGAGCAGTCTGATACTCATTACGCTTCGTATACTCAACCGCCATGCTGATCAGAGAACGGGCATCCTTTGGTGTTAGCGTCAGTTCCCGCTTGAACTCGGAAAGTGCTTTGTCGGTGTCGCTCTCAAGCAGAACAAGTCCGTAAAGATAATGCAGGCGAGGAACGTTGGGATAGCGGGCAATCAGCGTTTCGAATTCAGCGATAGCAAGCTTGCTGTTGTTGGCCGCACCATCGCACATGGCCTTTCCAAGGCTCATAACCAGATCGTGGTCTGCCGCTGGAATATCTTGAGGTAGTGTCGCTCTTGCCAGACCAGCTATTCCCATTGCTTCCACCAGCGATGGATTTTCTTCTTTTCTGGCCGCCACTAGCGAAATTGCCCCAATAGCCCTATCGAATTGGCCGGTGCGGATAAGTATCAGGTCGTGATGATATTGTGTGACTTCAAACAGGCTGGCAGGAAGTCCCAACTCTTCGGCTTTCTGCAAATTGGTCAGGGCATCCTGATAGTGTTTGATCTCGAACTCGCATAGTCCTGCCATGGCCCAGCCAGGGGATTTGTCCGGATCGAGCACAGTGAGTGGAAGGAACGCCTCTTCTCCCTCCTTATAGCGCTTCTGGTCGTACAAAATGGAGCCTAGCACCCACCAACCCTGCTTCCAGTCCGGCTTTAGACGAAGCGCCTTCTGGTAAAGCGAGACCGCCTCATCGAACTTAGCAGTATCGCGCGCAGCGTCGGCATTCTTCACCAGTTGGTCGAAGTCCGGCGTGTTTTGGGCCCCGAGCAGGGCGGCGAATAAAGCGGAAATCAACAGCCGGACCATCATTTTGCCCCTGGTTCGATAGCCTGTTTTTCAGCATTCAGCCTGGTCACAGTCGCGCGCTCGCGATCACCATCCGCTTTTCGTTTCTCGCGGTAATAAGCAGTCGCCAGCGTAACGTGCGCCTCAGTAAAATTCGGGGCCTCTTTGAGTATCGCCTCCAGTTCCTTGCGGGCGTTCTCCACCTGTCCCACTCCTAGTTCGGTTGCGGCTATCTGATACCTCACGCCGATATCGCCCGGGCGAACCAATAAAGCATGATCAAAGTACTTTAGAGCATTTGCACTGTCCTCATCCTGCCGCAGCAGAACCCCCATCCGGAGATTAGCTTCAAAGCTATTGGGGTCAAGAGCAAGTTCCTTCTCAAACGCCTGCCTTGCGCTAGCCGGGTCGCCGGTCGATAACAAGGCGGACCCGTAATAGGAGTAGACGTCCGGGAGGTTCGGGTTCAACTCAACGGCTTTCCGAAGATCGGACACAGCCCCATTCAGATCGTTGACCATCAGCTTAGTCGTGCCCATTAGCAGGCGAGCCTCCGCCGAATCGCCGTTCTTCAGAATAGGATCTATAACTACTTGTCCCTGCTCGACTCGGCCGTCCCTTATCAACGCCGTGCCTAGCATGTAGCGAATACCTAAATCCGGTTGCGCAACTGGACTTAGCAGCGTTATCACATCGCTATTCCGGCCTAACCGGAGGTAACAGTCCGCCAGTAATGTCACCACTTGTTGGTTGGCCGGTTCTTCGCCGTGAACCATCACCAGCGTGTCGGCAGCCTTTTGCAACTGTAGCGTCTTATAGTAAGCAAGAGCCAGATTCAGCCTGACACGCGGATTAGCCTCTTTTGAAAGGGCGCGATTGTATTCCTCAATCGCCTCTGTATAGCGGCCGCTGCCAGCCAGCGCAGCGCCCAAGTTTGAGCGCACCGGGGCCAGATCAGGATATGCCTTCAGAATTTCGCGATAATCCTCAATCGCTTGCTCGAACTTGCCGGATTGTTGAAGTTCAGTCGCTTCTTTCAGCAATTCCTGCGGCGACCGTTGGCCGCAGAGAGGCATGGCGAATAAAAGAGTCACGAACCAGCGATTCATTCAATGGATCCGCCTTCGGAGAGCGTAACATAATCTAACCAGCGGGCCCCGCAATGCCGAAGCTGTCACCACCGTAAAAGATCAGTAAGTCATCTGGAAGCCAAGGGAGCTGTTGAGCGCGCTCAACAGCTCCCTCTCCGGCTAGAAGTAAAACTTTACCGCGAGTTGTACAATTCGATTGCCTTGCTTCTCAGTAACGGTCCCGAAGTTGGGAGTGCTTAGCGTGAACGAACCATTGCTGTTCTGGTTATAACCCAAGGTCAGGTTAGTGCCGTTGAAAGACCACAGCGGATGATTCAGGAAATTGAAGCCGTCGATACGGAACTGCAGCTTCATTGCTTCCTTTATGGGAAAGTTCTTGAACAGCCCGAGATCGGCATTGAAGAAGGCAGGGCCGTAGATGGCAGGCAGTACCGTGGGCCCGTTTTGCCCAACCTGATCAGGCACTCCAAAGCAATTCGGATTGATGTACTGATTGTTCTTAAGATTTGAAGTGGGGTTACAGGTAATAGTTGGATTCAACTGAATATCCGGTGTACCCAACAACGAAACATTGCTGATGTTGATTGGTTTTCCCGCGCTGCTTAGAGCGCCGGGAATGGTAGCACCATTCAGCGTCAGGCTGAAGTTTCCACTGGCATTCGCGGTCAAATTGGGGCCGCTCTGAATCTGCGTGATACCGGAAAGCTGCCAGCCGTTGATTACGCCGCCGGCGTATCTGTTGGTCGTGAACTTCGGAAGCTCGACCGATAGTGCCAGATTGAAAATCTGTTTGCGGTTACCCGCTTGCACGCCGTAATCGTTCTTAAGATTGTAGTAGTCGTAGGCATTGCTGACTATACCCATGGCCTTGCCAAAGGTATAGTTTGAGGTGATGATGTACCTCCCCTTGGTGCGCACAAAAGTGGCCTGAAGTGCATTGTAGTTGGCGTAAAGATTGTTGGTGGCAAGAGGTAGTTCGCCATAGCCCTGATAAGGTCTGAAATTGTTCGAGTTCAAACTGTTCGGATCTACTCCGCCGTTGTTCGACGCCAACATTGATCCAACGGGAACCAGGTTGATATCATTGCCGGCGCCAGCCGACGTGTTCGGCAGATTATGGCTTGAGTTCCCAACGTAAGCGACTTCAAACAGGCTCGACCAAGGCAACCGTTGCGCAATGGTGAAGCTATAGCTTTCCACGTACGGCTCCTTATTGTCTTTCGAGTCGACCGCCGATGGCGTGGAGGACGTTCCCGCTATGTTCAAGCTGGACAGTTGACTGGCGAACAGTTGGGTGCCGTTGTTGCCGTTCGAAAGACTTATGGTCTCTACACCGGCCGTTGTATCAAGGCCGGTTGTGAACTGGCCCGAATGGTAGTAGAACAGTCCCCAACCGCCTCGAATGACAGTCTTGCCAGAACCGAAGAGATCGTACGCTAAACCCAATCGGGGCTGCCAGAATACGGGACTCGACGGGAATCCGCTGGCTGGAATGCTTTTATCGATTTTGTGCCATTCGAAACCGCAGTAGGTAGGCGCCGCCGAACAACTGGGGCTGAACGCAGACGGGTTGAAGATGGCGTATCCGGCCCCGGTTCTGTCTGTCCAGGGCGTGAAGTCAGTGATTCGTATGCCGTAGTTCAGAGTTAATTTCTTGTTAACCTTCCACGAATCCTGGACGAAACCCTCGTATGTTGAATACGAGATGTCATTAACCCGGTTGAAGTTTGATTCGACGTAGCCGCCGGAGAGATTTCCAGTTACCAAATCGGCGATGGCGTTTCCGTAGCTGGTTGAGTTGCCCGAGTAGAACTGTAGATAACCATTGGTATCGTCGTTTCCTGGTTGAGAGTTACGGATCCATTCCCAGAAGAAGCCTGCCTTTACCGTGTGCGTGCCCCAAACCTTGGTGACGGTGTCACTCAGGCTGGGGAGCCACTTGTCGGCATAGAGACCGGCCGAGTTGCCACCTACTTCAAAGCCGCCTGGTTGGAAAATCAGGGGCACTTCGCTGTTGTTCCAACCATAACCTCCGAATGAAGGAATCTGCTTCACGCCATTGTTGAAGATGCCTTTGTAGTTGTAGCCGACCGTGCTGCGATTCACCGCATTTGGGTTTGCAAACACATTTGGAAAACCAACGTAGGTATAGGCGAACACGAACTCATTGGTCATTGTGGGACTGAAAACATGGGTCAGTGAGGTAGTAATGGCCTGCGACTGGTTGCGGCCTTGTAGAGGCGAAGGGTAGGGAACCTGGTCGGTCTGGCGCCACCAAAGTCCTACCGGAAAGAGCTGCACTTCCTTCTGGAGGTTATAGCGGACGAAGAGCTTAGTGTTGTCACTGATGTTGTAATCAACACGCGAGGTGGACTGCCAGTTGTTCTGGTTAAAAGTCTCTGCCTGGACATAGTTGTAGCCTCCGTTTGCATTCGGATTAGCATTGGGCGACGGGTAGAGCTTGGCAAGCGCGAGCATGTTTGGATCGAGCTTACTGGCGGGAATGATGCCGCCTGGAAACATTGCGATAGCAGCCGCATTCAGCGGACTGGGGGCTGCTCCCGTTGCGGTAATGGCACCTTCTCCTGCGAGTGCCGCCGGCGAAAAATTCCCACCTAGTTCGTTCGTTGTGGGCACGGTTGCACGAAGCAAGCCAGTGTCCAGAACCTGGTAGAAGTACTCGTAACCGGTAAAAAAGAAAAGCTTATCGTGATTGTGGTTGAACTTGGTGCCTGGAATCAGAACGGGACCGCCAACGGTGCCGCCCGGGTAATAATACTTGTCCTCCGGACGTCCTTGGCCGCTGGCATTGAATAGCGCATCATTGGAATCCAAAACATAATTCCTGGCCGAGAAGAAACCCGAACCGTGGAACTGGCTGCCGCCCGACTTAGTAACTGTACTTATAACCTGAGGTCCTTTTTGGTCTTCAGCGTTGAAGTTGAACAGGTTTATCTTGAACTCGGAAATAAAATCAGCGTTCGGGTTTACCGGTGTGTCGCAATTGCAGCCTGGGTCGGAAACGTGAGCGCCATCCGAAACGATATCCAGCGTTCCGGCCGGTAATCCGCTGGATGAGAAGTTCCCGTTAAGCGGACTTTGGCTGCCGCTGTCTCCGTTAGCATTAATTCCGATCGTCTGGCCGCTATAGCCAGCTTTGTTCGTTGTTCCGTTTGATATACCGAAGCCAGGTGCGATTTTGATGTACTCGGCTGCGTTGCTGCCCACTTGGACGAAGTTCTGGAGTTCTTTTTCTGTGAGTGTCACAGATTTCTCGCCGGAATCTACAGGAACAATCTCGTTCGCACTTCCTTCGATAGTTATCGTCTGGTTAGCATTGCCGACCTGCATCGTGACATTGACGTTTCGATTCTCGCCGCCAAGTAGCGTGATGCCTGGCAACTTCTCAACCTGAAAGCCTTTTGACTTGACCGTCAGTTCGTAAGTGAAATCGCCCACTGATACAGAGGCGAATGTGAAATACCCCGAGTTATCTGTGACGGAAGTTCGGATTGAACCGGACTTCTCATCACGCAACGTTACCTCGGCACCCGGAATTACCGCGCCTGAAGAATCCGAGACGATGCCGGTCAGTGTCGCGAACAATGACTGAGCATCAACCCTGATGCCCACAAGAAGAATCCACAATACAAGGAGGACCTTCGACTGCTTATTCATACAAAACTCCACCTTTCGATCTAACCGCACTAATGCAAAGTATGGTGCTGATCATGCTCAACTAACAATAGGCTTGAGGTTAACGCTGGTAGGTTAACCGGGGTTAACGACATCAAGTTAACGCCGTGCCGAAAAAATTCTGATACAATTTGCCCTGTTGTGGCAAGTCCCTCGATTTCTCCCGGCCAGGAAGAACGCGCCGAGATGGAGGCAGTTCTTCATTCGGGCCTCTTTGCACGCGCGCCAAATCTCGAAAGCTTCTTCCGGTATATTTGCGAGCATCACTTCAATGGAAGATCAGAGCAGTTAAAGGAATACAACATTGCGGTAGAGGCGCTTGGGCGCTCACCTCAGTTCGACCAAAAGAAGGATTCAATAGTACGCGTTGAGGCGCATCGTCTCCGAAAGCGTTTAAGCGAGTACTATGCCGGGGAAGCGGCAGATCACACTATCCAAATTATGATCCCGCGAGGCTCCTATGCGCCTCAGTTTCTGTTTGCAAGGAAGCCGAGTAGCGAATCCGCGCCCACTGGGCGAGACGAGCAGGCACCGGTGCATACTCAGGAGTTAGTTCCTGCTTTGATGAACCCTGAACCTTTTGTCGAGCCACATGTGCCTTCCCAATCGTCATCGCCATGGCTTGGGAGATCGTTCTGGGCACGCCTTGTTTGGATGATTCTAAGCGTAGCAATACTTCTTACCTTTCTTGGCTTAGCGAAGCGGCAGTTCCATCTTGGGGCTAATGCCGAATTGCAACCCAGGAAGGAAGTAGGCTCGCCAGCCGGACAGGCGGTTTCCACTGAATTTAGGATCCTAGCGGGCTACAGTGGCCACCCTATCATGGACGGGCAAGGGCGCGAATGGCGACAGGACGCGTATTATTCAGGCGGCCGATCAATGCTATTGCCCGAAGGGCTGGCCATTCAGGAACTCGCGGGACCTCGCTTCTTCAATACAGCTCGGACAGGAGATTTTCAGTACAACATTCCTCTGAACGCGGGAGTCTTTGAACTCCATCTTTATTTCGCCGAAACTGAGTACGGTATTGGCAATCCCAAAGGTGGGGGAGACGGAAGTCGTCTATTCCAGCTTTCGATTAACGGTCGCACTCAGGTTGACCTGTTCGATGTACATGCGGAGGCGGGTGGGCCTAATCGACTGTTTATCCGAGTATTCAAGGATATCTCCCCAGCAGCCGACGGTAAAATTCATATCTCGTTTTCTACGGTCAGGGGAGGAGCGATCTTGAACGCTCTTGAAATTCTGCCGAGCGAACCAGGACACATTCGTCCCATTCGCATTGTGGCGCAGGCTCACCCCGTTACGGACTTAGACGGTCAAGTCTGGTCAGCAGATCAGTTCGTCGTCGGAGGCACCTTGGTTTTTCGCCGTGACGCGAAATTTCAGAATCGTGACTTTGTCGTATACCAAGGTGAGAGGTACGGAAACTTCACATATCATTTCCCGCTTGCACCAGGCAAATACCGTTTGACACTTCATTTTGCGGAAACGTGGTTCGGCACGCCCAACGGACTGGTCAGCAGCCACGAACACCGCCTCTTCGACGTTTATGCGAATGGCTTGGCATTAATGCGAAGGTTTGATGTCTTACACGAGGCAGGTGCACCAAACAAGGGTATACAAAAGGTATTCGACGGCTTGGAGCCGAATGCTCAGGGGGAACTGAATATTCAATTCATCCCGCTGGCAAACTACGCAGAGGTTAACGCCATAGAGGTTGTTGAGACTGAATAGAGGAGTAAAGGTAGGACTGGGGCGAAGGCAACAACCATGGTAAGTCTCTTTGCGAAGAACGGTTTACATGGTGGGCGCGCAGGGACTCGAACCCCGGACCTCCTGCGTGTGAATAAAGTGCTCTCTCTCTAATCC
>PLRJ01000039.1:0-250 GCA_003163855.1 Bryobacterales bacterium | reverse complement strand
CAAGGCGAGTGAAACTCGGAGCAACCTTTACCCCCGAGAAAGATTCTCAGGGATTGCGTGCGTCCTCCTGTTTGCCTGAATACAGGGGCAGCAGTGCGGGCGCGGTGAGCGCCAACCATGGCCTGGAATCGGTCGGGTCCGTTTTGAAAAGGATCAGGCCGGAACTAGTGATTTCGAAGCAGAAGCTTCGCCAGGCAAACGGCACTTGTAGTGTCCGCCTGAAGCGCGAGGAGGGACAGCAGAACGTGGG
>PLRJ01000193.1 GCA_003163855.1 Bryobacterales bacterium | reverse complement strand
GGGTGGTGGAGCGGAAACCAGCCCGGAATGTCCCCGAGGGGCCTTTTCGGTTGTGGGAAGAGGAGAGCGAGGGGGCTAATTACTACCCATCCAGCCGCCGTTCATCGTCAAGATATAGTTTCTATCGTCGTCAATCCGGTGCACTGACACGCCGAGGGTCGTAACGTCTAGGGGTATCACCTTGGCCATGGTGGTCTCTCCGGGACGTTGAATTAGCCAGTAGTCAGGATCTCCCTTTTCATTCCGATGCACAACGGCACCCGGAGCGATTGGAACGGCTGAATTGAAGGCATAGTCGGTTTGAGCGGGTGGCAGCGGCTCCGCCGGGATTGGCGTGGCCGGTGGGTCGCCGGGGGACCGTTTGGACAACGGCGATTCTAGAGCGTCTACTTGCGAGAGTTGTCTTGCGGAATTGGCGGCATTTAACTGAGAGATCTTCCGCGATAGATTCTTCAGGCCGGCGTTGGCCGCCTGAAGCCTTTGGTCTTGCTGCGCTAACGACAGTGCCAACCTCTCTACAGCAGCACTTCTCCGTTCGTCCGCTGTTCTCATTTCCCGGAGTAAACCTGGGAGTTGAAGGAAACAATAAGCGGCGACAAGCAAGACAACCGTGCTGATGACGTGCGGGCCGCGAGCCACTGCCTCCCAGCGGTTACCACCCGTTGCAATCACTGGTTGATAGCGCACTACGGTTACATCGCGAACTGTAACGATGGAATTCCTAGAGGATGCGTGCTGGCATGCTGAGACGAGATCGATATCTTCTGCTCGATAACCGACGGAGGAAGACTGATCGATGTCAGACGTCAGCCAGGCGCGTTCCGGACTCAGTTCCTTGGGAATGGATCGACAGAAGCGGAACCGAGCAGGTGGCAAAGAGCGAGTTGAGCTTGGATTGGTAAGGTCGCTTTTGGAGGCCACTTGTGTAAGATCCCCGTTGAGTAGTTCGTTTCGGAACGAAAACTCTCAAGCGGCCCTATATTTGGACGTCTTTTAGAAAGATGAGTCCTACTGGCGCGCCGGCTGTTCCAGGAACGTGGCATTGGCGACGCTGATTTCCTGCGTCTCGTTCTCCAACAACGCGTGGGTAGCGGTGATGCCCTTTAATACACCGCTCTGGCCGGCGATCTCCAGCGGCTTTCCAATTTCCAAAAACTTCTTCAGATAGAAACCGGCCGTGATATTCCGAACGATGTCGCGCGTGCCCAAGCCGAACGAAATGCCAAACGCCAGCGCCGCGCCGCCCAGCAGGAAACTGGTGACAATTCTGACGATGTTCGTATCGATCTTCAACTGCGCGATGGCCATCATGGAAACGACGAACACGATCAACCCGGAGACGAGTTTGCCCAGCGACGGGGCAAAATCAATTCCGGCGTTTTTTGCCGCCTCGGTTACGGTGTCGCCGGCGAACTGACCTATGGAAGTACCCAGAATCATCAGCAGCAGGGCCGCTACGATATTGGGAAGGTAGGCGAAGAAGGCGCCGATGGCATCGGAGATGGCAATCAGACCCAAGGCATCGGCGGCGGTTTTGGCCAGCACAAAAAGCGTGAGGAAATAGACCAGCCGAGGCAGAAAAAGGTTCAACTGCTGGCGCACACCAATGCGCTGTAGAGCCTTGTCGATGCCGGCCTTTTCCATCAGGCTGTCGAAACGCACGCGGGTGAGCAAAAAGCGCAGCGTCACCTCAATCAGTTTTGCCACCGCGAGCCCCAAGACAACCAGCAGTAAACCGACCGCTACTTTGGGTGCTGCGGCGATGACCGAATCGAGCAGCCCCTGGAACGCCTGCGTGAGCTTTTGCAGAATCATGGTTTCACCTTGCTCGTTTTACCCGTCACTAAACCGCCAATCAATGTAAGCATCTCCAGCAAAATCACCTTCGGTAAATTCCAGGAAAACGCGAGCACCTGGCCGGTGGCGGTGCGGCGATAGATCTTCTTTCGAACCGCGCGCAAAAAGTCAGGCGAAACTTCTTGTTCCAGCTCGGCTAGTCTGTCAATCGGTTGGTCTTCTCCCGAACCGGCTGATCCATTCTTATTGCTGGGGCTCATACTGCTCGCTTGCGGGGGTTAAATCGTCTGCTGCATAACGTTCGCGGAAATATTCTCGGGCTCGTTTAATTCTCATCTTGGTTGCGGAAAGGCTGATGTTTAAGTTCGCCGCTACTTCTTCATAGGACAATTCGTCCATGTCGCGCAGTACAAGAGGTAAACGCAGCGTATCGGGCATCGACTCCAGAATACGGTGGATGCGCTGGCGCTCGCTTAACCTCTCCAGTGTTTTGTCCGCCGTCGATAGTTCGGTGGCATTGGCGATGCCTTGCTCGTCAGCGTCGATGCTGACCTGATTCTTCTTCGTCCTTTTAAGATGATTTAAACAGTGATGTACTTTAATCACCTGCAGCCAGTGGCGGAATGAACTTCGGCCTTCAAAGTTCTGCATTCCGAAAAAGGCCTTGACGAATACTTCCTGCGCCAAGTCTTCAGCCACGCTTTCATCGCGCGTGATGTGGCGGCAGTCGGCTACAATCCTGCGCTGGTTCATTTGAATCAAAGTTTCGAAAGCCCTTAAATCCCCTTCCGGCGCCCGTCTCGCCTGATCAAACAACTCGTCCTCGCCTTCGTTTGCCAACCGTTGCCTCCGCACCCGCCAGCCTACGAGCATCTCACAAAACTTTTCTTTTGAGGAACACGCGCAAANNGGCACGCCGAGGCCGCCTCGATCAACGGGTTCCTCATCTGCTCGGCGGCACGGCCTTGTGCCCTTTGCGCTTGTACGACCTAGGACACGCGAAGCAGGCGCGAGGTCACAACGGTTAAGTTTTTGTAATTATGATCTCCAGGTGGCAACGTGTGACTTTTGCATGAACAGGCTTGTCTCCCTTAGCAGCAATGGATCCACAGCGCATGTGTGGAATTCAAACTTCAAACGAACCCGGAAGGAAGACATTGACTCCGTTCCCTTCCGGTACAAAGCCGGGCCCGGTCGGACGAGCCCGGCCCTGAAAGCGTCCTGGCTTCAGGAGAAAAATAATGTTACAGATGGAACTCGAAGCGCAGAACATTCCAAGAGAGTACTTGCTGAAGATGATTGAGAACGAAATTAATAGCGGCTTCGTCTTTGTTGCCGCGGCGCGCAAAGCCTATGCCGATGCCAAGTTTCCGGAGGCGAATGCCGCGCTGGCAAAAGCCGAGGAACTGCATAGCCAGGCCTCGGACATCGCGCAGGGCAGCCAGGTGGAACAGATCCGCGCTGTCACTCATCAACTCTCTGAACTGCGGGCCGCCATCGACTGGCTGCTGACTGGCTTCGAACCTAAGTAGAGATCTATTTCGCGATTTCGGGAACTTTCCACCCACGGACTGACTTCTAATCCAGCAGGAGTCAGTCCCATGACCAAGCGTATTTTCGCTCTTTTCCTTTGTGCCGCTTTGGCCTTTGCGGCCGATCTGCCCGTTAAACAGATAACGCTGTATAAGCACGGTATTGCCTACATCCAGCGGGAAGGTTCGGTGGCTTCAGGCGAGGAAGCGAGGCTCGATTTCAAGAACACCGATATGAACGATGTGTTGAAGTCGCTGACGGTGAGCGACCGTTCCGGCGGCCGCATCACCGGCATACGCTACGACTCGAATGCAACGCTCGAGCAGCAACTCGGAAAATTTCCTTTTCAGATTGGTCAGGGAGAAATGTTGAGTGCGTTTCTGGATACATTGAAGGGCTCCCGCCTGCAGGTGAAGACTTCGGAGGGTGTTCTGTCCGGCTCGATACTGAGTGCACGATCGGTGGCCAATAGCGGCAGGAACGATACGCAGATAACAGATGAACAACTGACTCTATTGCTTGATTCCGGCGACGTTGAAAATATCGACCTGCGCCGCATCACGTCGCTGCACTTTCTGGATGCACGATTGCAGGATCAGCTTAAGCAGTATTTGCAGACGATTGCCAAGGCAAATTCGCGCGATACGCGCAGCGTTTATATTGATTCAGCCAGCGATGCCGGGCGCGATCTTCGCATCTCTTACATCACGCCTGCTGCCATTTGGAAATCGTCTTACCGGCTGGCGTTGAATGAGTCGGCCGCCACTTTGGAGGGTTGGGCGATTGTGGATAACACCACGGACGAAGATTGGAACAGCGTCAAGCTTTCGGTGGTGTCCGGCCGGCCTATTTCGTTTATCAGTTTGCTGGATCGTCCGCGATTTGGGAACCGGCAGGTGGCTGAGTTGCCGGAGGATCGAGCGGCGGGTCCGGAGGTTTATAGCGGCAGCGTTGATGGCCAGACGGTGGGTGAACGAAACGGCGTCGTTGGCGGAACTGGCATGGCTGGCGGGGTGCTGGGCGGCATCGTGGGTGGTGTGCCCGGCGCTGCGCCGCCACCTCCCGCGCGCGCTAAGGCATTCGTAGCCAACCAACTCATGGCACCCAGAGCCATGGCTCAAACTGTCGAAGTAACAAGCGATGTCGTCGGAGCCACCGGCTCTGTCCTGGGCGAGCTCTTCGAATATAACTTCGCCACACCCGTCACCATTAAGCACAACCAGTCCGCCATGCTGCCATTTCTTTCCGATAAGGTAGCTGCGCGTAAGCTGCTGATCTACACATCCAAGGACGGAGAGCATCCAGTCAACGCTGCCGAAGTCACCAACTCAACAGACAAAACGCTCGACGGTGGCCCTATCACGGTCTACGATGCCGGAGCTTATGCCGGCGAAGCGCTGGTTGAAACTTTGAAGGGCGGCGATAAACGCCTGATCGGCTATGCCGTCGACTACGGTACGCGCATCACAAACAACTTCGACAACGGTGACGAGCACTTGTTGGAGGTTCATTCCAACAACGGCATTCTTGAGATGAAGAGCTCCGAGCGCGACCATCGGACCTACGAGATCAAGAATGTGGATGCCAAAGCCAAAACACTGATCATCCAGCAGGACGGCCTGAATGAGTACACGGTAATCTCGCCCAAGCCGGTGGAACAGACGGCGACTGCCTACCGCTTTGAAGTGCGCTTGCCAGCGAATGGAACACAGACTCTGAAAGTGGAGGAAGAGAAGGTAACTTCCGACACCCTGGCGGTTGCCTCCAGCGGGTCCGACCGCTTGATCGAAGTCATCCAAAACAAGAAGTTGAGTGCCGAAGGCCGTCAGCAATTACAGGCGATTGTGGATCTCAAGCAGCAGATTGCGCAAACCCAGGCGACGCTTGATTCCGGCAAATCCAATATCGACGAACTGACGCAGGACCAAAGCCGGCTGCGGCAGAACATCGACAGTTTGAATAAGGTAAAAGGCCAGGAAGACCAGGTTCGTCAATACAGCGCCAAGCTGAACGACAACGAGGTTAAATTGGCACAACTGCGCGACCAGAGGACCGAGCTGACGCACACAGCAGCCCGACAGAATGCCGAGCTTCGCACCGCGATAGCTCACCTAAATTTCTAGTACGGCCTAAGGTTTTCAACAACTTAGCCAACTTCACCCTAGTTGGCGCATGACCCCTTACTTTTGACATGCATTAGTACTAGGAAAATGCTGGAATACCGTATATTCTAGCTTTCAATGATCTTCAAGCAGTTCCCGGCCGTCTCCGTGCAATCTGCCCTGTTATGCGCACTTGCGTGCTGTTGCTTATCCGCCGCACCACCTGCGGGAACGGTCACCGGCCCTGACACGCACGCCAGCGTGAATCGTCTGGACAAGGCGTGGAAGCGTTACCGCAATGCCAATCTGGGCTATTGCGTGAATTACCCTTCGCGCTGGACCAAGGACATGGCATTTGACGGAACCGGCCTGGTTGTGGAAACCGGCAAGCAGAAGTTCTCGAAGCCGATGGGCGAAATTGATATGGGTCTTTTATCGCTGCCTAGTTCGGAAGACGCGCGCTTGAAGCCCGCGAGTCTTTCGAGCGCCGCAACGGATGACCTGCTGCTGGATGAAATGAAGGACCATATTGCCGGCCTGCAGAAGTTAATGCGGGTGGAACGGGTGGAGACGGTTGACCAGCACAACATGCAGATGCAGGGGAATCCGGCGCTGTTTGTGAAGAACAAGTACTACGATCCGCTGGAACGTTCTAATTGGACCGAAGAGATCGTCTTTGTGAAGCGCCAGGATGGCTTGTTCCGGCTGGAGTTGCAGTGCCAGACCGATCAGGTGAATCGTTTTGAACCGGTCTTCGCCAATGTTGTGAATACCCTGCAGTTCCAATGCAAGTAAGCATTAAACGGCGCCCATGCCGACGCCGATGGTAATTCCTGCCACCAGCAGGATGAGCCATAGGAACACGAGGATGGTATCGAGGACTTTGCCATTCCTGCGATTGGGCGCATGCGGCGTGACCA
The DNA here is from genome assembly GCA_003163855.1 of Bryobacterales bacterium. Lineage (GTDB taxonomy): Bacteria > Acidobacteriota > Terriglobia > Bryobacterales > Bryobacteraceae > Bog-105. Next base: position 59,109 of record PLRJ01000193.1, on the reverse strand, counting down.
GGTCGGCGAAAAGCAGCAAGCCTAGAAAACACATAATCCAAACCTGGGTTTTCAGGCCTGCTTTACCGGTCAGTATGGCGCGTTGAAACGCCGCCATTTCGACGAGCAAAGCCGCATGCAAAAGAACCATCAGCCGGAGTGTACGGCTCACCCAGGTGTTTAGCGTTACCATCCCTTGTTATCATCGCCCCATTGATGTTTCGCACTGGTTTGTTATTTCTTTTGCCTATTTTGCTTAGCGCGCAGCAGCATCCGCGCGACAAGGAAATCGCCGATCCGGACACGCGTGCCTGGTGGCATCTGACAGAAGACCTCTCCGGCGATAATCGCGAGGGGCGCGATACAGGGTCGGCAGCTTATAGCCGCGCGGCTAGCGATGTCGCCAATTTCTTTCGAGCGGCACAGCTAAAACCCGCTGGTGAAAACGGGACGTTTTTGCAGCAGGTTCCGATGCATGAAGTGGCGGTTAGCAAGGATGGCACCGCCTTTACTCTCATTAGCGCCGGCGGCAAAACGCGACCGCTGAAGTTTTTGTGGGACATAAGCATCAACGCGAGCGAAAGCCTGCCGCCGAAGCTGGAGGCGGCATTAGCCTTCCGCGGCTACTGCGCCGCGGCTGACATGACCGATTTGCAGGGCAAGCTTGCAGTCTGTTTCAACTCGACGCGCAAGGGAATGACAAGCGCCATGCAGCGTCTGCAAGCCGCACGCGCCGCCGGGGCCGCGGGCCTCATGCTGGTTGACGATCCTTATTTTCTGATAGAACCACCGCGCTGGCCGGCGGCTTATGCGCGATCCGTGATGCTGACGTCTGCAAAACCGAACACGGCGGCTCTGCCAACGATGCGGCTGAGTGCCGCGGCGTTCACTACGCTGCTGGAGGGGACGGCGCAGAACGCGGCTGAGCTTCTGAACCTGGGCGGACACATGAAGCCGCTGCCTTCCTTTGAGATCGAATCAAAGCTGCGTGTGACCATTCACATCACCACGCGCGATTATTCTTCACCGAACGTGCTGGCCGTGCTGCCCGGCACCGATCCGAAACTAAAATCAGAATACGTTGTAATTGCCGCGCATTTGGATGGCTATGGTTATGGGGAAGCGGTGGATGGCGATGAACTTTATAACGGCGCTTTGGACGACGCTGCGTATGTTGCCTTGCTGATGCAACTGGCGGCGCGCCAGCAGGGCCATGGCTTTCGGCGCAGCGTTCTATTTTGCGCTTTCACGGGGGAAGAGAAAGGACTGCTGGGCTCCAACTGGTTCGTGCAGCATTTAACCGTTCCCAAGGCGGATCTGGCCGCCGATATCAATCTCGACCAACTGCGCCCGCTGTTTCCGCTGAAAATTCTGACCGCGCTGGCGGTAGACGAATCGACGCTTGGGCAGACGGCGCGTGAAGTGGGAAGTTCGATGAACATCGAAATTCGTCCTGACAAAGAGCCTGAGCGGCGACTGTTGACGCGAGCGGACCATTGGCCGTTTATGCAGATAGGTGTTCCCGCCATCGGCTTTATCTTCGGCTACGACGCAGGAACTGATGCCGAGACGCGTTACCGCGAGTGGTACCGCGTCCGCTACCATCGCCCGCAAGACGATCTGACACAGCCGATGGATTTTGCCGCGGCTACGAAGTTTAATTCCTTCTTCTACAAACTTGTGCAGACGGTTGCCGACGCCGACAATCGTCCGCACTGGCTGGATGCCAGCACCTATAAACCTAAGATGCAGAGCGAGTGAGACTCAGGCAAGCCTAGTTCGGCGTCTCGCGAAAACCAATATTCTGCGGCATGAACTTCAGATACTCATCGCGCACCTGGCGGCTAAGCTCCGGCTGATTCAGCTTCCGGTAAATCTCCATAAGCTTCACATAAGGAGCCGGTAGTGACCGATCAAGCTGAATACTATGACGCAGTTCGGCGATGGCTGCCTCCTGGTTGCCTTGCGCATACAACGCCGAACCCAGCACAAATGAATAGCGCGCATTCGCCGGTTCAGCCGCAAGCGCCTGCCGGTAAAGATTAATCGCAAAATCGGCATGCCGCTGTTCCAGCAGAATGGAGCCGAGCGTCGCCAGAACCTCAGGATCGCGGTGGGGCAGATGCGAAAGGATCTGATACGCCTGATAAATTCCGCCGTAGTCCTTGAGGCTGCCGGTTGCGAATAGCGCCAGGCCCAGGTTCCTGTCGGCGAACTCAGGCGCGGGCGTGCGCCATGCCGTCAAGCGCGAGCCGACGGCTTTGGCATTCGATGCCGGCTGGTTGCCGGGAATCGAGATCAGATGATTGGTAATGGCCGCGTGCGCCACGTTGCTGGGACGGATGTGCGGCATGTGACACGACACACACTCTTCCGCCGGGGCGTGTTTATTCGCGCTGAATAAACTAGAGTGACACGTCAGGCAGATGTCGCGAACCTGCTGCGGGCGGTTGTCGCTTGCGGCGTGCGGATTGTGGCAGGTGCCGCACCACAGCTTGCCCTGGCTTTCACGCGCGCAGCGGCTGAGCGATAACTGCTCGGCATGGCTGACGGCCTTGGTTCCTTCCGAAGGTGAAACGCGCTGCAGATAAGTGGAGAAAACAGATTCCAGTTCCGCGCCGGCGTGAAAATCCTGCCAGTGCTTGCCCGGGTTTAGAATGCGCGCTTCGCCCTCCAGGTGGCACTGCTCGCAAACGCTGTCGCGCGCTTTCTGCTGAAGCTTGGCTGGATTGACAATTGAGCCGGGAACCGGGTTTGCAAGATGCGCGGTTGTGTCGCCATGGCAGCGCTCGCAGGAGATAGGGGCAAGCGCCGGTTCGCGAAACTGGTTTTCTTTGCCCGGCACAAGATTGACTTTGTTCGAATGGCAGAAGACGCAGCCCTCAGCAATGGGGTGTGTGAAATCGAGCACGCCCTCATGCTCATAACCGGGAGTAACATCCCAAACACCTGCCTGCGAATAATAAGAAACTGGGGATTGAAAAAGATAAGGAGCAATGGAAATGAGATAGCTGAAGCCGACCTTGCCGGCGCCTACCGCGTAGGCCACGGGATATTCGGCCGTCAATCCGTGCGAAGACAGGCGTTGCAGCATGACGCCTTCCTGATTGTGGATGATAGTGACGTCGGTGCTTGAGGCGCCGTGGTGCAGCTTTCCATCGGGTTGAGGTGCGGCTGTGCTGACAGATCGCGCCATCGCCGAGCGCGCATAGTTCTGAACCTCGGCCGGATGGCAGCCAGCGCATACAATTTCTGCTGCCGTAAGCGGTAACGCTAAACAAAGCAGGACAACTGCGTGAAGCAACTTGGGTAACACTTGATCTAAGAAGATAGTAAGACGAGTCAAAAATGCAGAAGGTTGTTTTTTGTTTAGCACTGGTCTGTTTGCAAGCATTGGCCGCAAGCACCGAGCACCAGCATGGGGTGGAATTGTACCAACAGAAAAACTATGCCGACGCTATTTCAGTCCTGACGGAGGTCAGCAAGACGGAAGCGCCAGACAGCGCCGACTTCAAAGAGTCGGCGTTGTTGATCGGGCAGAGTTACTTCATGATGAACCAGGGTCCGAAGGCCATCCCCTGGCTGGAAAAAGTAGGCCCGCTCAACGAGGCTAACTTCATGCTGGGGTACGCCTATTTCCTGAACCACGATCCGGATCACTCCGAAGCTGCGTTTGCCCGCCTTTTCGAGGTAAAACCCGACTCCGCCGCCGGGCATCTTGTTGCCGGCCAGATGCTGCTGAAGCGCGAATATGAAAAAGAAGCGCAGGAGGAAATCGACAAAGCGCTGGTGATGGACCCGAAAATCCAGCAGGCACATTTCATGCTCGGCGAGATTGCTATTTATGCTGGCCGTGCCGAGGAGGGGGTTGCAGAAATGTTAAAGGAACTGGCCATCAATCCCAATTACGCGATGGCCTGGTACCGGCTGGGCGACGCCTACTCGCGCCAGGAAAACTGGGCGGCCGCCATTCCCCAACTACAGCGCTCGATATGGCTCAATCAGAACTTCAGCGGGCCTTATATTCTGCTTGGCAAATGCTATTTGAAGCAGAAAAACTTCTTCAATGCCGAAAGCATGCTGCGAAAGGCGGTGAGTCTGGACCCCGGCAATTATTCCGGAACCTACTTGCTGGCGCAGACACTGATGGCGGAGGAGAAGAAGGACGAGGCGCGAGTGCTTCTCGAAAAATTAAAGACTATGGAGCACGACCGCTAACAAACCTGAGAGCTAATCAGCTGCGCCCGGCACTAAGTCTTTGTGCGCCGCGAGCCGTTGCTTCTTCCCGCTTCTTTTCTGGCGGCGGGAGTATTGCTGGCGCATTTCGTCTTCTTTGAACTTAACGATTTGCGCTTGCCAGGCGCTCTGGCCTGCGCGATTCTGCTGCTTGCTCTGTTTCCCGCTGCAAAACGTCTCCGAATCGCTGCCTTCTGTGTAGCTTTTGCCCTGCTCGGGATCGGCACACAGGTATTTCACCGCCAGGGAAATGCGCCAAAGCTGAACGCGGATGACGGTGAAACCGTGCTGCTGTCGGGCTGCGTAACGAACCCAACCGTTTTCTCTCCCCAGCGTGAACAATTCACTGTGAACCTGACACCGAAAGCGGCCGCCCGCGTCACGATGAACTTAAAAAACGATGCGCGTCTGCCGCTGGCTTATGGGCAAAAAGTGGAAGTGGCCGCGAAAATCCGCCAGCCGCGCAATTTTCAAAATCCGGATGCGTTCGATTACACCGGCTATCTTGCAGAGCAACATATTTACTGGACCGGCTCTGTGTCCGACCCGTCGCAGATTCATGTTGTCGGCGCTTGCGGTGCGCCCGCCTTAGCTTGGCTGTTCAGTATCAGAACCTGGGCGTTGGAACGCATCGCCAGCCTATATCCTGACGATCCGCAAACGGCGGCCCTGCTGCAAGCCACGCTGCTTGGGGAGACTACCGGCGTCGAACGCCGCTGGACTTCCGATTTCCGCATCACCGGCACATATCACGCGCTCGTCATCTCGGGCCAGCACGTTTCGGTTCTGGCGTTCTCGCTATTGCTGGTGCTGCGCCTGTTTCGGCTGCGACGCGTACCCGCGCTCTGCGTTGCCACGGTTGCAAGCTGGTTGTACGCCTTTATCTCGGGTATGAGTTCACCGGTGGTGCGTGCCGCCGGCGGCTTCACTCTGTTTTTGGTAGCGAGTTATTGCTTCCGCAAAACACGTATTCTAAACATTCTTGCCGCCGTCGGAATTGTCTACCTGCTGGCCGACCCCGATCAACTTTTTGACCCGAGTTTTCAACTCTCATTTTTATCGGCCGCCGCCATTGCCGCCTTTGCTATTCCCATGATGGAGCGATTTACTGAACCATTAAGCGCATCTGTCAACCGTTTTGATCAAATGAAATACGATCCGCAGGTGCCGCTTAAAGCTGCCGAGTGGCGGGTTGAACTGCGCCTGCTGGCCGAGACGCTCAGCGCCTGGACAAGGCTATCTATAGAACGCTGCCAGGCGTGTGTCGCGCTCATCGTGCGTGTGGTTGTCTTCGCGCTGGAAGCCGTAATTGTCTCGGCCTGTGTGCAGTTCGGTTTGGCTCTTCCGATGGTGAGTTACTTCCATCGCCTCTCCATTACCGGCCTTTCCGCCAACATCGTGGTGATACCGCTGCTGTCGCTGGTTGTCCCGCTCGGCTTCGCCACTATCGCCACTGGCTGGAAACTGCTCGCGTGGGCCACCAAAATCCTGCTGCTTTGCGCCGAGTGGGTCGCCACCTGGCACGTACAGTTCGAACCGGCCTGGCGTCTGGGCGCGATACCACTCGCCATCTCCTGCGCCTTTGCCGCTTCCCTCATCCTGTTGGCCATCGCTTTAAGAACGAAACACAAGGTCTGGCCTACTCTCGCCCTCTCCCTGGCGCTTGCCATGTTCGCCATCGTCTGCCTGCAGCCTTGGAAGCCGATTATGCGGCCCGGCATGCTGGAACTCACCGCCATCGATGTCAGTCAGGGTGACAGCCTTCTGATGGTTTTCCCCGATGGCGAAACCATGCTCATCGACGCAGGCGGCTTCCCCGGCATGGAGCGCATGAAACGCAAACCGCAAATTGATATGGGCGAAGACGTTGTTTCGCCTTACCTGTGGAGCCGGCGCATCCGGCATCTCGATTACGCTGTGCTGACTCATGGCCATTCCGATCATATGGCCGGCTTGAGTGCCATTCTTGATAATTTCCACCCCAAAACTCTGTGGATCGGAGCCGAGCCGCCCTCTCCCGAATGGAACACCGTTCAGCAGCACGCGCGTCTTGATGGCGTCCGCATAGTTTCTATGAACCGAACCGCCGCGCCCATGCGGATTGGCGGAGCAAGTCTGCGCATTCTATCGCCCGCGGCAGACTATGTCCCCGGAGACACCGCTGGCAATGATGATTCGCTCGTTTTCGAAGTCACTTTCGGCGCACGCCGGATTCTTTTGACCGGCGATGCCGAACGTCCGGTGGAGCAGGACTTGATCAACTCCGGATTGCTAAAAGGAGTGACTCTGCTCAAGATCGGTCACCACGGCAGCAAGACGTCGTCCACGGAAGAATTCATCGATCAGCTGCAGCCCAAATTCGCCTTCATCTCCGACGGCTATCACAACCAGTTCCATCACCCGCATCCCACTGTGCTGGAACGGCTGGCCGAACACCACGTGGCTATCTTTCGCACTGACCAGCGCGGTCTGCTGACCTTTCTAACTGATGGCAGGAAGGTGGAAATTGACACTTACCGGTAGTCAAGCACCATCACTTGAATGGAATAGGGCGGAATCACATGGCTAAACCGCGCGCCGGCGTTCTCGACCATCGATTTAACTGGCTCAATCCTGGCAGGCGTCCTGATGGTATTCGTTTCTGCCGGGTTCATCCCGCTAAGCGAAATCAGATCCGCTTTAGGAGACACGTTCACGCCGCTCAAGTTGATGTCCACTGGCTGATCGACCGAGGATGCATTGACCAGCTTCAGGTAGACTTTCCCCTTGGAAGGATCGCGAGTGACTGAGTAGAAAAATCTGGGAGACTCATCGCTGGCCGATGACTTCGGCACCTCGGTCCCCAGATATTCAGCGAACATCGACTGTGCGTAGTAGCTGGGCGATCCGTAACTCGACAACGCGTTGTATCCAATCAGATCCGACTCCCATTGCATTCCACCAGGATTGACATTGACGAACAAAGGAGCATACGAGGCCATGACTATCAGGTCGCTATTGCGCTCCATTCCGGTCATCCAGGCAGCATCCCCTAATGCCGCCGCTAAGTTGGTGGTCGGAGACCCTTCGCGCGTGGCCCATTCGCCAACGAAGATCTTGGGCCCGTTGCGGTCCCATTTGTCGTAGTGATGAACGTCGGCGAAAAACTCGTCGGCGCGCTTGTAGTAGTGATCGTCCAGCACATCGGGCTTCATTCGTTTCAGAGGCTCGGTGGCGATTAACTCGAACTGAGGATATTTCGCCTTGATGGCTTTATAAAATTGCGCGAAACGTCCCTCGTAGCTGCCGGAACGGTCAAACTGGTCTTCGTTGCCTATCTCGATGTAATGGATATCAAACGGCGCCGGATGGCCCAGTTTCGCCCTGACTGCGCCCCACTTCGTTGAGGTATCGCCGGTGGCAAACTCTATCTCCTCCAACGCATCTTCGACAAAGGGAGTTAACGCAGGTCCAGGATGAATATGATCGCCCTTCAACGAATAGCCCGCGTACACTGCGAGCACGGTCTGCATATTCAAATCCTCGCTCCACTCGAGAAACTCCAGCAAACCCAGACCGTCCGATGACTGATAGTTCCACGGACTGCGATGCGTGGGCCGGTCCACCAGCGGGCCGATGGTGGTCTTCCAATCGAAGCGCTCGTCAATCTGGTCTCCCTCCAGATAATTTCCGCCTGGCAAACGGAGGAACTTCGGATGCATCCCGGCCATCATCTCCATTAAGTCGGGGCGGTTTCCGTTCGCGCGATTCTTGTAGGTTGGCGGAAACAGCGAGACCATGTCGAGCCACAATTTGCCCGCGTGCTCTACTGTCAGCCGAAGATGATTTTCAGAAGATGTCTCGATATTGCCGGTGGTCAAAGTGAACTCATAACGCCTCCACTCTGTGGTTATCGGCCTGATAGTTACTGAGGCTACCGCCTTGCCGCTGTTGTCGCTGACAAGAGCGATGTTTAGCGGTCCTAAGTCGCTCGATCCAGCCTTGGCGTAGACCGAACCCTTGTAAGTTGTGTTCGCCCGCAGCGCCATTCCCCAATAGCCCTCGTTACGAGCGCCAGCCTGATTGTTGGCATCGGCCTTCTGAACATCGATTACCAGGCTGTTTTGCAGAGCCGCGCTGGGCCCGTCCGCCAAATCGGGCTGCATCGATGCCATTGCATTGCCGTCATGCACGATGTGCCAATGGGCAACGCCTCCGAAGCCATGATCCTGAAAAGCCCGGTTGCGAACCATCTCCGCGTAGAGGCCGCCGTCGTAGGAGTAGTTGATTTCCTCCGTCATCAGCCCGTAAAGAGTAGGACTGACGGCGTGGGCGGTCTCATTCAGCTGGATGCTTAGCTTAACCGGCGTCTGGGCCGAGGAAAGCAGCGCGACCGCCAGCAGCGATGTGGAAGTGAATAGCCATTTCATGGATTGTTCGTAACCCTGACAGTCTACCTAAGTAAGATGGAAGCTGAGGTTTGGCTATGGAGAACGATAACAACATTGGCACTGCCATCGGGTGGTTTGTGTGCGGAGCAGTACTGGGCGCGGGAGCGGCGCTTTTGCTGGCGCCTGAAGCCGGCAAGCACACGCGCCGCAAATTGGCGAAGCAGGCCGAACGCGGGCGCAAGACATTTATGAATTCAAGCCAGGAAGCCATTTCACGCGGGCGTGAACTTTTCGAGCGCGGACGCGAACTGGCCGACGAAGCCGCCGACCTGTTCGAACGTGGCCGCAAGGTGGCCGAGAAGACGTTTGACGAGCGGATCTAAAGAATCTAATGCAACTCCCGCCCTTTGTTAACGAGCCGTACACTGATTTCACACTGCCGGAAAATGTGCCTGCCATGCAGGCGGCGCTGGCGGCGGTCCGAGCAGAGTTTGGCGCCGAATACGATCTGATGGTAGCCGGCGAATTTCGGCAATCGGCTGAGAAAGTCGTCTCAGTCAATCCGTCCGCGCCCTCTGAAATTGTCGGTGTGCATCAGAAAGGCAGCGAAAAGGACGCCGACGATGCGGTAGATGCTGCTTACCGCTACTTTCCCACTTGGTCAAAAGTTCCGGTGGAAAACCGCGCCCTGATGCTGGTGCGCATGGCGGAGATCATTCGCGCCCGTAAATTCGAGTTTGACGCTTGGCTGGTGCTGGAATCGGGCAAAACATGGGCCGAGGCCGAAGCGGATGTCTCGGAAGCCGTGGACTTCTGCGAGTATTATGCCCGCCAGGCGCTCAAACTGGCTCATCCGGAACCAATGGTGCAGCTATCGGGCGAGCGTGACGAGTTTGTTTATCTGCCGCTGGGCGTCGGCATCATCATTCCGCCGTGGAACTTTCCGCTGGCCATTCTGCTGGGTATGTCGGTAGCGGCTTTGGTCACAGGCAACACGGTGGTGATTAAGCCATCAACCGAAACTCCGACTATCGCCTGGAAAGCGGCGGAATTGATGCTCGAAGCGGGCGTTCCCGCGGAAGCGTTCTCGCTACTTAACGGCGGCGGCCCCGAAGTGGGTGAAGCGCTAGTCAAGAACCCTAAAGCGCGGTTCATTTCCTTCACCGGCTCGCGTAATGTTGGTTTGCGGATTAACGAACTGGCCGCTAAAACACCGCCCGGCCAGCGCTGGATCAAGCGCGTGGTTGCCGAAATGGGTGGCAAAGACGCCATCATTGTCGATAGCGAAGCCGATCTCGACCAGGCCGTTATGGGCGTGCTCTATTCCGCCTTCGGGTTTCAAGGCCAGAAGTGTTCCGCCTGCTCGCGCGCAATTGTGGACCAGTCCGTTTATGACGAGTTTCTGGCAAAACTGAAGACCCAAGCCGAGAGCCTGACGATCGGTCAATCCGACGCGGTGCAGAACTACATGGGCCCGGTTATCAGCGCCGCCGCCAGAGACAAAATCCTGGCTTACATCGAAGTGGGAAAAGGCGAAGGCAAACTAATCACGGGCGGCGACAAGGCCGCGGGCGACGGCTTTTTCATCAAGCCGACCATCTTCGCAGACGTCAATCCCAAGGCGCGGATTTTCCAGGAGGAAATCTTTGGCCCGGTTCTGGCAGTTGCTAAAGCGAACGATTTTGACGAAGCGCTGCATTTCGCCAATGATTCGGAATACGGCTTAACGGGAGCGGTGTTTTCGAAGAATAAGCAGAAGGTGGAGCGCGCACGCCGCGAGTTTTTCGTCGGCAATCTTTACATTAACCGGAAATGCACCGGAGCGATGGTGGGTGCGCACCCGTTCGGCGGTTTCAACATGTCCGGCACCGATTCGAAGGCCGGTGGCCCGGATTACCTGCTGCAGTTTGTGCAGGGCAAGTCGATTGCCGAAAAGCTGAATTAGTCTCGATACCGTCTCGGGCAAGGATCCTGGCGGATTGGTGACACAGCATGAAGAGAGCGGTGCGTGGGCTTTTCGGACGGTGCAATGGAGGGGACGGCCCAACGAGGGAACAGGCAGGCTGTTGCGATGAGCCGGTGCGGCGCCGCCCCGACAAGGCGAAGAATCGCGAGAAAGTGCCTTATTTTAATCGAGCGTTCTTCGCCCGACACGGCGGCTCCTGCTGAAACAGCATTTAGAGCAGATAGAAAGGGTGGAGCAAGGCATCGAAAAACTCACGCGCGGCAGCTTCTTTGACATGCTATTCCATCGTTTGGTGCCTCGCCTGTTCCGCTTTAAAACGCTTGGCGGCCGCAGGATTTGTAGATTTCGGCGATGTAATGCATGTCGCGTAAGCCCTCGTCGCCGTTGCTTTTAGGCTCCTCATTGTTCAGGATGCAGTTGGAAAAGTGATCCGCCTCGCGAGTGAATTGAGCCGGATCCTTCTCATTATTTGGCTCTAGAAGCTCAGGTTCGCCGTTAATTTGCGCCCTTAACTGCAAGCCGTCGTAAGAAAACGCGGGTTCCACATGCATGACGCCTTTCGAACCATGCACGCGGAAAAAGCCATTCATTCGGGCGCCGTAAGTCGTGTTACAACTGGCCATAATGCCGCTGGGAAAACGCATCACCCACGCTACGTTTTCCTCCACCTGGTCGAAGCGGCCATCACGGTCGATAACGGAGCAGAAACCTTCGATGTAGCGCGGCTCTTCGTCAGTCAGATAGCGGCAGGCGTTCAGCGCGTAGATACCCACATCCATCAACGGGCCGCCCCCGGCCATTTTCTTGTTTAGACGCCACTCGCCGGCACGCTCGTTGAAACCGTAGGCGCTTTCTATGGATTGAACGGCGCCCAGTCTTCCACTCTTGATCAGTTCCACGGCGCGCAGGTTGGTGGGTTCGTACTGGCAGCGATAGGCGATCATCAAACGTTTGCCGGCGGCTTTGCAGGCGTTGATCATGGCCTGCGCCTCATTCACGTTGGTGGACATGGGCTTTTCGCACAACACGTGCTTGCCGGCTTTGGCGGCGCGAATGGTGTACTCGGCGTGCATATTGTTGGGCAGCGCGATATAGACGGCGTCTATTTCCCTGTTGTCCGCAATCTGTTCGTAATTGTCGTAGCTATAGATACTGCTTTCGGCGACGTTGTATGCTTTGGCGGTCTCCACCGCTTTCTCGCGATGCCCGCTGACCAGGGCGACTATCTTCGACTTCTTCGCCTGCAGGCAGCCGGGCATGAAGTGCTGGAGCGAGATACGGCCCAATCCGACAATGCAGTAGCCGATTTTATCCTTAGGCTTGTCATCCTGGGCGAGCGCCAAAGAGGCTAGCGGAACAAGCGATGAACCGGCAGCAAGGCCGCGCATGAGAGTGCGGCGAGAGATGGGGCGAGTCGGAAAACTCATTGGAACCAATGTAGCGTTGTAGCGTAATTTTGCGTGCTGCCGGATTTAGGTGTAACGATAGTTGTTGTAACGACAATTTTGTGTGTATCATGGTGGCGTGGCGAAACTGGCAGATGAGATTAAAATGACAAAGCCGTTTTCGCTGCTGGAGCAAGAGGCGACGCTGTGCGTTCTGCGAACGGCCGATTTGCTGAGTCAGGTGGCGGCGGATGCGCTGAAGCCCTTCGATCTGACGCCGTCTCAATTCAATATCCTGCGAATTCTTCGTGGTTCGCCGGACGGTCTGGCGTGTGGACAGATCGCCGAACGGATGGTGAATCGCGATCCCGACATAACGCGCTTGCTCGACCGTATGGAAGCGCGCAATCTGTTGACTCGGGAACGCAGCGCGCTTGATCGCCGGGTGGTAGTGACGCACATCAGCGCGACGGGCCTGGAACTGCTGAAGCGGGTTGATCCGGTGATGGCGGAAGCTCATCAACAGCGCCTTCGCGGAACCTCTGAAAAGCAGTTGCGTCAGTTGATCGAATTACTTGATAAAGTTCGCGAATCGTTAGAAGCAACGTAGAACTCTTACTGATTGAACAGGAGCAAGAAAATGATAGCTACTTACAATATTGACCCCGCCCACTCAGGTGTGCATTTCTCAGTTCGTCACTTGATGATCTCCACCGTCCGTGGATCCTTTTCAGGCGTGAAAGGGACCATCGTTCATGACACCGAAAATCCAGATGCGACCACCATCGAGGCTGAGGTGGATGTCAAAACGATTACGACCAACGACGAAAAGCGCGACGGCCATTTGCTGAGTCCCGACTTTTTCGACGCGGAGAAGTTCCCGGTTATGACCTATAAGAGCACGCAGGTGACTAAGGGAACTTCCAGCGCCTATGAGGTTGTGGGCGACCTGACTCTGCATGGCATTACCAAGCCCGTTGTGCTTGATGTGGAAGAGGTGTCCGAAGAGACCAAGGACCCCTGGGGCATGACTCGTATCGGCGTTACGGCGAAGGGAAAGTTAAAGCGCAGTGACTTTGAACTGGTTTGGAATGCTGTGCTGGAGACGGGCGGGGTCGCCATCTCGGACGAAGTAAAGATTGAGTTCGATATTCAGATGGTGAAGGCGTAAGGGTATAGGCAGGTGTAGGCTCGGCCCGCCAATGGCGACAGCCGAGCCTCACCTTGTTTTTTTAGGCTAGAATGAGAAGCTCTCGCGGTACCAGTCGATACCCCGCGATCTTCCAACCGGCTCAATATCGGTTTACGAAATACTTCAGCACAATTTTGCTCTTTAGAACGCCGCGCGCAGATTCCTCCTTTGCAAGATCTCCTCGAACGGCCTCAATAACTTCAAAGTCGTCAGTATTTTGCGCTTAATCGGTCGCGAAGGCGGATTAACTCGCGAAACATGCTGCACTTAACCCTGCCCTATACAAAACGTTTCAGTACTAGACCTTCAACGACTTCCGCCACCTATTACCAATAAAACTTGACGGTCTACATGGAACCTCTGTAGCTTGCGTCACGTTCGCATGTAATTCAGCATGGGAGTTCACCACGAATTCCATGTCTCGTCTACATACGCTTAAATACTCCTTTCTTACAATGGCGTTGATCTGCCCGGCTTTACTGACGGCTCAAACTTCGCCCACGTCGACATTCACCACCATCAACCTGAATAACACGGTGCTGCAAAGCCCTGTGAAACGGCTGGGCATCAACCTGGGGGCGGCGAACTTCTACGATTCGGGTCAGATACTGAAGAACCTGATTGTCAGCAATCCGGGTTTTGAGGGTCAAATAGCCCAGACCATGGTCCTGTGCAGCGCGGGCACTGCCACCTCGTGCACGGATTCAATCTCCTATTCCGGCTGGCCAGCCGATTATTGGGACGGCGCGACGTATACGGTGGTTTATGGTACTGCCATCGGCCGCACGGGTACGATAACGACGTCTACTTCAGGAAGCGGTCAGGATGCGGTGTTTAACTTCGATTCATCGGGGGTCGCACCTAGTAACGGCGACTACATGATTGTCAAGAAACCGAAGTCCGTTAACTTCTGCGCCGGATCCTCCCCGTCATCTTGCATTCCAAGCGCGGCCGAGGGCTGGTCGTATACGCTCGGGGGCAATGGCACAGTTGGCACCAACACGACCGACCTGGCGCCTGATACGGTCGGCACCCAGTCGCTTGTCATGACTGCGCCGGCCGCTGGTGACTCGGCGACTATCACCTATTACTTCGATAGCTACGCCAACCACACCTTCCTGCAGCTTAATGGCACCTACAACTTGAGTTTTAAGGCCAAAACGACGAACCCCAGCGGAAGCGGGTCTCTCTACGTCAGCCTTCAGCGCCTGTCAAGCAACGTTCCGAATGGTTACATCTACAACGCAGCGTTTCCTCTTACGAACCAATGGCAGACCTATACCATTCCATTTACGGCAAACGAAACCGGCAATGCGGTTGGCTCGGTCAGGCTTATTTTCGGCACATCGGCGGCCGGACAAGCGCTAAGTGCGAATCAGGTCTATTTAGATGACACCAGCCTTGTAAAGCAGAATACCGATCCGACGAATACCACGGTCTTTCGCGATGAGGTAGTCAACACCCTGAAGCAGTTGAACCCTGGAGTGGTCCGTTTCTGGTTCAACCAAGAGACCGAAACTTTGGACAACCTGCTGGCGACGCAATTTGCCAGGCAGCGATCCCAGTACCAATATGTGGAAATTAACTATATATCGTATGGTTTGACCGAATTTCTACAACTCTTGCAGACCGTAAGCAGCGGGGCTAACGCCACCAGTACCCCTCCTGAACCCTGGATTGTGATTCCCATCACGCTTAGCAATACGGAAGCCTCCAACCTTATTGACTACTTAGCGGGCGATGGGACAACCGTTTATGGCGCCAAACGCATAGCGGCAGGTCAAACGACTCCCTGGACCCAGGTGTTTCCCAAAATTCACCTGGAGCTTTCCAATGAAGCCTGGAACAACAGCCTTTACGGCGGCAATATGGCAAACGGGCAAGCCTATGGGACACGCGCTCAGTCGGTGTTTGCCAGTATGCGGAGCAATCAGAACTACAACGCGGCTTCTTTCGACCTGATCATCAATGGGCAAGGCACCCAAACCGGTGAAGAAACACTCATCCAGTCGTACTGCAATAACAACGATACATTCGCTTCCCAGCCGTACATGATGCTGCAGGCCCAGGACCCATTTGGCGGCGCGGCCGGGAACCTGCAAACGAGTCCGGCAGCAATTGAAACTCTGTTCGGATCCACTTTTGCCGAAGCGGAGGCATTCGTTACACCCAGCGGGACGGCTGAAAACGTCGGCAATGGATTTGTCCTGCAGAATATCGGGGTTGCGCAGAGTTCCGGAAGGCCCGTTCAGTACGCCATCACCGAGACAAATGTCGATCCATTCGAGGGTTCGCTTACTCTGGCGGAAGCTAATAGTTACACCAGTTCGCTAGGAGCGGGCATGGCTCTCATCGACTCCATGCTGCAGAACATGCGAGTGGGAGTTTTAACGCAAAACATTTTCTCACTTACCGGATACCAGTATTTCCCGTACAACGAACCCCCGCTGTTTCTCTACGGGACGGTTGTGGATATGGGCGTCACCAATCTTCAGAGGCCCCAATTCCAGGCCGAGGAAACAGCCAACAACGCGATCGGCGCCAACACAAATATGTTGCAAACGGTGCACACGGGGCTGGATCCAACCTGGAATCAAGCGTACTCCAGCACGGTGCAACTGAACAATGCGCATTACCTGCAGTCATTTGCCTACAACAGCGGCGATAACTATTCGCTGATCATCATCAACACGAATCGCAGCGCCAGCGAACAGGTGAACTTTGCCGGCGCCAACGTTCCGGGCGGCACGGTGCAGATGACTCAGTTGACGTCGGCGAATATTACGGATACGAACGAAACCGCCGCTACCTTCGCACCTGTTACCAGCACACTTTCGAATTTCAGCGCCGCCGCGGGCATGACGCTGCCGCCGTTTTCGATGACCACACTGACATGGAGCGCGCCGGGCATCTCGAATGTAACGGTGACCCCCAGCGGAACATCGGCAACTATCACCTGGAGCATCGACGACCCCACAGCCACTTCCGTGGTGAATTACGGAACGACTACTGCCTATGGATCGCAATCGACGTCGGTGGCGCCAGGCAGCACGCAATCGGTGACGCTGACGGGATTGACCGCAGGCACCGAATACAACTTTTCCATCGTGTCTACGAGTGGGTCGGGAGCGATTTCGAGTTCGGCCAATTACACCTTTGGCACCACCGCGTCGTTCACGCTTTCAGCTCCGTCTTCCATTTCGGTGACGCCAGGCACGAGCGGCACAGTCCCGGTGCAGGTTTCGGACACCAACGGCTACACCGGATCGGTAACGCTTTCTGTCTCCGGGCTGCCGACGGGAGTGACCGGCACATTCCAGACCAGTTCAGGCAGCGCGTCGCTTCTCCTGACAGTGCCGTCAACGGCTCTGGGGGGCACTTATTCGCTGACCATTACAGGGACGGCGGGCGGCACCAGTCAGATAGCGCTGGTAAACCTGGTGATTTCGGGAGCTTCCCAGAGCCAGACCATTACCTTCAACACGATTCCCAATCAGTACATCGGAGCGACGGTAACGGCCGTGGCTACGTCGAGCGCCGGTTTGACACCAGTTACCTTCAGCGTTGTGCCTAACGGCAATTGCAGCAGTTCGGGCACCAACGGCGCCACGATCAAGTTCCTGGCTGCCGGTAATTGCGGCATCATCGCGAGCCAGGCAGGCAACGGCACGTACGGGCCGGCTTCGCAGGGACAGATTGTTGTCATTAACTCGGCCCTTCCGCCACAGACCATCACTTTTACTTCGTCAAACGCAGATGAAACCGTTGGATCGACATTAGCCTTAACCGCGACGGCGTCTTCCGGACTACCGGTCAGCTTCGCCTCCGCAACAACCGGCACTTGTACGGTTTCAGGAACCACGGCAACGTTTATCGCCATCGGGACCTGTACGATTAATGCCTCGCAAGCCGGCAACAGCCAGTACGCGGCTGCGCCGACCGTGCCCTTGACCATCAACGTAAAGGGCCAGACGCAGACGATTACGTTCCCGACCATTGCCACGCAAACCGCGGGCACTTCGATTACGCTCAGCGCTACGTCCACCTCAAAGCTCGCGGTCAGCTTCGCGTCTTCCACGCAATCGGTTTGTTCGGTCAGCGGCACAACTTTGACACTGAACACGGCTGGAAGCTGCACCATCACTGCTTCGCAAGCGGGCAACAATCAGTACGCGGCGGCGACGCCGGTTCCGCAGACTTTCACGGTAAATGCCGCTCCGGTGGCGTCGACGATCACCTTCGGGCCAATCGCGGCTCAGAATGACGGTACGCCACTCACGCTAACCGCCACGTCTACCAATACGGTCACACCGATCACCTTTGCGGCTTCACCGAGCTCGGTTTGCAGTGTTTCGGGCTCAACCGCGACATTTACCGGCACCGGAACATGTAGCATCACGGCTTCGCAAGTGGCCGGCAACGGTTACTTAGCGGCAACCCCGGTTACGCAAAGCTTTACGGTGTCTGCGGCGCTGAAATCGCAGTCGATTAGTTTCACGCAACCGGCGGCTCAGTATGTGGGAACACCGCTGACGCTGTCAGCGACGGCGACCTCGGGCTTAACGGTCAGCTTCGTTTCCAACTCAACCAGCATCTGTACGGTCTCAGGAACCACTGCGCAATTTATTGCCGGGGGCACTTGCAGCATCACGGCTTCACAGGCAGGCGGCAGTGGTTACGCGGCAGCAACCCCGGTTACACAGACCTTCACGGTGAATGCAACCGGCTATCCGCAGACGATCACCTTCAATACGATCGCCACCCAGACTGTAGGGACGCCGCTAACCTTGAGCGCCACGTCCGTTAACGCAAGCGGTACGGCCACTGGTCTGACGGTCAGCTTCGCCTCAACGACACCTTCGGTTTGTTCAGTTTCGGGCACGACGGCGACATTTGTAGCGGCGGGCACGTGCAGTATTACGGCATCGCAACCGGGCAACAGCCAGTACGCGGCGGCGACTCCGGTGACGCAGAGCTTCACGGTTAACGCCGGCCCGCAGACCATTACCTTTGGCACAATCCCGGCGCAGACCGTGGGCGCAACGCTGACACTCACAGCCTCGGCCAGTTCAAACTTACCGGTCAGCTATGCCGCTTCGCCAAGTTCGGTTTGCTCGGTTACTGGTTCAACCGCCACCTTTGCGGCAGCGGGAACTTGTACGATCGTCGCGTCGCAGGGCGGCAACGGCAGCTATGCGGCGGCAACCCCGGTGACGCAAAACGTTGCGGTGCTGCAAGCGCAGACCATTACCTTCGGCGCAATAGCGGCACAGACAGCGGGCACATCGCTGACACTTACGGCGACGGTAACTTCAAACTTGCCGATCACGTATACCACGACTTCAGCCGCCAGCGTCTGCACGTTGTCGAGTGGCACAGTCACATTCGTGGGCGCCGGCACTTGCAGCATCACGGCCGCGCAAGCGGGTAACAGCACGTATGCGGCGGCGACTCCAGTGACGCAGGCTATCACGGTGACAGCGCCGCAAACCCAGACCATCAGCTTCGGCGCCATCGCCGCCCAGCAAGTGGGAACACCGCTCACCTTGAGTGCGTCGGCGACTTCCAAACTGCCGGTCAGCTACGTTTCAAACAGCACAGCGGTTTGCACGGTCTCGGGTACGACAGCGACATTCCTCACCTCCGGCACATGCAGTATAACGGCCTCGCAGGCGGGCGGCAGCGGCTATTCTGCAGCCACACCCGTCACCCAAACCTTCTCGGTGAACGGAGAAGGCCAGGTCATCACCTTCAACCCGATCAGCGCGCAGCAGGCAGGCACGACGCTGGCTCTAACCGCGACATCCAGTTCGACGCTGGCGGTCAGCTACGCTTCGACCACAACCAGCGTCTGCTCGGTTTCGGGCAGCACGGCAACGCTTGCGGCCGCCGGCACGTGCAGCATCACGGCCTCGCAAGCGGGCAACTCCATGTACGCAGCGGCGACGCCCGTCACCCAGAGTTTCACCGTGCAAAGCGGTACCAGCGCCCCCGCCACAACGACGGTGAGCCTTGGTTCGGCAGCCACACTGTACGGCATCTTCAATAACGGCAGCGCCGTCACCAATGGCGGCCTCGACACCTCCGACTACGCTTACTCAGCCAACCTGCTGGGCACGGGACTGACCTTCCAGGGCATCCCATACGTCTTCGGAACGGCCGGGTCGGCAAACGCGGCGACCTCTACCACCATTACGTTGCCCGCCGGAAGCTACTCAACTCTCAACTTCTTAGGTACGGCCATCTACGGCAACCAGACCTCACAGACATTTACCGTCACCTATACTGACGGCACAACCTCCACTTTCACCCAGAGCATGAGCGACTGGGGATCGCCGCAAAACTACACCGGCGAAACCGTGGCATCGGCCATGGCTTACCGTGTGACGCCGAGCGGGGCGCAATCGACGGGGCAGACCTTCAACTTGTATGCCTATTCCTTCGCTCTGAACAGCGCCAAGACGGTGAAGAGCTTCACCTTGCCTAACCTGCGCAATGTAACGGT
Source organism: Bryobacterales bacterium (assembly GCA_003163855.1). GTDB lineage: Bacteria > Acidobacteriota > Terriglobia > Bryobacterales > Bryobacteraceae > Bog-105. Next base: position 39,476 of record PLRJ01000193.1, on the reverse strand, counting down.
TCTGGCGGTTACGCTTTCCGGTGCATCCACTCAAGCGGCGCAGACCATCACCTTCGGCCCAATTCCGTCCCAGATCGTCGGGGGCACCCTGACCGTAAGCGCCACCGCCAGCTCCGGTCTGCCGGTCACGTTCAGCGTCGTTCCGAATGGCAATTGCAGCGTCTCGGGTAACGTCGTGACGTTCCTGAATGTCGGCAACTGCGGCGTACTGGCAAACCAGGCCGGCAACAGCGCCTATGCGGCGGCACCTCAGGTGGGACAGATTGTTGTCGTGAACAATCCCACCGCCCAAACCATCACCTTCGGCACTATCGCTACCCAGACAGTGGGCACACCGCTGACACTGAACGCGACCGCCAGTTCCGGTTTGGCCGTTAGCTACACCTCGTCCACCACCGGCATCTGTACCGTATCCGGCAGCACGGCGACTTTCTTGGCCGCCGGCACCTGCACCATCACGGCTTCACAGGCTGGAAATAACGTCTACTCGGCGGCCACGTCCGTCTCTCAGAGTTTTACCGTCAATGCCGGGTCTCTGAAAACGCAGACCATCACCTTCGGGACCATCGCTTCCCAGACCGTCGGTACGCCGCTCACTCTAAGCGCCACCGCGAGTTCTGGCTTGGCTGTCACCTTCGCCTCCACCACCGCCAGCGTCTGCTCGGTATCGGGAACCACCGCGACCTTCGCCGCGGCCGGCACCTGCACCATCACCGCTTCGCAAGCCGGTAACAGCACCTACGCGGCAACATCCGTCTCCCAGAGCTTCACAGTGAATGGCCAGTCACAGACCATCACCTTCGGCACAATCGCCGCGCAAACCGTGGGTACACCACTGACTCTGGGCGCCACCGCGAGTTCGGGTCTGGCCGTTAGCTACGCTTCCTCCACCACCGGCATCTGCACGGTATCGGGCAGCACCGCCTCCTTCGTGGCGGCTGGCACCTGCACCATCGCCGCCTCGCAGGCTGGTAACAGCACTTACGCGGCGGCCACACCGGTCTCGCAGAGCTTCACCGTCAACGCGGCGGCTCTCCAATCGCAGACCATCACGTTCGGCAGCATCGCTGCCCAGACGGTGGGTACACCACTGACTCTTGGCGCCACCGCGAGTTCGGGTCTGGCCGTTAGCTACGCTTCCTCCACCACCGGCATCTGCACGGTATCAGGCAGCACCGCCTCCTTCGTGGCTGCCGGCACCTGCACCATCACGGCTTCGCAGGCGGGTAACAGCACTTACGCGGCGGCAACCTCCGTTTCCCAGAGCTTCACGGTTAATGCCGCCACTCTCGTCAGCGTAACCGTGCCGGCGGCCACTTTGGCGCAGGGTAATTACAACGCCTTTACGGCCTCTATCGCGGGCGCAAGCAGCGCGCCCAGCAACTTAGGTTTAGGCGGCGTGTCGTGTGTCAATGTCGCGGGTTGCCTGGTCAATCTGGGCGGCAGCAGCGGATCGCTGAATTTCGAGTTCTTCTACGTCACCAGCAACAGCGCCACGCTGGGCGTCTACGTAAGCACGTCGGTCCTGCCCGGCACTTACACAATTCCAATCACCATCGGTACAACACAAGCTGGCACGTTCACACTGACCGTTCCCCAGCTCACGCAGACCATTACCTTCGGCACCATCGCCGCGCAGACCGTGGGGACGCCACTGACTCTGGGCGCCACCGCGAGTTCCGGCCTGGCTGTTAGCTACGTCTCTTCCACCACCGGCATCTGCACGGTTTCTGGAAGCACCGCGACCTTCGTGACCGCCGGCACCTGCACCATCACCGCATCGCAAGCCGGTAACAGCACTTACGCGGCGGCAACCTCCGTCTCGCAGAGCTTCACCGTCAACGCCGCGGCTCTCAAATCGCAGACCATCACGTTCAACCCGATTGCGGCCCAGACGGTGGGTAAGAGCCTTACCGTAAGCGCTACGGCGAGTTCCGGTTTACCCGTCAGCTTTGTCATAGTCCAGAACGGCAATTGCAGCATTTCGGGCAATGTGGTGACATTCCTGAATCAGGGGAATTGCGGAGTGATTGCCACTCAGGCAGGCAACAGCACCTATGCCGCGGCTCCGGCCGTAGGACAGGTCATTGTCGTGAACTAGAAGCAACGGTGAGCTCTTGGCCGGCGCCTTGAGCTCACCTTGCGCCGCGCGTGCGGCCGCTGAAGACGGGTTTAACAGCGTGATTTCATCCCGCTTCCCATCGACTTTGAATGCGAAATGTGAGGGATTTTGGCGGGCTCGGGGAAGATGGAGGAAGCTTGCTCAACTAGGTGAGGATTTTGCGCTTATAAACCGGGACATGGGCTTGACGCGCTGGTGATGCGGTTGCTTGCGAAGGACCGCGAAAACCGGCCAAGGGACATGGCTGAGGTGCTCGGGTTGATCGACGCAATACGGTACGTTGCCCCGAAGGTGCGGCAGTCCACCGTACCGGAGCAACCAAGCGCGCGAGCGGCGACGATTGCCGAAGGAAGCGCTGCCCCCTCGAGCGAGCCAGCTTCCTCGACGCCAAAGTTTAAGGCTGGGCGCTATTACAAATGGGCTGGGCTCGCCTGTGCGGTGGGAGTGGTGGCAGCGATTCCGCTCTTTCAGATTGAATATGCTTACAATCCACTCTTGTACGACACATTGATGTTGGTGGTTATGCTGGCAGCGGTCCCGACGATATGCTGTCTGCTTTATGGTCTGCTTTATACGGAAGACCAATAATTCAGTCACAGACGGCGCGCCAATGCCCCTGCGACAATAGCGGTAGCAATTTCTTATGACGCTGACCCTTGAAGTGCCACCCGACGTAGAAGCTGGCCTGCTCGCTCAGGCACAAGCGCAAGGCATCGATATATCCCACTATGTTGAAAACGTCCTGCGTAGGGAAGCGATGGCCCACTCGGCCGCTGAAGTGTTCCGCCCTGCGGTCGAGCTTACCTTCGAGGAGCGGCGGGCGCACTTGCGAAAGTTTCTCGAAGGCCACGCTGGCAATACCATTGTCCTGACCGATGAGGCCATCGACCGCCGATCGACCTACGAAGACCGCGGCCTGTAAGTGGAGTCCTGCCTCTTCGATAGCAATATACTGCTGCAAGGGTTATCCCGGCATTACCGTCTTGAATCCGGCTACGGTTTAGACTCCAACTCCGCCCGCGGAGCCTTATTCATCACATGCAACAACCGCTGGTAAATCCGATTCCGCAACTCAAACCGGTCCTTCGCCTTCGTCACATACCGCACCACCACATCAATCCCTCCCGCCGAAGGCCGCAAATCCACCGCTGGAACCGCCGAAAACTTCCCGAGCGATTCCCGCGTCGCCCGCTTCCACTCCTCTTCCGCTAACTTCGCCTCCGCCTCCGTCTCCTGCAGAACCGCGAAGCGTATGGCCTCCACCATCAGGTACGTATCTTCTGAAGACGGAATGCTCAGCGTGATCTCATCCCAAAGCCACTGGCCCGAAGTCGAAAAATTGAAATACTGTCCGCGAATAGCAAAACTGTTGGTGAACGTAACCCGCCGGCCAGTCGGATGGCCATTGTCCGTCCAATTACCCGTCTCAAACAGCGCCGTGCGAAACAGCCCGATCTCCGCCACCTCGCCGCCGGTGCCGTTGATTTCCACCCAGTCGCCCACGCTGAGGCCGTTCTTCCCCATCAGCACGAACCAGCCGAAAAACGCCACAATAAAGTCCTGCAGCACAACCGTCAGGCCCGCGGTAGCCAACCCGATGATCGCCGGCGTCTGACTGGGCACGCCGAAGACCATCAGCAGAATGACCAGAAGCCCAGCCAGTTGAATACCCACTTTGAAAATCGACTTCAAGGTTTGCAGGCGCCGCCAGTCGAGTCCCGGACGCTCAAGCAAGTGGTTCAGCAGCGAATCCGCCAGCAATAACAGCAGCAGCACCAGCGCAATCAGCGCGCCCGACACCAGCAGCAGGTGCAGCACAATGCGATGCTGCACTTCGACCTGCGCCGCCCACTTGCTATAGACGCTCGCCAGTTGCTGCTCCGTCTGAATGCGGTCGTCGTAAATGCTGAGCAACTGGCTGCGCGCGCTCCTGCTCTTCAACGCCGCCAGCCGCGACGAGCTGTCACTACCGCCCGCCGCCACTGCTTTGCCCTCCACGGCATCGTGTTCGCCGGTCAGCTTCCTGGCATCGGCCTGTGCCTGTTGTCTGGCCTGCTCCAGCAAGGTCAAGCGTGAAAGCTGGTCGAAGTACGCCTTGATGCGCCGCGCCACGCTGCCATAAACATGAACGGTGGCGATATCGGCTTGGCTGCGCTGCGCCGCCTGTGCATTCACTTTGGCCATCAACGCTCGATGGGCCGCCAGTTCCTGATTGATTTCGACGCGCTGATCGCCTTCGGCCCGCGCCAGATCCTGCTGTGCGTCAGCCAGTTCGTCGGAATCAAGTCCCAGTTGCGCTTTGGCGATATCGAGGTCGCTGTCGGGATTATCAGCCGTCGCAACAACGCCCGCCTTGGAAAGATCCTGGATATGCTGCTGGTCCGCTTTAATGGCGCTTTGCAGATCATCAACTCGCTTCGCCAGTTTTATGGCGCTGCCAGTCTTGGGATGGAGCGGCGTGTCCGCCCGCTGAAGCGCCGTTGTAAAGGCCTGGTCTACTTCGTGATCGGCGAGTCGCTCCGCCTCATGCGCGAACTGCTCTTCCTCGGCGGTTACCGCAAGCGCAGCCAGGCTTTGCGCGGTCTGCCATGGCGTGAGGTCCACCACGGTCGCTTGCTGTCCTTTCAGAAATCCCAGATGCGACATCGCATCGCGTGTGCTCCAGGCAAAGATTATCGAAAGCAAGAGAGCCACGAACAGCGACGCCGCGACGATGACTCTGGTCCGCATGGAAGTGGAGATCCTGGGCAACGTGGTCTATTCCTTCACTTCAATTTGCACTGTCTTAGCCCCGGTAACCACATACCCACTCACCGGAAGAACAACCTGAGCCACATCCGAACCATGCGCCGCGGTTAATGCGCCCGCGCTGTTGGCCGACGAGGAAGGATCCGCCAAAACCAGCATGACCGACGGCGGCGGATCTGAAATCTCAGCTCCCGGCATAGCCCCCGCGACGTTGAAGGCGGGTTGCTGCCGCCAGACGCGCAGGTACAAAGCATCGCTGCTGCGATAACGATTGATCGCTGCGAGCATGCTTTCGGCGGTCTGAAACTGCGTCTGCGCCACCCCCGCGAAGTCGCTGAAGTTCAGCGTATTGGCATCGCTGAAGGTGAAGTTGAGCAAACCCAGCGGCGCGCCGATGGGCACGCGGTAGGGTGTGCTGCGCATTTCGGACGCGCCATCCGGTCCCTGCAGCAAAGCTGTAATCTGCACCGTGTCGCCCGGACGAACCGAGTGCGCCGAAGTCCAGGCCTGCGCAACGCGGTATTGATGCTTGGCCTCCTGCTGATCGAGGCTGAACGTTACGCCTTTGACATGAAGGTTCTGAAAGCCTCCGCCCAGAACGAAGGCGATGGTAACGACAGCATCGGCCGAAGCTTGTTGCGCCAGACCGCTGTCGCTTACAAAAAGGTCGTGAATCACCAGCGGCGGAAGATTGCCGTCAAACTCCACCTTCCCCTGTAGTTTTAGCGTTCCCGCGCCGATGGTTCTTTCAGTAGCGTCGATGGCGGAAAAAAGGGCGGCCTGGGTAAGGAACGGCGTAAGTAGGCGGTCGTTCACAATTTGCAGGTGGTAATCGTGATTGCCGGTGACCGAGTGTACGGCGATGGAGACGGGAATAGTGTGCGAAGGACGTCCGAGTTCACCGGCGATGGCGGTCGCGCGGTCACTTAGGATTGTTCCGAGCCACTCGCGCGGGGTGGATAGTTTGAAGGAGCTATTTGTGTTGGGAATGCAGGCAATAACCTCGGCGCTGGCGAAGGGAATCTCGGTGGATCCCACGTCCAGAAAGCGGTGCCCAAACGCATAGATGTGGGTGCCGTCTATATAGGTAACGGTTCCATCCGCAGTCATATTGAGATCGCCAGAGATCAAGGCCACGCTAATCATCGACCCGGGCTGTATTTTGCCGGCAGGCAATTGTAATTGAGATTTCGTCGCCGGGGCCGCCACTCCCTCTTGCGGAGAAAAGCCCAAACGCCTTAGGCCAGCATCAAAGCTAGTAAGGGTTGCGGGAGAAAAGCCACTTACTGAAAGTGGAGTCACAATCTCGGCAAAATTGCCGAAAGGCGAAGTAGGGCTAGCGCCGATTCTAGAGGAGGACAGGGATTGCACCAGGGAGTCAAACCGATACGGGACAAGGCTAAATCGGCCAGCGACAGGTTGGCTGACGGACGGAGTAAAGGTGGCGTCGGCGAGCATACTTTCGATTGGTTGAATGCCGGCGATGGGCTCTTTAGCGAAGGGGAAGCCGAGCGCGACGGCGCCGAGCAATTTACCATCGATATAAACTGGGCTGCCACTCATACCCTGCAGAATGCCGGTTTCAGCCAGCGGACCGCCGCTAAGGCGGGCAAGGATGATGGCTTGCCGTGGACCGAAATCATGCAGGACACCGAGGATCTCGACCTGGAAGTCTTCAATGCGGTCTCCCTGGAAGACGGTTTTGCCGACGCCATGCAACCCCGGCTTGACGTCCCGGAGTGGGAAGAACTGCTGGGCGCATAAACTCGGAATAGCGCTCGCCAGCAGCATCAAGACGAGAGCATGAGGTAGATTTCGCATGCACATGGAACAGTTCAACTCCATGTTAAGCGCACCATCTGCTTTCACCGGCGCCCCGTCCTCATCTTGTGGTTAACTAAAGGTGATTTAAGCGAATGGCCACAACGCCTTTAGCCGATTCTTCCTCCGCCGCCGGTAATCCCGCGCGCATAGCCTGGCTGCCCGTAGCGTGGTTCGGGCTCCTGCTCATTACTTGTTACGCCCCCATTCTCTACCGCATGGCCAACCAGTGGGCCACCGACGACGACATGGGCCACGGCTTCTTCGTTCCCGTAGTGGCTGGCTATATCGTCTGGCAGCGGCGGCAGATACTTGCAGAAACCCCGTGCCGGACCAACTGGTGGGGCTTGGCGCTGGTGCTTTTGGGCGGCCTCATGTCCGTTATTGCCACCCTGGGCGTGGAATTGTTCACCGCGCGCCTGTCCTTCTTAGTCGCCTTGACCGGCACAGTGCTCTTTCTAGGCGGAACGCAATGGCTCAAGCTGCTCAGCTTTCCGCTGGCGCTGCTGCTGTTCATGATTCCCATCCCGGCCATCATCTATTCCGCGCTTACATTAAAACTGCAGATGTTTGCAAGCGAACTGGGCGAAATTCTCATTACCGCCATGGGCATTCCGGTGCTGCGCGAAGGAAACACGCTGAAGCTGCCCAGCCAGACGCTTGACATCGTCGACGCCTGCAGCGGCATACGATCGCTCCTATCGCTCCTCTTCCTGTCTTTGGTCTACAGCTACTTCACCGATAAGCGCGTCTGGATGCGCTGGGCACTGCTGCTGGCCACAATTCCCATTGCCATCGGCGCCAACGGTATCCGCGTGGCTGTCACCGGCCTGCTCTCCGAAATTGACACCAAACTCGCCAGCGGCGTCTACCATGAAGCGGAAGGCTACATCGTCTTTCTGGTCGCGCTGGTAGCCTTGGTAGTGTGCCACCGTCTACTAAGCATGGCGGCTGCGCGTTTCGGAAAAAAATAGTTTTATGGCAGGATTTTTGAGTTCAAAAAGCGCCCGGATTTTATCCGTCGTTCTGCTGGCCCAAGCGGGCGTTTTCTATGGCTTTTCGCGCACCGAAGTGGTGCCGCACCGTCAGCCGCTGGCCTACTTCACGTTGAACGACACCCCGTGGCAGATGATGCAGGACCAGCAACTCGACAAAGACACGCTTGAGGTTCTGAAAGCCGACGACATTACCTCGCGCATCTATCAGAATCGCAATAACGGCAGCTTCGCAACCTTATTCATTGCCTATTTCGAGACCCAGCGCACCGGCAAGGCGCCGCATTCGCCGAAGAACTGTCTGCCGGGGAGCGGCTGGGTGCCCTCGCAATCGGGCGTGGTCAGCATCCCCATCAGCGGCCAGAGCCAGCCCATAACAGTGAACCGTTACATTGTGGCGCGCGGCGAGAACCAGAGCGTAGTTTTGTATTGGTATCAGTCGCACAATCGCGTCATTGCCAGCGAATACGCTGCCAAGTTTTACACCATCAGCGACGCCATCCGATACAACCGAAGCGACACAGCGCTGGTGCGCGTTGTAGTGGGTGTAGACAACGGAAATGTCAATCGCGCCATGGACACCGCCACGCAGTTCGTCCAAAGTTTCTTCCTGCCTTTGAAGCAGTATCTGCCGGCTTGAAATGATCGAGATCGAAGACGCACCCTGGCAGACGATGGTGCTGCATGCGGAACGCACCTATCCGGATGAGTGCTGCGGTGCCATGTTGGGACATGTGCAGGGAGATCTGAAGCGAGTGACCGAAGCCATACCGCTCGAAAATGCTTTTGTCGGCCAGAAGCAGGCGCGCTATGAACTGCGGCCCGAGGACCTGCTGGCTGCCGAGCGCGCAGCGCGTGAGCGCGGACTCGATCTGCTCGGCATCTTTCACTCCCATCCCGACTGCGACGCCTACTTCTCGGAAACCGACTTGAAAAACTCCTGCCCGTGGTACTCGTTCGTTGTACTCTCGGTGCAGCGTGGAAAATTCGATCATGCGGCCAGCTTTCTGCCGGACATGGACCAGACTGCCGCTGCGTCAGAGGAACTGAAATGGCCAAAATTCTAATCCCGACTGCGTTGCGACAGTTCACCGAACAAAGCGACTCCATTGAAGTTCAGGGCGCTACCGTGGGCGAGGCGCTCGGCGAACTCACCACGCGCTACCCCAACGTCCGCAAGAATCTGTACACCGATCAAGGCAAGCTGCGCAGCTTTGTCAATGTGTACGTCAACGACGAAGACATTCGTTACCTGGACAAGGAATCGACCAGGCTTGAGGGGCCGGAAATCATTTCCATCGTGCCTAGCATCGCCGGCGGCAGCAATGCCGTAGCGGAGGCAAGCGCGGCCGCGCTCACCAAGGAAGAAGTGGCGCGCTATAGCAGGCATCTGATACTCCCTGAGGTCGGAATGGCCGGGCAACTGAAGCTGAAGCAAGCCAAGGTAGCGATGATCGGCGCGGGTGGCTTGGGCGCTCCTCTCGGTTTGTATCTGGCGGCGGCCGGCGTGGGGCGCATCGGGCTGGTCGATTTCGATGTCGTTGATGTCAGCAACCTGCAGCGACAGGTGATTCACGGCACGCGCGACATCGGGCGCAAAAAGCTCGATTCCGCAGCCGACCGCATGCGCGATATCAATCCGCATATCGAAATCGACAAGTTCGATACCGGCCTCACAAGTGAGAACGCGCTGGAAATTCTGCGCGATTACGACCTCGTAGTAGATGGCACCGACAACTTTCCCACCCGCTACCTGGTGAACGATGCCTGCGTGCTTCTGAAGAAGCCGAACGTCTACGGTTCCATCTTCCGCTTTGAAGGCCAGGCCACCGTCTTTGCGTATCAGGATGGACCGTGTTATCGCTGCCTCTATCCGGAACCGCCTCCCCCTGGCTTGGTTCCCAGTTGCGCTGAGGGCGGAGTGCTCGGAATTTTGCCCGGTGTCATCGGCGTCATCCAGGCAACCGAGGCGGTAAAGATCATCCTCGGTATCGGTGAGACCTTGAAAGGCCGCTTGTTGTTGTACGATGCTCTCAGCATGCGCTTCCGCGAGCTGAAGCTGCGGCGCGATCGTGAGTGTCCCGTGTGCGGCGACAACCCGACTGTAAAGCATTTGATCGATTATCAGGAATTTTGTGGAGTGAAAACAGTGGCAAATCCAATACCGGCGGCCCATGGTGTCATTGATCCAGTAGAAGTAAAGAGCAAGTTAGACCGCGGCGACAAGTTTCTGCTGCTGGACGTGCGCGAGCCGCACGAGTATCAGATCGCCCGCATTGAAGGAGCGACACTGCTTCCCTTAGGCCAACTCCCGGCCAGACTGGGCGAATTGGACAAAAATGCCGAGATCGTGGCGCACTGCAAAATGGGCGGCCGCAGCCAGCAGGCGGTCGACTTACTGAAGCAGCAGGGTTTTACTAATGTTCGCAACATGACAGGCGGCATCAACGCCTGGAGCGACAAGGTCGACAAATCCGTCCCGAAATATTGATTCGGGCTGGTTTTCGCTCCAACACCCAAGCCGGAACCTGCAAGGGGTGTCCCCGATAGGCACTAAAATAAGGCCACAGAGTATCGGGCGAGCCGCCCGGGTCTGAAAACTGTTTGCCAAGTTAGGGTAAGCGACCGATTGGTCCGATGCATGTGCGTGTTCTAACACCCCAGACTTGGAATGATAGTCATAGGCAAGCGTTGCAACAGAAATGCCGCGCTTCGGATCGTAGTGCGTCAAAAGTGAATCTTGTCGCAAGAGATACATATTCGTACAGGTACGCTTGCGCCAACCGGTTCAGAAGCTTACCATTGGCTGATGTCGCAACCCTTCGGCCTTGCCGAGTACAACATCATCGCGTTCGTCTCGATCGTTGACGTATCCCGCGCAAAATCTTTCTACCAGGACACGCTTGGCCTTCGGTTGCTAATGGAAGAACCGCCTTTTGCGTTGGTCTTTGACGCCAATGGCATCATGCTTCGACTGGGCATGGCTAAAGAGATTGCGCCAGCGCATGGAACTGTTTTGGGTTGGCAAGTCCCGGATATCGGCGCAACCGTCAAAAATCTTGGGGAAGCTGGAGTCCGCTTCGAGCGCTATAACGGCATGGATCAAGATGAGTTCGGAATTTGGGCTTCGCCTACCGGCGCTAAGGTGGCATGGTTCAAAGACCCGGACGGGAATACTTTGAGCCTCTCAGAACATCCTGAGCTGAGGAAGTGAAACTGAACGTCGCAAGATCGCCACTAGTGGCCAAGTCTTTACCAATCGACGTGAGAACCGCGGGCACAGCGCGATGGGACCAACCGGGCGCCATTTATCGGGGCCTTATCTTAGCGTTTATGGGGGTGGCCCCTGCCGCACAGCCCAATTCGCTAGCTCCGTCGGCGAAGCTGGCCGCCCTTACCCGCACCAATGCTGCAAGAAATTAGCCCACCACTGAAAAAGAACTTTGCCCGCTGCTTGCACTGACTGCGTTGTCCACCAGGGAAGTCGTCAAACTGGCTGTGGCGTCCAGGTTTTTCTTGGCCAGAGAAGCCACGGCGGTACTGAGGGAGACGCTGTCACTCAGCGTGGAACCGGCGGAGTAAATGTCGTTGTTGGCATTGCTGAGAGCCGTCGGTATGTTGTTGGCCGCGCTTTCGAAAGCTGCACTAGCAGCCTCAATACCGGCCGATGGAAGGGAAATATTCATCCTGCTTGCGTTATCGAACGCATTTGTTAAAAGTAGAGCATCTTTATATTTTTTCCTTGCCGGGCTAGGGCCTGGCAAAGTGGTTCAGCGGGCCCTGACCGCCGCCCAGTTCAGGCGCCGATTCTATGGCTCGCTGAAGAAAGCCTTTGGCGCGCCCGGCAGCGTCGCGAGCGCTCGCTCCCAAGGCCATAGCCGCGGTGATTGCTGCCGAAAAGGTACATCCGGTTCCATGCGTGTGACGAGTTTGAACACGGCGGCCCGGAAGCCGCAACACGCCGGCGTCGTCATGGAAGATATCCAGCGGTTCGCCTTCGCTATGTCCGCCCTTAATGACGACCGCTTTGCATCCCAGTTCAAGCAGGTCGCGGGCTGCGGCTATCATTTGGTCTTCCGTCCTGATGGATCGGCCAGTGAGCAGTTCGGCCTCTGGAATATTCGGAGTAACGACAGCGGCCAGTGGCAACAGATTGTGCTTGACAACATAGCGGGCGTCGCTTGAAAGCAGCGGTACGCCGTGTGTGCTGATCATCACTGGATCGACAATTAGGGGAACGGCGGAGGATTGCGCCCAGTGAGCCACAGCTTCGGCAATCTCCGCAGAGCCTAAGGCGCCGGTTTTCGTAGCGGCAGGCTGCATGTCCGCGACAACGGCCTGTATCTGATCAGCTACAAGCGAAGCGGCGAGCAGGTGCACCTGATAGACCGCCTGCGTGTTCTGCACCGTGAGGAGTGTAATGACGGCCTGGCCATAGACGCCAAATTGATGGAACGTTTTAAGGTCGGCCTGGATACCCGCCCCGCCGCTGGGGTCCGAGCCGGCAATGGTCAGGGCTACCGGGAGCATGTCCTACGGTAGCGTGCAGGAGCTACTGGAAATTGACCGTGCTGGTGGCTTGCCCAGCCGAGTTGGTGACCGTAACCAGAACCGAGCCCACCCTCGTCACGTCGCCCGTAACCGGGAAAGTCGCCTGGAAGGAGAAGGCTCCCCCAGCGGTGTTGTTGGTGTAGAACAACTGCTGGAAGCTTGAGGTTGCATTCAACTGAATGGGCGTAATGGTGTTTCCCTGCGTGTCGTAAAAAGTGAAGCCGAGATTGCCGGCGGTGTACGTATTGTCATAGCCGTTAACCGTGACTACCAGATTGGGGCTCGACCGCACGGCAGTGACAGAAGTAAGTTGCGGGACAGCCGGCGGTATCGTAAACGACTGCGTGTAGACCGGCGTGTTGGGGAACGTGACGCTGAAGGTAAGGGTCCCGGCGGTAGTTCCGGTTTGGAAGGAGAGCGCCGACTGGCCATTGTAGGTGGCCAACAGCTGACCGGTCGCAACACTTACCGAAATCTGCTGGCCGCTGTTGGCTAGGAACATGATGGCGGGATCGCTGGTGATGTTCGCCACGGAGGGCGTGAAGCTCATGCTTAGCGTCCCGACGACACTGACTGTGGATGCTGTGGCCAGTTGTACCGCGATGGTGCCCTGCAACTGGCTGCTCAATTGCGAAGGTGTCACCTGGAACGAAAGGCCTGGCAGGGGAGAAGTAACGGTAAGTCCGGTAAGCGAGAAGGCACGAGCTCCGATAGCGAGCGTGCCGGTAGAGGTTCCCGAAAGACTCGGGTTGAACGTAATGATGAAGGTAAACGACGAACCTGGAGCGACCGGCGCGGGAAAGCTGCTGACGCCGCTGAGTGCACTTAGCGTGAAGTTGCTGCCCGTAACAGCTAACGAAGGTACCGTCACGGCGTTGTAAGAAGTATTGGGATTGGCAACGGTGAATTTAAGAACAGCCGGAGTGCTGACGCCCGCTACCAGCTGTCCGAAGTTGATCGCGGTAGCCGCCTGCGGTAAACCAACCACGCCGGTGCTATCCACGTAAGAGATCTGTAGCGCGTCTATGTCGGCGACAACAATACCGTCCCCCTGCAACTTATAGCTGTTTGATCCAAGCAGCAAGTTGGTAGAGACGACGCCGGTTTGGCCGGGCGAGAAAGTGACGACGAAGGTGGCGGTTGCGCCGGCTGCCAGCGAGGACGGCACCTTGGAAGTATCCAGCGAGAATGGGTTGGAAGCAAAAGTTGTGGGCGGGGGAACAGAGATGGCGGGCGTACTCAACGTTATGGCTGACTCATTGGAAAGCGTGAATGTTAGGGAAGCGGATGAACTGAGCGATACATTGCCAAAACCGATGGGAGTGGCGGAGCTGGGCTGGAGGATATCGGTTCCGCTTCCGCTCGGGTCCGGGTAGCTGAGCACCAGTTGCGGTTGGGTGCCGGTGGCGTTCATGGTGGATACCAGGGCCGTCCCGCCGGGACACTGTGTGGCCGGTGTGCTGCTGGTGAAGTTGCAGGAATTCTGCTGTACCTGGTAGCTGGTTTGCAGATAGGCGGTGCTAAGTCCGGTAGCGGCTGGATCGAAGTTGACAGTAAAGACAACGCTTCCGCCCGGCGGCAACGATACATCCTGATAGAGGCCGGTGATGCTGAAGTTTGTGTTGAGTTGAGCGCCGCCATTCGTTGAGGCCGCGTAAACCGTGCCGAGGTAGACGGTGGAAGTAGTGGTATTGACGGCCTTCAGAACTACGTTGGTGTAGCCGCCTACTGGAGTTGCACCGAACTGGTAGATAGCTGGCAACGCTGTATCAGGATTTTGACCGGTAGTGTCGTGGATGTAGAAAGTAAAAGGAAAAGCAGGCGCCGCCGCGAAAGCGGCAGCGGGCAAAAGAAAGGCAAAAAACGCCGCAATGCCTATAAAACGGCGCACTACTTGGGCTCCCCGGTCGACGGACGCAGAGCAACGACAGTGGCCGCCGTCCCCGTCTTTCCGGTTTCGATGGCAGGCAGGATGGAAAGCTCCAACTGAGCCTGCGTGAGATGCAGCGCCCAGTCCTGCTTAAGAGACGGCGACTGCAGATGCAGCCATTGGCCCGACATACGCTCGATGATCAAGTCTGGAGCTGGAAGCGCCACGCTACGGCGATAGCCGTTCATATTATTGACTACAAGTTCATTATTTTCGGCGTAGACGAAGAAGAAGCTCTGGCTGAACGCATAGCCTCGCACGCCCCCTAAGGTCTCGGAAGAGATCAGGCTGCCATTGCGCGTAGAAAAGGTGATGGCCGAAACTGTACCGTCCCCGCCGGTAACCAGCAGCCGCGCCTGTTTGGAATTGACGGCCTGCAGATTGGTTACCTGGCCGTCAAGATCGGCTTGCGGAATGGCGAAAGAAACGAACTTCGAGCCGTCCCAGCGCAGCAGGGTGCGCTGAGAAGGCAGCCAGGCAATGGCGGAGGTCAAATCGCCTTCCATGTTAAGAACGGGTGCCGGTTCGCCGGTTTTGAATTCGAATGCGACGGAAAGATCCGGATTAAGCAGACGGATGGTGCCTTGCTGCGAGACGATGCCGCCCAAATCGGAGAAGCTGGCCGCGTCCGTACCGTCAAACGGCAGATCGCACACGATCATGTTATTGGCCAATCCCTGAACGGAGTGTAGTGAGCCGTCGGGATAACGGACGGTGCCGACTTTTGGCGCCGTAAGCTGGCCGGCTAGCGGCAGTGATAGCAGAAAAAGGACCGCTCCAAGGCATCTGTTTTTCATGGCTGTTTTTCTCCTTGGTTTTTGCTCTTAGTGCCCGACGCTAAGAGTCGGTGTGCCGATGGTCAGGCCTGCGGCAGCTGGGGTGGAAGAAGAGCCGTGGCCGCTCATGGCTATAGCCGCGCCGACACCCGCGCCTGCGGCCACTACTGCCAGCAGGATCCACTTCTTGCTGATGCCGCTATGCGCCGCGGTGCCACCGGTGGACGAAGTGTCAGTCACCGAAACACTGGGCGCGGCGTTGGAGGCACTTTGCGCAGGCGGCTGCAGGGCGGCGGAGGTAGCGCCGGTATGGGTTACCGAAGTAGCAGGCATTGCCGGAGTTCCGGGAACACGCGGAGTTGCCTCGGCCGCAACGGACTGTGTGGCAGGCGGCGGGATAGCTGGCGACGTCTGTGTTGCCGGAGTGATTGGGGCATCGAATGGAGCGACGACCGTGCCCTGAGCAGGCGTACCGCTGTTTCCAGGAATAGTTACCGCGGGCATTTTTGCTGAAGCCACTTCCGTTCTGCCCGGAGTAGACGCGCTCGGAGCTTTGGCTGATGCCAATGCAGTCCCGTCAGATTTCGCGATTAGGCTTTGTTGAATCAGTGCGCCCGCATGCACTGCTCCCTTGACAACGGTGACGCGAACCACAGCTGTACCCGGTGAGCCGTTCCAGTGGATCTGTTGAAAGCGCACCTGGCCCTTGCCATCGGTATAGGCCACTAAGGATTTACTGCCGTCGGAAAATGTTCCGCTAGGCCCGTCGTCGGGGAGACGTAAAGCGACTGCCGCACCCGCGACCGGCGCACCCGCTGCATCCAGGACCTGCAAAGTGTAGCCGTTGGAACTGGTGGAATTAACCGGTAATGCTCCGGCATCAGATGACTGCAAGCGTACCTGCAGCGCCCTAGCCGCAGCGGTATCCGATGACGGTAGGGATGTTTGAGCCGTTAGAGGGGGAAGAGTAAGGGTAGCGGCCAGTAGGACGGAAAGAAAGGACTGAATTTGTCTCATGCGACCTCCGTGTGAGCCGCAAAGACTAGGGTGACTTGGGTTAAGTCACTCGAACCAGCAGCACCGTTATGTTGTCGGGACCACCGGCCTCTTTGGCGGCATCGACAAGGTAGTGGCACTTATCTGCGATTGTTTTCTCAGATTCGAGAGCTTCCAGCAGAATTTTTTCGTCGACCACGCCGTGCAGACCGTCCGAGCACAGAAGAATCTGATCGCCTACGGAAAGATCGACGGTACAAGAAAAAACACGCAGCACTTCCTTCTTAATGCCGACCGCCATGGTGAGGACATGGCGCAGGTGGTGGGTTTTCAATTCTTCTGCCGTGAGGCCCAGGCGGCTGCCCACCTCAACAACCCAGGTTTGATCGCGCGTGAGGAGATCTAGCACACCAGCATGATAGTGATAAGCGCGGCTATCGCCTACACTGCCAACTTCGAACTTGACGCCGCTGGAACCGTTGCTTTCGATGGCTCGCGCCAGCAACAGCGTGGTCGCCATGCCGTCAAGATCGGGCGTGGCAATGGCAGCTTGCTGAACATAATGATGAGCCGCGACAAAGGCACTTTCTAATGAAACTTTGCCGTTGCCGGCAGCGGTAAGCGATTGGTAAACTTTCTCGGCGCTGAGCTGCGACGCGAACTCGCCGCCGGCCGCTCCACCCATGCCATCGGCGACGATGAAAATCTCTCTCGCCGCGTCGTTGATGAAGTAGTCTTCGTTGTTGGAGCGAACACAGCCGGGATCGGAGAAACCGAATGCTTCTAGCATTTGAGATCTCCTGCATTATACGTTTTGCACTTACTCGGCTTTCTTAGTCTGCGATTCCTTCTTGAGTAAGTGGGCTACGGCCGTTTCTAACTGAATGTCATGGCCGGTGTAACTCTCGCCGATGGGCCGCACCACCAGGGTATCGACCGGGCGCGGATGACCTTCCATATCTTTGCCTTCGGCGGTGGTGATGCGAATGGATGGCATGCGCAGGTTCGAGCCGTCGATCAACTGCGCTGCGCCGGTGTAAATGATCCAGCCGGCGGTTGGTTCGCCCACCACTTCACCTAGTTTCAAGGCGCGATAGCCTTCGGTGAAGTCCTCCGCATCGGAAAGCGAGTGCTGGTTAGTGACCAGGATTGTCGGCAGTTCGAGTGAGCGCTGACCCAGGATGGTTCTGGCAGGCGCGCTGGTGGAGCCGCGGTAGGTCATGTTCAGATAGCCGCGGCGCGACAGAATATCCAGGGCATAGGCGTTGATGAAGCCGCCGTTGTTGTTGCGGACATCGACAACCACACCTTCCTTGCTGCGGTTGTCGGCATCCAGATCCAGCGCCAGTCGCTGCAACGATTCGGCCGACATGTCCTGCATGTGGACGTAACCCAGGCGTCCGTTGCTGATCTTCGCCACATAAGCGCGGTTTTGTTCCACCCATTGGCGGTATCGCAGGCCTTTAATGGTGTTCAAATTGGCCGGCTTCAGGACAATATCTTTCCCGTTGACGGTTAGCGTGATGCGGCGGTTTACCTTATAACGTGTCAGTTCGTCGAAGTTAGCGGTGGCCGAGATGGGTTTTCCTTCCACGGCGGTGATAACGTCGCCGGCGTGAATGCCGGCCAGAGCCGCAGGGCTGAGGTTGAGCACTTCAGAGACTTTCAATTGCGCTGTGTTGTCATAAGCCGCGCGCTCGAACTCAACTCCGATTCGGCCAGTGATGGGCTGCTCGCGTTCGGCCATGCCGGCGGAGATGCCCGAATGAGAAGAGTTCAGTTCGCCGATCATCATGCCAATGATGCGGCGCGTTTCGTCTGGGGTGTGCGAGCCCTCAATCAGCGGCTCGTAGACGGCCTTGAGTGCTTTCCAGTTGGCGCCGTGGAATTCAGCGTCGTAGAAGCCTTCGTTCAGATCGGACCAGGCTTGCTGGAAGACTTCCTTTTTCTCGGTGGCGAAGTCCACATCGAGTTCGGCGCTGACGGCTATCGGCTTCGGCGCGCGTGTTTCAAGAGCTACAACGCTGGGCTTGCCGTTGTCGAGAAAGAAGACTTCTTTGCTGTCGCTGGACCAATGGGCGCGCGTCTTGGGACCGGGTGTTGAGGTCAGTTGCCGCGCTACTGCGGGTTCAGTCGCCAGTTCGTCAAGCGAGTAAGTGTAGAGATTGGTCTGGTTGGCGGACGAAGCGGTAAGCAGCAGCAGCTTGCCGTCCGGGCTGATGGATTGGTCGGTAACGTCGAGGCCGATGGGCAGCAGGTTAACGCGCTCGCGGATGCCGTCGAACACGATGTGGACTTCTTTAACCGGAGCAATCGCCTTGCTCTCGGTTTTCGTTTCGACGGGTTCTTTAAACAAGTCCCGGAACTGGTTCTCCCGGAACTTGGGGGTGCGCGGAATCAAATCAACCCGCGCCACGTTGTTGGGCTCGGTGCGCTGGCTGGTGGTGAAAAGCAGGTAGGTTCCATCCGGCGCCCAGGAAGGCGTGCCGGTAAAGACGTTGCCGAGGAAACTGGCGGCCTGTGGTTTGCCGCCGTCGCGGCTGATAATCATCACGTTGGTGAAATAGTGCTCGTCCTGGCCCAGGAACGCGATCCAGCGGCTATCGGGAGACCAGGATTCCGGCGTGCGCTGGCCGCCTAGTTGGCGCGCAAAATAGCCGTCGGCCAACAGCTTGTCGTCGCCGCTTGCAGGGTCGATAACGTGCAGTTCCTTCAATGCGTGAATGTAAGCGATGGATTTGCCGTCGGGCGACCAGGCGGCGCGATCATCAGGACCGCTGCCTTTGGTTAGTTGGCGCTCCTTGCTGGTGCGGAAATCGTAAATGTAGAGATGATCGGTTCCTTCGCGGTCGGAAACGTAGACAAGCTGGTTGTTGTCGGGCGACCACTGCACACTGCGCTCGTTGGCCGGAGAATCGGTGACGCGAAACGCGCTGCCCCCCTCCTTGCTGGATGCGGCGAAGACTTCTCCATGCGCGATAACGGCCAGTTTGCGGTTGTCCTTGGAGAGTTGAAGGTCAGTGAAGCCGGTGGTAAGGGTGAGATGCGTTTGCGCGGGTCCCGCGGGCGTGCCGCGCAGTTCGATCGCAACCTGCTTGGCCTCGGCTTTGGCAGCATCGCACTCCCAGATTTCGAAATCGTGCTCGAAAAGAATGGTTTTTCCGTCGTACGAGATGGAAGGCCACAGCAGACGCCCGGCAGTGAACTTAGTAATCTGACGCTTTGTGCCCTTGCTGTACTCCCAGATGTTTTCGGTGCCGCTTTTGTCGGACATGTAGTAGAGCTTCGATCCATCAGCGCTCCACATGGGCCAAAGTTCCTTTTCCTCGCCGTCGCTGATGCGTTCATACGAGGCAGGCGCGCCTTCGTGGCGAATGTATATCTCGCTTTCGTCCAGATGGCTGTGACCTTTGCGCCACCATTGCGCGGAGGCGACGCCGCGGGCGGAAAAGGCCAGGTCGGATCCGTTGGGCGCGGGCGCGGAGAAGAATTCGTTGGCGAAGCGGTCCGCCGTGACCGGCATAGGCGTACCACCTGCCGCCGGAATGCGGAAGATGTCGTTCATGGCGTTAATGTCATGCGCGGAGGTGGTGAAGTACAGGTATTTGCCATCACGCGACCAGGCGTCGAGCTGGTCGGGAGCGTCGTCGAAGGTGAGTTGCTTGAGTTCGCCCGAGGCCAGCGTCAGGACGTAGATGTCGCCATTACCCGTGCGCGTCGAGACGAAGGCCAGTTTGGTTCCGTCGGGGGAGTAGATGGGTTTGGACTCAGTAGCCGGGTGGGAAATGAGTAGGTGGGCTTCGCCGCCGGATGCCGGAACGGTCCAGATGTCCCCGCCGGAGACGAAGGCGATTTCTTTGCGGTCGGGTGAGAGAGCGGGCTCGGTCAGGTAGGGGCGCGGAGTGGAAAAACCGGCTGTGGCGATCAGGAAACAGAGGGCGAAACGGTAGTTCATGATTGGATTCGATTAAGGTACCACCTATTCGAACCGATCGACGCCTACTTCACCTGGTTTCGTGCACAACCAGCGTGATTCTTCCTATTTCGGGTTAAGACACGCGTCGGCGCCGCATCAGTGGGATCAACCACAGGGAGCCTAATGCCGAAACTGTGACGAGGGCAGTGCCGGGTTCGGGAACCACGGTGGAACTGTATGTATACGTTTCCAGCAATTGTGGCGCCGGCGTGGAAGGCAGCCCGTTCGTCATGTAGCTGCCGCTAAATGCCGCATAACCGCTGAACGTTGCCGAATAGTCAGTGCCGCCGGGCAGCGGAAAAGTATAGGTGCCGTTTTCTATGAAGACATCTATGGAACCGGTCACCGAAAACAGTCCTGACGCGGTTGAATTCTGCGTGGTGTCCAGGATATTGGTTCCGCTGATTGGCGTCAAATTCAAGGTCACGGTAAAGGTAGATCCCTCAGGCGGCGTAATGCTGCCGGCAGGCTCCGAGTATCCCTGCGCGTAGGTGACGCCATCAATGACCACCGAAAAAGGTGTGGCGATGCCGATGGTTCCGACGGCAAAGTAAGGGACCGGCTGGAAGCTGAAACTGCTGGTGAAATCCTGATTCGATGCCCCTTTCGCTCCAATCTGGTACCCGTGAAAGGCGTCGAAGCTCGTAACGTCGCCGCCGGAGAGTACCAAATCAAAGCTTGTGTTGCTGTTATAGGGGACAACACCGGCATCAAAGGTAGAGCTTCCGCTGACGAGGGTATCCGACCACAGGGCGGACGTTGACAAAAGTAAAAGTATTAGCTTCTTCATGGAAGAGTTTGTTCCTGGGAGGCAAGTTATCACGAAGTTTGAGACAGCGGCAACGGCTAGTAGTTTAGTTTGCGCTATACTGATTTCTTGGGTTCTGCGGCCGCAGGTACTCGTGTGTCTGCCAGCCGCCCTCTGCGCCCAAACATCTTAATCAAAGCAAGGATTTGTAATGCCGAAACGTACGTTCCAGCCTAATAATCGGAAGCGGGCCAAGACCCATGGCTTTCGCGAGCGCATGAAGACTTCCGACGGGCGCGCGGTGTTGTCGCGGCGCCGGGCAAAGGGCCGCCACAAGTTGACCGTTAGTGACGAGCGCGCCGTGCGCGATTCGCACTAACTCCGGCGCTGGCGATTTGTTCCGCTGTCACTCCCTAAATCGCGGCGGGTTCTCAAGTCCTCTGAATTCCGCCACATCTATCAAACCGGTATCCGCATGACCAGCCGCTACTTTGCCGCCTTCTGCCTGCGGGAAAGTGAGCCCGGCTGCATCACGCGCTTTGGCTTCACCACGCCGCGCGCCTTAGGCAAAGCGGTACAGCGAAACCGTATGAAACGCCGCATGCGAGCGGCGGTGAGTCATCATATAGGTGTGATCTCAGGTTGTTGGTCGATTGTTTTTAATCCGCGCCGCACCGTGCTGGATGCTCCGTTCGACGAGCTGTGCCAAGAGGTAGAGAGACTATTCGCCCGATGCAAACAATCGTAATCGCAGTTCTTAGAGGTTACAAGGCCTTCGTATCGCCGCTGCTACCGTCAGCCTGCCGCTTTTATCCCACCTGTTCGGAGTACATGCTGGAGGCTGTGCGTGTGCACGGCGTTCTGCGCGGAGTCTGGATGGGTTTAAAGCGTTTGGGCCGCTGCCATCCGTTTCATCAAGGTGGATACGATCCCGTTTCCACCGCTTCCTTACAAGCGCAAAGGGCACAAAGCCGTNNGAACCCGTCTATCGAGGCGGCCTCGGCGTGCCCGTTTTGCGCGTGCCCCATAAAAGATTGAGAGTTTCCTATGTCCACAAGTCCTACGCTGCCTCCTGGCCCTCCTTCGTTCGAGAAGCGCCTTCCTTTAGCTTTAGCGTTAATGATGCTGGTCCTGTTGGCGTCGCAGTATCTGTTCAAGCCCGCGCCTGGACCGAAGCCCGCGGTCACGCCAAAAAACGATAAAGCGGCATCCGCACAGGTGGTCCAGAAGCCAACCGTGGCTGCTGTGACGGGAAGTGCTGCGGCAGAGCAGCCGGTAGGCACGGTGAGCGCCAGCGCCGCTACCGATATCCAGGTGGACACAGATCTTTATCACATTGTGTTCAGCAATAAAGGCGCCGTGGTGAAGAGCTGGGTTCTGAAGAAGTTTCAGGATGACGAAGGCAAGCCGCTGCAGTTGATCGACACCGAAGCAATTAACCCGCCGTCAAAACTGAATCCCGGCGTAAACTTCGTTTTGCCGGCGCCTTTCTCCATCGACTTGAACGGCCAGAACCTGCCGTTCGATCCCAACACCGTTCTTTATCAGTCCAAAGTGTCGAACGGCGGCTTGACGGTGGAGTTCGATTACTCAGATGGCCGGGCGTCGGTACACAAGTCGTTTGCCTTTGAACGCAATAGTTATCTTTCGGAGATAAAGAGTTCGGCGCTTGAAAACGGCATGCCGATACCCGAGTTTCTGATGTGGCGCGGCGGGTTTGGCGACTCCAAAATCCAGAACGCGGCAGCGGTTGAGCATACGACGCACTACGATGCGGGCGCGAGTAAGTTAATCACTAAGACGCCGAAGGATGCGAAGAATGGGCCGGTTACAGATTCCGGCAACTTCACCTTTGGCGGCCTGGAGGATACCTTCTTCGCCGCCGTGGCACTGCCGGCCAAAGACGAACAGTTGGAGGTTCGCACCTATTCGGACTCGCTGAAGCCGCCTGGCAAAGACAAAGATGTGGCTTACGTGGGTGCCGGCTTATCCACCGGCCCGCAGAACAATTTCACTTTCTTTGTCGGACCTAAAGACGTGGACATGCTGACCAAGGTGAACCCGAAGCTGGGCCTGATTGTCGATTGGGGCTTCTTCGGCGTTATCGCCAAGCCGCTGTTCCTATGGTTGAACTGGGTGCACGACCATTGGACGAACAACTACGGCTGGGCCATCATCCTGGTGACACTGATTATCAATTTGGCTTTGTTCCCGCTGCGCTTTTCAAGTTTGAAATCGGCGCGCAAGATGCAGAAACTGCAGCCGGAGATCAAGAAGATCAACGACAAGTACAAGGGCATCTCGATGAGCGATCCCAGGAAAACGGAACAGAACCAGGAAGTGATGGCGCTGTACAAGAAGGAGGGCGTAAATCCGGTAGGCGGTTGTTTGCCGCTGATTATTCAACTGCCGTTCTTCTATGCGTTCTAC
The DNA here is from genome assembly GCA_003163855.1 of Bryobacterales bacterium. Classification (GTDB taxonomy): domain Bacteria; phylum Acidobacteriota; class Terriglobia; order Bryobacterales; family Bryobacteraceae; genus Bog-105. The sequence continues at coordinate 16,383 of PLRJ01000193.1, read as the reverse complement.
CGGGTGTTGAATATCGCCATCGAACTTCGGCATGCGCCGTGGCTTTGGGTGGTGGATCTGTCTTCGCCGGAGAGTCTGCCCATCCACCTTCTGCCGCTGATCCTGGTGGGTACCCAGTTCCTTTCTCAGAAGATGACCCCGGCAGCAGGCGTCGATCCGTCACAGCAGAAAATGATGATGTTCATGCCGCTGATGTTCGGCTTTATGTTCTACTCTGCCTCAGCCGGGCTAGTACTATATTGGTTAACCGGAAATTTGGTGGGTATTGCGCAACAGTTGATGATCAACAGGTTTATGCCTTCGTTAGCGCCTACGCCTGCGCCCGCCGCGGCGGTAACCGCACCGGTGACGAAAGCTCCGGTAAGAAAAACAACCAAGAAGTAAGCCCGAACGTAAGAGATGAAATATACAGTCGAGACACTGCGCCCCAAACTGGAAGAGTTTTTGAATCCCTTACTTTCGCGGGCTGGTTTTGAAGTTAATTATGAATTAAGATCACCCACGAATCCGCACCCTGAAGTGGAGAATCCGGAAGTCACGGTGAACTTTTCAGGACCCGACGTGGAGTTGTTGCTCACCAACCGCGCAGAGTTGCTGCTGGCGCTGGAACACATTTCGATGGAAGCGTTGCGGATGCCGGCCGAGGACCATTCCCTCATCAGCTTCGATGCCAACGACTATCGGATGCTGCGGCTGGAAGAGCTGCGCATGAGTGCTCTGGCGGCGGCGGAAAAAGTTAAGCGCACGCATACACCCTTCCACTTCAACCCGATGAGCAGCCGCGAGCGGCGGGTAATTCATCTCGCCTTGCGCGATGAGAAAGAGCTGCGCAGCGAGAGCTTGGGAACAGGTCCCTTCCGGGCAGTGGTGGTTGTGCCGGCGGACATGCCGACGCCACCGGCTCCTCCGCCACCGCCACGCGGCTTTAATCGCGGTGGCGGCGGCCGTCCAGGAGAAGGCCGCAGCGGTGACCGGCCTGGCGGCGGATTTCGCGGTGGCCGTGAAGGCGGCCCACCCCGGGGCGACCGGCCGCGCGGCGGTGGCGGACGATCGCGCGGTCCGCGTTAAAACATGAAAGCGGGCGACACGATTGTCGCTATCTCCACCCCCCCGGGCCGTGGCGGCATCGGCGTTGTGCGGCTCAGCGGTGAGAAAAGCCGTTCTATTGCAGAACAAATTCTAAGGTTTCGCGATGTAGTCTGGCGCCCCTGGTCCAGCCAGTTGGCCGCATTGCTGGACCATGCGGGCTCCGTTGTCGACAACGTTGTCGTTACCTTCTTCGCACAGGGGCGTTCCTACACAGCGGAAGATGTAGTTGAGATTTCCTGCCATGGCGCACCGGTGGTACTGCGGCATTGCCTGGAGCGCGCGGTGGAAGCTGGAGCGCGCCTGGCCGAGCCCGGTGAATTTACGCTGCGCGCCTATGTCCGCGGCCGCATCGACCTGCCGCAGGCGGAAGCGGTGCGCGATCTGATTGACGCGACAACTCTTTACCAGGCGCGCGTGGCGGCACAGCAGATGCACGGGTCGGTCTCGCGGCGCATTCGTCCGATAAAAGAACAACTCCTGGAATTAATCGCGCTGCTGGAGGCCGGTATCGACTTTGCCGAAGACGACATCAGCGTGGCGAGTGCCGCCGACCTGCTGGCACGGCTTAACCCCATTCAACTTGCGCTGCAGCAGATGGTCGCGAGTTTTCGCGCCGGCCGGCTGGTGTTTGAAGGTTTTTCCCTCGCTATCGTGGGAAGGCCCAACGTTGGGAAAAGCAGTCTCTTCAACCGCTTGCTGGAACAAGACAGAGCCATTGTGACGGACATTGCCGGTACAACACGCGATACCGTCTCCGAAGCAACAGCTATGGCGGGCATTCCGGTAAAGCTCGTGGATACAGCGGGAATCCGGCACAGCGATGACAAAGTGGAGAGCCTGGGCATTGAACGCAGCTACCAGGCGATGGCCGATGCGGATTTAACAATCGTTGTGGTGGATCTGTCGGTCAAATTTACGCCTGACGATGACTCACTACTGAATAAGTTGGGCGATTGCGTGCCGCTGCTGGTGGGGAACAAGGCAGATCTGCCGCGGCGGTGTGAAGCTTCGGTCACCTTGCTGCCGGTATCGGCCACAACCGGCGAAGGAATCGCAGAATTGAAGCACGCGATTGTGAAGCGATTGGCCCCGGAAGGACTAGCGTCGCCGGAGAGCGGGAGTATCACCAGCGTCCGGCATGAAGCTTTGCTGAAAGAAAGCTTGGAAGCGCTCGAAAACGGGCGGCGGGCCATCGGTTTCAACCTGCCGCACGAGATGTTACTGCTGGACTTTTATGCAGCGCTCAGACCCATTGATGCGGTTACCGGCGCCACCTCGGCGGACGATATCTTGAACCGAATCTTCTCGACGTTCTGCATTGGGAAGTGAGCCAGTACTAGCGGGAAACTACACCCTTGTAATACTCTCGTGTATACGCCTCGGAGTGGTATATGATGCTACTCAGAGTCAACCTAAACATTTAACTTAAGGTCAGTAATCTTGCTTATTAACCCGCCGCGCAGTTCGGGACGTTGTTCCCGAATCCACTTTTTAACCCCCCTTTTCCTGCTTTCCGTTTACGGAGGAAATTCGTTAGTAGCCCAGACAACGGACATTTCGATTGGGAATACGGTTCTCCAGAAATCTGTAAACCGGATGGGCATCAATCTGGGACAGATGGAGCCCTATGGTTCCCAGCAAATTTACAAGAACCTGTTCGCATCCAACCCGGGCTTTAACAACACGCAGTATCAGAGTGTCCTGTTCTGTTCCGACGGCACAACTTCCACGTTGTGCGCCGATGGAACCTACACCTACTTGCCGGATGGATTTTGGCCGACAGATGGCAGCGTCAGTATGCGTGTCCTCACTGGGCCGGCGGCCGGTTGTACAACTACCCTGAAAACTTTCAGCGGTACTCAATACGGTTTCTCCAGCCCTTGCGGTATTGCGAAGGGCGACTACATAGCCCTTCTGAAAGTCATTACGCCCGGCGTGCCGGGCTTCAATCCAACCTACGGCTGGACATCGGGTGGATCAACTGCGGCTACCTTCGCCATTTCCACGGATGCTCCTCCCCCGGCAAACGGAACAACGTACACGCAGTCGCTTCTGATTACGACCCCGACCTCCAATGACTATGCCAGCCTGGGTGCTAGCGCGGATACGGCATTTCTGCCCTGGACGGGTGCGACCAGAAGTTTTATCAATTTGAACGGCAATTACACCGTGAGCTACTGGGCGAAAGCGCTAACCGGCGTCAACCCGAAAGTCAGCGTTACGCTGTTGCGGGGAAGCACGGCTTATCTGAATGCTGTGCAAGACACCTTAAGCACTACCTGGACGCAGTACAGCCACACATTCACCGCGGCTGAGATTGGGCCGCAAACGAATTCTCTGAACCTTAATTTCCTGGTTCCCGGCGGTGAGTCCGTTCTGATGGCCAAGGTAAATGTCAGCGAGGCACCCAGCAGCGGCAATCCGACAGTCTTTCGCAATGACGTGGTTGCTGCGCTGCAGGCACTTAAGCCCGGCGTTCTGAGAATGTCCGATCAAGTCGGCATGACCAACACACTGGATAACATGCTGGTCGATCAATGGGCGCGCAAGCCCGTTGATTACTCCACGGTTCCGCTGAATGGCGCACCGGGTTATTACAATTCCATCACCTATTCCATTCCCGAGTTCCTGCAACTCTGCCAGACCGTTGGTGCGGACGCCTGGATAACGCTGCCGGTCTCGCTATCGCCGGCAGATGTGAACGAACTGGTCGATTATCTGGGTGGACCTACAACCACAACTGGCGGCGCCTTGAGGGCGGCGCAAGGGTTCGCTGCGCCTTGGACCTCGGTACTGAAAAAGATTCACTTGGAACTAGGTAATGAGGAATGGAATGGAGGCACATTCGATGGCGCTTCCATGGACATTAACTACACCACTTATGGCGGCTACGCGCAAAGCCTGTTTAGCGTGATGAAGTCCAACCCCAACTACAACTCGTCCGTCATCAGCCTGGTGTTGAATGCGCAGTTCGTCAACAGTTATCTGTTGCAACTTGTACAAAATGCCTGCAATAACAACGATGAAATCGATATCGCGCCGTACACGGCAGCCACGCTGACAGACGATTCAAGCACGGCGAATATCTGGCAGCCGGGATTGGCGGAGCCTCAGGTTTTCTGGCAGCCCGGAGCGCCGAGTGGATCGTCGATGGTTTGCGCGGAATATGTTTCCGGCGTGCTTTGCCCCAGCTTGGGTTACTTTAACAACGGAGGAGGCAGCCAGGACGTGTATGGGGGCGGCATGTATCTTGACGCCTTGGCGGAAGCTAACTCCACACATCCAGTAGCAGTGAGTATTTACGAGGAGAACAACTCGGCTACCCAGGGAACTTTCAAACAGACCGACCTTAACAATTACAGCAGCGCCTGGGGCGCGGGTCTGGAGGTGGCGTCACAGTTTCTCACCAACCTGCAGCACGGCATTCTGACACAGAACCTTTATCAGCTTACGGGCTTCTACACCACGCCCATACCTAATCCGAACCCCGCCGGAGCGACTTATGTTCTGCTTTGGGGCAGCGTGATAGACATGGGCGGCGCCACCAACCTGCGCCGTCCTCAATTTCTTGCTGAACAGGTTATTAACTCTGGTATTACACCCGGCGCAACCATGCTGACCACAACGCAAAGTGGCACTCCGACCTACTCAGTAGGCAATCCAGCCGCCTATCCTGCGGCAAACAGCACCATCAACACAGTGGCCTCGGCGTCCGTGAACACCATTCAGAGCTTCGCCTTCAACAACGGTTCCGGCAGCTACTCGCTGATGCTGCTGAACCTCGATGTCGCGAACAGTCACGCCGTTACCTTCAGTGGAGCGAATGCCCCGGGCGGCACTGTCAGTGTCACCACGCTTACCAGCGCTAATTTGAGCGACACCAATGAAACCAGCTCCGTCATCGCACCTGCGATAAGCACCTTGAACAATCCGAGTGGCATGACTCTGGCGCCGTATTCGATGTACCTTCTTACCTGGAACGCTGGCGGCACAGCGGTGCCTCCGCCTGCTATTTCGGGCGTGAGTGCGACGGCCATCACCACCACATCTGCCACCATCACCTGGAATACAGACGAACCGTCTACGTCGCTGGTGGACTACGGAACAAGCATTTCGTACGGGTCTACCTCAGGGGTCAATTCCGCTCTGACAACCAGCCACTCGGTTGTATTAACCGGCTTAATTCCAGGCACTGTCTATTACTTCGATGTGGTGTCGGCGAACTCTTCCAACGCATCCTCGACAAGTCCTAATGCCACATTCACCACAACGGCAATGACATCGGGCAATGGGCCGCAAGTGGGATACGTGGCCTTCTGGGGTGTCACGAATTCGGGTGTTACGGTCTCATGGTCCACCAACACACCCGCGACAACGCAACTGGCTTACGGCACCACGCCCGCTCTTGGTCTAATGTCGCCGCTTCAGACGGAGCTGACCAGCAATCATGGAGTGGTGTTAACGGGACTGACTAGCGGTACCACTTACTATTTCGTAGCTGAATCCTCTGCGGGTGGCGCAACCGGTTCCTCCTCCACTTACAGTTTCACGACAGGGGGGACTGCCCCCGTGACTGGTGGAATTCCGCCCACCGTCAGCTATGTGAATTTCTGGGGAATCACTAGCTCGGGCATAACCATATCCTGGTCTTCAAGCGACCCCGCAACAACCCAAGTGGCGTATGGGACCAGCACCGCGCTTGGTCAGTTTTCGCCGCTTCAAACCTCGCTTACAAGCAGCCACGGAGTGGTTCTTACCGGCTTGAACAGCCACACGACCTATTATTTCGTGGCGCAATCGACTGACGCTAACGGGCTGACGGGTTACTCGACTCTGTTCAGTTTTACTACCGGTAATTAAGAGCAGCCCGTTAGGGTCTTCTTAGTCCATTTCAAGAGGCACTCCTCCAAATGGCGCTGGCGGACCGGCTTAGACAAAAAGTCGGTCATGCCAGCGGCAAGACAACGATCGCGATCTTCGTTGGTGACTGATGCGGTTAAGGCCACTATCGGCACGCTTGCGCATGCTCCGGCAAGGTTTCGAATTGCCGTCGTGGCCTCAAAGCCATCCATCTGAGGCATTACGCAATCCATCAGCACAAGATCGTACGCGTTAGCACGCACCTTGTCCACCGCCGCCACTCCGTCGTCAGCAGTGTCCGCAAGACAGCCCATCTTCTTCAGCAGGGCGCAGGCAAGTTTCTGATTGATGACATTATCGTCGGCCACCAGCACTCTTAACGCGGGAAGCGGCGGTCGAAACTCAGCGCCTTCGGCAGAGTGATTCGCCTCACTCAAGGGCGCCGCCGGCCGGCCTACAAGTTGGGTAAGTGTCTCACGCAGCAGCCGGGCGCGCACCGGCGTGTAGAGGATAGCATCGGCCACCAGGTCTCGTGTCTTTTCGCGCGTGTCCGAGCTGATAAGTATCAGCGTTGGCGCAATTGTCAGATCAGCTTGCTGGAGTGATTCTCGAGCGCCATCGACAATCACCAGTTGGTAAGGGCATCCCTTGTCGCGCGCGGTTGCCAGCCGCGCTGAAAGCTCCGCCAGGTTGCACTGACTCACCTTCATTTCCCAGCGCCGGCAGAGTTCGGCCACCGCTGCACCGCTAATGCGACTGCCGGCGGCAATCAGCACCGGAACTCCTCGGAACGCTCCCCCCGCATCGTTTGAAGGCACGGCAGCGGGCTGTTGAACACGCAGCGGTATTGTGCAATAGAATGTAGAGCCCCTGCCATCAAGGCTGTGCGCCCCCACTTCTCCGCCCATCATCTCCACCAGTTGTTTGACAATCGAGAGCCCCAGGCCCGTTCCGCCATAAAGGGCGGCAACCCTTGCATCCGCCTGGGCAAAGCGCGTAAAAAGCTGGGCCAGGTTCTCTGGTGGAATTCCGATGCCTGTGTCGGTCACTGCCAGGCGCAAGGTGGAGACGCCCGCAGCCGAGTCAATCATTTCAACTTCCACCAGTACATGCCCAGCCTGGGTAAACTTAACAGCATTCGACAGGAAATTGTTCAGGATCTGGCGAATACGGCCCGCATCTCCCACAAACAAACGCGGCAATTCTTCGGGGTAGCGGCAAGCCAGTTGTAACGATTTTTCATGCGCCTTGAACGACACCAGGCTAAGTGCTTCTTCCACCAGCGACTCCAGATCAAAGGGCGATTCTTCGAGTTCCAGTTTCCCGGCCTCAATTTTTGCCAGATCGAGTACGTCGTTCACCAGGTCCAGCAAAATCTCCGCCGAGTCGGAGACGATGCGCGCGTAGCCGGCTTGTTCCGCCGTCAGTTCAGTCTGCAACAAAAGGCCTGCCATGCCTACCACGCCATTCAAAGGAGTCCGTATCTCATGACTCATGGCGGACAGAAAATGGCTCTTGGCATTGGTGGCTCTTTCGGCCGCGTTCCTTTCAGCGGCCAACTGCCTGTTAGCTTCCAGCAGCGCTTTCTCCAGTTGGTGACGCTCGGTGACGTCGAGAGAGATGAAGCCAACCAGGCGCTGGCCGTTGACTCCAGCGAACGGGAATCGAAGCACTTGACCAACCCGCTCTACGGAGCCCAGAGGAAGCGCCTCCATTTGGCTTGTTAGCTCTCCGCTCTTAAGGGCGCGCCCATGCTGCTCGCTCATGCGCATGGCAATGCTGGGCGGCCACACCTCGAAGAACGTTTTACCTAGCCAAGCTTTCGCTTCACGCCCGCTGTAGCGCTGTAAAGCTGGATTGACATAAACGTAGCGGCCGCTTTCATCCACAATGGAGGCAAGCGCGGGGGTATTATCCATGAACGCATCAAAACGCTGTTCGGCGCGCTTACGCTCGCTGATGTCAATGATGACAATTCTGGTGTCTTCCAATGCTCCATTGGCAGCAAGGCTCATCTCCAGGCGTCCCCAGAAAATGGATCCGTTGTGGCGTTTCAACCTGAGTTCACACACTTGCGGGGTCCCACTGCGCAATAATCGTCTGTGCGACAGGTGATAGACATCGGTGTCCGTGTTCGCCACTGACCTTGAGAAATTTCGCTTATTGAGCGTTAAGTGATCCACACCGAAAAGCGCAGCCGCGCGCAAATTCGACTCGATGATCCATCCGCTGTCGTTTAGCGTGATATAACCAACGGGAGCCAGATGATAAAGATCGAAATAGCGCGACCGGGAAGCCTCCAGATCGGCCTGGATTCGCCGCAACTCATCATTCTGCATCTCGAGTTCAATCTGCTGAATGCGGAATTGCTCCAGTAAGATCAGGCTGTCGGCCCTGCTTGGGCTTGCTGAAGGAGTACCGGTCCAGCCAGGCGCCTTAATCTTCGCTATCTTCGGGATTTTTTTAGAGGAATTGGAAGACCTGACAGCCTCCGCGCCCTTCTTGCCATTTAGTGCCATAGCCGAAGGCAAGTAGATTCCACTATTTTGCCCCGTATATTCATCTGTACTGAAAATATCTTACAACGAAGTACCTTTACCTGCTGTTGATGTTACCAGCAAGTGCCGCCGAAGCGCCTTCGGGAAAATCAATGAAGTAGCCTACAGCCTCATGTTCGAGGGTGCGAATCGCGACGAAAATGGAGGTGCTTCGTGAACCATCCCCGCACAGAAAGGAATGTCGCGTATGCTCACTACGACCCTTTGTCTTCAGGTCGTTTATGAGATCCAGGAAGCGAGGCATTTCCCTGGGGTTTATTATCTTGTCCCAAGCCGGAGTTCCTCCCTCGGTCGCGGTTCGATCATAGCCGAACATGCGCAGAAATGCGTCGTTGGCGTAGGTAATGGTGCCATCGAACCTGAAGAAAACCATGCCTAGCGCTTCTATTTCCATCGCTAACCTAAAGCGCTCGGAGTCCTTCAGCTTTTGCTCCGCTACTTTGCGCGCTGTGATATCCACAAAAGTAACCACAGCGCCCTCAATTACATTGTCCAGCGTACGGTAAGGGCGCACTCCCAGCAGATACCAGCCACCAGCCTTGGTCTGCACTTCCTCTTCAATCGGGACCAGGGTATCCAGCACAGATTCTACGTCTTCAATCAGATGTTCATAGTCCAGGAAATTCGATACCGTGTGTGCCAGCGGCCTGCCGATATCGCCGGGAATCAGGTTGATCAGTTTCGTGATGGAGGGCGTAAAGCGAGTAATGCAAAGGCGATGGTCAACGAACAAAGTGACGATGCCCGTCCCGGCCAGCAGGTTATTCATGTCGTCGTTGGCGCGCGATAAGTCAGTCACCTTTTTCTGCAACTCGGCGTTGACTGTTGAGAGTTCCTCATTAACCGATTGCAGTTCCTCTTTTGAGGTCTCCAGCTCTTCGTTGGTCGACTGCAATTCTTCGTTAATGGATTGCATTTCCTCGTTGGAGGATTTCAATTCCTCACCCGAGGTTTCCATCTCCTCGGTGACATTTTGGATGTACTCATCCTTGGCTCGCAGCTGCTTCTCAAGGGCTTCGATGCGCTCGGCAGCTTCGGGTGCATCCGTTGCCAGGGCCGACGTGTCAAACGGCAGGGGTTCCACGGTTTGCCTTTCTTCGAGAATTACGAGGAAGAGACGTGGCACCACTGTCAACATAGGAATAATGGTGAGATCCACGGTCCTGAAGCCGTCATTTGCTTTTACCTGTACGCCTCTGCAGTGAACCGGCTCATTCTGCAGATTTGCTCGATGCAAAGCCGAACTTAGTTCGGGCCGCAATCCCTCTCTTGCCATTCGCAGGACATTGGAGTTTACTTCGCCCGGGCTGGGTTCCAGGTAATTGCCGGTTCGCCCGTGGAAGTACAGTATGTCACCGTTTTCTTTAATCACAACACCGGACTGGCCGGAATACCGCAGCAGAGTTTGCTCAGTCATGTCGCGTAGATTGAGTTTCGGCTCGTTTTGCGCTCTGGCCTCGGCAACCGGCACAACGGGCGCGATGGAACGTGTCAGGGTCTCATTCATACTAAAGCGGGATTCGCTGCCGGCGTCCCCCCGTCGGAGAAAGATCTTGGCTTTTCTATCAAGTACTTCAAAGCGGCCGTTATGCTCCCCCACCATTTCGGAGCTTCCCAGGAATAAAACGCCATTTGGATTCAACGAGTAGTGAAACAGCGATAGCAGGCGCCTTTGCAGATCCCCCTTTAAGTAGATAAACACATTCCGGCAACTTATCAGGCCGAGTTTGGAAAACGGCGGATCCTTCAGGACATTCTGCTCGGAAAAGATCAACAGATCGCGGATGACCTTACGTATCCGGTAAAATCCGTTCCCATCCTCGGTGAAATAACGGGCTAGCCGCTCGGGAGAAACGTCGGTGGAGATGCCTGGGGGAAAAAGGCCGGCGCGCGCCTGATCAGTAGCTTGCCGATCGATATCGGTGGCGAAGATTTGCACCCGGAACGGCTGCTGCAGCTTTTCAATTTGTTCCTGAATGAGGATAGCGATGGAGTAAGCCTCTTCACCGGTAGAACAACCGCAGACCCAGGCGCGAATGGCTCCGCCCGCAGGAACACCCTCGAATAGACGCGGGATGCCGGTGTTCTTCAGGCTCTCGAAGGCTTCCGGGTCACGGAAAAAGCTGGTGACGCCAATCAGCAGCTCGCGGAACAGCGCACCTATCTCTTCCGCGTTGTTCTGCAAGTAACGCAAATAGTCACTGGTGTTTTCCAACTGGTGAAGCGCCATGCGGCGCTCCACACGCCTGATAATTGTGTTTTCCTTGTACTGCGAGAAATCGTGGCTCGTATGCGCGCGCAGCAGCACACATATTTTCGCCAGGACATCCTGCGCATGCGTAGGGGAGGGGTTCGGCTGCCTGTGTCTTCTCTTGAAAATCTGGCTGGCGTAGGCAATTAAACGCGCCGGCATTTCGGAGGGCGGCAGCACATAATCTACTAATCCTGTGGCGATAGCGCTGCGCGGCATGCCGTCGAATTCGGTGGTCTCCGGAGATTGGGCCATGGCCATCCCGCCTTCAGCCTTAACGGCGCGAAGGCCCAAACTGCCGTCGTTACCGGTTCCAGACGGCACTATGCAAATAGCATGCTCGCGCTGGTCGGCGGCCAGTGAGCGGAAGAAGAAATCGATGGAAAGCCGCGATCCGCGATTACCGGCCGGCGCAAACAAATGCAGCTTGCCGCCGAGAAGCGCCATGTGGTGGTTCGGAGGAATGATGTACACACGGTTGGGTTTGACCTCCATCCCGTCTTCCACCTCGTGAACCTGCAGGCGGGTATAACGCCTTACCAACTCTGTCAACAGACTCTTGTGGTCCGGGGAAAGGTGTTGAACCAGGACGAACGCCATACCTCTCCCAAGCGAAAAAGGTATAGCGGAAAGGAAAGCTTCAAAGGCTGCCAGTCCGCCGGCTGAGGCTCCAATTCCGACAATGGGGAACTGCTTTTGCGGCGCCAACTCGGGTGCATTCGGCTCTTGTTCAACCACTGGTTCCACAGCTGCGACGTCGGAGGCTCGCTTACCTTTAGGGGATGGCACCCGTCGCTTGGAGACAGCTTTGTTTTTGGCCATGTTGCCCGCGAACTGAGGAAGTGTAAACCCGAATATGCGCGTTCACGATAGCACACTGCCAGGTTGTTTGCTTGCTGCAACCCACCGGCTGATCATAACGGTCTTCGCTGCACCGGAGTTTAGTGCAGCGACCCCAGGAAGGCCGTCGTCGTCGGGTCCGCGTAGCGCAGCCCCAGCCAGAGACAAGCGTGCTTCAATTGATGCGCATTCAATCCTGGAGCCGCTCGATGAATTTCATGCATGTCCAGGCGATCGGTCGCCGCTCCCAGGTAACGCCGGCAAATCGTGGCGTAATCGGGCGTTGTGAAGTTCTTGATAGCGTGTGTGGCCGGAAAACACGGCAGTTTCTCAGCCGTCGAAAAGACGAACCTGTTCCGCCAACGTCTGCGCGTACTTTCGGAGATGTCCACCAGATGAACGTCATCCACAAAGATGATGGAGTCGCGTGCCGCCTCGGCCTGGTTCCTGCCTGCCACCCATTGCCGAGCCGCCAGGAAAATCCCGCCCAGCCGCGCGTGCAACCAGCGCAGCACCGTGGTTCGGCCCATGCCCGAACCCGCCTGCAACACACACACCTCTGCCGCATCCACCGCCGTGAGCATCTGCCCGGCCACTCGTTGCTGTGTGGGAGCCAGCACCACCGTCGTCGCGAACAGCGACAGCAGATCGTCTTCCGCATTGAATATGGACACTTGGCGTTGCATAGAAGAAAGACACCTTGGGCTTGCGCCTACGCATTTCGGCTTGGTTAAAAAGGGAGTTAGCGAGAACGGGGAGGGGTGGAAAGCAGGCCTTCCGCAGTCACGCCGGCTGATTTGTTGAGCAGGGTTGCAATGTTGCCAATTTGATCTCGCATGGAAGGTCCTCCTTTCTAAATGTGTCTGTACTTAGTTCTTAGCAAAGTAGCACGATTACTTGTGAACTATCAAGCCCGATCGTTTCACCTTAATCAGCATATTCCAGATCGTCCTCGCAAGAACGTTTTAATCACGATATACACTCAACGGTGACTTGCGACGGCCATACACCATAAGACTTGGTAACGGTACCACAAACTCCCTTACCCCACTTGCAGATCCCAACTGTCAACCTTCACCCTAAAGTCTGTGAACCTTTTGCAAACCTCTGGCCGTAGTGTGCTCACACTCACCTTCCTTGCTCTTAGCAGCGGCTTGCTCTTGGCCCAAACCACCGTTAATCTCGCCTCTTATTACAACGTCGATGGCATCGCTGTCGCCGGTCAGCCGGCATCGAACGGCGGATTCGATGGTCAAAGCGGCTATGCCTATAACTCCGCGAGCTTGGGAACCCGGGCGACCTATCAGGGCGTGACATTCTCCTTCGGTCCAGCCAATGCTCCGGATGCCATCAGTTCCAGCACGGTTCCCGTCCCAACCGCCGCCGGTTACAACCAGCTGTATTTATTGGGCGCGGGAACCTATGGCGCGCAACCGAATCAACGGATCGTCGTAACCTATACCGACGGCACGAATAGTACCCTTACCCAGACCATGAGCGATTGGTGGAGTCCCGGAAACTATCCCGGAGAAACCATCGTTGCCTCTCCATCCAGCCTCATCTTAAACGGCGGCACGCTCGACACCGCGCAAACAGTCCACGTTTATGGCTACACATTGAACCTGACTACCGGCAAAACCGCCGCCAGCATCACCTTGCCATCAAACCGCAACGCGATCTTCCTGGCAATAGGGTTTGGTAATGCGCCCACCATCGTCAATCTCTCCAGCTATGACAACGTCGATGGAATAGCCGTCGCCGGCAAGCCCGCATCAAACGGTGGATTCGATGGCTCTAGTGGCTATGCCTATAACTCCGCCAGTTTGGGAACCTCGGCCACCTATCAGGGGGTAACCTTCTCTTTCGGTCCTCCCAATGCTCTCGATGCCATTAGTTCACGCACCGTTCCCATTTCTCCTGCCGGCGCTTACAGCCAACTCTATTTATTGGGCGCCGGTACCTATGGCGCGCAGGCAAACCAGCAAATTGTCGTGACTTATACCGACGGCACGGCCAGTACGTTTACTCAGACCATGAGCGACTGGTGGTCGTCCGGCAACTATCCCGGAGAAACCATCGTCGCGTCCCCATCCAGCCTCATCTTGAACGGCGGCACGCTGGACACTGCGCAGACCGTCCACGTTTATGGCTATGCGTTTAACCTTGCCGCCGGCAAAACCGCTGCCAGCGTCACTCTGCCCTCAAACCGCAATGCGATCTTTCTGGGGATGGCGCTGAGTCCAACCGTCAACGTCACCATCAACAGCGGCAACAACCAGACCGGTCACACCGGAAGTCTGCTTCCCGCTCCCATGGTGGCAACCTTTACCAACGCCGCCCATACCGCCGCCGCCGGAGTCCCGGTGACAGTGTCCGTGCTGACCGGCAACGGCGGCCTGTTGAACGAACAGCAATACGTCTCCGTACTAAACACGGTCACCGACCAAAACGGCCAAGTCATGGTGCAACTCAAACTCGGGCCCAACGCCGGCGAAGTGGACACCATCCAGATGACTGCGGCCGGGACTAGCGTCACCTTCACAGAAACCGCACAGGCGAACTATGTCGCCGGGCTGATAAAGACCACCGGCGACAATCAGTCCTCGCTCCCCTCTGCGCTTTTGCCCCGGCCCCTCATGGTCAACGTCCTCCAGGCGGCGGCTTCCGGCTTCTCCAATGGCGTCAACGTTCCGGTGCAATTCTCGGTCATTTCCGGCGGCGCACAGATCCAGGCCACCCAGAACTCGGCGGCAGGCGCCACGCTCCAGACCGTCTCGGACACTTTGGGCCGCGCCTGGGTCTATGTGGTCGCGCCCCCCACTATGGGAAGTCGCGCCATCATTCGTGCTATCAGTGGCTCGGCCACCGTGGACTTCCTGCTAACCACCTCGACCAACACCGAGTATTCCAACCGTAACAAGGTCTATCAGTACCAGACCACCTTCCCGGGCGCCAATGGCGAGGCCTTGCTTTGGGTTCCAGAAGGCGCCACCGTCATTCGCGGCGTACTGTTCATGCGCCAAAATATACCGGAGGGCATCATCGCGGGTGACCCGATGATTCGCTCGGTTTGTGCCAAGCATGGGCTTGCGATCCTCTACGGCGACTCCCAGGTCTGGTACGACGGAACAGTTCCCGCCAATGTTCCTCAGTCGGTTTCCGATCTGAAGGGCGTACTGGCCACCCTCGCCGCCAAGTCAGGCTACGCCGAACTTGCCAACGTGCCCTGGCTGCCCATTGGCGAGTCGTTCTCCATTGCCATGGTGCAGAATTTGCGCGATGCCACCCCCAGCCGGACTCTGGCTGCCATTTTCGTGAACGACATCGATCTCGACCCCTCATTTGGGACCGATCGAACTGTACCTACCCTGGCGATTCAGTCGACCGCGGGTGAATTGGCGGGCCAGAATACCGTCAACCTGACAACCTACTGGTCTGACCCTACGCAAACATGGGGGCAACGGTATCACTCCATCGCCGCTGTGCGCGGACAAAATCCCAACTGGCCTCTGACGGTCTTCGTCGAACCCGCCGGCAGCCACTTCGATACCAGCGACTGGATGGTCAAGGCCATCGCCAACTACATCGACTTGGTGGCGACGGCGCGGCTCGATCCGGCCGGCAGCAACAATCTTGTAGCAATCCAGGCCAGCACCAGCGGCGTGGTGGCCGACCTTCCCATCCCCGGCATCACCGACACCAGCATCCAGTCTGTCTCCTCTGCCGCCAATCTCGCCAAACCGTGGTTCTTCAACGCCACGAATGCGGCCCTCGCTCAATCGCGCGCCAATACCAACTGGAATGCAGCAACCCAGATTCCGCTGGTCGCCAATGGCTCCCATTCAGTGGTCACGCCATTTGACAGCAACAACGCTTATGTGACGAGTGTTGCCGTCAGCTCAAGCGGTGATTTCACGCTGAATCCAATTCTGCTAAGCACCATCCCATCGGGCTTTGTGGACGCCGGCGCTTCCCTGGCCAACTCCGGTAATCCCCCCGTTATGAAATGGATGACCGGCTCCTTCGCGCCCGAAGGCCTCAATGCCTGGTCGGTCGATCTCTCGCGTTGGGTCCCAAACTGGTTTCTCTCGCCCTACTTCTCGGTGACCGTTAACGGCAACAACAGCATCCGTTATAGCGTGCAGCCATTTCTGGTGAACATCGCACTGAACACCGCCGGAACAGGGCAAGCCATCACGTTCGGGTCAATACCAGCCAGCATTGCGGGCAATCACTCAAATCCAATTGCGTTGTATGCCACCTCAACCTCGGGTGCTCCCGTGTCCTTCGGAGTGGAGTACGGTCCCGCCGTCGTCGAAAACGGACAACTGGTGCTCACTCCCATCCCGCCGCGCAGCACCTATCCGATTCAAATCAAGCTGAATGCCTGGCAGTGGGGATCCAACACGTCCCCGCTTTATGGCTACGGCTACAACAGCATGCTAATCAATATCACGCAGTAAGAAGAATTCCCACTGAGTGCGGTTCCCTGGCGGTGGCTCGCCTCGGCAACGGTGAACGCGCTCTGGATAGTAGCCACCGCCTCCACATCTGCACTTGGCCTTTCTCAGCGGCCTCTTGTGAACTTCGGCATTCAAAACCCATAACGGAACTTCTTCTGCGTTTTAGTTCACCGCCCGGTTGCTTGCACCGGCGCCCGCCCTGCCCGCGTCTCCCCTGCCTCCTCTTCCGCCCAGTGTAAGCAACCTTTATCAATCCTTCGAAAACTCCCGGTGCTATGTTCTTGAACAACTACGAAGCTATTTCCTACCAACGCCGAGCCCG
>PLRJ01000138.1 GCA_003163855.1 Bryobacterales bacterium | reverse complement strand
CGTAGCGTTGCGCCTCCGCGTTCTCCGACAGTTCGATCCAGGGAGCGATGCCGGACATGAGTCGGCCGAATGCTTCCAGGTGTGTGAATTGGGCGCGGTCGGCCATGTTGCCGTGCGGCGCTTCGACCGGCATCAACAGCTTGAGTCTGCGTGAACTCAGTGCGCTCAAGACGGGTTCTGCAATGCGTGTGAGCGTCTTCAACCAGTAAGCGCGGTCCGTCTCAGACGAGCCTGCGGGCGGGAGGCTTGCCACGGCCGCTCCAGTCAGAAGAAATGCGCGCCGCGATGCCACTTAAGTCACTGGCCCTGGGTTAAAGGGCACCAACGCGTTGCCGAGTCCCCAATAATCGGCCCAGGTTTCCTTGCGGCCGCTGGCGACATCAAGCATAAAGCGGAAGATCTCCCACCCGAGTTCTTCGATGGTGGCAGCGCCGGTGGCGATGCGGCCGGCATCGATATCGATGAGGTCGTGCCACTTCTCAGCCAGCGCGCTGCGGGAGGAAACTTTGATGACGGGCACCAGTGACAAACCGTACGGGCTGCCTTCACCGGTAGTAAAAACATGCAGGTTCATGGAGGCAAGTTGCTGGGTGCCGCAGATGAAATCGCTGGCCGGTGTGGCGGCGAAGACCAGGCCCTTGGAGTTCACTTTTTCACCCTGACTTGCCACCGCTTGAATGGCAGTGCTACCCGCTTTAGCGATGGAGCCGAGTGCTTTTTCCACAATGTTTGCGAGGCCGCCGCGCTTGTTGCCAGGCGTGGGATTGGCGCTGCGGTCAGCACCCCCACGCGCCAGATATTCGTCGAACCAGTGCATTTCACGCAGCAGGGAGCGGCCCACATCCTGGTTGACGGCGCGCGGCGTCAGCAGGTGCACTGCATCGCGCACCTCTGTGACTTCGGAAAAGAATACAGTAGCGCCGGCGCGGACCAACAAGTCCGCCGCAAAGCCGACCGCCGGATTCGCCGTTACGCCAGAGAAGGCGTCGCTGCCGCCGCATTGCAATCCCACTGACAACGCCGAAGCGGGGCAAGTCTCGCGCGTGCGCCGGTTCAGCTCTGACAGGCGCTTCTCGGCGGCTCGCATGATGGCGGCCACGGTATCGGCAAAGCCGTGCTCATCCTGCAGGCGAATGACAGGAATGTCTTCCAAAACACGCAAGTCAGAAGCGAACATACGCTGCGGCTGCAACTTTTCGCAGCCTAAACTCACCAGCAACGGCCGTGCGCCCAGATTCGCGTGCAGGCTGATGTCTTTCAGTGTCTGCACAGGGACTTTTGCCCCTGGCGCGTTCATGGCCACACCGCAGCCATAGCCGTGCGTGATGGCCACCACGTCGTCCACGTTCGGAAATTGCGGCAATACCTCGACTTTTATGCGGCGCGCGGCATATTCGACGGTGGGCGCGACGCATTGCACGGTAGTGGCGAGTCCCAGAATATTTTTCGTTCCCACGCTGCCATCCGCGTTGCGGTAGCCATCGAAGGTGAACCCGTCAAGTGGAAGTGGAATGGGCGGAACGGCGGTTGCCAGCGGCATTTCATCGAGCGAAGGTGCGGCGGGCAGATCAATGAACTCCTCGCGCACCCAGGCCCCTGCCTCGACATCGCGATTCAGCCGGCCGATGTTCTGGCCGTAACGGATGACGGGTTGTCCGGCGCTTAGGCTGCGAGTAGCTACTTTGTGCGACTGCGGAATTGCTTCCCGGAAGCGAAATCCAGAGGCGCTTGCGACGCCCGGCGAAACACCTTCGGCGCTGACGATAATGCCTACATTGTCAGCCTCATTTACTCTTATAAAAGGCGCAGCCAAGTCGCATTCTACCTTGCCAGTCGAAGAGGGCGAGATACACTCGACATTAGCTGCCGAAGGAGTCTCACGTCTTGATTCGTTTTTATAAGCCCGCCCACGTGGTGATGGGTCTGTTTGCCAGCCTGGCCGTTCTAAATGCACAAAACCCAGCCGCAGCCAATGCGCCTCCGCCCCCTGGGCAAGCTGCCAAACCCGTAGCGCCGCCGGCCCGGCGCGGTGGTTTGGGCGCTGGTGGCGACTACCAGCAGTATTCGCAGGAAACCCTGGACGACGGCAAGCGAATTTACACCGCGAACTGTGCCTTCTGCCACGGCGGCAATGCCAAAGGCGGCGAATCGGGCCCAGATCTGCTTAGGTCCACCATTGTGCTGCATGACGAAGATGGAAAACAGATCGGTGCTTTTATCCACGTGGGACGTCCGGATAAGGGGATGCCGAAATTCAATCTGCCTGAGGATCAGGTGACGGAACTGGCGGCTTTTCTGCACGACAGCGTGCGAGCGGCCGCCCAACGGAACACCTATAAGATTCTGGATATCGTCGTTGGCGATCCGAAGCAGGGCGAAATTTATTTCAACGCCCACTGCGCCAGCTGCCACTCGGCGACAGGAGACCTGGCGCACATCGGTTCAAAGTTCGACCCAGTGACGATTCAGCAGAAGATTGTAATGCCGCGCGAGTTCGGACGAGGCGCAGGTCCTGCCGCGAACAAGACCGCTATGACCGTTACCGTGACGCAACCGTCCGGCGAAGTTACAGAAGGACGGCTGGTTCATATCGACGATTTCTCGGTCTCGCTGGCGACTGCCGACGGCAAAGTCAAGAAGTTCGAGCGCAACGGCGACGTGCCGAAGGTGGAGGTTCACGACCCGCTGCAGCCGCATCTTGATCTTTTGCCGCAATACACAGACGCCGACATCCATAACTTGACTGCCTACTTGGTGACATTGAAATGAAGCCGTTCCTACTTTCCTTAGCCCTGACTGCCGCGCCGCTGTTCTCGCAACTGCTTGACCCTTCGCTGTTACTGAAGCCAGCCACCACTGCGTGGCCCAGTTACAACGGCGACTATACGGGCCGCCGCTATAGCATTCTTGACCAAATCAACCAAGGCAATATCAACAGCCTGGCGACTGCCTGGGTTTTTAAGGTCGTTCCGGGTGAAACTCCAGGGGCGATTGTGGGCGGCGAAGGCAAACCCGCAGGACCAACCGCCAACCCTTTCGGCACCAGTATTAAAGCCACGCCGTTGATGGTGGACAACGTGCTTTACCTCACCACGCCCGACAACACGTGGGCCGTGGATGCGCATACCGGGCAAGAGATCTGGCACTATTTCTGGCGCACGCAAGGCGGCATCCACATTGGTAATCGCGGCGTAGGCATGTATGGAAACTGGCTGTTCTTTGAAACGCCGGACAACTACCTTGTTTCATTGGATGCTAAGACTGGTAAGGAGCGCTGGCACACCAAGATCGCAGACGTGAAGGAGGAGTATTTCTCCACATCAGCGCCGATCATCGTTAGCAATCACGTGATCATCGGGGTGGGCGGCGACTCGCTGGACGTTCCAGGGTTTCTGGAATCGCGCGACCCTGAGACCGGCAACCTGCAATGGCGCTGGTGGAGCGAGCCGTTAAAGAAAGGCGATCCCGGATCGGAAACCTGGCCGGATGAAAGCTCCATGCGGCACGGCGGCGGCATGACCTGGATACCCGGCACCTACGATCCGGAACTGCACCTTTATTACGTTGGAACAGGCAATCCGAATCCGGTAATGGCGGGACAGAGCCGCAAAGGTGACGACTTATACACGTGCTCCATCGTGGCTCTGAACATCGACACAGGCAAAATGGCTTGGTACTTCCAGACTTCGCCGCATGACACACATGATTGGGACGCCGCGCAGACGCCAGTGCTGATTGATGCCACTATCGACGGCAAACCGCGCAAGCTGATTGCCCAAGCTAATCGGAACGGTTACTTCTTCCTGCTTGATCGCGTTACCGGTAAGGACATTGTTTCCAAACCGTTCCTTGAGAGTTTGAACTGGTCGAAAGGTGTAAATAAAGACGGGCAGCCGATCCCGAATAGCGAGAAGGAACCACAGGTTTCCGGTGTGCTGGTTTCCCCGCCCTCAGGCGGCGCAACCAACTGGCCGCCACCGAGCTACGATCCGGAAACGAAACTCTTTTACGTGAACACTTCGTCCGCATACAGCATGTTCTACCTGACCGACACCGACCCTCATCCGGAAGGCTACGGCGCAGCGGAAAAGAACTCGGGCGCACTCGGCAGTACGCTCTTGGCCCTGGACATCAAAACCGGTGTTCCTACGTGGCGGCACAAATGGCCCGGCGGCGGTGGTATCTCGGGCCTGCTGAGCACCGCCGGTCATCTGCTTTTTTCAGGCGACGGCGCGGGTCACCTGGTAGCGTTCGATCCTGCCAGCGGCAAAATCATCTGGCATACGGATTTGGGGTCAAATGTAAGTAACGGTCCCGAGACTTACCTGCTGGATGGCAAGCAGTATCTGGTGGTGGGCGCGGGATCGAGCCTCTACGCCTTTAGAGCGGCTTCGCAGTAGTCCAGGCACTTCTTCACTTCAACGGGCGACGATGCCTCGCCCTTGTACTCATATTCGATCAGCGCTGGAATCTTGTACTTCTTAGTCTTTAACAGCGTTAAAACCTGCTTGATAGGAGTGTCGCCTTCGCCCCAAATGGTGTTCGGCCCTTCATTTTTCTTGCGGTCTTTCAGGTGTAGCAGAACGATTTCGTCGTGATGCTTCTGGATGTAATCGACAGCATCAAAATTTGCCGCTGTGAAGTGGCCTATATCAAGGTTGGTCTTGAAGTACTTCGTCATGGCTTCCGCCTCGGCGAAACTCTCCGGCTTGGCGAACTGATTCGGATCTTTCAGGTCGGAATGGCCGTGCATAGCCACCACCATCTTGTGCTTTTCGGCGAAAGGCACCACGCGCTTGGCTACCGGAATGGTGGTGGATGCGGTGATGAAGCGCACACCCAGCGCCTTCGCCATGTCGAAGCCTCGGTCGATCTCGTCGTCAGTGAAGCTGTCGTTGAAGCTGTAGTTATAGGCGTATAAAACGATACCGTCATCGTCAAAGCGTTTCTTTATACCTTCGAAATAGCTCATCGGAACGCTGAGTCGCCACTTGCGCAGTTCTTCACGCGCCGCCATTCTGGCTTCGGCGCTTGGTCTTGCGCCCGGTGTGCGGGGCATCATCGGCGCTTGGTCCAGGTGCCCTTCTTCAATGTGTGGCGCAAATAGTTCACACAGGCCTAACCCATCCGTCACCATCGCCTGCAGCGCATCGTTGAAGCTTAAATCGCGGAAACTGTACGACTGGACTCCCAGTTGGACGCCGTCTATTTTGGAATCAATCCCGGCCAGCGCTCGCGCCAGAGGAACGCTTGCCAGGGCGAATTTGCCGAACTGTCGTCTATTTATCATGACCAGAACATGATATGCCTAGAGGCACCACAAAGGAAACGCAAAGATCACTTTGAAACCTTCACGCCGGCAGTTCCTGAAAACATCCAGCGCCGCAGTTGCCGCAGCTGGGCTTATGGGCAGGGCCTCGCAAGCCGCCACGAAAAACACGCTGTCGTCGTTCGATCCGCAAGCCAAAGCGCTGCTGGCGCAGATGACGCTGGACGAAAAGCTCGGCCAGATGACGCAGCCAGACAAACTGTACCTGCAATCGCCGGATGACGTGGCGAACTACTCGCTGGGCTCGGTATTAAGCGGCGGCGATTCAGATCCGAAAACAGGCAACGATCTCATCTCCTGGACTGACATGTACGACGAGTATCAGTCGCGCGCGCTGCGGAGCCGTCTGCACATTCCCTTGCTATATGGCGTAGACGCGGTGCATGGACACAACAATGTAATTGGCGCCACCGTGTTCCCGCACAACGTTGGGCTCGGGTGTACGCGCAACGCGGAACTTATCCAGCAGGTGGCTCGCATCACATCGGAGGAAGTGCGTGCCACGGGAATTAATTGGGCGTTTTCGCCTTGCGTGACGGTTCCTCAGGACATACGCTGGGGCCGCACTTATGAGGGCTACAGCCAGGATCCAGACATTGTCAAGGTGCTGGGCGAGGCCATGGTGAAGGGCTTACAGCGCGAATCGCTTGCCGATCCCCTGGCGGTGGCCGCTTGCGCGAAACACTACATTGGAGACGGCGGCACCACTTACGGCAGCGCGAAAACTGGACTCGACCAGGGGAACACAGAGGTGGACGAAGCAACGCTGCGGCGTATCCATCTGCCTGGCTACATCACCACGGTGAATGCGGGCGTTGCTACGGTTATGCCGTCTTACAGCAGTTGGAACGGCGTGCATTGTTCGGGCAGCAAGAAACTGCTTACCGACTTGTTGAAAAACGAGCTTGGCTTTGAAGGCTTTCTGATTTCCGATTATGCCGCTATCAACGAAATGCCCGGCACCTACAAGCAGCAGATTGAGACCTCAATTAACGCCGGGATGGACATGGTGATGGTGCCCGATAAGTGGATGGAATACATCAACCTTTTGCGGCAGCTTGTGCAGGAGAACGCGGTGCCAATGTCGCGAATCGACGATGCGGTATTGAGAATCCTGCGCGTGAAGTGCGCCATGGGCCTGACGCCGGGCGGGCCGTCGCCGCTGGCGGATCGATCGCTGCATCGGAGCTTCGGCAGTATGGAACATCGCGCGGTAGCTCGTGACTGCGTGCGGCAGTCTCTGGTATTGCTGAAAAACGAGAATAAGGTGCTGCCTCTGTTGAAAGGCGCCGCGCATATACATGTTGCAGGCGAGGCGGCGGATAACATCGGCAACCAGTGCGGCGGCTGGACCATTACGTGGCAGGGCAGAAGCGGTGAGGATACCTTGGGAACAACCATTCTGACGGGCATCCGGGCGGCCGCGGGGCCGGCCACTAAAGTCACCTATTCGGAAGATGGCAGCGGCGGCAAGGGCGCAAAAATTGGCATTGCCGTCGTTGGGGAGACGCCTTATGCGGAGATGTTTGGCGATAGGTCGGAACTCAGGCTGAAGTCGCAGGCATTGGGCACTATTGCGCGCATGAAGGCGGACGGCATGCAAGTGGTGCTGGTGCTGATCTCAGGTCGGCCGCTGGTTATCGATGATGTCTTAGGCTATGTCGATGCCGTAGTGGCGGCATGGTTGCCGGGCAGCGAAGGCGCGGGAGTGGCCGATGTGCTGTTTGGTGCGCATAAACCTGGCGGGAAGCTAGGCTACAGTTGGCCCAAAGAATCCACCACCGATTTCCGCATTGGATCCCCCGGCTATCACACGCTGTTTGAGGTTGGCTACGGTTTGAGCTACTGACTCGGCGGCCTTTGCCGGAATGGCAAAGAAACTGTCGTAAAGTGGAACTATTGGGCCACCATCACCATCAACCGGCCGCCACCGGCTTAAAGCTTAAGCTGAGCCTGGTAGCGACGCTCGGGTTCACTATCTTTGAGGTTTTCGCCGGGCTCCGAGCACACAGCTTATCTCTGCTCTCCGACGCCGGTCATAACTTCACCGACGCATTTGCCTTGCTGCTGGCTGCCATTGGCTTTTACCTGCAAAGTAAACCCGCCGACCATGCCCGAACGTTCGGTTACCAGCGCGCCGGCGTACTAACCGCGTTCCTGAACGCGGCAACGCTGCTGGTCATCTCACTAGTTATCTTCTGGGAAGCAGTAACGCGCCTTATACATCCCGAAGCAGTTGATGACGTTCTTATGTTTTGGGTAGCGCTGTCTTCGCTGGTGGTCAACGGTGGCATCATGCTGGCGCTGAACAGCGGTAAAAAAGATGACATCAACGTCCGCGCGGCCTTCATTCACATGATGGGCGACGCAATTGGCGCCGCCGCCATCGTTCTGAGCGCCGTCGCCATCCACTATACGGGCTGGACGTACATCGACCCCATCCTGTCTATCGCGCTCGGTTGTCTGATCATCTACACGGCGTGGGATATCATCCACGAGTCGTTGAACATCCTGCTGGAAGGCCTGCCGCGCGGGCTGGAACTAAATCAGGTCACTGCCGCCATGGGCGCGGTAGAAGGAGTTCTGGACGTGCACGATCTGCACATCTGGAGTCTTGGCTCCAACACGCATGCGCTTTGCTCGCACGTATTGATAGAGGACATGCCGCACTCCGCCAGTGGAGCCATTCTGAAGAATATTAACGAAGCGCTTTGTGGCTTGGGCATTCATCACTCCACCATTCAGTTCGAGCACGTGCCTTGTGTGATGACCGGAACTCCCTGCCGAATGGGTGCAGACCATGTTCATGAACAGGGTCACGGGCACAGCCACAGCCATCATCATTAATCGGCTATTAAGTCCAGAAGAGTCTGCCGCAGTTTGACGGCGCTTTCATGATCGGGCGCAATCACCATCACGGTGTCGTCGCCGGCAATCGTGCCGACAATTTCATCCATCTCTTCGTTGTCCAGCGCCACCGCCAGCGTATTGGCATTGCCGGGCGAGGTACGAACAACAAGCAGATTTTGCGCCACCTTCACATCGCGCATATATTCATCCAGGACATCGGCCAGTTCGGGGCCGTTCCTTTCACTCGGCAATGGCCGGTAGCCATCTGCTGTCTTAACCAGTCCCATTTCGCGGATGTCTCGCGACAGAGTGACCTGCGTCGTCTGAATTCCCAACAGCGCCAGTTCGCGGGCCAGTTCATCCTGCGTGAAGATCTCCTTCTGGCGGATGATGGACGTTATCTGGCCCTGTCGAAAGCTCTTGTTCATGGGATTAGTGCAGGCGTTGACGGAACTCGGTGAGGCGCCCGGCAGCCTCTTTCAAAGCCGCAGAGACCGCGCTAGGAGCGGTTCCGCCGACTAAAGCGCGGCTCTTCATGCCTTCAACTGGTTTCAAAAGGCGCGCCATTTCAGGCTTGAATTCAGGCGCCGCCGCGGCCAATGTTTCGCCCGTCCAATCGCCCGGTTTCTTGCCGCTGTTGACGCTGTCGAGCACCAGCTTGCCGACAATCTGATGCGCGCGGTGAAATGCCACGCCACTGCGAGCGAGTTCTTCCGCGAGGTCGGTCGCCACTACCCAGCTATCCTCCGCCGCGGCCGCGGGAACAGCCGGCTTCAGGACGATGGATTCCGCCACAACCTTCGCCATCGCAAGCGAACCAGCCGTCTGGTGAAAGGCATCGAAGATGGGCTCTTTGTCTTCCTGCATGTCCCGGTTATAGGTCAGCGGCAAGCCCTTCATCGTGACAAACAGCGACGTCAAATCGCCAAAAACGCGGCCTGATTTGCCGCGGATTAATTCCAGCGAATCGGGATTTTTCTTTTGCGGCATCAGGCTCGACCCGCTGGTAACGCCATCGCCCAGCGTCATCCATTCGAATTCTTCGCTTGAATACAGAATCCAGTCTTCTGCCAGGCGGCTGAGGTGCAGCATGATGACGCTGGAAGCATACAGAAAATCGAGCGCAAAGTCGCGATCAGCCGAGACATCCATGCTGTTCCGAGTGATAGCCGGGAAATGCAGATCGGCCGCGATGGCCTGACGGTCGAATGGAAAGCCGCTGCCCGCCAGAGCGCCCGACCCTAACGGCAGCACGTTGATGCGTGTGCGCGCCTGCTCCATACGTTCGAAATCGCGCGCGAACATTTCGAAATAGGCCAGCAAATAATGCGGCCACAGCACCGCCTGGGCGCGCCGCAGATGCGTATAGCCGGGTATCACCGCGTCCGGATATTTTTCCGCCAGCGCCAGCAGCGCCGACATCAGTTCCGTGATCTGCGTCAACACAGTATCGGCAGACGCCCGCAGATAAAGCCGCACATCCACCGACACCTGTTCGTTGCGGCTGCGCCCGGTATGAATTTTGCCCGCCAGCGCTCCCACCTTTTCACCCAGCTTGCGGATGACGAAGGTATGGATGTCTTCATCGCTGGCGCCATCAAGATACTTCGGATCCTGCGCTTCGCGCCCAATCTCCGCGAAGGCATTCACCAGCGTCTGGCATTCATCAGCGGTCAAAATCCCGATGCGCGCGAGGGCCCGCGCAAAAGCCTGCGAGCCCTCCACATCGGCGAATATCAGCTTGCCGTCGAAGTGCAGCGAACCTGAAAACTGTTCGAACACTTCCGACGGTCCGGTTTCGAACCTTCCACCCCAAAGTTTCATGGCGTTACTTGTTGTGCAGCAGGGCGCGCACCTTGATAGGCAGGCCCACCAGGTTGATGAAGCCCAGCGCGTCTTTCTGGTCGTAACTGGCGCCCATGGTGAAGCTGGCGATGTCCAGGTTATAAAGCGAATTGGGGCTCTTGCGGCTTACCGGTTCCAAGTTGCCTTTATACAGGCGCATGGTGACTTCGCCGGTAACAGGCTCCGTCACTTTTTCAAAGAACGCATCCAACGATTCCCTCAGCGGCGTAAACCACAGGCCGTTGTAAACCATCTCCGCATAATCCAGCGCCATCTTCTGCTTGAAGTGCAGCGTGGGCCGGTCGAGCGTAAGCGCCTCGAGTTCGCGCTCTGCCGCCAGCAGAATGGCGCCGCCCGGAGTTTCATAACAGCCGCGCGACTTCATACCAACGAAGCGGTTCTCCACCAGATCGATGCGGCCAATACCGTGTTCGCCGCCGAGTTTATTCAGCTCTTCCAGCAGCGCCACGCCGCTGAGTTTGTGCTGACCATTCAACGACACCGGAATGCCGCTTTTGAAGCCGATGGTGACTTCCGCCGGCGTGTTCGGCGCTTCCGCCGGGCTCTTGCTCAGCATCCATATATGGTCAGGCGCCGCGTTGGCCGGATCTTCCAGTTCACCGCCTTCGTGCGAAATGTGCCAGATGTTGCGGTCGCGGCTATAAATCTTCGTTGTCGATTGCGCAATGGGTACGTTGTGCACGCGCGCATATTCGATAGCGTCTTCGCGCGAAACAATGTCCCATTCACGCCATGGCGCAATCACATTTAAGTGCGGCGCGATGGCTTTGAAGGTCAGTTCGAAGCGAACCTGGTCGTTGCCTTTACCAGTGCAGCCATGCGACAGCGCATCGCAGCCGGTCTTCAGCGCGACTTCAGCCTGGCGCTTCGCCAGCAGCGGCCGCGCGATGGACGTTCCCAACAGATACTTGTGTTCGTACACCGCGCCGGAACGCACCAGCTTCCACAGGTAATCGGTAACGAACTCCTCGCGCATGTCTTCCACGTACACTTCCGATGCGCCGGTCTTAATCGCCTTTTCCTTCAGACCATCCAGCTCTTCGCCGCCCTGTCCAATGTCTCCGCAGATGGCCACTACTTCGCAGTTGTAATGCTCCTTAAGCCACGGAATGATGATGGATGTATCGAGGCCGCCTGAATAGGCAAGCGCTACTTTCTTTGCTGTTACTTTATTCATGTTTTGTTCTTTCTATCCCTTGCGCCGAGCGGACACAC
>PLRJ01000186.1:179-26362 GCA_003163855.1 Bryobacterales bacterium | reverse complement strand
TCGTTGAGGCATTTGTGGAAGGCGCGCTCGTGGGTTGTGGCATAGCGGAGATAGAGGGAGAAGAGCTTCTGGTCGGTGATTTGGGCGGTTTCCTGATCGAAGCAGGATTCCTGGAGGCGGTTGGCCCGGTCGAGGAGCCAGCGGTGCTGGGCCATAGCTGTAACCAGGAGAGTTTCGGTGGTGTCTTGCGGGTTTTGCTCGTCCATGAGCGCCTTTAGCAGGGCGTCGTATTGGGCTTGGTTCTCGCAGGCCAGGACGCGGAAGGTTTCGGGGTTGTAGTTTAGGCCGTGGACCGTACGGTTCTGACTGACAGCGGCTTTGCCCTCGGCCGTGACAGGGCCGGTGCTGTTTTGAGAATTTTCGCGATTAGCGAGGATTTGTTTTTCGGTCGACAAGTTGATTGCTCCGTAAGAGGGGTAAAGCTGGCTTTTTGAGCGTGGCTTTCCGATCATCAATGGAACATGGGGTGTTCTGGCAGGGGGTTGTGGAATGGGTTAAGTAGTTGAGGGGGTTGGAGATGGTTTTTTTGCTCGATCTGTCAACGCCCTTCAAACGGAACCGGCGCTTGGTCCAATCTCGAATCGGTTGGAGAATTGGCGGTATTCGTTTGGGCGCGCCCGGGCTACCTGATCTAAAAGATAGTCGAGCCTGTTTTCGCGTTCGGCGGACTCGATCAGCATCTGGATTCGCATGCGTTTGGAAAGGCCCGGCTCCATTTCGGAGTAGACAGGGCGGAAGTAGTCGTAGGCGAAGGTGAGCAGTTCCTCGTCATCGAAGGCAGAGTCCAATAGTTGCCGGATGATTCCGGTATCCTTCGACCCGGTGCTTGTTTGCGTGGCACCGCTCATCTCAAGGGGACTCACCTTATTCGGGGCACCCAAGGTCTCGAAAAGGCGCGCCATTTGGGGGGTCCAGTTCTCTTGATCCGTAAAATTCGCCAGATGGAAGTCTCTCAGAGCCGAAGGTATCTCCGTCTTGCGCAGAACAAGCGGGATGATAAGGCGCTGCTTGTCTTCCTCCGCCAGCCGGACGGCCAACTCCATTTCACGAATGGCGTACGCGCTACTGATGAGGGCGGGAGAAATGACTAAAATGGTGGAGCGGCTATCCGCAATGGCTGACTCCACCTGTTTGCTGTAACTGGACCCCGGACTCAAGGTTCGGCTGTCCGCAAAAACGGTCAATCCCGCGTGTTCCAGATTCGGTACGAGATATTCGCGGACCCATTCGGCATCGCGGCTGGCATTCGCGATAAAAACGTCATACTTGAACCGAGAACCGCCACGTAGAAATTTGGGAATCAATGACCGGAGACCCATCTCTTCCTCTTGCGAAGACTCGCCGCGGCGCACCAGTTCGGACCTTACCCAAGCGTCGTCAAATACGCGCTGGTAAATCCTGTTCCGAACCTGCAAAACCTTGCCCTCACCGGCCTTCACCAAACCGCTGAGCTTTAACGTCATGCGCACGGGATCGAGTTCGTTGTCGAGTACCGATTCGCCGCTACGGATGCGGCGGTAGAGGCGGAGCATCCGAACGGCGGCTTCGTGTTCCAAAATGCGCTCGGTGACGAATTGAAGATTGGCATCGGTATGACGCCCGCGCTCGCTGAAGAACTGTTTCTCGATCAGTTGGTCGACGACCTGCGGCGAGTCTTTCGGGCCCCACCCACTGGATTGAGTGAACTCTGCCACCCGCTTGCAGGCGGTCTGCGTCAGATACGGGTGCCCACCCGTCCAGGATAAGATTCGATCGAGGAGTGTCTGAGAGAAAGCCGCATCCGGCGAAAGTCCCGCACTGAGCGGCTGCGCTTCCTTCAGTTGGAAGTCGGTCAGGTGGATGCGCTGGCCGATGTTGAAAGGCGTGCGCGCGGAATCTTTGATCAGGTCGGAGGGCGACGCCACGCCGAGCAATACAAAGGTAAGGCGTTTCAGCGCGGGTTCAGCCGCCCTGCGATTGTACAAACTACGAATCGCCGCGAAGTAGTCATCGCTGTAAGTCAGCTTTAACGTCGTATCGATTTCATCGACGAATAGAATGACGGGCTCCGCCACCTCGGTCAAGACGACCTCAGTCAGAAATTTGCCGAATCGCTGGACGGCACTCAGATGGCCGACCCTTTCCCACCACGCCAAATAATCCGTTTTCAAATGGAGTTGGGTGACAATCTCGGTGAGATGGCCCAAGTACCACTGGTCCGCGTTAGCCTCACCTCCGATGCCAGTGAGATCAACCACCACACTGCGGATGCCGAGACTCCGAACGCTGGCGGCAGTTCGATACATGAGGCTCGATTTGCCCATCTGGCGCGGTGTAAGGATGAAGCATAGTTGCCCGCGGCTGACCGCGTCCAGCAATTCGCGGTCTGCGGTTCGGGAAACATAGATCGGGTCGGTAACACTGAGCGGTCCGCCGGGTGTGTAGATATCGGGCTCAGGCGAGGTACGTACGATGGGAACGCTCATAGCCGCTCCTTAAAATAAGCCCGGTAAAGACCGCAGCGGGGCTGACACGCCTCGCGGCTATGGCCTGTGACCAGGCCTGCCGATCGTAGTGAGAAGAAGCCCTCATCGGAGGGAACCATACCCTTGAGGATCGCACTTTTCATGGCCGCTCGTCTTTCGTCGCTCTCTTTGAGCCACCACCAGTAGTAGCGGAGATGATCGCTAAAAGGACCGTCGTCGTCGAGGGCGCATGCCTGTAGGCCGGCAAAGGGCTGCGCGCGATCGACCAGATCATAGAGCGCCCTTCGAACCAGGAAGGGATGACCGCCGATGAGGTTCATGAAAAGATCGGCTTCTTGAACCGTTTTAAGCGGCGATCCGTGTTTTTGGTTGAGGGTCTCAACCTGCGAGCGGGAAAGATCATGCGCGTGAAAGCCTTCGCCAACGTTGAACGGAGACTGTGTCTGATCTTTTATCAACAGTGTTGCCTCCGTGGAGTAGGCAAGGACAAGATTCAGACGCGTCCAGGCGGGATCTATCGCTCGCCGGCTGTGCCAGGAGCGGACCAGACCAAAAAAGTCGTTGCGGTAGGGAAAGGCGAAAACGCGGTCTACTTCATCCATGATGAGGACAAGCGGCTTCTGCAATCGCGCGAGCACATCATTCTGGATAAATTGATTGAGTTTATCCTTCGGACCGAGAGCTGTCTTCCAATAGCGGTCGGGCGATTCGTTGGTGGCTAGTTGCTGCGCGAGGAAATTGGCCAGGTATTGCAGCAATGAGTCGAGGTTTGCCAGTTGATCCTCGTCCAATTGCTGGAAATCGAGGTAAACGGCCGATTGCTCTAAATCGCGGGCACGCTGGTACAGGCGAGCAAGCGCGGAACTCTTACCGGTCTGACGGCTGCCACGTACGCGGATGGTTACGCCCGCTTTGGAGATAAGCCTGGCGGCTTTCTCATCAAGTTCCCGCTCGATATAGAAAGGTGAGTCGAGGCGAACAGCTCCTCCGGGACTCTCGAGCATGTCGAGCCAGCGCACGTCAAAGGATGGCAGCGGAGCGGCGAGAACCGAGCCCGCAGTGACGGCGTTGCCGTCGGCCGCCAAATTATTGGGCGCGGCAGGCGTTGAATTCGCTTGCGGAGCAGCAAAATCTTGCTGGGAGATCATGGCATCGACAATCTCGGCGCCAATCGTGTGTTCGTCTCCGTCCCCTTGCCAAAGCCGGTATTGGATGCGTTCCAACTTGGCGCCAAGGTCGTACGGCAAGCTGTCTTTGAAGGCCACGCGGACGGGCAGAATAACGGGACGCCCGGTTGAGGATTTCAGGCGGTGAGCAATAGACACCTCATGAATCACCATTTCGCTGGCAGCCGATTTTTCAGAGAGCAGAACAATCAGGAAGTCCGCCCTCTCGAGCTCAGCCTCTATGGCTGTGGGCCACTCGTGGCCAATCGGGATTTGTCTATCTATAAATGTGGTGAGGCCGTGCTGTGGAAGCAAGTTAACGAGGTAATCGGCAATCCTCACGTCGGGTTGCGCGTCGTGCTTGTAACTTATGAAAGCTCGAGCCATTCTAGCCCCTAAGTCTACCGGAGGCATTGTGCGGGCCGCCCCTGCAGCAGGCATTGAGGATCTGAACAGGTCAGTTTGCCCTAAGGCGTTTTATACGGGCCAATTACATTTGCTGAGGCGTCGATCCCGTTCAATTGGGAGGGAAGGCTAATTGGGGACCATCGTGGCAGGCAACTGGCCTGTAGATTCGGACGGCGAGTTTCCAAAGATTGCCCCGCTTTGTGTCGGTGAGCCGAATGAGGGAGGCCTTGTTGCTCGTTCGCAGGGCGCTGGCCAGGGCGGCTTCCTGGCTACGAATGGAAGTTATGTCAGCTTGACCGCTGGCAAGTCCCGGGATCAACAGGGCTGGCAATATTTTGGCTAGCAGCATCGGTTCTGAAAGAGACACCGGCGGCGCTATTCAGGTTTCCTGGATTTGGGATTTGGGAGTTATGGTGACTGTCACGGATCTCGTCACGGATCTCGCGGATCTCGGGAGTTATGGTGACTGTCACGGAATTTGTTATGCTGGCGTATCTCCAACCCATGAAGTTCATTACTAGATTTCTCGTACTTGGTTCGTTGCTTTCAGGAATTGTGTTTGCGCAAGCGGGCATGCAGCGCCGCGAGGGATACATCCCTATGATTTGGGATGAGGAGCAGGGAAAGCTCTATTTTGAGCTGGCGCATCTGGACCAGGACATCCTTTACTTTACTGAGGTGGCCAAGGGTAGCGGGTCGGGGAGCGTTGGGCTGGAATGGGCGGGCGGCGGCGAAGGCGGTGTGATTCAGTTTCAGCGCGTGGGGCCGAGGGTGATGGTGGTGCAGAAAAATACGCGGTTCCGCGCCGGCAACGGCGGGCCGGGCGTGCAGAAAGGCTTGGATGCTTCGTTTCCGGAGTCGATTATTGCCAGCCTTCCCATCATCAAGAGCGAAGGCGGCAAGCTGATAGTGGATGCCACGCCGCTGGTGGTGCGCGATGCGGCCGGTTTTGCCGCACCTCCTGGTGAAGGGCGGGGCGGGGGCGGTCCGCAGGTGAACGAACGGCTTGGCGGAACGGCCTGGAAGTTCGACCCCACACGCAGCGCGATTTACATGCCCAATACCAAGGGCTTCCCCAAGAACAGTGAAGTGGAAGTGATTGTCACGTACGAGGCAACGTCGGGCGGCGCGCGGACTGCGCCGGAAGCTCGCGTGCTGACAGGCCGCTTGCACTATAGCTTTGTCGAACCACCCACCGGCTACACGCCGCGTGAGGCGGACCCGCGAATCGGGGTGCAGGGGATCCGGTTTATCGATTATTCGTTACCGCCTTCTTCTACGAACGTGGTGCAGTGGGTGCGTCGGCACCGGCTGGAAAAGAAAGACCCGAACGCGGCCATGAGCGAGCCGGTGAAGCCGATTGTCTACTACCTGGACGCGGCCGTGCCGGAGCCAACGCGTACGGCGATGAAGCAGGGTTTTCTGTGGTGGAACAAGGCGTTTGAAGCGGCCGGATTCAAGAATGCGCTGGAGATTCGCGATGCCACTCCCGATATGGACCCGATGGATGTCCGCTACAACATGATCTATTGGGTGGACCGCGATCAACGAGGCTATTCAACGGGCGGCGGGCTGACCGATCCTCGCACGGGCGAGATTCTGGCGGCGCGGGTACGGCTGGAATCGGACCGGGTGCGCACAATAAGCAATTACTGGCAGGCGTACGAACCGCCAGTGACCGGCGGGGAGAATGGCGAGAACGGTGTGTTTGAAGAAGGGTTCGTGGACCCGCCTCTGCCCGCGTATTCCACTCCGGAAACCGAGCAGCAGCTGGTTTTGCTGCGCCAGGCTTTGCTGACCGCGCATGAGACGGGGCACACGCTGGGGTTCGACCATAACTGGAATTCGAGCATGAACGATAGGGCGTCGGTGATGGAGTACCCGTCGCCGCGCCTGAAAGTGGTGGGCGGGAAGATCGATTTGACCGACGCTTACCAGAAGCAGATTGGCGCCTACGACATCATGACGGTTCGCTATGCCTACACGGTGTTTCCCAAGGATCAGGAGAAGGCCGGTCTCGACAACGTGATTAAAGATATGCGGAAGCAGGGCCTGATGTTCACGCCGCAGGCCGACCCGCGCTGGAACCGCTATGACGATGGGCCGGACCCGGCGCAATATATGCGCGAGACTGCCGAGCAGCGCAAGATTCTGCTGGCGAATTANNTACGCGTTGAAGGGGGATTCCATCCCGCCGACCGAGATTGTGCCGGCGGCGAAGCAGCGCGAGATTCTGGGGCTGTTGATGGACGATGTGGACCCGGCAAGCCTGGTGATTCCTGAACATTTGCTGGCGAGTTTGACGACGCCGGTAGAACGCGAGCCAGGCGGCGGACGAAGCGGTCAACCGGATCAGGAAAACATGGAATCGTCGACGGGCTATGCGTTCGACCACCTGGCGGCAGCGCGGACGATTGCGGGGTTGGTGTTCGATCAGTTGTTCGAACCGGCAACAGCGGCGCGGCTGGTTGGATTCGCCGACCGGCAGCAGAATGCGCTTACTTTGCCGGAGGTGATTGACGTATGCGCAAAGAAAGTGTTTGGGACACCAGCGCAAGCTGGTATGCAGCGCAGTCTGCAACGGCAGACGCAGCGGGTTTTCCTGGATGCCGTGATGACGCTGGGGGCGAGTCCGCAAGCTACACCGGATGTGAAGGCGGTGGTGATGGCATCGCTGGCGCAGGTGAAGGCGACAGTTGCGGGGATGAAAGATGCGGACCCGGTGAATGAGGCGAGTTTACGGCAGATGGAGCGGGATTTGACGCGGTACGCGCAAAATCCGATGGCGCCGAAGAAGGCTTCGGCAGCGGCTCCGATTATGGCTCCAATTTAAAGATCCCGGACTCGATCGGACTAGATCCGTGACAGTCACCATAACTCCCGAGATTCGCGGGCCGTACGAGGCACTTCCCGAATATGCCTCGCTACTCCCGTATCGTCCTCGCCAACACGCCACACCACATCACTCAGCGCGGTAATAACCGACGCGACGTCTTCTTCACCGATAGTGACCGCGAGATGTATCTCCTTTTGTTAAAGCGCTACACGTCCCAATACAAAGTAGATATTCTCGGCTATTGCCTGCTGACCAATCACGTTCACTTGATCGCCATTCCGGCGGTTGCTGCTGGTCTGGCCAAAGCGCTGGGGCGCACCCACAACGACTACGCGCGGTGGTTGAACATCCGGCGAAGCGAATCGGGCCACTTGTGGCAGAACCGCTTCTTCTCCTGCCCGCTGGATGCGCGGCACACCTGGGCGGCATTGGCGTATGTCGAACGCAACGCGGTAAAAGCCGGACTCGCAGCGCGGGCCGCTGATTGGGCGTGGAGCAGCGCACGCCGTCATTTGGGATTGCAGCAGACTCCTGACTGGCTGCACACGGAGCTGTGGTCTCAGACGTGGGGTCCTTCACGCTGGCGAACCGTTCTGGATGAAGGAATGGCAGAGGCTGAACTGCAGGATCGCTTGCGGGAGGCGACCAAAACCGGAAGGCCGCTCGGGGATGCTTCGTTCACGGAGGCATGTGAGGCCCGGTTCGGAATTCGTGTTAGGCGGCAAAAACCAGGCCCCAAGGCGAAGGCTTTGGCGGCGTGCGCGCCTTCGACTTGAGAGGCAGGAAGAGCGCGGAATTCGGGAGTTATGGTGACTGTCACGAATCTTTACTGTTCGCGCAGCGTTAGGCAGGGGTCGATGTGCGAGGCTCGCCAGCCGGGCAGGGCGGCGGCAAGCAGAGCCGCTAGCAGCAGTATGGCTGGGCACAGGGTGAGGGTGAGTTGGTCGTGTGTGGTGACTCCGAAGAGCAGCGATTGCAGGAAGCGGCTTAACCAGAAGGCCATGGCTGCGCCTGCGGCTATGCCGACGCACGAAATTAGCAGTGTTTCTTGCAGGACCATTCCCATGACGCTGCTGGCGCTGGCTCCGAGAGCGAGCCGGATGCCGATTTCGCGGGTGCGCTGGACGGCCCGGTGCGAGATGACGCCGTAGACGCCGGCTACTCCCAGCATTAATCCCAGAAGCGCGAATAGTGTGAGCAGCCAGGCGGTGGAGCGCTGGTCGGCAATGGAGTCGTCGCGTATGGCTTCCAGCGGCTGGATGTGCGCGAGAACAACGTCGGGGAAGTGTTGACGCACGGCCGCGGTAAGAGCGGCGACGGTTGGCGACTGGGCGGACTCCAGGAACAGGGTGAACTGAACGTTGGATGGTGTGCGCGGT
Source organism: Bryobacterales bacterium (assembly GCA_003163855.1). Taxonomy (GTDB): domain Bacteria; phylum Acidobacteriota; class Terriglobia; order Bryobacterales; family Bryobacteraceae; genus Bog-105. The sequence continues at coordinate 18,108 of PLRJ01000186.1, read as the reverse complement.
AATGATTGAGCTATCGGCAGGTATTGTACGCCGTCCACCCAATCAGGAAAGCCGGTGAGGGAGTATTGCGCCACATCGCCAACGACTCCGACAACCGTTCTCCATTGCGTGTCGGACATGGGGCGGATCACTTTTCCGAGTGCGCTTTCCTGCGGCCAATAATGTTTGGCAGTGGAGGCGCTTACCAGCATGACGGGAAGAGAACCGCTACGGTCGGAGTCAGTGAACAAACGGCCTGCGAGTAAGGGGATACCGAGTGCATGAAAGTAACCCGGCGTTGCGGTGGTCTGCCAATCCACATAAGCGGGTGCACCTGGGGATTTGGGAAGATCCCGGATTTCGATGGCGACGGCTGAGTAGTCTTTGCTGAGCGGGGCAACGTTCGACCAATTGACGCTGCGCGTGCCCGGCAACGTGAGGAGGGCTTGATTGATGTCGCGGAGCATGGCGAGGCAGCGGTCGGGGTTGGGGCAAAGGCTGGGACCGGCGGAGACTTGGGCCGAGGTAATGCCGGTGGCGTGCAGGCCGCCATCGACATTGGCGAGTTGCCAGAGAGTGCGGCCCATGAGTCCGGCGGCGATGAGAAGAGTGGTTGCGAGCGCCAGTTCAGCGGCGATTAAGGCGAGCGAGAGGCGGGAACTGTGCCGGGTGGATGTGACGGCGCGGCCCACTAATGATTGGCGGCTTGAAGTCCAGAGGCGGATTAGCGGCGCAGAGCCGAACAGCAGCAGTGTGAGCAGCATGCTGGCGAGCGCGGCACCCAGGACGGCGGGATGGAGTCCGATCTCGGAGATGCGGGGTGTGTCTTTAGGCAGCAGCGTGGGCAGGAAGCGAAGGATGAGTGCGGCGGCGGCGAGACCGGCGATTCCTCCAGCGACAACGAGCAGCATACTTTCGGTAATTAATTGACGGAAGAGGCGGCTCCGGCGTGCGCCAAGGGCTTCGCGCATGGAGAATTCGCGGTCTCGTTGGACGGTCCTGGCAAGCAGCAGGTTGGCAACGTTACCGCAGGCGATCAGCAATAGCAGCAAGGCGGCGGTTGAGAGCGCGAAGAGTTTCGGTCGAACGTCCACGACTTCGGCTTGCGGGCGAGGAGCCAGATGCGCCCCAACTCCCCAGGCGTCGGGCATGCGCCAGGGGAACATGGCTCGGATGCGGTCGATGGCTGGCGGAAGTTCCTTGTCCGCGGCTGCGATTGAAACGCCGTCATGGAGGCGGCCGACGGGCCAAAGATAGCCGCCTCCCCACATGGCGCCGACGTTGCGAGGGTCGCGGCGGATGGGTACCCATATTTAGGTGTCAGACGTGGGGAACGCAAAGCCGGGAGGCATGATGCCGATGATTTCCACAGACTCCTCGTTGAGGATGATGCGCTGTCCGAGGATGGATGGATCAGCATTGAAGAGCCTCCTCCAAGTGCGGTCACTGAGCATCACTACTTGGCCATGGCCGGCAAACTCCTCGGATTCTGTGAACCAGCGGCCATGTGCGGGATTTATTCCGAGGACGCGGAGTAGATTCCAGGTTGTGAAGGCGGTCCGAATGCGAGAGGCTTCCCCACCAAATTGGAGGTTCATCTCGATGCCGGGCATGCAGCCGGCGTAATCCACCAGCCGGGAGAGATCTCGCAGGGCGACCACTGGACCCATGCCGGCGATGCCGTCCGGCATATTGACGATACGGCCGGGAGATGGGTAGGGGAGCGGCCGAAACAGAATTCCGTAGGCGGTGGAGAAGAACGCTGTGTTGGCTCCAATGCCCAAAGCGAGGGTAAGCACGGCGGTGAGGGTGAAGGCGGGCGATTGCGCGAAACTGCGCCAAGCGTAACGGGTGTCCTGGGCTAGATCTTCGAGCCAGCGAGTGCGGCGCTGGTCGCGGCATTCCTCGGCCAGAGAAGCTTGCGAACCGAACAGCCGGCGGGCGGCGGCATCGGCTTCGTCTGGCGTCATGCCTTCGGCTATGAATTCGGCTTTTTGCTGTTCGAGATGGAAAGATAGTTCCTGGGTGAGTTCCTCGTTGAGGTTTTGGCGCTGCAGGAGTGAACGGAGGCGCAGGCGTAATCGTGAGAGCCAGAGCATAGGTTCCCTAAACGTGTTTCAGGACGAGGTTGATGGCGCTCGAAAGACGATCCCACTGTTCGAGTTCTTTGACCAGTTGCTTCCTGCCGTCGCGAGTCAGCGAATAGAACTTAGCGATGCGGCCCGAGTCGGTCGGTTTGGTCTGGGACTGAATCCAGCCTTGCTGCTCCAGACGGTGCAGGGCAGGGTAAAGCGAACCTTGTTGCACTTGCAGGGCCTCTTTCGACATCTGTTGAACGCGTTTGGCGATGGCCCAGCCATGAACGGGTTCTGAAGAGATGGTTTTAAGAATGAGGAGGTCGAGAGTGCCTTGAATGAGGTCAGAAGGTTTGCCCACCCTGTGATTATCTACAATCAATTGTAGATAGTCAAGGGGTCATGGCGCGGGTTCTACAATCGAGCCTATGTTGACACGAAGATTGATGGCCGTGGTGTTGCTGGCTGCAGGCGCAAGGATGCAGGCCGCGACCAGCGATGAGAATGCGGTTCGCGCCGTCGTGACCCAGGAGGTTGAAGCATGGAAGAAGCACGATGCGAAAGGCGTGTCGTCGCTCTACACGGTTGATGCGGTATGGCAGAATCCATTTGGCGTGCGGCTTAAGAGCAGTGCGGCGCTAGAGAAGTTTTTGGTGAGGCTGTTTCAGCGGCCCGGCTATCTAGCGGCCAAAGAAACGAGCGAACCGGCGATTACGGACCTGCACTTTGCCGCGCCCACGGTGGCTGTGGTGTGGAGTGAGGAATCGAGTAAAGGTCAGATTGACGATGCGACTGGAAAACCGATGCAGCCGCGGCACTCCTATTATCTTGAGGTGCTGGTGAAACAGGCGGGAGGTTGGAAGATTTCCGAATGCATGATCATGGATGAGATTCCGAGGTAGGTTTCGTCGAGCCCGGTCTGATCTAATGGCTTGGGAATTTGATCAATGCAGAAAAAAGTTTTATGGTTTGCGTTGGGAGCTACTTTGTTGGCCGCCAAGATGCAGACGGCTGAACGGCCGCCGATTATCGGGTTGGCGCATGTGGGTTTGTATGTGAGCGATTTGGGTAAGGCCGAGGAATTCTACGGCCATGTGCTTGGATTCGAGCACTTCAGCCTGGATAAGCCAACGGGCGGGCTGATGTTGAATTATTACAAGGTCAACGACCATCAGTACATTGAGATTTATCCAGGGTTGAAAGGCGATGAGCAGGACCGTTTATCGCACGTGGCGTTTGAGACCACCGACGCGAGGAAGTTGCGGGATTATCTGGCGAGCAAAGGCGTGAAAGTGCCGGCGGCGTTGAAGCCAGGATTAGATAAGAACATCAGCTTTATGGTGGACGATCCGGAAGGCCGCAAGATTGAATTTGTGCAGTACATGCCGGGCTCGATTCATGAAGAACGATTCGGGAAGCTTTTACCCGACACGCGCGTGTCACAGCATATGATTCACAGCGGGTTTATTGTGCATGACCGGGCGGCGGAGGACGCGTTTTACAAAGACATCCTCGGGTTCACGGTGATGTGGTATGGCGGCAGGGACGATGCCACCGTGAACTGGGTGGATATGCGCGTTCCCGATGGGGATGACTGGCTGGAGTATATGCTGCAAGTCAAAAATCCTTCGGTGAAATCGCGCGGGGTTAACAACCACATTGCTCTGGGAGTGAAGGATATTCAGGAGGCCTACAAGACGGTGTTGGCGCGCATGCCTGGCTTGACGGAGAAGCCGAAGATTGGGCGGGACGGTAAGTGGCAGCTTAATTTGTATGATCCGGATCTGACGCGAGTTGAGTGCATGGAGTTCAAGCCGGTGGAGAAGCCGTGTTGTTCTCCGATGGTGACACGGTAAATATGTTATGGCTCGCGCGAGGCGGTGTAGGCTGCGATGTTGAGCATGTCTTCGTTGGTCAGCTTGCTGACGACGGGCATCATCAGTGCGGTCCACAGACCTTTGCGCTTGCCCTGCTGCATATCGAATAGCTGACGCACAACGTAGCTGGGCGAGCGGCCGGCGATACCAGGTACTGGCCCCATGCCTTTCAAATCGGCGCCGTGGCATACGCCGCATTTGACGGTCTTGCTGGTTTCCTCCGTCACCAACTTTTTTCCTTTTTCAATGCTGCCTATGGGTGCGTAGGCGATGAAGCCGGAGTGCGGGTCGCGCAGCACCTCAGTTGCTTCGCCGTTAATGGGTGTTTCGATAATGCGGTTGCCGATGGGTTCTTTCTGGTCGCCGGGCCATGGGAAAAACATGCCTCCCGAGGTGTACATTTTGGGTACCGTGGCCGTTTCGACGACTTTGATCCAGGGAGTCCACTTCATGGCCGAGAAGTAGTTGGCTGCTGCTTCAATCTGCTCGTCGGTCATCGCCTTGGCGTAGGCCATCATATATTTCGTGTTCGCTTTATTCGGGTCGGAGCTTAGACGATTGCCGTCTCGAAATTCGTGCATCTGTTGAATGAAATACTGACGCGGGTAGCCGGCCACGCTGGCGTTCTCAGGGCGACCTTTGCCGTTGGGATAATGGCAGAGGGCACAGGCCCAGACATCCGGCTTCTGGCCATTAGCCACAATGGCGGGCATCGAGAGATGGTCGCCCGGATACCAATCGGACGGGGCAAAGCGGCTGGAGATTTGAGCGCGAGTGAACGCCAGATTGTTGCCTGGCAGGTGAAGTAATGCATCAGGATCGGATTTTGGTGCGTCAGGTCTGGTGGACGGAGTTTGGATACCGTATGCCCAATCGGGCCGGTCCGCCGCCGTCAAACAAGGGTTGAAAATGAGGACAAGGAAGAGCGCTGTCAATAAAGTTTTTTGCATGAAGTAGCTCGGTTGACTTTATCAAAGGGCATTTAGCGAAGATAGGAAAGCCATGGAAGACAAATTGAAGGGTTCTGACGTTCAAGAGACAAAGTTGAGCCGGCGCGAAGCGTTTGGCATCAGTTCGGCGGCGCTCGCGACGGTTGCAGCGTTAGGCCCATTGGGTGCCGAAGCTTTCCAGGAGCCGAAGCCGAGTGATAAGCACAACGCCCCCAATGAGACTGATCCAGGACCGCAGAACCATGCGCTGGCCGCGGAGAATCCGGATTCCGAGTGGCCTCCGATGTCAGATCACGGAACGATTAAACCATTCAAATATCCGTTTTCCTTTGCGCGCAAACGGGTCGAGAGCGGCGGGTGGACACGGCAGGTGACGGTGCGCGAATTGCCGGTTTCTACCGAAATGGCTGGCGTAGAAATGCGCCTGACGGCCGGAGGAGTGCGGGAACTTCACTGGCATGTGGAAGCCGAATGGGCCATCATGCTGAACGGCAGCGCCCGAATTACCGCTGTGGATTCGACCGGGAAGGGCTTCGTTAATGATGTGATTGCGGGCGATTTGTGGCTGTTCCCGCCTGGCATCCCGCATTCCATCCAAGGCTTAGGACCGGACGGATGCCGTTTTTTGCTGGTCTTCGACAACGGAGCGTTTAACGAATTCCATACTTTTCTGATTACCGATTGGCTGACACACACCCCGAAGGAAGTGCTGGCGAAGAACTTCAACGTGCCTGCGTCTACCTTCGACAAAGTTCCGAAGAAGGAGCTGTTCATCTTCCAGGCAGAACTTCCAGGGCCATTGCACGAGGAACAGGAGCAGGTGGCGCAAGGCACAGGGTCGCTGGGAAGTCTTTACGCGTTTAAGGCGAGCACCATGAAGCCGACGAAGGTTACGCGGGGCGGAGAAGTGAAGATCATCGATTCGAAGATTTTCCCGGTCACTCCCATCTCGGCCGCCATTGTCACTCTGAAGCCGGGTGGTTTGCGCGAATTGCACTGGCATCCGAACTCCGATGAGTGGCAATATTACATCGCTGGTAAGGGCCGGATGACTGTTTTTGGCGCGGCGACGGATGCTCGTACGATGGATTTCCAGGCTGGTGATGTCGGTTATATTCCGATTTCGAATCCCCACTATATTGAGAACACCGGCGAGGGAGACCTGGTATTTCTGGAGATGTTCAAGGCGTCGCAATATCAGGATGTTTCGCTGGCGGAGTGGATGGCGCACACGCCGCACCAGTTGATGGAGCAGCATCTGGGTGTTGGGATGTCGATGTTGAAGGACATTCCGAAGCAGGAGATAGTGATTGCTCCGGCGGAACGTTCGTAACGGAAGAGTCTACACTCTTCCTATGCGCACTTCTCTACTGCTTGCAACCCTAGTAATTTCCCAGATATCTTTCGCCCAGGACGCGACCGTGGACTTGCTGCGTGAGTTGTCGGATGCGGCGGGGCCGCCGGGATTCGAAGAGCCGGTGCGGAAGGTGATGGTGGACAGGATGAAGCCTTTTGCCGCATCGATTCAGTTCGACGGCATGGGCTCGATTATTGCCAAGCAGGGTACAAACGGTCCACGCGTGATGGTGGACGCGCACATGGACGAGCTGGGGGGCATGATTCGGCGCATCACGCCCACTGGATACTTATCAATGCAGATGTTGGGTGGATGGCTGGACCAGGCGCTGGTAGATCAGCGTTGGACCATTATCGGGTCGAAAGGTCCTGTTCATGCGGTGATGGGCATTCGCGATGTGCATGTTGTTCCGGCTGAGGAGCGCACGCGCGTGTTTGCACGCGATGGATTGTTTCTGGATGTGGGGGCGCACACGGCGGATGAGGTGCGGGCGATGGGTGTGGAGGAAGGCGATCCGGTTGTACCCGATTCGCCTTTTATGATTCTGAACGGTACGGACAATTATCTTGGGAAAGCCTGGGACGACCGGGTTGGCTGCGCGGTGATTGTGGAAGCTATGCGCAGGATGGCACAGGCGCCGCACGCCAGCCAGATCTTTTATGCCATTACAACGCAGGAAGAGATTGGATTGCGCGGCGCGCATACGGCCGCGGATTTTGTGAAGCCGGATATTGGCATCGCGCTGGAAGCGGGTGTGGTGGGCGACACGCCGGGCACTCATCCGGAAGAATCGCAGGCAAAACTTGGCGCAGGCCCGGGGATTTTTCTGTTTGACACGTCGGAACTGCCGAATCGCAAGTTCGTGCAATACGTCAAAGACACGGCGCGCGCGAAGAGTATCCATCTGCAGTTGGATTTGGTGGCGGGCTATGGAGACGATTCTGCCGAGATTCAGAAGAGCAATGCGGGTGTGCCTACGGTGAATCTGATTGTTCCTACGCGTTACACGCATGCTCACAATGGAATCATCAATCGCAAGGATTTCGACGGTATGGTGAACCTGCTGGTAGCGATGTTGGAAGGGCTGGATGCGCAGAAGGTGGAACAGATTCGGAGCTTCGCTCCATAGTGGTTGCATCTTCGATAGGCTGGATGCACCATGAGTGAACAAAATTCAAGGCGTGAGTTTCTGCAGAAGGGCTTTGTAACGGCGGCTGGCTTGACGGTGGCTGCAACCGGCGCGGCAGCGTTACCGGAACAGGACTACAGCGGCACGTTGGAGTGGCGGAACAAGCAGCCCGGCATGGCCTACCGGCGGCTGGGACGCACCGGCCTGATGATTTCCGAAGTGGTGAGCGGCGGCGATCCCATTTCGAGCAGCAACTACAGACAACTGGATCTGGCGCTGGAGATGGGGCTGAACTACCTGGATATGGCACCAGCCTATGGCAATGGCGATTGTGAGATTGCTTATGGGAAGTTCTTAGGTGGATCGGCCAAACGCAACAAAGTTTTCCTGCAGACGAAGGTGAGCGCTTTTCTGGGTGAGCGCGACCGTTTGTACCAGGATGTTTTCGACCGGCTGACTTCAGAGGCGCAGGCGCGCATTATGCAGCGCGTGGAGGAGATTCGCAGGACGAATTTGGGTGAGAAGCCAGGTTATTACCTGACTTATTTTCCCGGGCAGCACAATCAGTTCGCCAGCAGTTACTTAAGCAGCGCGATGATGCCGGAATTTGGCGAGCGCGTGGAGAGCAGCAAGACCCTGCGGAAGTGCATTCTTGATTCCGTCGAGGGCAGCTTGAAGCGCGTGGGCACGGATCATTTCGATTTGTTGATGTGTCCGCACGGCGCCAATCTGGGTGAGGAATTGCAGAGCCCGGCTATCTACGAAACATTCCTGGAATTGAGGAACGCGGGCAAGGTGCGGTTTCTGGGCGTGACTTCGCATAACGCGGCGGCGGCCACACTGCACAAGGCGGCGGAACTGGGGCATTACGATGCGGTGCAGATGGCGTATAACGTGATCAACGCCGGCTATGTCGATCAGGCTATTTTGGACGCATCGGCGAAGAACGTGGGCATGATTGCGATGAAGACGGCGCATGCGGTGGCAACGCACCACAAGGCGCTGCAACCGGTGCCGCAATGGCGCATCGATAAGATCAACCGGGTGATTGGCGGCGATATGAAAGCGCCGTTGAAAGCCTACTTGTGGGTGCTGCAGAATCCGCACATATCGGCGGTGAACTCGAACCTGTGGGACGAGACGTTTGTGCGCGAGAACCTGGCACTGGCGGGCAAGAAAGTGGATATTCTGCCCGCTTAGTTCAGCGCGAAACTGAACATAGTGTCACCGGCGGCGATCAGCAGGTACTGCTTGCCATCGATCATGTAAGTGATGGGCGGATTGGTAGGCGTGCCGGTTAAGGCGGTGTGCCACAGAATTTTGCCCTTATAGGGATCGAAGGCGATGAGGTAGTTGTTGTTGCTGGTGAACAGCAGTTTGCCGGCGGTGGAGAGCATGGGGACAACGCCGTTGCCGGTAGGCCAATCGTGCCGCCAGACTTGCTTTCCGGTTTTATAGTCGATGGCCACGAGTGCACCGACGTCGGAGTTGACGGTGCGGTCCAGACCGCCCCAACCTTCGGGACGATCGTCGGTGTCGGTCAAGTAGAACATGCTGAAGCTGCGACTGGTGCCGACATAGAGCAGGCCGGTTTCAAGATCGAAGCTGGGCGGGGGCCAGTTAGTGGCTCCATTGGAAGAGGGCGAGACCAGAACGCCGTCGGTGCTTGGATACTTTTCGGGATTGGGGATCGGCTGGCCGTTGGCATTCAGGCCCTTGGCCCAATTGAGCGTATCGATCAGGGGTTCGGTGACAAGATGCTGGCCATTGGTGCGGTCGAGCAGGAAGTAGTAGCCATTGCGGCTGGCTTGCGCTAGCAGCTTGCGTGGTTTGCCGTCGATGACGCCATCAATAAGGACGGGGGTCTCGGAGGCGTCCCAATCGTGCACGTCGTGTGGGGAAACCTGGTAATACCAGGCCATTTTGCCGGTGTCGGGATTGATGGCGACAATGGAGCAGGTGAAGAGGTCGTCACCTTTGCGGCTCTTCTCGGCCATCACGGGATTGGGATTGCCGGTGCCGACGTAGTAGAGGTTCAGGTCGGGATCGTAGGTGCCGGGCATCCAGGCCTGGCCGGTGCCGTGCGCGGCGGCATATTCGTCGGGCCAGGTTTCGATGCCGGGTTCGCCTTTGCGCGGCGTGGTGAACCACTTCCATTGAAGCTTGCCGGTTTCGGGATCGAAGGATTGGACGAAGCCGGGATTGTCGAGGTGATCGCCGCCAATGCCGACGACGATGTGGTTGCCGATGACGACGGGGGCGACGGTGGACGTGTAGTCGAGTTTGGGATCGGCGATCTGGACTTTCCAGCGCTCTTTGCCGGTGCGGGCATCCAGGCTGACGAGATGGCTGTCGGGCGACTCGAAGAAGAGCCAATTTTCATACATGCCGACGCCGCGGTTGCCGATGGTGCTGCCGGTGTTGGGCGGGTATTGATAGTGCCAAAGGGTGCGGCCGGTGCGGACGTCGACGGCCCAGACGTGGTTGGGCGCGGTGAAGTAGAGCACGTCGTTCACGAGCAGGGGCGTGGACTTGATGGTGACACCGCCGGGCGTGTTGGCGGTGAAGCGCGCGGCCCAGGCGAGCGAAAGGTTCTGCACATTGGCGGCATTAATCTGATCGAGCGTGCTGTAGCGGCGGCCTGAGTAGTCGCCATTGTAAGTGGGCCACTCGTTAGGCGGCTGCTTCAGCAGGGCCTTAGGATCGAGTCCTTGCGAGAAGACAGCGGTGGCGGTGAGGATTAGGAACGAAAAGCGGAGACTGTTCATTTAAGGGTTACCAGATAGGCGGTGATGTTGTGAATATCAGCGTCTGTGTATTTACGAAGCAAGTCGGTATGAGCCTGCAGTGGATTCTTGATGACGATTTTAGGTTCGGCGCCGTTGCGGAAGAAGGAGTGGAAATTGCCGGAGGCGTCGTGCAGGGAGACGGTGAAATCGTCGATGCGGTCGAGGGTTCCCGAGACGGTGTGGCCATCAGCGGGCGTCACGGTGACGGTTTCGGCGGCTGAGCCGTCGGAGCGGGCGTTGGGGCGGCGGGACTGGGGCTGGAGCCAGCGGGATTGCAGGGAAAACGGGTCGTACTTAGAGCCGACGTGGGCAAGATCTCCTGTGGCGGAGTGGCAGGTGGAGCAGGTGCCGGCGCCGTTAAAGTAGGCTTCGCCTTGCTGGGCGTTGCCGGTGAGCACGTCTTTAAAGGTGTAGGTGGTGCGATGGCCGGCGGCGTAGGTTTTGGCGTGGAGCCAGGCAACCAGATCGGCGATTTGAGGTTCGGTTAGGCCGAGGTTGGGCATGCCTTTGTCGGGGCGGCCATTGCGCAGAACTGGTGCGATGAGGATGCCTTTTTCGTCGTCGAGAACGACGAGGGAGCGGACGAGATCGGGTGCGCCGGGACCACCGCGGCCTGCAACGCCGTGGCAACCTGCGCAGTAGGAGGTGTAGAGCTTCGTTCCGCGTTGGACAGCGGCGGGGTCTTCTTTGGAGCCGGCGATGGCGGCTGGGGTCAGGTCGTTGGCGGAGGGCGGGTTGGAGGGAACGACGGTGACGGTGGGTTCCTGGGCGGCTAGGGTGCCGATAGTGAGGAGTAGGATAAGCGCTTGCGTGGCAAGGTGCTTGGGTTGAGGCATCGACCTTATTTTTTCATAAAGGGTTTTAGACAGGTGAGGAGGATGGGGAGTGAAGGGACGAACCGCGTAGATCATGTGAAAAGATTAGGACTTGATCTATGACATTACGTTCGTGTTGTGTTCCGTTCATAGCCATTTTTGTCTTGTCGCTGAGCGTTGCTTGCTCGGGGCAAATTGGAGTAGTACCGAAAGGGGAAATTCAGCTGAAGGCGGTAGCCGATCCCCGCTACCATGTTGGCGACGTTTGGGAGTATCGGACACGTCGTGGGGAAGAGCAGTCACGTTTTACTGTTGTCAAGGCTGAGAGTTCGCCCAACGTCGGAACGATAGTGCATATTGGGACGGAGAACCTTATCTGGAAGACGTGTCGAGGAGACGTTCTGAAGCAGCAAATCCCGCACATGCCGTTTGCTCTTAAGGCTCTTGATGCAAGTGCAATTCGACGTGTTGGCGGCAGCAGAAAGCTCCCGGACTACAAAGAGGGCTACGAGGAATGGCGGCAGGCATTTCTCAAAGGGCACGCTGGCGTTTATACGATTCCAGTGCAGGACGCTATCTCTGTAGCTGAGGAGACATGGAGGAGTGGATTGGGTTGCGGTCACAATGATTACTGAGATGTTTGGTAAAGCATAGATCCGGGTTCATCATGACTTTAGCTTGCGACCAAGGCAGATAAACCTGGTCCTCCCATGGCAGCTAGAGGCGTTCGATTGCTTTTCCTCATGCAAGTAGCAATGTATATTTGCAACTAAGTTTAGACCTGACAGGGAGCGTCGCGGGCGTGAATGCGAAACAACTCGTTTATCTGGAAACTAGCTTCATTAGCCACCGGACGGCCAGGGCGAGCGCCGACCCATTGAATGCCGCCAAGCAACAAAGCAGCCGGAGATGGTGGGAAAGCTATCTTTTTCATAAAGCGTTTTAGAAAGGTGAGGAGGGGGGGTGTGGGCCGATGTAGTGATGGGCGTTGAAATAGCGTTTGCGATGAAAATCACGGTCGCCGCGAGTAGGTCTAGGACCGTTGGCTTGCCTGATTTGATTTACCCTCTGTTATTCATAGACTTACCCTTTTCGAGACGCCGAGTGGATAGGCCCCCCCGGGGGAGACGCACAACCGTAAAACGGGGAAATCAGGGAAGGTGTTGAAGCATTTTCTCCAACCAAGGAGCAATTTGAATGGCCCTGCTTCCCCACTTAAAAGCCTTCTCCATGAATTGATCCGCAACCTCGACTTTCTGCGCCATCGACGGTGAGCTGTTGACAGTGTGGGCCCATTTTGTTGCCCAACAGGAAAATTTAGAGGCGTGATGCTGATGGTTGCTCGATGCTTTATCCCCAAATCGCGAACCAACGGCATTTAATCCTGTCAGTCATCAGCGAGACTGTTGCATTGCGCCTCAATGTTCACGAGTTCTTGACGTGGTCTTTTGGTAAAGTTCTGGCCTCATTGTTTCGTGCTACAAAATCCGCAGAACGGCAGTTGGATTATCAGCTTGCCCTTGCTGTTTAAACGCATTTCTGTCCCGAAAGGGGCTGAGCTATTGGCGTTTCAACGTTGGTGTAACGGCGATAACATCGCGTGAAAAATCTCTAATCTGTGGACCAAACACTTTACAGGCTTCCTGTTCGAGGCGTCGCTGGACGATTTCAAGCTGGCCGAGGTCGTTGCTGTAGTCAGCCTGTTCATCTTCGTCGAGCGTGGCGTGGGCAGCCTTGAACCATTGCATGTGGAGTGTTCGGCAGGCTTCAAGCAAAAACCGGGCTTCCCATTCGTTCAACTCAAAATCAAGCGTCGTCATGTTCATTGCTTTCTCACTCTCTGGCAACCGACAGCGAGTTCCGATAACAGGGCGCGGAACCTATCTACTGTCATATCAGATACGGGGCATAAAGAGAAATGGCCGGGCCGGTCGGGATTGAGGGCAAGGCCAGAAGGCATAGGCGTATTTCGGGGGATGAGCCACAACCAGCCGGGTTTATGCGCTGCCTATTGCTCAGTTCAAAGGCTAATGGCTTTCCCATTTGCCCGAATGTGCGCGATGCCGTTGAGGTCATAGAGATCAACATCGTGGGCGCGTATGTGATCGAGGCGCGGCGAAGCGGAATTTCCAAAACGGTAAAGATCATCTTGTGAGAGATACAAATAATCATTCGGCGGGGCCGGCATCTTATCGAATGTAACAAGTTTCCTCGCGCCGCACGGTTCGCAAGCCGATGAGGCGGCATACTAGACGCTATGATTTCCCGAACCTCCATTATGGTGGCGGCCGCGCGGGCGTTTGGATCGCGCGAGCCGGACGAGAGTCTGAGAAATCCAGACTACCTGGCTGACAAGTTGATTGGCCCGGAAGAATTGGCGCTGATTGCTGAACACCCGCTGAGCAAAATAAATGAACGCGACTATGCGGAGGCGTTTCAGGATCCGGCTATTTTATTTCTTGTCTGGTCGATGCTGGCGCGAACGCGTTTTATTGATGATGCGCTGCGGCGGGCAGTCGAGAACGGGGCGACGCAAATTGTAACTCTGGGTGCCGGTTTTGATACGCGCGCTTACCGGCTGCAAGAGTTGCTGCGCCATTGCAGGGTGATTGAAGTGGATGCGGCGGAAACTCAGGAATATAAAAAGCAGCGGTTGCAGGCTGCGACGGTGGAGGCGCCCGCCAATCTGACTTACGCGCGCTGCGACTTTGCCTGCGAGATTTTGAGCGAAGTGTTGCGTACGGCTGGCTATCGGGCTGAGGAAAAGACATTCTTCATCTGGGAGGGCGTTTGCATGTATCTACCGGAAGCGAGTGCGCGGCAGACTTTGCGGATGATGGCGACGGAGTCGGCGAGGGGGAGTTCGGTTGTGCTGGATTATGCCAACCAGATTGGGATTGAGATTGGGATGAAATATGCCCAAGGACCGCTGGCGCTGGCGGCGCTTTGGGGCGAGCCGTGGATTTTTGGTGTGCCAGGCGGCACGGACGGCAGTGAATTTTTTCGGGAACTTGGATTTGAGCGGGGCGAGTTGATTTCCTTCAGCAACTGGCAAGCGGTCAGCCGATACACGAGTGGCAAAGATGGGCGTATGTACGGCGCGGCGGTTTTTCAGCGAATGCAGCAGGAGGCGCAGTCGCAGGGGCGAGCGGCGATGCCTGAGCTGACAGACGAACAAAGGGAAGTTTGGCGAAAGGGCGCCCACTGGATGGCGGAGCTATACAACATTTGAACCTGGGTAACTGTTGGCAGAGCACCCGCACACCAACTCACCCGTTAAATCAATCCCGCACCCTAACTGCACCCAAAACTTAAGGCTGATATGGCCAAACCGCCGTGGTTGTGTATCCACCATCAATGGCAATTACTTGCCCCGTAATGTACCGTGCCCCAGGGCCGCACAGGAACGCTGCCATCGGAGCGATATCTTCCGGCGTGCCGATATCCGGATTCGCCTGCGCCGTAGCCAGCCAGTTCTTCATTTCAGCCGATTGCCACATCTGCCGGTTCAAGTCGGTCAGGATGAAACCAGGAGCAAGGCAGTTCACTTGAATATTGTGCCGCCCCCACTCCGCTGCCAGACAACGCGTGAGTCCGGCCAGCGCGCTCTTGGTCATGGCGTAAATGCTGAGGTACGGTAAGCCCAGCAGAGACATCAGGCTCCCGATAAACAGAATCTTTCCGCCGGTGCCGCGTTCAATCATGCGGCCGCCCACCTTCTGCGTCAGCCGGGCGAGTCCGGTCAGGTTCGTTTGCAGCAGATAATCGAAATCCTGCTTCGTGTATTGCTCAAACGGCTTCCGGATGTTCGTTCCGGTGACATTTATAAGGATGTCGATGTCCGGCAAGTCTGGCAATGGGTCCACATCGCTGACATCTATCTTCAGTGCTGTGGCCCGGTAACCTTCTTTGTTTAACGCAGCAGCTTCGGCTTGCAGGGCCTCAATTCCGCGCGCTGCCAGAATTGTATTCGCGCCCGCTCTGGCCACTTCGCGTGCGATGGCCGCTCCTATGCCGCGACTGGCTCCGACAACAAGCGCAGTCTTATTCGTGAGTTGATTCATATTTGAAAGAATAAGACGGTGCATCAAAACGTTAACCGGCGCGCATTCCTGGCGGTGGCAGCAACTTTTCCTCTCGCCATGACAGCCCACGCTGAATCAAACGACTGGATCGACCTCTTCGACGGACATAGCCTGGCAGGCTGGCGGCCCAGCGAAAACAAAAGTTCGTGGTCAGTTGTGGATGGCAAACTATCGGCTAACGGTCCGCGCTCGCACCTGTTCTACAACGGCCCTATTCATGGCGCCGACTTCAAGAACTTCGAACTCATGGTGGACCTCACCACCAGGCCAGGCTGCAATTCAGGCGTCTATTTTCATACCGCCTACCAGGAAACCGGTTTTCCTGAGAAAGGATTTGAGGTCCAGGTGAACAACACCGCGCGCGGCGATGGCAGTTACCTGGAGCGCAAGAAAACCGGCTCGCTCTACGGCCTTCGCAACATGTACAAACAGCTTGTACCTGACGAAAAGCCCTTTCGAATTCGCATCGCGGTGCGCGGCAAGAATGTCCAGATCCGTCTCAATGACGAACTGCTGGTGGATTATGTCGAACCCACTCCTCCCGTGATTCCAGCGGGCGGCGAAAAGCAGCGATTTTTGGACCACGGCACCTTCGCCCTCCAATGCCATAACGATGGCTCGAAAGCGACTTTCCGGAGTGTGCGCGTCCGTCCGCTGCCGGACGATCTGCCCGCTTATGCCGGTGTGCCTCCGGTTGTGGACGATGTCTACCGCGAGGTCATAAATATTGGCCGCCACAACGTTCCCATGGTGGATTACCATGCTTATCTCCGGCCCGGTCTGACGCTCAATCAAGCTTTAGAGAAATCAAGAGCGGACGGTATTCAACTCGGAATCACAGCCGACACCGCGCACATAACCAGCGATGCAGCGGCCGAACAATGGCTGAAGCCGCTTGCCGGAAAGCCCGTTTTTTTCGCGCTTAGCACCGCTGGCGGCCATTTGACTCACCAGTTGTCTAAGCCAGTGGCGCAACGTTTCGATTATGTTCTTGCGGATTGCCGCACAAACTACGGACGGTCCATCGACAGCCTTCTGGAGCAAACGATAAGCCGGTTCGACTCAGAGCCCATCGATATTTACGCCTATCCGACTTATCTTCCCCCGGACATGAAATCGCAAGGGGATCAACTGTGGACCGAAGCGCGCATGGCGAAGCTGATCGATTCGCTGGTGCGCAACCAGATCGCCGTAGAGCTGAACTCCACTGACTTGTTGCCTAGCCGTTCCTTTGTCCTGCAGGCGAAGGCGGCGGGTTGCAAGTTTGCATTAGGCACCGCGAATGAAACTGCGGCCGATCTGAAACGGTGCGAGTACGGGCTTCAACTTATAGAAGACTGCCAGCTTACCTGGCAGAATTTCTTCGCTCCCGGCGCATGGTGGCCCAAGGCCGTTGACCGTCGTTGGAATGCCTGAGGATTCTTAGTGCGTTGCCGCCCGCGGACGAATCCCTTCACCAATGGGCCCCGAGTGATGAAAGCGAGCGTTCAACCACTCCACCATCTCTCGCTCCCAGTCGGGCACGTTCGGCAGGGTGTGCCATTTGCCGGTTCCGTGCATGCCACCGGGAATGCGGATGATGTCGCAGCGCACTCCAACTTTCTTCAACGCCGCCTGAAGATTGGTGTCCTCCGAAAACGGAATGTATTCGTCCTTGTCACCTTGAATCAGCAGGAATGGCGGCGCATGTTTCGATACATAAGTGATGGGCGAAGCCTCGCGCAGCGCCTCCTTCTCGCCCTTCTGTTGAATGAGAGGATCGAGTAGCGCGTGTACGTCTTTGTTCAGCGGCACGGTGGCAAAACTGCTCTGCGCGAAAAGCGTCACCACCGCTTGTGCCTTGGCACTCTCGCGGTCAACCGGATCGCTCGCTTGCGGGTCACCTGGTGCACCTAACAGTCCAACCATGTTGCTGAGAAAGCCGCCTGCCGATCCGCCTACTAAGGCAATCTCGTTTGGATTCACGTTCCATTGTTTAGCGTTGTGCCGGATGTAACGAATGGCGCGCTCCACATCATAAACCATATATGGATAGGGGAACTTCGGCGCCAGCCGGTAATTAATGGAGAAAACAGCGTACCCGGCGGGAGCCAGGAAATCAGCGCAATAAGCCTCGCTGCCGCTCTTGCTGTCACCGCGCTGATAACCACCGCCATGAATGATGATGGCCACCGGACTAACTCCGCCGCCTTGCGACGCGTAGTAATCCATGGTCAGCTTTTGACCACCCGCTTCGCCGTAGACCAGCCCGTCTTGCGTTGGAGTTCGCTCGGCCGCTGCTAGATACGGCAGTAGAAGAAGTAAAACTAAGCGTTTAATGCCGTCGAGATCCTCTTGATGGCTTCATCCACTTCAGCGGTGCTGCCAAAGCCGATGGTTACGCAATCCACACCCGCTTTTCGGAACGCGAAGTTAACGGCTGCCTGGCGATCGTCCGGATTCGTGAATTGTCCTTCTCCCACAAGCTTCATGCTGATGATGCCCGCGCCGCCGGCTTTGGTTCGCTGCATATGATCCACCACAAACGGAACATCTCCCCTGTCGTCGATGTCCTGCAATGACGGCGTGTCCATCCGCGTGCCGTTGTGATTCATGCGGATCATCGCCACATCCATAAAAGGATGGCCGGGAAAATTCGCCAGCGCCTGTTTGCCATGAACCGAAGCGCCGTGCGCCAGGATCAGCTTCTTTTCCTTCGCCGCCTGGAACGCGTCCTGCAAATGCTTCGTTTCCTCCGGCCACGCGGGACTCCGCAGACAGTGAAGAAGCATGATGTCCACGTACTCCGCCCCCAAAGCTGCATTCAAGCGGTGCACCGCCGCCATCGGGTCTTCCGAGTGATGAACGTCGTACTTGGTCATCAGCCGGTAGGA
>PLRJ01000186.1:0-138 GCA_003163855.1 Bryobacterales bacterium | reverse complement strand
ACGTTCGACTTCCCAAGCGTGACCCAATCCGTTGCTGCCTTTTTGGAAACCGTATCGGCGCCACACAAAGCAGGCAACGCTGTGGCGGCGACGCCGGCCTTTAGAAAATCGCGTCTGGATGATGACATTTAGTCTCCT
>PLRJ01000086.1 GCA_003163855.1 Bryobacterales bacterium | reverse complement strand
ACTCGACGATCAGGATGGCGTTTTTGGCGGCAAGGCCGATTAACATGATGAGACCGATCTGGGTGTAGACGTCGTTCTCGTAATCGCGCAGCCAGAGAGCGAGGAAGGCTCCGAAGACGGCGACCGGCGTACTGAGAAGCACACTGAACGGTAGCGACCAACTCTCGTAAAGAGCAGCCAGGATGAGGAAGACGAAGAGAAGTGACAGACCGAAGATGACCCAGGTGGGAACGCCTTTCGCGGCTTCCTGTTCCTGATAGGACATGCCCATGTAATCGAAGCCCATCTGCGAGGGCATGGTTTCGGAGAAGACCTTCTCAAGGGCGGCAGTGGCTTGACCTGAACTGACTCCGGGAGCAGCGGTGATATTTAGCTGGGCAGCGCGATATTCGTTGAAGCGCATGGTGAACTCGGGCCCTTCGGAGGTTTTTATGTTGGTGACGGCGCTGAGCGGGACCATGGTGCCTTTGTTGTTGGCGACGTAGAAACTGCCGACGTTGCGAGGGTCGGTACGCGCGCCGGCCTCGGCCTCGACATAGACTTGCCATTGACGTCCGAACTGGTTGAAGTAGTTGACCAGATAACCGCCCATGAAGGTTTGCATGGTGGTGTAGACGTCGCCGATGTTGACGCCTTGCCGTTCCACTTTGGTGCGATCGACTTCGGCGTAGACTTGCGGCACGTTGGGTATGTAGCCGGCGTTGACGAAAGCGATTTCGGGGCGTTTGCTGGCAGCGGCGATGAATTTATTTACGTTGGCAGTGAGGAAGGATGGGTCGGCGCCGGAGCGGTCTTCCAGGACCATCGTGACACCGCCGGAGGTTCCGACGCCGGGGATGGCGGGCGGTGGAAAGCTGAAGGCCACGCCGGCTTTGACTTTCGATAGGCCGTAGCCAACGTTACCTAAGATGGCGTTGAGTTGCTCGGATTTGGCCTTGCGTTCGTCCCAGGGTTTGAGGTTGACGAAAAAGAAGGCGCTGTAGGTATTCTGCGAGACGCTTAGCAGGCTGAAGCCGATGACCGAGGTGACGCTTTCGACGCCGGGCGTTTTCAGCAGCGTCTGCTCGACATCACGCGCCGCTTCGCCGGTGCGCTGGAGCGAGGAGGCATCGGGCAGTTGCAGTGCGACGAACATGTAGCCCTGGTCTTCTGTGGGAAGAAAGGCGGGAGCGAGCCGTCCGCCAATGAGTAGCGCGGCTCCGGTGATGAGGACGAGGAAAACAAGGCTGAACGAGGCCTTGCGCATCAGCACGCCGGAGAAGCTTACATAGCCATTAGTGACACGGCCGAAGGTGCGGTTAAACCAGCGGAAAAAGGCGGCGAGCGGACCGCGATTTTCTTTTTTTGGTTTCAGCAGCAACGCAGCCAGAGCGGGACTTAGTGACAGCGCATTGAAGGCTGAGAACAAGACAGAGATGGCTATGGTAACGGCGAATTGCTGATAGAGGCGGCCGGTGATGCCGGGGATGAAGACGGTAGGGATGAAGACCGCGGACAGGATAAGAGCGATGGCGATGACGGGGCCAGAAACTTCTTCCATGGCCTTCAAAGCGGCGTCACGCGGAGTCATGCCCTCTTCGATGTGACGTTCGACGGCCTCGACTACCACGATGGCGTCGTCGACGACAAGGCCGACGGCGAGGACCAACCCGAAAAGAGAGAGGGTGTTGATGGAAAAGCCGAGCGCGGGGAACAGCATGAATGTTCCGATGAGCGATACGGGAACGGCCAGCAGCGGAATGAGAGTGGCGCGCCAGCCTTGCAGAAAGATGTAGACGACAAGTACGACCAGGGCGAGTGACTCGAGCAGGGTGAACTCAATGTCATGAATGCCGGCAGTGACGGCCTTGGTGGTGTCGAGGCTGACCTGATAGGCGAGGTCACTGGGAAAGCGCGCTTTCAACTGATCCATGCGCGCGCGAACGGAGAGTGCCGCTTGCACGGCATTGGTGCCGGGCAGTTGGTAGAGCGCGAGAATGGCGGAGGGATTGCCGTTAAAGCGCCCGTTCAAGTTGTAGGTTTGGGCTCCGAGTTCGACGCGCGCTACGTCTTTCAGGCGGAGGGTGGAACCGTCTGGATTGGCGCGGATAAGAATGTTGCCGAACTCAGCGGGCGAGGTGAGGCGGCCCTGGGTGCGGACTGTGTAGGTAAACTGCTGGCCGCCGGGGATGGGTTCAGCGCCAATTTGACCCACAGGATTTACGTTGTTCTGTGTTTGGACGGCGGAAAGAATCTGCGGCACCGTCACTTGCAACTTAGCCAGTTGATCGGGATTCACCCAGATGCGCATGGCGTATTGGCCGGCGCCGAACACCTGGACACGCGAGATGCCGGGCACGCGAGTGAGTTCGTCAACCAGGTTTATGTAGCCGTAGTTGGCGAGAAAGATACCGTCGTAAGTGCCGTGCGGCGAGTAGAGGGCCACCAGCATCAGCGGCGAGGTGAGTGACTTCTGCACGGTAAGACCGGCGGTGTTCACAATGGCGGGCAGTTGGGATTGAGCCTGCGAGGTGCGCAACTGGGTCAGCACCTGATCGATATCGGGGTTGGTGTTGACCTTAAAATCGACAGTGATCTGCGTGACACCGTTGTTGGCGCTGTTCGAGTAGAAGTAATTCATGTTGTCAACGCCCGACATCTGCTGTTCGATGGGCGTGGCAACGGATTGAACCAGGGTTTCGGCATCGGCTCCGGGGTAGGTTGCCTGCACCAGCATTTCCGGTGGAACGATATTGGGGAATTGCGCGGTGGGCAGGCTCAGCAAGGAGACCGCACCCACGATGACGGTGATGATAGCGATGACCATGGCCACAATGGGCCGATTAATGAAGAATTTTGCCATTGCTCAAGAACCTTGCGCGGTGAAAGTATCGGGTTTCGGATTGACCTGCACGCCGTCGCGAACTTTGGACGCGCCTTCGGAGACGACTTCTTCACCGGCCTTGAGACCATCCTGAATGATCCACATCTGGCCTTCGCGCGCACCCACTTTCACGTTGCGGATGGCTACCTTGTTGCCGGGACCTACGACGGCAACCTGGTAGCCGCCTTGAAATTCGGTAACAGCGCGCTGGGGAATGAGAACGGCGTCGTGATTAATACCGGTGGAGGCGCGAATTTTGCCGTACGATCCGGGGCGCAACAGATTGCCGGGATTGGGGAAAGCGCCGACGATACGGATGGTGCCGGTCTGGGTGTCGACGTTGCGGTCGGCAAAAATGATGTGGCCGGAGTGCTTGAAGATAGTGCCATCAGCAAGAGTCAACTGTAATGGGATGGCGCTGGAGTTCTTCAGCCAATCGCCGCTGGCACCGGGATTGATGCGGCGCGAGACTTGCAGATATTCCTGTTCGCTGATAGGGAAGTAAGCCTTGATGGGATTGACTTGCGAGACGGTTGTGAGCACGCTCTGGGTATTGACGAGGTTGCCGATTTGAATTGCGGCCTGGCCGGCAATTCCATCTACTAACGAGCGAACTTTTGTGAATCCGAGATTCAACTCCGCAGTTTCTATGGTGGCTTGGGCAGATTGAATGGTCGCTTTGGCAGTAGCGACGGCAGCCTCATCCTGCGCCTTGGTTTGCGTATCGTTGTCGAGCTGGCTCTTGGCGATGGCGCGTGCCTCAGCGAGCGGGGTGTCGCGATTCAGGTTGATGACGGCGAGACCGAGCGAAGCCTCAGCCTGGGCGAGTTGTCCTTGTGCCTGGGCCAGCTGACCTTTCGCCTGATCGAGCGTTGCCTGAAAGGGGCGCGGATCGATTTCGAACAACACCTGCCCTTTATAGACGACTGATCCTTCGCGGTAATCCTGCTTGATGAGGTAGCCGGAGACTTGCGGTTCGATTTGCGCGTTTACATAGCCGTCCATGACAGCCACCCAGTCCCCGTAAGTTTCTACATTGCGCTGAATGGCAGTGGTGACGCCTACTTCGGGCGGTGGCGGGGGTCCCGGGGCGGCTTTTTGCTGGCAGCCTGTCAGCGCCAGTAGAGATATTCCGGCAAGGCATGGGAGGGCGAACCTGCGACTTTTACGGTGAGACATAGATAGACGGTCAGTCTAGTTGATGCAGATACCGGTCAGTACGGTTCAATCGGGGAATCTGCAGGTACTTTGTAACTTTTGGCAGGCTGGACGGTATGGGATGGTGAGGGTGATTGGAAGAGCAAAGCGACAACTTGTTGATGAAGCAGGTGCAGGCGGGGGACTCGTCGTCGCTGGCGATTCTTTTCGAGCGGCATCATCAGGCGTTGTTTCAGTATTTGCTGCATTTGAGCCGGGATAGAAGCGGCAGCGAGGACCTGGTGCAAGAAGTCTTCTTTCGGGTACTTAAATATGCGCACAGCTACGACCCGGAAGCGGCATTTCGGGTTTGGATCTATGGGATGGGCCGGAACGCTTACTTCGATTCGCTGCACAAGCGCCGGAAGGAAGTAAAGGGAGTGGAGATGAGCGAGGTGGAGAGCGGAGAGCCGGCGCCGGAGGAGATGGCGAGGCGCAAACAGAATGCGGCGTTTCTGAAGGCTGCGCTGGCGAAGCTGCCGGGAGAGAAACGCGAGGTACTGGTGTTGAGCCGCTTTCACAATATGCCTTACGACGAGATTGCGCGGGTGATGCAGTGCGAGGTGGGAACGGTTAAGGTGCGGGTTTATAGGGCGCTGAAGGAATTGCGGCAACAGTTTGCGAAGGCGACGGGAGAAAAGCTTTATGACGCTTGATGAATTTCGCTTGTTGATTCCGGAGTATCTGGCGGGGCGGCTGAGCGGCGCGGAGAAGCTGGCGTGCGACGAATTTGCGAGGGTGAATCCGGAAGCTCGGTTGGAACTGGCGGAGTTGGGCGGCGTTTGGGACGAGTTGGGTGCGATTGAAGAAGAACAGCCGAGTGCGGCTTTGCGGGCGAAGTTCTATAAGAAGCTTTATGCAGTAGAAAAGCCGAAGCGGACGTTCAACTGGATGCAGATGGCGGCGGCGATTGCTTTGTTTGTTNNGAGCAGGAATCGGCTACATCGCGGCTGCAAGGCGTGGAGTGGAGCAGCCGGGTGGAGAAACCGGATGACGAGTTGCGAACGGCGCTGGTGCGCACTTTGAATGAAGATCCGAATGTGAATGTGCGGCTGGCTTCGTTGGATGCGTTGGAGAAATTTTCGGATGAACCGGCGGTGCGGAAATCACTGGTGGCGTCGATAGGGCGGCAGGATTCGCCGCTGGTGCAGATTGCTTTGATTGATGCGGTGGTTCATATGCATGATCGTGCGGCGGGCATGCAGTTGAAGCAGGTGACTGTGGATTCGGCGATGAATGCGGCCGTGAGACAGCGGGCACAGTGGGGTTTGCAAAAGCTCGGGCTTTAGTCTAAGGAGAAAAAATGAAAATTGCGATTTCCCTGCTGCTGATGGCATGCGGGTTGGTGAAGGTGTGTCCGGCGAGTACGCCTTCGGACCGCTGGACCGTACGCGAAGAAGAGACGGTGCAGAAAACCATGACCTTGACCGGTGAACCGGGGCGGATTGTAATCGATAACGTGGACGGATTTGTGCATGTGTCGGGCACAGACGGCAACGAGGTTCGAGTGACTGCGCATAAGATCATCCGCGCGGAGACGGATGCCGACGCGCAAGAAGCGAAAAAAGAAGTGAGTTTACAGTTTACTGAGAAACCGGGCACTGTGTCGGTCTATTACGATGCGCCATGGCGCTGTCACGACGGACAAGGCGGATGCCATGGTGAGCAGAAGCACTTCTACAACGTCACTTACGACATGGATGTGCAGGTGCCACGCTCGGCGCGGCTGGTTGTTTCCGCGGTGAGCGGTGACATCAGAGTGGGCTCGACGACTGCCGATTTTGAGATTAACGGCGTCAACGGCGGCATCAAGATGAGCGATGTTGCGGGGGCGGGCGATGTGCATACCGTCAATGGTCCGGTGACAGTTGCGTTCAAGAGTAATCCGCGCGGGCCGTGCAGTTTCAAGAGCATCAACGGGCAGCTGGAGGTTTATTTCCAGCCGGGGCTTTCGGCCGATCTGCTGTTTCAAACGATGAACGGAGGGATCTATACGGATTTCGATGTGACGGCGCTTGCCACGCCGGTGACGCACGGAGAACAGCGCGATGGCAAGTTTATTTACCGGAGCAAAGGACCGCATGGAGCGCGCGTGGGCCAGGGCGGACCGGAACTCAGTTTCAACACATTGAACGGCAGCATACGGCTGCACGACACACAAGGGGCTTCGAAGAATGAATAAGGGGATTTTGATTTTATGCTGTTCGGCCGGCATGCTGCTGGCGCAGGACGGCGAGAAGGTTGCGGTTCCGCTGCATGATCCGGCGCGTCCGGCGACTGTGCAGATTCATTTGCTGCAAGGCGGCATTACGGTGCGCGGGGCGGACATAAAAGATGTCGAGGTGGAGACGCGCGCAAGCGGACGAGAGAGGCGAAGAGGCAGCCGCGAGCGACCGACGGATACGGCGCGTGCAGACGGCTTGAAGAAATTGGAATTGCCAGGGAACGCGGGCTTGGATGTGGTGGAGGACAACAACCTGGTGACGATTAAGACGTCGCCGATGGGAACGGGCGCGGACGTGGTTGTGAAGGTGCCGAGGCACACTTCACTAAAGCTGAAGTGCCTGAATGGCGGCGATATCTACGTTGAAGAAGTAGATGGAGAGATTGACGCCGATAACTTGAACGGCAAAGTAACGATGAAGAACGTATCGGGATCGGTAGTGGCGCATTCGTTGAATGGAAGCGTCACGGCGAGCCTGGACCGCGTGGATGCGGGCAAGCCGATGTCGTTCAGCACGATGAATGGCGACATTGATGTGACGCTGCCGGACAGCTTGAAAGCCAATGTGCGGATGAAGACCGATAACGGTGAAATTTACAGTGATTTTGATGTGAACTTGAGCCGCGGGGACAACGTAAAGCCTACTGAAGCCGGGCGACAGGCGGACGGAACCTACCGGATCCGATTCGATCACACGCTGAGGGGAACCATCAACGGCGGAGGCCCGGAGTTTCAGTTCACATCGTTTAACGGACAGATCTACATCCGCAGGAAGAAATAAGCATGCACTTTATTCAGGACATCACGTTCGCGCTGCGGACGTTCGCGAAGGCGCCTTTATTCGTAGCGGTAGCGGTGTTGTCACTGGCGTTTGGCATCGGCGCGAACACGGCGATCTTTTCGCTGACTGACCAGATTCTGGTGCGCACTCTGCCGGTGGAGAAGCCGGAAGAACTGGTGATGCTGAGCGCGATTGGGCGGCACTATGGGAACAACATGGGGCCGAATCGAATTTCGTATCCGATGTATCAGGATTTTCGCGATCGCAATACGGTGTTCAAGAGCATGTTCTGTTTCCGCGAGGTGGATGCGAACGTAACGTATGGAGGCCGCACGGAGCGCGTGGCGGGCGAGGTGGTGTCGGGCAACTATTTTCCGGTGTTAGGCGTGAAGCCCGCGCTGGGAAGGCTTTTCACGGCGGCGGACGATCAGTTTCAAGACGGGCATCCGATCGCTGTGCTGAGCTATGGCTACTGGCAAAGCCGGTTTGCGGGCGAGCGGGACGTGCTTGGGCGCAAGTTGCTGATCAACAACTATCCATACACGATTGTGGGTGTGAGCGCGGCGGGATTTGCAAGTACCGATCCTGGTTTTGCGCCGCAGGTGCGCGTGCCGATGATGATGGCGGGGAAATTTCGCGATTTTCTGCGGTTGAACGACCGGCGTTCGCGATGGGTGACGGCTTTTGGGCGATTGAAACCGGGCGTGAGCGTGGAGCAGGCGAAAGCGGGAATGCAGCCGCTGTTTCACCAGATTCTGAACATGGAGGTGGCGCAGAAGGAATTTTCGAAAGCGTCGCCGGAGATGAAGAAGGCGTTCCTTCAGATGTCTATGGATGTGATGCCGGCGGCGAAGGGGCGGTCGCAGTTGCGGCGGCAGTTTTCCAAACCTTTGCTGGTGCTGATGGCGACGGTGGCGCTGGTGCTGCTGATTGCGTGCGCGAATGTGGCGAACCTGTTGATTGCGCGGGCGACTTCTCGGCAAAAGGAGATTGCGGTGAGGCTGGCGCTGGGATCGAGCCGAGGGCGGGTGATTTCGCAGCTGTTGATTGAGAGTCTGATTCTGTCGCTGGCAGGCGGCGTGGCGGGGTTACTTCTGGCGAACTGGACAGATAAGGCTTTGATTGGATTTCTTCCTGCTACTTCGGTACCGCTGACGCTTTCGGCTACGCCGGATTGGCGGCTGCTGAGTTTCAACATTGGACTTTCAGTGATTACCGGCGTGGTCTTCGGGCTGGTGCCGGCGCTGCAATCGACGCGGCCGGATTTGGCGCGGACGTTGAAGGACGAGGCCGGTGCGGTGGTGGGCGGAACGTCGGCCAATATCAGAAAGCTGCTGGTGGTGGCGCAGATAGCGCTCTCGCTGCTGCTGTTGATTGGGGCGGGATTGTTCATCCGCAGCTTAAGAAATTTGAAGGATCTGGACCCCGGATTTCGAACGAGCAACCTGGTCGAGTTTAAGGTGGATCCTACCAAGAGCGGCTACGATACGGACCGGGCGAAGGCGTTTTTCGTGCGGCTGAAAGAAAATCTGGAATCGATACCAGGCGTGCAGAATGCAAGCATCGCGGTGGTTCCGGTGATGGAGAACGACGAATGGGATCAATGGGTGACGATTGACGGCTATGCGCCGAAGACCGGCGAATTGCCTGATCCACACATGAACTTTACGTCGCCCGATTATTTCAAGACGCTGGACATTACGCTGCTGGCGGGGCGGGATTTTCGTGTGAATGATGTGTTGACATCGCAGAAGGTTTGCATAGTGAATGAAGCGTTTGCGAAGAAGTACTTCGGGACGACGAATGCGGTGGGGCATCGGATTGGGATGGGCATTGATCCGGGCACGCCGACCGATATCACGATTGTGGGCGTTTCGCGCAGCACCAAGTATGAAAACATGCGCGACGAGATTCCGGTGGAGGTGATAAGGCCGATCCAGCAGTTGGATTTCGCCACTGGGATTACGGCATACGTGCGCACACAGAGGAATCCGGATGATGTGTTTAATGCGGTGCGGCAGCGGGTGCATGCAATGGATTCGAATCTGCCGGTTTATGAAATGATCACGCTGGAGCATCAGTTGGAGGATTCGCTGGTGACGGAACGTTTGGTGGCGACGCTATCGACGGGGTTTGGATTCTTGGCGACCCTGCTGGCTTCCATCGGGTTGTATGGGGTGATGGCGTATTCCGTGTCGCGGCGTACGCGCGAGATTGGGATACGGATGGCGCTGGGTGCGGCGCAGACGGATGTGCTTTGGATGGTGATGCGCGAGGTGATGGTGCTGCTGGGGATTGGGTTGTGTATTGCGCTGCCGGTGTCGTGGGCGGTGACGCAGTCGGTGCGGTCGCAGTTGTATGGGATTGAGCCGAGCGATCCTGTGACGTTGGTGTTTGCGGTTGTGGCGATTGCGTGTGTGGCGGTGATGTCGGGGTATTTACCGGCGAGGAGGGCTACGCGGATTGATCCGATGCTGGCTTTGCGGTATGAGTGATGGGGGGCGCCGGCTGGCCTTTGCGATTCGCTAGGATATTCGTTTGTGAACCGAAGAGAGTTGCAAACGTTAGCAAGAGTCAGACTTGCAGAGGCCAAATCGCTGCAAGCGACGGGGCTTTCAGATGGGGACTACTATCTTGCGGGATACTCTGTAGGGTGTGGTTCGAAAGCTTGTATCGCGAAGAACACGGCTCGGTATGATTTCCCCCGACAAGAGAAATGTGGATGCGAGTCATACCCACGATCTCAATGCCCTCGTCCCGATTGCCAATTTAGAGTTGCGGAGATTGGAGCAGGTTAGAACAGATGCCAGCTTTCGAGATTACTGGGACATAGCGCAACAATGGTCTGAACAAAGCCGCTATCGCCGTCATGAGTCGAGCGAAGCAAGGGCGCTCGTAGAGTCGGTTGGTAGCGCTCGGCACGGAGTACTGAGATGGATAAAGCAAATATTGGTAGCAACTGACTTCGCCGCCGGGTCGAGGATTCTAGAGATTCTCGATGATGCGCGTTTACGAGTGAACGTGGCGATGTGGCTTCGAACGCCGGAGTACGAGGATTGGCGGTTCGTGCTTTCATCTCGTGTTCTAGACGGACTTGAGCCCGCTGCAGCCTATGGCCGGGTGCACGACGAGCTGGGCAACGCCGGCTTCTTAGTGGAGAGTACGCCGCCGCTTCTGCTTCTTAAGACAAGGGACCCATTTATCCGGGCATTGCGGCTTATTTTCGGCAAGAAGAATGTTGAAGGAGTGCGCCTAGGCGGCCAGACGCTCGGCGACCGTTTCATCGAAGATGCGATCGTTTATCGCGTTCGATAATTTAGCCGCTTTAGCCCGCCGGCTAAAAAACTATCTTCGCTGAAAGTTGCAGTTCGCGCGGGGTGCCGCGGCCGGTGGCGTAATTGCTGATGGTGGAGGTGATGGTGCCAAAGTTCGAAGCGGAGATATCGGCGTTCGGGGCGCCGAACTGGGCTCGGTTAAACACGTTGAATAGATCTGCGCGGAAACGCAGATTCAGCTTCTCGGTGAGATAAATGAATTTGGAAAGTCCCATGTCGAGCTGGGAGATGCCTGGGGCGCGAAAGGCGTTGCGGCCCAGGTTGCCGAAGGTCTGATTCGCCGGCACTGCGAAGGCGGCGGCATTGATCCAGTTATTCGGAGTGGAACCGCCCGCCGGTGTCAGGGAGACGCCGTAGACGTAGTTGGGGCGCTCTTCGCCGCTTATGGAGTAAAGGCCCGGAACAGCGGCGTTCGCGCGATCGACCGTTATGTTCACCGGTAAACCAGTCTGTGCCGTACCGATGGCGCTGACTTCCCAGTTGCCCCAGATGCGGTTCTTGAATGGCAGCGAGTAAACCGCCGAGAGATTGAACGTACTGCGAATATCATCGTCACTGCTGGCCTTATCGCAGGCGCGGCAGAAGGAGTCTTGCGGCGTGTCCGATTCACCGCCGCCGATGCTGCCGTCGTTTATCGAATGCGACCACATGTAGTTGGCGCTGAGCAGGAAGCCGTTGCTGAAAACTCGCCGCACGCTGCCCTGCATTGCCTCGAATGTACTGTTACCGACGTCGCCGCGCCAGGAGACTGCTCCGAAGGCGGGGTTAGGAACAATGTTTTGCGGCGGGACGGCCAAGTTCACGTAGGTGGTGGTTAACACATCGGTGGCTTTGTTCCCCATGTAGGTCACGGTGCCGACAACCTTGAAAGGCAGTGTCTGCTGAACAGCGGCGGTCCATGCGGCGACATAATCATCCTTGCGATTTCGATCCAGATCGCGCGGGGAAACAACGCCCAGTCCGCCAGCCTCGGCATAGGCGAGATACGGCGCCAGCGGGTAAGACAGACTTGCGAACTGCGGGTTCGTGTTGTTGAAAGAGTAAGCGTCGACGGTGTTCGAGATAGGGAGGTTTTGATCGTCTAACTGGCCATCGGTATGGTAGATGCCGCCTCCCGCACGCACAACGGTGCCGCCATGCGACCAGGCGAGACCGATGCGCGGATCGACATCGTCATAGCGCGGATGGAAATAGGCGTCGGTGTTAGGACAAAAGCCGCCGCAGGTGCCGAAGTCGAAGGGAACGGCGTCGTTGTTGAGCGCATGCAGAGCGTTGAATATGTTGTAGCGGACACCCATGTTGACGGTGAAGTTCTCGGTCACCTTCCATTCATCTTCGGCGTACACCCAATACTGGTTCTTACGCTGGCGCACAAGCGGCAGGACGGCGGTATAGGAAGCCGTGTTGGCGGTATCGTTAAGAAAATTTGTGGTGGAGCTGTAGCTGAGGGTTCCTTTTGCGGACGAGCCCTGGTTCAGGAAATCGCGCTTGATCTCAAACCCAAATTTAAGGGTATGTTTGCCTTTTGACCAGGACCAGTCATCCAGCACGCTGATGGTTTTGGAAGGATTGTCGGAGGTGGTCGCCCCGGCAAAGGAACTGAAGCCGGAGACGCTGAATGTATAGGGAAGCGGAGAAGCGGTTCCGCTGTGATAGAAGTTCTGATTGATTCCGAACTTGAACTCGCTCACTAGTGTGGGATCGAAAACGTGAAGTACCTCAAAAACTCCGCTATTCGCTTTCGTGTCGTAGAGCGTCAAGGCAGTGAGATTGCCGGTCGGCGTGGTCTCGAACGCCTCGTCCGAGTTGAAGCGCACAAAGGCGGTTGTCTTATCGGAGAAGTGATAGTCAAGCCGAATCATGCCGGAGTCTTCGTTGTCAACCTGACGGCCGTTGGCAACGTAATTCCAAACCGCCGCTTTCGCGGTCGGAGATGTGCCCGCCGGAAACTGACTCAGGATGGGAATGAGCGCCGGAGAAGCGAGCTCAGCCTGAGCGATGAAACTGGGGCTGGGAACCAGGCCGATCTGCGTTCCATCCAGGCGCTGGCGGAAACCTTCGTAATTGGCGTAGAAGAAGAGTTTGGATTTCTTAACCGGACCGCCAATGCCGGCTCCAAACTGATTCAATAAGAAGGGATTTGGCGATGAGCCGTTGAACGGGGTACGAGCCTCCATGGCATCGTTACGGAAATAGTCGAAAAGGTCGCCGTGGAAGGTGTTGGTGCCGGATGGCGAGACAACCGCGACCTGACCACCGGCCGTTCCGCCCTCCACATCGGCGCCAAAGGTCTGGCTTTTTATGTCGAATTCCTTGATGGAATCGAGCGGAATGGTGAGACGCACATATTCGCGCTGCATCTGGTTGAAGACAGCGGTGGCATCGACGCCATCGAGGGTCAGATTGTTGTCGTCGAGGCCGTGGCCGGCAAAGCGAATGGTGCGCTGGTCGCCCCCGCCATTATCGATGGCGCCTGGAACGAGGGCGGTGAGAGTAGACCAGTTGCGCCCGTTGATGGGCAGTTCGTCCACCTGCTTTTCCTCGATCTCGCCGCCGACAGTGACGTCTACTTTGTCGAGCTGAACGGTAGACTCACTGACGGTTGTCTCTTCTTCCTTCGCGCCGAGTTGAAGAGTGACATTCAGGGTTCCGGTCTGGCCTACGGTTTGGAGAACGTGGTTGGCCTGGAGAACGGAGAATCCTGGTTTTGAGAAGCGGAGGGTAAAAACGCCTGGCGGCAGGTCGGCCAACTGATAGGTGCCGCGAGATGTGGTTTCGGTCTCACGTTTCAAGCCGGTGGAATCTTGGACAGCCAGCACCTTCGCATCGGGAACGCGGTTGCCCTGCGGATCGGTCACGGTGCCGGTCAGAGACGTCCTTTCTGTTTGCCCGTTGGCATACAGTGCGAGGAACAGAACACCCGACGCTACACTCAATTTCATCAAGACCCGGCTATCCATTTTTTCCTTCTTGGCGAACGGTATCAGGCAAATAAGAAAAGGTTGTTACAAATGCGCTAGCAGGGAATGACAGGTCACATTTAAGTACTTACTTAAACGGCCCATCACGGTTACTCACCCCACAACTAATCCAATGGTCGCGAGCCGTTTATTCGACCTGCCATTGTTCACTAGCTTGTCATGAAATTCTGTTTTGCTTAAGCTACCCCATCTTGCGTAGCCTGTTGCGGGTTGCAGGGGAAAGAACCTAACCAAAGGAGCATCACTTGATGTTAAGAACTGATTTGTTGAGCCACCGTCTGCTGGCCGGACTGGCGGCGGCTCTGTTCAGCGTTCCGGCGTTCGCGCAGTCCGTGCCGTTCCCCACCTACTCGCCGGGCGAGAATACGGCCGCCAGCACGGGCCCGACTTACTCGCATCCCTTGGCGAACCCCTGGGTTGTTAGCGACGGCACCATTCTGACGCCGGCCGGCACCCAGGTCTACCT
Source organism: Bryobacterales bacterium (assembly GCA_003163855.1). Classification (GTDB taxonomy): domain Bacteria; phylum Acidobacteriota; class Terriglobia; order Bryobacterales; family Bryobacteraceae; genus Bog-105. The sequence goes on along the minus strand of PLRJ01000086.1, from coordinate 8,269 downwards.
GGGCATCACCACGCGCGCCAAGGCTGTGGCGTTGAACCCCACTGGCAATCACACCGCCGCCGTCCTGCAGATGGGCGCTCCCCAGGCGGTCAGCATTTTCAACACCTCGACCGGCGCTGTGCTGCAGACCTACAGCGTGCCGTACACGACCTCAACCGGCACAAAGAGCACCGATGCAGATGGCAGCCAGGGCGGCATCACCTATACGCCAGATGGCAAGTACCTGCTGTTCAGCCAGGACGGCAGCTACGGCCCAACCAGTTTCGTTGCCATTGCCAGCGTCAATGCGACCACGGGCTTGCTGTCAAATTACGCCCAAGTGAAGGTACCGCTGGACATCAACGCCGGATACAAACTGACCAATGTTACCTGCTATCCGTATACGTACAACGGAGCATCGAAGCCCGCCAGCGGCAGCCCGAGCGGAACTACGGGCAGCTTTGGAATCCCGTGCGGCTACCCCGTTTCGATTTTTTCAGACGACACATTCACTTCCTATCCCACCAGCATCGCGGTTACGCCGAATGGCAAGGCCGCCTATGCCGTTCTGGACGAAAACGACACGCTGACCAAGATTGACCTGACGGCGACCACACCGGCGCAGGGATTGGAAGTCCGCGTCGGCAACCAGCCCCACAGCGTCGTGATCTCGAAGGATGGCAAGACCGCCTACGTCTCCAACGAGGCCGGCCCGATTCCGACCGCGAGCGACTTCCAGCTTTACTCCAATGGAACCCCGGTTGCCGCTGAATATCCAACCGGAACAACCGTGGCAGGCACCATTTCGGTGGTCGATTTGGCGTCGTTCACTCTCACCGACACCATCAAGGCTGGCCACCACCCGACCGGCATGGCGTTCTGGGGCAAGTATCTGCTGGTTACCAATACCTATAGCGATGACATTTCGGTAATCGACACCAAGACCAACCAGGAAGAGCGGAAGATTGACCTTAAGCTGCCGATCCACGTTCCCGGTGACAAAGCGTCGCCAGGCGCGGGCCCGAACTCGATCGCCGTCGATGAGATTAACAACGTCGCCTACGTGGCGCTTTACAATGCGAACGCGATTGCCGTTGTCGACCTCAACGCCTTCGGATCGAGTGCCGTACTCGGCATGATCCCGGTGGGCTACGCGCCAAGTTCGGTTGTGCTGGATGCGAATGACAATACGCTGATTGTCGCCAACGACAAGGGCATCGGCACCACCGGCTTCGGAGTTGCGCCGCCGCCGACAAATACCTACGAGAATTCGTATGCAAAATATTACGGCGTCAGCTACTTCAACACGCACGAAGACCTTGGCACCGTCAGCATCGTGCCGATACCGGAGAGCCGAAAGCTGGAAAAATACACAACGCAGGTCTACCAGAATAACCACTGGGACCTGGTAGAAAATATCTTGAGCGCCTCGGGTGGCCATGCGTGGGCCGAGCCGAAAGTGATTCCGGAAAAGATCGGCGATCCTTCCAAGATCAAGCACGTCTTCCTGATCATCCGCGAAAACCGCACCTACGACCAGATGCTGGGCGATGTGAGCGCCGGCAATGGCGACCCCACCCTGGCCGTCTTTGGCGACAGCTCGACCTATGCCGAATACCCCGTGGTAACGCCCAACGCGCACACGATTGTGAAACGCTTTCCGCTTTTGGACAACTTCTACGACCCGAGCCGCCAATCGGCTGACGGCCACAACTGGATACTGCAAGCTATCGCGCCCTACTCCGACGACATACAGTCGCCCGACTGGCTGCGCGATTACCCCTCCAACGGCGGCGACGCCATTGCCTACCAGAAGAAGGGTAACCTGTTCAATATCGCGGCCAAAGCCGGCATCAAGATAAAGAACTATGGCGAGTACGTTGAGTACAACACGTTCACCGTGCCCGGTTGCACACCGAATAATCTGACCCAGGACGATACCTTCAACGGCACCGTTCCTCCCACGCCATTACCGTTTATTGTTACGGACAGCTGCGAGCCGACCTGGACGCAGTTCTACAACGACACTTTGGAATACGAGAGTGGCAAAGAGACGCAGTTGAAGTACTACAACACGATCGGGTCCTACTCACCGCTTCCCGACGTGATGAACGTAACGGTGCAGAACTTCCCGCAGTTCGATCTGGGTATCCCCGACCAATACCGCGTCGATGTCTGGCAGCAGGACTTCAACAAGGACGTGGCCGCCGGTAGGGTGCCCCAGTTGAGCTTCATCTGGATCATGCAGGACCACACCACCGGTCCGCCGAACGCGACCGCCGAAGAGGCCGATAACGACTTGGCCGTCGGGCGCATTGTCGACTACATCAGCCACAGCAGCGTGTGGAAAGATTCCGCAATCTTCATCGAGGAAGACGACGCGCAGAACGGCGTCGACCACGTGGATGGCCACCGCAGCCCGGGCTATGTTATCAGCCCCTACGTCAAGCAGAAGGTAAACGCCGATGGCACCGGCGCCAAGGTAGAAGCAGACAGCACCTTCTATACACAGGTGAACATGACGCGCACCATCGAGCAGATCCTTGGTCTGACTCCGATGAACCAGAACGACCTGGTGGCCTCGCCGATGAGCACGCTCTTCGTCGAAAATCCGCCGCTGGGTAACTTCCTGCCTTGGGCGCACGTGCCGAACGAGGTTCCGCTCTGTTACGGCGTTGCCGGCTATATGGCCCCGTCGAACATCACCCCCGGCCTCAATACCTGCAACTCCACCATGGCAGGTCTGCATGAGACGAATAAAGTGAAGGCGCTGCGAGCTGGCTGGATGAAAATGAAGACGCAGGTCTTCACCGCCAGATATCACACTCCGGACTCGTTGGACCCGGATACCGTCAGCCACTTCGACTGGTATGAAGCCACCGGGTTCAAAGTTCCCTTCCCCGGCGAGAAGAAGGTTCGCCCGGCTAGTGACTTCAGGCATCGCGTGGCGCCGAAGGAAGACAAGGACGGCGATGGCGTAGAGTAGTCAACCGCTCGCCCAGGCAGGAACAAGCCCTCTCCCCGATTAGCGGGGAGAGGGCTTTTTGCATCTTTACTAGGCGCGCGGGTCGAGCATATACGATTTGGCGCTGCATGTATCAGCAAAGCGCGTTAAACGTCCAAGTGCATCCAGCACTCCGTGTCTGGCAACACCGCCGTGCTTTGGGTGCGGCCGTTTGCTGGCAAAATCAGACACGCTTGAACCGCTGTCTACCCTGAGGGGTTGACAGCCGCGTCCAGGTAGTCCATGGGAGCGGTGCTGTAAAAAGCATAATTTATGTCACAACGTCATCCCCGGACGAATCACATTAAAGCCCGCGCCGGAAGGACCGTCATTATCAAAACGTCACCCCCTACAGAGTAGGCACGTTTGGAGAATCGCTGCTTATACCCGATTAGTTGTGTAGTCGCTCTTCGTTTCACTCAGAACTCTAACCGTCGCGTCTTCATTCTTCTCGAAACGATACGAGCACCCGATGTGAAAAAATAGAATTTCGAGTACCTGTCAATCGTAAATAGTGATCTTTGTGGTGATGCGCTACGAGCTACTGGAGTGGCGACCTTGTTCGAGGGGGTCTATTTCACAAGAGTAATAGCGCCGCGACGATCCACCCTCCGTATGGTCAGCTAGCCGCTGATTGACAGTTCGCCCCGCACCGAGGTCAATCCACGCGCTATACGGACGGAGCCGGGCGACGTTATCGACAGACTGCAGTAGACAAGCTGACTTCCTTGTTTTTCCACTATTTCTTTCGAATCAGGTGGTCTCGTTTCGGCGTCCGCTCTCGTTCGGTCATTCCCTCAATGGCCAGCAATCCTTCGTCTCGGCTTGCAAGGAGGAGGGAATTGAAGTCGCTAGTGGCGATCAGCGGTATTTCAAGGATCAGCGGCTGGAGTTCTGCGTAAAGCATGGCTCGCTCCCCAATGAGGCGCAGGAGTTTCTCTTTTGCTTGTACGCGGCGTCGTGCTCGCTCTTCTTCGATTGTGGTCGAGACTTGTTGGGCGGGGCCGAAGAGGAGCTCGGCCTGGCCGGTTTTCATCTCCCGGTGCTCTCGTTGAGCAGTCTTTCGTACCGCATCTTGCTCTTTGACGGACTGCTTCTCCACGTCCCGAAATTTAATGATGCCTTTGGGGTTCCTGGTAGCGTAGACGAGATGGAAATACGCACGATCTTGTAGTGGCTTGAGTATCCGCGTGGAAGTAACGTAAGTGTACCTGCCCGTTTTTCGCAGTTGCTGTTTGTATAGTTCTACGCTTTCCTCCTCTCGGTCCGTCGCACTACGGATGGTTCGCCAGTCAGAGGTTCCAAAAAATTTGTCGAGCGATACTTCGTTTGCGGGATCTGGATAGTTAATGAACCGATTTATGAAGTCGTACATGAAGTTGATCATCACTTCCCCAGGATGGTGTTGAAGGATGGGTCGAATGTTATCCATTGCGAAGCCGGCCCAGCCTTTTGGGGTCGATAAAAAAGAACGCGAATCTCTCACCGACGTGCTGAAGAATGGCCGGGAGGTTATCCTCAAACGTGCCTGGCAGGGCCGCGGTTATGATGGCATGCTTGTGCTGCTCTAGGGCTGCTTCAAGTGCACGAAACGCGGTCGGGTCTTTTTCAACGAAGACTGCACGAATGCTAGCAGTACGCCCCTGGGCGATAAGCCCTTCTCGAACGTAATTGAGTTTCTCTAGGGCGATGCGGATGGAAGTATCAGCGAGATCTTCGTCAGCGGAACGCCACGGACCGGAAAAGCAATCCACGTACACAAATGCCAGATACGAGTACCCGATGTGGAATGCGACGGCCTCCAGGTATCGTTCAACGAAAAAGTGCTTGAGGTAAGTTTGTTCCTTGCCTCTGTAGTACGCTGAGGGCTTCATCCGTCCGTTATGCCGTGCGCTGTTGTTCTAAACGGACCAGAGGCGTATTGGTCCATTGCCGCGCGCAACGTAGTACGTCGCCGATGAGTCGCTCGCGCGTTGCTCGATGATAAGGAGGGTTTGCAGAGCGTATAGGCATGGCGTCGTATGTTTGACCGTCAAGGTGTCGTCCGTTTTTTGCTTTCTGCGCACCGCCCCACTGTTTAAAGAAGAAGAGCGTACCCTGTTCATCACATTGCCGCTTAACTGACTTAACCCACGACGGCTCCATAGGCCGTGCACCCGGCCCGCTCTCGCCGCCAACAATAGCCCAGTGTATGTCTTTTAAGTCAATTGGTCCAAGGTCTTCAAGAAGTGGTTCGATGCTGAGAAAGCGGACCGGTGCCGACGTACGTCGCAGGTGCTCGATGCGCGGTAGACCGTACCGTTTGTCTTCGACGCTGACCCCCCACCAGATGTGTCCGGCCTGTGCAGCCTTGCGCAGTTTCGTAGCGAGGAGGAGTTCAAGACGTTCCGCACGTTTCGTGAGCACCTGGAACGTGTGCCAAGGAGATTGAAGCATGACGTCCGCAACCGCGGTTATGTACTCATCTGGCACAGCGTCTTGGAATAGGTCGCTCATGCTGTTGACGAACACAGTTGTGGGAGTCGGCCACCGAAGGGGTTCGGCGAGTTTGTCGGGAACGAGTCGTGGGTCAAACCCATGCTCATACGGGTGACGGGCGACATGGCGAAAGCGCTCGGCAAATGTTTCTGCGTAGCAATGCTTACAGCCAGGGCTAATTTTCTGGCAGCCACGGACGGGATTCCACGTGGCCTCGGTCCACTCAATTTTGGATTGAAGGCTCATGCCGTTTGACAACATTCTCTCATAGAATTGTTCTATACCTGCATACAACGCGACGAACGAGCATGAGCGGTCTAGAGGTGTTCCCAAAATCGGACTTTGTGCATCCCCGGTTGGCTATCGGGAAACACCCTTCACGCCTGAAAGGAATATGGTCGTTTGTGGGCATGCCGTCGACGTGGCTCTGGTCGGATTACGACGCAGCGTTTATCTATCCAAGTTGACGTGTAGTCAGCACGTCGCCGATCTGCATAAACGCTGCCGACAGGGACGACCTGCGCGGCTAAGGGCGCTATCTTGCCCGCCAGCAGGCGCGAGGATTTAAGAACTTAGACGATACCGATTAAGCTGCTTTGCGGCGGCTAGTGACGGACTTGGCGTTGCCTTCTACATCAACCACGCTGACGGACCGGGCAACGCCGAAGAACTTCAGCAGGCGGATGTGGATGTAGGAGAGGTCGAATTCGTACCAGGCCAGGCCGTGGCGGGCGGAGGTGGGATGAGCATGATGGTTGTTGTGCCAGCCTTCGCCGAAGGTAAGCAGGGCGACCCACCAGTTGTTGCGCGAATCGTCACGCGTGGTAAAGCGGCGGCGGCCCCACATGTGAGTGGCGGAATTTACTAGCCAAGTGCCGTGCAAGCCCAGGACGATGCGCAGGCAGGTTGCCCAAAGAACCATGGACACACCGCCAATGGCGTAAAGGATGGCCGAGACAACCAACATCGGCAGCCAATGGTAATTGTTCAGCCAGACGTAGAACGGATCTTTGGCTAAATCGGGGGCGTAGCGGGACATCAGGCGGGTGTTGTTGTGCTTACTTTCGCCGAGCAGAATCCAGCCGACATGCGCCCACCAGGCGCCATCGCGAGGCGAGTGCGGGTCGCCATTCTGATCCGATTTCTGATGATGAATCCGATGCGTGGCAACCCAGAATATGGGTCCGCCTTCCAGGCTAAGCGCGCCACAGAGGGCAAAGAAATATTCGAGATAACGGGGGATCTTATAAGACCTATGAGTATGCAGGCGATGGTAGCCCATGCTGATGCCGAGGCACAGCGTTAGCCAATAAAGAAACACCGCGGCAAACAGGTTTTTCCAGCTAAACATGAACAGGGCGGCGATAGCGCCGATGTGGAACACTACCATTATTAGAGTGGTCGTCCAATTGAGGCGCTGATTCGATTCGGGGGGTAGAGGGAGTTGAGTTACTTGCTCGTTTTGCATTCGCGTCTATTCAGGTTAGCAGTAGTACTGGCGAAGATTGTGTGATATGTGAACTAAGAAGCGGAAAATTTCGTTAAAACATCTAACGATTATCAACTTATGGCTAAAGCAATTTGGAACAAAGCTCTTCTGGCGGAGAGTTCGCGGACGCAGGAGGTGGAAGGAAACCAATACTTTCCGCAAGACAGCCTGCACAGTGAATTCTTGCAGGCCAGCGACCACACTTCGGTGTGTTCATGGAAAGGAACGGCGCATTACTATCACGTGGTGGTGAACGGCCGGAAGAATGAGAACGCAGCGTGGTATTACCCTGAACCTAAGGCAGCAGCGGCGAATATAAAGAACTATGTTGCGTTTTGGAAGGGCGTTGATGTTCAGCCCTAATCTAATAGTCTGAGAGAACGGCGAAAAGCGGGCGTATTTATTAAAAAGTAACTTGATTGGGCATTATGAATCCAAGTTAATAACAGCGCAAATAACCTCCGAGTTTGCGCGCAAGAAGGGGCGCCCAGGATTTGAATCTGAGCCGCCCCTTTTTGTTATCAGTTGGTGGCAGGCACAAGCTGCGCTAAGGGAACCGTGATGGAGCCCGAGGCGCCGGAATCGACATCGCGCACAATGATGCGTAAAGATTCTGCGGTCCTGGCACGAACCAGATCCTTATTAAACAGAATGCCGAAGCGCCGTATCTTAGCCATTTCGGCTGTGCCCAGCTTCAAATCAATAGAATTGTTGAAAACGTCCACCGTTTTGCCGACTTCATCCCGCTGAAGGAAGAGAACGTCCAGTTGCCCCATCGTGAGTCCGTCTTTGGGAGTCAAGGTGAGTGTCTTGGGGTTAATCTGCACGGTAATTTGCAGTGAATCCTTTCCGGCTGGTTTGCCCGAGGCTCTGCCCGGGAGAACCTGGGCTTCTAAGCCGATGCCGTTGGCATCAACCGGACTGGCGGCGGTGACGGCGAGATCGGCTTGGCGAGCCTTCTGATCGTGGCTTGGCTTGGCCAGGTCCAGGTAGCCGGCACGATAACGCAGATCGCTATGCGGGCGGTCGAGTTTGAGCGTAAGTTTGTGGTAAGCGCCGTCAAATTTCTGCTGATCGGGATAGAAGCCGATGGTGTAACTGACTTCAGAGTCAGCGATGGCTTCGGTAATGGCGTGGTCGAGATCGTTGCGATTGATGAAAGCTTTGCCGCCGGTGTCGGACGCCAGCGTACGCATGGTTTGCTGCTGGTCAGCCGCGGTGATGTCGATGGTGGAGTTATTGGGCCGCGCGGTGGCAGCGCCGGCATAGTTTCCCGACATCAGAACGCCGTGCGCGTCCACCGGATAGATGGCGATGTT
>PLRJ01000031.1 GCA_003163855.1 Bryobacterales bacterium | reverse complement strand
CCTTCCTAGCAATACTGATCGTCGTTTCGGCGGTTGCCGCTGTTAAGCTCTCCAAACCGAAATATACCTGGGCATTCATGGTTGCTTCCGGTCTGCTATCGATATTCGTCTTTGTCTTTCCGGTGTCCGCTCTCGGAGGCACTATGCTCACGCCCCGGCTAGTTTACTTTCCTGTGTTCCTGCTCTGTCTCTGGCTAACTGCAAACAGTCTGCCGAGTAGGACGCGCGCCCTTTGCGGTTTCATAGGTGTGTTTACCGCTATCGCACTTATGTTAGCGAGGCTTCCCGTCTACTCGGTTTACAGCCAGACTATGAACGAGTTTCTTGCCGTCGGCCAATACATGGAGCCTCGCAAGACCTTAATGTTTCAAACTCTGGCCGACCCTTTTCCTCAAAACCTCGACCCTTTGACTCGGCAGCCGAATCTTAGCGGAGCCGCTGGCGGATACCTAACTGCTCTTCACCAGGACATTCTCCTAACCGATTATGAGGCGGAGACAAACCACTTTCCTTTTCTCTTTAGACCCGCCATGAATCCAGGTAAACTTCTGCCCGCGGCCAATGGCATTCCCATTCCCTGTTCCACATTGCGGGATTATCAAAAGCAGTCGGCCCGTCCGGTGGATTACCTGATCGTCTGGAATCCAGACGTAAGACCCGAACGAGAGTTGGAAGCCGAATACCAACCGTGCGGATACAAACGTGTCGGTCCTGACAACACCCGTGTCCACCTGCTTGCACGGACGCCCGAGCAATAAGCCATGATCGCAACGTCAGAGAAGGCTTCTGTGACAATTGCCGCAACGCAAAGACGGCTTCCTGAACTTGACGGCTTGCGCGGTTTGGCAATAGCACTTGTCATAGCGTTCCATTACGTGGATGTCAATAGTTTCGGCAACAAGTTTATCTACTACTTGTCATTACCGGCACACCTGGGGTGGGCTGGCGTCGATCTCTTCTTTGTCCTTAGTGGATTACTCATCGGCGGCATACTGATTGATCATCATGATTCGCCATCCTACTATTCGACCTTCTACGGTCGCAGAACGCTTCGCATATTTCCCCTTTATTACCTGCTGATCGCGGCCCTCATCATCGGCCGTTGGATGTTCCCTGGCGCGGCACTTCTGAGCGGAACGATGCCTGTTTGGATGTTTCCCATCTTCGCGCAAAACTTAACGGGACACTTTACTTCAGCGCCGCCCCTGATGGGAGTCTGTTGGTCGCTCGCCGTGGAGGAACAGTTCTATCTGCTGCTTCCCTTCCTCGTGCGTCACTGCGCACGAAAGACATTGGTTCGAGTGATGATCGCGTGCGTTGTTGGCGCCCCGCTGCTTCGAACCATATTGATTCTCCGGGGCTTCGGCGTTGAACAGGTCTACCCCATCCTGCCGTGCCGGGCGGATGCGCTTGCCTTCGGAGTACTGGCTGCAATCATCATCAGAAGTGAATACGCCCGTTCTTGGGTACGCGAGAAGTCCAGCTATCTCTATGGAGGGTTGTTCGCATTGTGTGCGTTGATGCCCACACTGCTGAAATGGACAACCTTTAATTACGCGGGCACAGTAGGCTACAGCGTGGCCGACACCATAGCTTTCCTTCTGATTATCTTGCTCTTATTGTGCCCGCGGCCCGCTATGCAGCAATTTTTCACAACGACATTTCTTCGATGGCTGGGCGCCATCTCCTACTGCGCCTATTTGATCCACATACCCGTGCGGGAAGGGGTCCTCCAGTTGCTGAAGATGAACAACAGCGCCCTTCGCACACTGTCCGCCGCAGCGATCACTTTAGCACTTGCCTACTTATCTTGGATACTCATAGAACGATCAATCATAAAGTGGGCGGCATTGCGTTTTCGGTATTAATAATTGTCAACAACATGAACGGTACAGGAAGCCACACGAAAGGCAACTAATGAGGTTAAGCCAATCGGGGCTGAATCGGATGCAGATAATTAAATATAAAGGAGAAGGGCCCGGACCCAGCGGTGCGAGATCAAGTCAAGGTCGAACGGACAGTTCTGAGGTAAATAAAATCCTAGCCTTCGCCGGATCTCTGTATCCTGAGTTTCAGTCAGATCAAAACCAAGTTCATAGAGGGCGAGCATTCGTGCGTTGCAATTCTTCCCTGCGCCTTCTGTCGCTCGAACACCGCCTTGTCAACGCTCCTACCTTATAGCCCAGCCATCCAAGAAGTCTCTCGTAACAACAGGGGCGATACTCTGTCTTTGTGTCGACTATCAATAAAGTCCATCATCCCGCAAGGGGTTTTGCGTCCCAAGGAAGGCATACAGCATTCAGGCCTTCAACGGTCGTAGCGCTATCACGAGCATCCTCCGCACCGCTGTTCAATTAGCAAACATGTCGCGTAGAGCAATCAATCCGCCCATCGTGCCGGACTCGATCACACCTGCGGCATCGTGAAATGCTCGAGGATCCACCCGCGCGAATCGCCTTCACGCTTCCGGACCGACGGTCGACGAGCCCAAATTCCTGGCCGCCTTGGCGCAGACAAATCTCCTCGCGCTCGAGCATCTCGGAAGCAGTCTTAGATGCTGAGAGAACTTCAATGACAATCGCGGTTACTCCGCGAAAGTAATCATGGTCCGCCGTCTGATCCCAAGCGCGAGGCTGAAGAGAGCCACGTCGTCAACCCAAACTGCTTATTCCGGGGTAGGATGAACTGGGAACTTCTTGTCCACGCCATAGTGATTGGAGTTCAAACCAACTTTCGCCAGACTCACCAGACGCTTCCGAAGCTTTGCGTGCTGCTTCTTGGGCGGAGGCAACTCCCTCGGTGGTCACCCCAAATCCGGCCAATGGCGGTCACCTCAAAACCGGCCAATAGAAAGTAAGTCAGGACAAGGGTAGTTATAGCGCGCCGGAAGGTGCGCCAGCAAGTATTTGTTTGTGATGGATTTGGAGATTCGTGTGAGGCTGTGGCAAACTGGCGCTACCTGGGCGGAGGATATGGCAACGCTGGGAAGCGACCAGAGCGCCGACTCAGGAGCGAGCAGGGCCGGGTGGCCGCAACCACTCGGCTTGGGCGTCTGCTTGCGCGAAAGCGATAAATCCCAGGGGTTTGGGGACTGGTCCCCATGTGAAGTGATCTTCTTCCTTCTTGCAGATCTGCGGGCAGCTCACGCTTCTGGAGGCAGAGCCGTCTTAGTGCGCCAACTGCGGGGACCGCATTTCAGAAGATGGCCGTGATGCAGCAGCCGGTCGAGCATAGAACTGACTGCAGCCGTGTCACCGAGCACTTTGCCCCAGTCTTCCACCGGACGATTCGAAGTCAACAAGGTACTCGCGCGTTCGTAGCGCCGCATAATGATTTCCAGCAGATCCTCGGCTGCTGTGAGGGGTAGTTTGCGCATTCCAAAGTCATCGATGATCAGCAGTGGAACAGCCGCCAGAGACGTCATGAACTGCTTGCGTGTGCCGGCTGCCGCCGCATCCGCCAGATCGTCAAGCAGCATATGAGCTTCACGATAAAGCACGCGATAGCCCTGCATAATCGCAGCCTGTCCAATGGCCTGTGCGAGATGACTCTTGCCAGTGCCGCCTGGTCCGAGAAACAACGCATCTTCATGTTTGGCGATGAAACCGCCAGTGGCAAGATCAAAAACCAGACTGCGGTTCATCTTCGGATTGAAAGCGAAGTCGAAGTTGTCGAGTGACCGATGCGGATCACGGAAGCCGGCCAGCTTGCGGCGTCGTTCGAGCAGGCGGTCAGCGCGCGTCGTGAGTTCGTCGGAGATCAAAACAGAGATCAGATCGACGGGCGCCATCGGCTCGGCTTGTGCTTGGCGCAAGCGTGTTTCCAGTGTTCTGGCGATGCCGCCGAGACGGAGCTGGCGGAAGGCTTGTTGCAGTTCAGTGATGTTCATGAGTTGGGTTTGTCCTTTGTTCTTTCTTCAATGAGGTCGCGATACAAATTGAGTTGGCGGATGAGTGGATCAACCTGGCGGAGGCTGAGGGGAGGCTGGGTGTTGCGTTCCAGATAACGGCGCACGAAGCGGTAGTCGATGGCCTCCATTTCGAGCGCCGCCGCGCAAGCATCATCCACGCGGGCGATGCCATACTTCTTGGCGAACGATAAGATGCCCTGCATGCGCCGCACAGCGGGCTCGCCTTGCTGCGAATGCATAAGTTTGCAGAACTGCCCGATGTGGTCGCCCGCGCTGGCCGTGCGTGCCAGCAGTTGCACCACGCCCATGGGCGTGCGGTGCGGACGGTCTTCTTCTTTGATACGGTGACGACCGCGTTCGCCCCGCAAGTGTTCGCGCAATAGCTGTCCGTTTCGCGGATCGAGCAGCCGCACAAACCGGCCGTCCCACTGCACTTGCACTTTGCGGCCAATCCAGCCGGGCGGTGCGCTGTAATAAGCGGCTTCCACTTCGACACAGCCATCTAGATGAACTGTTCTCTCGCCGTACTGGTAATAGCGAAACGGTTCCAAAGGCAAAGGCAACAGCGATGGCTTCTCTTCAGCAAACATGGCCGCCACTTGACGCTTCGTTGTGCCGTGAATGCGCGTGTCGGCCCAGCGCTCCTCCCACTGGTCCAGATAAGCTTGTGCTTCCTGCATGCTCTCGAAGCGCTGACCTTTGAGCGGATTTTTCTGGGCATGTCCGACACCGCTCTCCACCTTGCCTTTTCGATCTGGATCAGCGGGGCGGCACGGCATCACAACGCTGCCGTAGTGTGCGAGCACGTCACGGTACAGCGGGTTCAAAGTCGGATCGTAGATATCCGGCTTGAGAACGCCTTCCTTCAAGTTGTCGGGCACAATGATCTTCACTGCACCGCCGAGTTTGCGGAACGCTTGCTCGTGTAACTCGGCCAAGATGCGCGTGCTGGATTGAAAGGTGAGCAGGCGAACGCACTTGCGGCTATAGCCGAGTGTCAAGACGAACAATCGAGAACGGCGGTACTTGCCACTCACTGCATCTCGGATGGTGGGTCCGGTGCCGTAATCCACTTGTGCTTCTTCGCCTGGCGGCGTGCTGATGACCGCGCGGGCATCGGCGGAAGTCGGTCCTCGCAGTTTGCGAACGAACCGCTTCACGCTTTCATAGGCGCCGGTGAAGCCATGCCGGTCTACTAACTCCTGCCAGATGGACATCGCGTTGCG
>PLRJ01000045.1 GCA_003163855.1 Bryobacterales bacterium | reverse complement strand
CCGCGAAGCGGTTTAGTTCAATCAGGATTTCGGGTGAGTTGCGGGGGTGGGAGAAAAGCGTGGCGGGATGGGGGTGAGTGGATTTTGCGAAACGAATTATGGGTGGGTTCGATTTTGCGATTGACTAGATCAGGAGTAAATAAGAGGCGAAGATGCCTAGTCGCCTGCCGGCGGCGAAACCTTCTTCAGTGCGTCGCCGGTGAGTTCGACAATTTCAATGTTGTTGATTCCGAGTCGTTCGGCCATGCGCGAAGACGGTATGGCTTCAAAAAAGCCGGTGTCGAGCACCCTTCGCTCTTCGGAGGAAAGCAGAGAGACGCCTAAGTGCATTTCTTCCACACGCTCGGGATCAATAGAACGCTGCCAGTCGTTAAACAAGAGCGGTCTTTCCAAGATGCTTTCCTTGGCAGGATCGCCGCTCAGGTTTGTGTCGTGCTGTTGGACGTATTCACGCGCATGAATGAAGGTGATGCTGAGAAACCAGGCACCGAGCGCGCTGGAGCGGGTTTCTTTGAAAAACGCCACGCGATTCCAAAGCTTTAGCATGGATTCGGCGACGATATCTTCGGCAATGGCGGGATCTTTTACAATGCGCAGAGCCAGCGCGTATGCGTACTTGCCATAACGGTCGTGAAGCAATCCCACGGCCTCGGGCTCGCGCCGGCGCAGACGCATCAGAATATCGGAATCGTCACGACCGCCAATGAAAGCTGCCAATGCCGCAGGTAATTTTTTGAAAGCCAGAACTGTGAGTATAACCTTTACTCAGCTGGTTTTGCCGCTTTACCTTTCAACACTCTTACCGTTTCGCCCTGGACAATGGCATCGGGCGGATTGTCCACCACATCGGCATCAGGATCGAGGCCGGAAAGAATTTCGACGGTGTTGCCGAAATCTCGTCCCGTGGTGACTGTCACGAGTTCGGTCTTGCCGTTCTTCACAACCGGCACGCGCAGACCTTGGGAACGAAAGATGAGCGACGTTGAAGGAATGATCAAGGTTGTACTGCCGGTCTTGACCTTGAAATGAACTTCGGTAAACGCGCCGGGGAAAAGCTGGCCGGCATTGTTAGGCACGTCCACTTCCACTAAAAGCGTGCGGGTAGCGGGATCGAGCGAATCGGCCGTACGAACAAGTTTGCCGGAAAAGCGGCGGCCGGGCATGTCCTGCAGGGTCAAATCGGCGGACATACCGGGAGTGGTCTCGTGCGAGTAGATCTGGGGCACGTTCACAAACACACGGAGCCGGTCGACCGCGGCTATGTGAAACAACTCGTGGTTCTGGGTTGAGCCGGATTGGATCAACTGGCCGGTGTCGGTATTGCGCGCGGTAATGACACCGTTGAAGGGCGCATAGACTTTTTCAAAATCGACCATCTGCTGGAGGCGCGCCACGTTCGCCTGTGCCGACTTCACATCGGCTTCGCGCGCGGCGGCCGTTTGCACGGCGTTATCGACGTCCTGCTTGGCGACCGATTCTGTTTTGAACAGATCGGTATAGCGAGTGGCCGTGATTTGCGCGAGTTGCAGATTGGCTTTGGCGGTGTTCACCTGCTCGCGAGCCTGGGAAAGCTGTTGGTCCACTTCGGGCGATTCGATTTCGGCGAGCAACTGTCCCTGCTTGACGTGAGCGCCGATATCGAAGTACCAACGCTTCAAATAGCCACTGGTGCGGGCGTAAATCGGTGCGTCAACGAAGGCCTGAATATTGCCGGGCAAGACGACCTCTTCCGAAGGCGCGCCGCGGGTGGGTTTAAGAACCGTGACGGCGGGCGCGGCGGTGAGATCGGTTTCCTGCCGCAGCGCCTGACGTGCCCGCAGGCGGGGCGCAATGCCTGAAAACACCAGCACTCCAACAACTACGAGAAACACGAAGGCGAATAAAAGTTTTCGAATAAGGGTCATGGAATTAGTGGGCAACGTGCCGCTTACGGTGCAGCAGGCTAAAGAATACAGGGACAAAAAAGAGGGTGGCGACGGTGGCAAACAGAAGTCCGCCGATGACGGCACGGCCCAGCGGCGCGTTCTGTTCACTGCCCTCGCCAATGCCAAGCGCCATGGGAACCATGCCGATCATCATGGCCAGAGCGGTCATCACCACCGGGCGGAATCGCACGAATCCGGCCAAGAGCGCGGCATCGGCGGCAGTATCGCTATCGGGCAACTGTTCCTTAGCAAAGCTGACCAGCAGGATGCTGTTTGCGGTGGCCACGCCCATGCACATGATGGAACCAGTGAGCGCCGGCACACTGACAGTAGTGCCGGTGATGAACAGTATCCAAATGATTCCCGCAAGCGCGGCCGGCAGGGCGGAAATGATAATGAACGGATCGAGCCAGGATTGAAAGTTGATGACGATCAACATGTAGACCAGCACGATGGAGAAGAGGAGACCGCCGATGAGACTGGTGAAAGCGGAGCGCATGGTTTCGGTCTGGCCGCGGAAAACGACCTGCGAACCGCGGGCCAGGCCGGGGCGATTGCGTTCCACCACACGCTCAATTTCGCTCGAGATGCTGCCCAGATCAGTTCCCTGCACGGCGCCATAGATGTCTATGACAGGCGTAATGTTGTAGTGGGAAACCGAACCTAGCCCGGTGCCACGCTTAAGGCTGGCCACATCGGCGAGTGATTCGTCGGCGCCATTTACCTGGCCGATGGGGATATTGCGGAGATGCTCCAGCGAGTCCATTTGCGCCTGCGGCGCCTGGGCGATGACGTTATAGCTGACGCCATTTTTTGGACTTAACCAGAAACTCGGCGACGTTTGGAAGCTGCCGCTGAGGGCGACCAGCACATTGCCTGCAACGGTGCGCGAGCTATAGCCGATGGTCTCGGCCTTGGTGCGGTCGAGATTGACGAAAATCTTCGGCTGATTGCCGGGCTGCTGGATGCGGAGGTCGGTTGCGCCAGGAATGTACTTGATCTGGTTCAGCAATTTGTCGGCAAAAGCCCGGTTGGCTTCCTGGTTGCGGCCGATGACTTGCACATCTATGGGAGCGGGCAGGCCGAAATTTAAAATCTGGCTGACCAGATCGGCCGGCAGGAAATAGAAGAGGACGCCGGGAAACTGATCGGGCAACTGACGGCGCAACTCCATCACGTATTCGGCTGTGGGGCGATGTTTTTCGGCCAGCGAAATCAGAATGTCGCCGTCGCCTGGACCGATGGTTCCGTTGTTCGAGTAGGAAGTGTTGAGACTGCTGTAGGGCAGGCCGATGTTGTCGAGAATGTTTTCCACCTGGTCGGATGGAATGATCTGGCGAATCTTCGATTCAACCATGTCGAAGAGTTTCGCCGTCTCCTCAATGCGGGTACCGGTGCGGGCGCGCACGTGCAGACGCATCTGGCCGCTATCAACAGCCGGAAAGAAATCCTGGCCGAGCCATGGAATGAGCGCGAAAGAAGCGAGGCAGAAGAGCAGGAAGAAAAATGTAAAGGCCACGGGACTGCCAATGCAACGAAGCAGCAGACCGCGATAAGCGCCACGCAGCATTTCAAAGTATTTTTCAAAGGTCTGCTGCAGCAGCACCAGCGGGTTGCGGCTGCGGGTGTGCCCGGGATTATGTCCAACATGGCTTTTGAGCAGGTACTTGGCCATGGTGGGCACAATGGTCCGCGACAGTATGTAGGAGGCAAGCATGGCGAAGGAGACCGCCTCCGCCAACGGTACGAACAAGTAGCGCGCCACGCCCGACAGAAAAAACATGGGAACGAAGACGATGCAGATGCTCAAGGTGGAAACAAAAGCGGGAATAGCAATCTGTGCCGCGCCATCCAGAATGGCCTGTTCGGTCTCCTTGCCCATTTCCAAATTGCGGTTGATGTTTTCGATCTCGACGGTTGCGTCATCGACCAGAATGCCGACGGCCAGTGCCAATCCGCCGAGAGTCATGATGTTGATGGTTTCGCCCAATGCGCTAAGCGCGAATAGCGAGCACAAGATACTGAGCGGAATAGAAATGGCGATGATCAGCGTGCTGCGCCAGCTGCCAAGGAAGACGAGAATCATCAAAGCGGTGAGACAGGCGGCGATGATGGCTTCGCGCACCACCGACGCAATGGAGGCGCGCACGAAGATAGACTGATCGCCCACCGGCTTGATGCGCAGTTCGGGCGGCAGGGTAGTGAGGATGAATGGCAGCAGCTTGCGCACTCCGGCGATGATGTCGAGGGTGGAAACATCGCCGTTCTTGTAGATAGACATGAGCGAGCCGCGCAAACCATCGGAGCGCACAATGTTCGTTTGCGGCGGATAACCGTCGCGTACATGCGCTACGTCGCGGATGTAAATGGTTGCGCCGTTCTGGCTCTTGATGGGCAGGTTGTTGAGTTCGGAAACTTCTTCCGGACTGCCGTTGATCTGAACGTCGTATTCAAGCGAACCGATTTTGGAAGTGCCGCCTGGCAGAATCAGATTCTGATTGTTGATGGCGTCCACGACGTCACTGGGGCTGAGTCCGCGGGCCTGCAGCGATCGGGTATTCAGGTCGACCATTACCTGCCGCTGTTTGCCGCCATAAGAATAGGGGATGGCGGTTCCGGCAACCGTGACAAGCTGGGTGCGCACAAAGTTCTGGCCGTAATCGAAAAGCTGCTGTTCACTTAAACCCTGGCCCGAGAGAGCGAGTTGCAGAATGGGAACGGTAGAGGCGTTGTAGGAAACCACCAGCGGAGGGGTAGCGCCGGGCGGAAGATTCTTGAGCAACGTCTGAGAGGTGGCGGTGGCTTGGGCAATAGCGGCGTAGAGATTGGCGTGCGGTTGAAGGTAGATCTTGATGACGCCAATGCCGTTCATCGATTGCGATTCAATGTGCTCGATGTTATTAACGCCGGTAGTGAGAGTGCGCTCCGCGACATAAATGATGCGCTCGCCCATTTCTTCGGCGGAGAGTCCGGTGTACTGCCAGACGACGCTAACAACGGGAATGTCGATGTTGGGGAAGATGTCAACCGGCGTCCGCGAGATGACTACGGGCGCAAGGATGAAAAGCATCAGCGACAGAACGACGAAGGTGTACGGTCGCCGCAAAGCCAGGCGAACGATCCACATATAAAAACTCCTTGGGGGCTCCCCGTGATTCGACTAGTGGCGCTAGAAAACTAAGACTGGGGCGGAGATGCGCCATTTGTTCGCCAAGCGCTCTTCGGGGCTCCGCTCACTCAGTTTAACCACCCAACCTG
>PLRJ01000144.1 GCA_003163855.1 Bryobacterales bacterium | reverse complement strand
TTTGGATGCTATTAGCCCGGGAATTCATTGGGTACTTATCTCGGCAGCTTGTTCAACGCCTGAATCCGTCGGTTTTTGAAACTTCCGATCCGGCTGCTGCCGCGGAAGTGATCGCGCAAATTATCGAAGAGGACCTGTCGATTGAAGACCGGCTGAACGATGAAGTGCGCGACATGTTGGATCAGTACAGCGACTACATGCGCCGCGAGAATGTCTCCTATCAGGAAATGTTTCGCAAGATCAAGAACCAACTGCTGGCGCAGCGCAAGGTAGTTCGGGCGGCCGGACGCGATACGGGTGATGCAATGAAGCTGTCACGCGACAAGGTGAACGATTTATCGCACAAGATTGTGACGGCGATGCGTAAGAACCGCGAGTTCCGCGTGCGCAAAGATCAGAACGAAGTGCGGCTGGCGTTTGTGCGCGAGATGACGGAACTGCTGGTGATGGAAGAGCGGATTGATAAAGCCGCGAGGCAGAAGATTCGCACGCAGAAGCGGGAAATTGCCGAGGGTGGTGAGGAGTATGATCTGCTTCATCGGCGATATTATGCTGAAGAGCTGAAGAAGCTGGGCATCAATTTAAGCGCGTAACTGGGACGCGGTATGCCCGATAATGAAGGACCTTTCTAGAATCACGGTGATACCGGGACAGCGCTCGGGACAACCCTGCATCCGTGGGTTGCGCATCACCGTCTGGGACGTCCTTGACATGCTTGCATCCGGCATGACTGAGGATGAGATTCTGAGTGATTACCCGTATATCGAGAAAGCTGATTTTCCGGCAGTGTATCCTTATGCTTCGCAAAGTGGGCGAGAGCGCGTCTCAGGTTGAAGCTTCTGCCGAAAATCGACTTTATCGTTCGCTTAAAAGATTACGTCCAACCTGTATCCGCCGACTCGTACCTGGTTGACGGAGAAGCACTCTTGTTCCTCAATGACGGTAACGAGGTCGCTGCCTACTTCGATCTGTCGATCGTTGAAGACTGGACTCCCCGGCTCGAATCTTCGACGAAGCCCGATCCGTCCGGCGTGTAGAGTCCCCGGGCAAGCGTTTCGTTCAAACGCGCATGGTTGGCGTGGGCTGATTCTAGGGGGCCGGTCGCGTTTCGTAGATCCTGCGCATCATAAACGGCAAAGCTCTTGTTCTCGAACGCTGCACGAACCCCTTTGAATTTGTGCTTTGGTTCCACGACGTAGTAGTCAATGGGTAGTGAGAGAAAATCCTCAACACGCTTCGCCGAGTAAGGTTGCTGCATGGTCATTTGCCAGCGCTTCCACCATTCGCGGCCGGCTTCGTCGGAATAGTTGACCAGAACTCCGCTCTGCCAGTCGGCCCATAGGGCGCGGCGAGACAGTGCGCGAAAGATGCTGGGTGTGCTGCTGCGGCCGGCATCGGGAAAAAGAAACATCGAACTGCCCCAGGTGTCGCGCTCCGCCCATTGGGCCAGTTGGCGGACGGGTTCGCTAATGGGAGCAGTATCGAGTAGAGGCACGCGCGGCAGATTGAGTATCTGCGGATTCAGCGTTATACACAAGACGAGCAGTGACCAGGCGGCGCTTTCTTTGTAACGCCACTCGCACATTGCCCGCCAGGCGGCGATTCCGCAAGTGACGGACGCCATAACAACGCTGAAGGCTAGCAGCGAGGCTGCGAGGGGGATGCTCACTAAGCCGAGGCTGGCGAGGCCAAGGCAGAGCCAGCGCGTTTGCCGGTTCAGGCAGCGCCAGATGCGTGCAGCCGCCCACAGCATGGCGATGAAGAGAAACAAGTAGCTCCAGATCTCGTGGCCAACCCAAAGCGATGGCCAAAGGTTGGGTGTGCGCATGCGCGAGAGATCGGCTAATGCGGGCGTAAAACGGCTGCTTATACTTTTTACGTTTCCCAAGCCCGGCTGCAATTGCGAAAGATTCGCCAGCAGCAGTCCAAAGATGAGAAGTGAGGGCAAGGCGGCGCGGAACAGCCATCTGGTTTGTCGGTCTAAGATCATGGCGGTCAGCAGAACGAGCCAAAAGGCTCCGCCGATGAGCGGATCGTAAATGAGGGCGATGCCGCCGGCCAATCCGCCTAGCAGCGGTTTTTCGTGGGTCAGGCAGCCGACGGCAAGAAGAACCAGATCCATCGCAAAGGCGCCGGGGACGGGCTCCGGATTGGTGAGGAAGACGCCGGGAGCTATCAGCAGACTGATGGCGTTGGCAAAAGCGCTCAATAGCAAGGCGGCAAAGAGCCCAACGCCTGCCGAGCGCACCAGCAGATAAATGCCCAGCACCGCAGCAAAGCGAAACAATAATTGCTGGGCTTCGAGTGCGCGCTGGAAGGGCTGGCCGCCGTATTGATGAAGCGCCAGAGTTACTTCGTCGTAAATGGTGTAGACAAAGGTTGGATTAGTTGCAACAAGGTCGCGCGAGAGAAAGCCGGGCGCGTCCAACCGTTCCAGCATGGGGACATAACACTGAGTGTCGCCCTTTAAGTAGCTATGCCCTGGATACACCTGGAACTCCAGCCATGTAATAGCCAGCAGGCCCAGCAAAGCAACCAGCGCTCGCATTAAGCGATTCTACTTTTCGGGTGTCTTCTCAAGCTGCTGTTTCGCCCACACTCGATTCGGATTCAACTTCAACGCTTCTACCAGCGCCTGGTGCGCTTCGGCGTTGCGGTTTACTTTGCGCAACGCCACACCCTTCCAAATGTACGCGTCGTCCAACTTCGGGTTCAACGCGATAGCTTTGTCGAAGTCCTTTAAAGCTATATCGACGCCGCCGCCCATGGAGGCCGGCAGATAGAAGTTGCCGACGCCGCGGCTGACATAAGCCAGCGCCAGTTTGTTATCCAGCGCGATTGCCTTGTCGATTTCGTCCTTGGCGCATTGCCCGTATTTCAAAGCGCCCATCAGTGGGTTCGCCGGAATGACCTGGCCGCATAGATCGCCGTAGAGGCGATGGTATTCGGCGCTGCCGCCGTTCAGCGCCACTGCTTTCTGGGCGGATTCAATGCCGTCCTCGGCGTACCTTTCCGACTTACGCTTGTCGCGCGCCTCCATTGCCACCTCGGCGGCGTACGATTGAGCCAGCGCCAGGTTATAGAAGCCCTCCGCCGACTGCGAGTTTGCTTGCGACAGTTTTTGATCGGCGGCAATCATGCGGTCGAGCGCCGGCAGATCTTGCCGGTCGCGCGCGGCCGTCAATTCAGCACGTCCCGTATCCGCGGGCATCGCAAGCGCAATGGCGGCTATAAACGCCCCGTAAATGGCGATCCCATTCTTCATCCTCATCTTCATTCTAGAAATGACGGGCATGGCCATTTAGAGTTTCGAGAGTTTCTTGCGGAACAGCAGGTAGTAGAGCGCCAGAAGCAACACTAAGAGGCCGTTGCCCGCCATGATGACTGGTGCGGAGGTCTGCTTGATGAGAATTCCGGAGAGCACGCTGCCCATGGGCATGCCGCCTCGGAAGGCCACGTTATAGACGCTCATGACCCGCCCTCGCATGTCGTCGGTGACGAGATTCTGGACTAGCGAGGTGTTCAACGCGAAGACGACCATCAGCGCCGCTCCAGCTGTGAAAATCATGAGCGTGCTGAAGAGCAGATTTTTCGAAAGCCCGAAACCGACGATCAGAACTCCGAGCACCAGCATGACGCTCAGCGATCGTTTAGCCTGGCCCGTCTTAGAGGAAGTTGCCGCCACTACTAAAGCTCCGGTCACCGAACCCGCGCCGGACAAGCAGAGAAATAGAGTAAAGATGTTAGGGCCGCCGTGAAAAACAGTGCGGGCCATCACAGGCAGGAAAGTGATAAGCGGGTAGGACAGCAGCGTAACGCAAAATGCCAGTGAGATCAGGCTGACCATGCCTTCGCGCGCGCGAAGAAAGTCAATTCCTTCGCGAATGCTGGTCATCACGCTCTGCGTCGATTGCTTGGGCTCAAAGGTCGTCTTTAAGAGCAGTAGCGAGGCTATGACAGCGAGATAAGAAATACCGTTCAAGGTGAAACACCACTGCGCGCCCAGCCTTGTTAACGCTACGCCGCCGAGCGCCGGCCCCACTACGCGCGCCAGGTTGAACTGGATGGAATTTAAGGCAATGGCGTTCTGCAGGTCTTTCTTCTCCACTAAGCTGGGAACCAAGGCTGAGTAAGCGGGTCCACCGAAGGCTTGCGCCAGGCCTACTGTGAAGGAAAGGCACCAGATATGCCAGACCTTGACGATGCCTGCACCTGCTAATCCAGCGAGGGCAAAGGCACAGGAAAGCTGTATTACCTGCGAGATCAAAAGGATCGCGCGGCGGCTCTTGCGATCGGCAAAAGCGCCGCCGAACAAAGAGAAAAGGAAGATCGGTATCTGCCCAAAGAAGGCGTCAAGGCCAAGGTAGACGGCCGAATTCGACAACTGGTATACCAGCCAACTCTGCGCCAGTATCTGCATCCAGGTGCCGATGCTGGAAATGCACGCGCCGAACCACATTATTCGAAACTGGCGATATTCGAACGCCTTAAAGACCCGGCTTAGCAATGCCCATTGTAAGCAAGAGCGCAAAAGGCGCGGCTGCGACGCCAAGCCGGAAGGAAAATCGCCGGCGCTTTAGGCGTCGCGATTGGCAGCGTGCCGTTTGCACGAGTTTGCAACAGGAATTAGTACAGAGACTTGCTTCGATGAATGAGGTGAACGAGATTGCCATCGACGTCATAAAAGAAGACGAGGCGGTTGCCCTGATTTTCGTACGGCTCGGCAACAAAAGAAACTCCCTGCTCTCGCAGTTGCGCATAGCCCGCGTCGAAGTCTTCCACCAGGATGGCGATATGGCGCATGCCGGGCGTGCGCATTTCGGCTGGTGGGCGCTCGCCATCTGATGGAATGATCTCGATGAGGCCGCCGTTCTTTGCCTGCACAAAATAATTGCCCGCGTATTCGAAACAGATTTCAAATTCCAGATTAGCCACGTACCAATCGGCCAGCCGTTTCGGATTAGGAGACGCGATGGCGAAGTGCTCAATGCCAGTGAACATGCAATGGGATTTTAGCAGGATAAGCGCAAGGGCGCGGCCGCGCCCCCCTACGGAGCAATGGAACTCGCTAGCCGCTTCGGCCCTAAGCAAAGGCGGGAGAATTGGAGTGGAGATAAGCGAGAGAAGAACTGACCAAGTCGACTATTGGCAACCCGCACGCCTTGACTTTGGCGTCGGCCTCGGGGCTTAACTTCTGTGAAATGACCAGATGGTCCGCCCACTGCAGCGTTTCTTCAATCGTGTTGTCCATCAATTGAGCAATATGCGGAATTTCGCGCAGGATGAAGCTTTTGTTGCTGCCGTACACGTTCTCGATGCGGATATGGGGATCGAAGATGCGCACGCTGCGGCCTTTTCCTAGCAGGCCTTCCAGCAGGTTGACAACCCGGCTTTCACGCAGGTCGTCGGTGTTTTCTTTGAAAGCCAGTCCAAGGAACCCGAGACGCTTAGATGGGAGATCGAGTAGAACCTGCATAGCGCGGTCAAGATGCTGATTGTTGCTTGGCAGGACCGATTCCAGCAGCGGCGTATGAAGATCAAGCCTTTTGGCGCCATAGTTCAGCGCACGCAGGTCCTTCGCCAGACACGACCCGCCGAATGCGAAACCAGGCTTTAAGTAAGCAGGTGATGCGTTTAGCTTTGTATCTTCACAGAGGGTGGCTAACACTTGCCCCGGCTCAATGGCCATACAGGAACTCAGCGTGCCGATCTCATTGGCAAAGGCGATTTTCGTGGCGTGGAATGCGTTGCAGGCGTACTTGATCATTTCCGCTGTGCGCAGATCCACTAGACTCGGCGTCTTCGGAAGCGGCGCATACAATGAAGCGACAAGTTCCACCGAGGCTCGATTGTGCCCGCCAACCACAACAAGAGACGGCTGCATAAAGTCATGCACAGCGGTACCCTCGCGCAGAAACTCAGGGTTCGCCACAACAGTCACCAGTGGGTAATCTTTTACCAGAGGCGTTACCACTTCTTCGCACGTTCCCGGGAAGACAGTGCTTCTCACGGCAATCACCAGCGGCTTCGTCCGGCCTGCCAGTGTCTCCGCAATGCTCGCAACCACGCGCCTCAGTTGATCGAGCGAGATGTTGCCATTAGCCGCTGATGGGGTTCCTACGCAGAGAAGCGCAATGTCGGCATCCGACACAGCACACACATCCGTTGAGGCTGTCAGACGTCCTGCAGCCACATTGGATTTGACGATGTTTTCAAGTCCCGGCTCGAAAAAGGGTGGTCTTCTGTTCAGTACATCGCCGACCTTCTTTTCATCGCAATCGATACCGATTACGCCATATCCCATTTCTGCCAAACAGGCCGCTGAAACACAGCCAACATATCCTAAACCGAAGATCGCTACACGAAGTTCAAAGTTTTGCTGCATTGGTACCTAACTGTTCCGCCTGATGCGAGTTTTACTAGCCTTAACTTCCCAAGCTTGAGACACTACTGTTCATGCCCTTATTCTTCTATCGGCTCAAGCGGTTCAATTCTGTACCTTGTCTTCTTTTTTTTTCCGCGCTGTTCTCGCATGCCCAGTCTTTGCCCACGCCTCTGGCCAGTTCGAGCGGCTACCAAATGGTATTCCACGACGAATTTGACACGCTGAATCTGAGCCCGAACGGAACCGGCAGCTACTCCTGGTATGACGGCGTCTGGTTTAGTCACAAGCTGGCGCCGCTTGGGAACATTTCAGTTTCAAACTCCATCCTTACGCTGCTGTGGACCGCAGGTCAGCCGTCCTTTGACACCAGTATCACGACGATGTCGCGCGACAAGACCCACTATCAAGCCTGGCGATATGGTTATTTTGAGGCGCGTCTGCGATGGGATGTCGTTTCCGGTGCCTGGCCTGCCTTCTGGATGATTCCGATCCAGGATGCCTTTGCTACCGATATCTACGCAGGGCAAAAGGAATCGGGTGAAATCGATATCTTCGAGGGACAGGGAAGTCAGCCCCACACGTTTTTTGCCACCATTCACGACTGGGTCAATTTGAAGGATTCTGCCAACCTCAACAATGTGGTTAATCTATCTCCGTCAGTCGATATGTCGCAGTTTCACACCTACGGGCTGCTTTGGATACCTGGGCAGATGACATGGTACTTGGATGGTGTGCCTATCCACTCCGAAATGGCGCGGCCCATCTTCGACCTGCAAAATTTTTTCGTCGTGATTGGCATGCAGGAAGGCGCGAATTGGACCTCTGGGAACATGACTGGAGTAACGGCTACGTCTATGAAAATGGATGTGGACTGGTTTCGTGTCTGGCAGAAGCAGTAGGAAACCTCTCTCTTCATTAAACGCGGACAACGCAGAGCGCCGCTTGGCTGCCACGCTCTTCACGAGAGGTTTGCAATGCCCTTAACACTGCTGCGAAAGCCGCTCGGAGCCAACTCCTTCACACGGTTGCCGACCGGTTTAACGGCGCTTGAGCTCGCGCGAAGATAGTCTTCCTCCACTGAAAACCGCGAGATGACGATCGCCGCAAAGAGGTAAGCAAAATAATCCACAGGCTCTTGCGAGTAGCCAAATAAGCCAGGCATTTCCACACCGGCGCGAAGCATGATGACCAGGCACGCGAAAAGCGCCCACGGACCATGCCTCCAGGTATTAGAACTCCGATAAGCCAATTGCCAGCAGGACCTCAGAAGGAACCAAAAGAAATAGAGCACCGCAAGCGTGCCTATAAGGCCCTGTTCTGCCAGCATCGTTAGATACTCGTTGTGGTAACCGCCTGCAATGTTTTTCGCAATACCCATCGTGAGTGCATATTCGCCAGGCAACCGCGACACCAGATCATCGCGCCAGGATTCATACCCGTAGCCCAGAAGAGGCCGTTCCAGAATCTTCTGCCGGGCAACCGACCACAAATCCCATCTACCTTCCGTAATCTTCGTAATTTGTCTGGAGGAAAGCAGCGTCACCGCAGCCACTGCGGCGACAACGAAGGCCGCGATAGCAAGCCAGGATAGAAAGCGGATCGACAATTTCGGCGATCGCACCGTTCTGGTAGCTAAGGTAATTATTCCACCCAAAAGCACAATCGCAGCCGGAGCTCGGGAACCCGTGAAAACAGTGGAGACTACAAAGAGAACTACTCCCAGGGCGAGCAGGAACTTGTTTTTCCGCAGCAGACACATGGCCGATAAATAAGCCAGCACAGCGGCAAATGCCACAGCATTGAAAGAAATGGTCTTTTCGGTGATGCCCTTGAACTCACGAGCAGACTTGTAAGTGGGAAGAACAAAGCCCATATACACAACGTAGGTAGCTAGAGTTAAAGCAGCGAGAGTGCAGGCAGCGAAAATCAGCGAGAGACCGAACATTTTTGCGTTGGCCTGATTGCGGAGTGCCCGGCACCAAAGCAAACACAAGATGCATAAGACGGTCAACTTGGACCAATCGGCGAAGGCGCGCGACGGCTGAGTCGAGGTTAAACACGGAACAATTAGAACCGCGCAAAGCAACAGCAGGACTTTTGCCAGCGATACCTCTGCCTGGGTGGCCGGCTTACGGGACCACAAGACCGCCAGCAGAATCGTTGCCCCGAATACAGAGGGACGCAGCAGGGCAATGGCGGCATCCGGCGCCCTGGAGTAAATAACCCAATACAAGCCAAGTAACGCGGGAATGAAGAAAGCAATGCAAGCCGAGAGCATGGAGTCTTCGTTCGGCCCGACGATAGCGTGCGGAAGCGTGCTGGCTGAAGTCATCCTAGGCAGCCCCGACATGCGAACAAATTCATTATGTGAAGACGGTAGCCGCGTTTGCCTATCAGTCTCATAGGATTACTCAGTGCGCGGTAACTTGATCCTGCAGAACCACGGACCGGGGTGAGATGGACTCATAAAGCTGATGCGTTTTCTTCGCCACCGTCGGCCAGCCGCACTCCGCCATCACCCGTTCCGTACCGATCTGGCCCAGCAACTGCAATTGCGCGGGACCTAGTTCCACCGCCTTGCGCAAGGCCTTGACCACACCTCCGACAGTGGCTTCCTCAATCGCGAAGCCGCCGCCGGAAGATTCCAGCAGGCTGGCCAGTCCGCCCATTCGTGTGGCAATGATCGGCCTGCCGTTGGCAAGCGCCATGTAGGCGACTCCGCTGTCGGAGAAGAAACTGGTATAGGGCAGCAGCAGGCAGTGGCAGTTGCTGAACAGGCTCGGCAATTTCTCGTCCGGTATAAACTCTTCCATGACGCAGATCGGCTCCGGACACTTCGCTATAAGCTCGCCGCAGCGCGTCCAATACTGCCTTTCGCGGCTGTTCAAAACGGCGCCCGCGATGGTGAGACGAATACGAACGCCTTCGCGAAACAATTGCTGTACCGCTTGAATGGCCAGGTGCGCGCCCTTGTTCTCGCGCAAAGAACCAAACAGAAGAACCTCCAGACAGTCCGATTGCACCATCGGCAAAATGCCTTGGCCAAGACTGTAAGGGCCGTGCGCGATCACTTGGATCTTGCTCGCGTCTATACCGAAATAACTTATTAAGGTCTGTCTGCCCGGTTCGCTATGAACCACAAGCCTGCTGCTCACCTGGTAAGCCCAGCGCAGCGAACTCACCTCAAGCGGCCGCAGCCACTTGGGCAGTAGCCACTTGTGCGGCAGCGGATCGTGAACCGTGAAAACGATCTTGCCGCCCCGCAGCCAGCTCAACAGAAAGAACAGCGCACCCAGAGGGAAGTGCATGACATACTGCAGGTGAACAATAGAGCCGCGCCGGCAAGTCCTGGATAGAACCGCAAGCGACGAAAAAAGAAAGTGACAATTCGTCAGTGCTTTGTGCAGCAGTCCGCGCGCACGATCGATAGATCGCTCGGCAGTTGGATGCACCCGCACTCGGGCATTGCGCTCAATTGTGGATCTTGACTGCAGATTCGCCGGACAGACCAAATCCACAGTGACGCCGTCATCCGCCAGGCTCAGGCTCAGTGCCTCGATATACAGAGACGGCGACGAGACAGGCTCAGGACTGTGCAGCACCACATGCAGCTGCGAGGACTTATCAAGCGCATCCGCAGCGCCCGAAAGCCTCTCGTACATCTCTCTCGTTGCGCAGGCAATGCTCTCCCACGAACGGGAACGGCGCAGATATTTGCCTCCGTCTCGCCCCATCTGCAGCAATCCTTCGTGACCGAGGTTCAGTGCCGCCGTGATGGCGCGCTCCAGGCCCTCTACTGTCGGCGTCTCGATCAGTATTCCGCCACCGCTCTCGGTAAGAAGTTCCGCCAGACCGCCCGCGCCCGTCGCAATCAAAGGCCGCTCATTGGACAAGCCCAGGCTGGCGACGCCGCTCTCGGAGAAGAAGTCCTGATAAGGCATCAGTACCGCATGGTGCCGGGAGAATAGACCCGGAATAGCGGCGTCTTCGATGTAGCTCTCGATTACTTCAATGTCATCTGCGTCCCTGCCGATCAGCTTTTTACAGGAATTCCAATACTCGTTATGCGCGGAAGTCACCGACCCTGCAATCGTCAATCGCACACAGCGGCCAAGCCGTGCATTGAGCCGCTGAACCGCTTCAATGGCCAAGTGAAAGCCCTTGTTTTCGCGAATGGAGCCGAACAAAAGCAGCCGCAGAACATCAAAGCGCGGATACTCGCTGCTGGCTTTTACCGGCGCCAGCGGACCGTGCGGAATGGTCGCGATGCGCGACTCGAAAAAATGAAAGTCTCCCAGAAGAATGGACTTGCCCACTTGGTTGTGGACCAGGACTTTGTCACATAGGCGGTAAGCCCAGAAGATCATCTTGTGTTCCAGCCAGCGCAGGCTTGAAGGCAAGCGCCACTTGTGCGGCAGCGGATCGNNACGCGCGCGCCGCGCAGGCGCACAAGCAGCAGAAAGATAAATCCCAGCGGCAGGTGAATCAAAAATTGAAAATGAACGACGTCGCCCCTGCTGGTGAGTTTCCATTGCAGCGCCGCGGTCTTGGCCACCCATAGCGCATTGCGCCAGAGGCGCACCAGCAGACTGGCGCGCGAGATCGGCCGCGCAAGCGCTCTGACAACCGGAATGCCGGTGTCTTCCAGTTGCGGTGCATATTCGAAGTTGGACGGGCATAAAAGCGTCACCGGCACAGCCGCTTGGCGCAACGCTTTTACCAGCTCGAAAACATACAGAGCCGCACCCTCGCGCGGCTCTGGAGTGTGAACAATTACCTTTGTCATCGCTTGGCGCACTATCGATGCCACCGCTATGCTTCCCCGGGCAGAGCCATCGCCGGCGCGGCCTCCACAGTGACACCAGACAAGCAGGTCCGGATATTAAGAATTAGTCCGACGCTTTCGGCTGCAACCGAACACCAGATGATCATCGGAGCTCCAAAGCTGCCGGCGAGCGCAAGGCGAAATATGTTGGCCGCAGCATAAGCGCTCAACTGCCGCCGCACGTAGGTTGTTCCTTTGCCATCGGTGAACAGATAGCGCGCCACCACTGCGTTCAGCGATAGCACGATAAAATAGCCGATCCAGGCCGGCAAAATGGAGGCAACTTGATTCAGTTCGGCATTCTGAAACTTTCCGTGCATATACACCGCGCGAATAACTTCCACCCGCAACGCGAAAAGCGCCAGCGCCATCAGCACGACGCCGCTTGCCACCAGCAGAAACCACTGGCGGAAGATCACCGGCCGCGTCTGTGCGTTTCCCCCACACAGCTTCGCCTGAACCAGTTGCGCCAGCGGCTGCGCCAGCAGGCTGAAGCCCAGCATGCCAATCCGCATGCCGCAATTGTTGGCCGAGATAGCACCGGTGCCCGCGCGCGCTAGAAAGAACAGGATCAGCAGTTGGTTCGCCGCATAGCCCATGTTTTCAATAGACGAGGCCGACAGTTCGCGCAGGAACGCCCGAAATTCGGGCATCTTCCACGTGCTTCCCAGCAGGTGAAGCCGCAGGCTTCCGGGACTCGACCTCAAAATCCGTGCGAACGCGTACGCTCCCACCAGGCAAAAGCCTACTCCCATCGAAATTGGTAATCCCAAGTTGTTCAAGGTATGTGTCGCGTAGAGTGCCAGCAGCGTCAGTGTCATGACCAGGTACGGCAGCCCGGTCATGCTCATCGCCCAGATGTTGTGGCCTTGCGCGGTACAGATGCCCGACCAGACGCCGATGCAAAAAATGGGCACATAACAAAGGCTTAGAATGGCCAGCGTATTCCAGGTAGCGCTGTCCGGCTGCCGTGTAAAGAGCTGCAGTAACCACGGCGCGAAGGCGAGCATCAGAGCCGTCATTGCCGTACCCGCCAGCAGTCCGTATGCCGTCAGACCCGGCAGCCAGGCGACCGTCTGTCCGCGGTTGCGCGCAGCCGCATAGGCGGGCGTAAACGCCAGTGCAAAGGAGCCGAACATAAACGTCGCTAGGGTAATGGGAAACTGCTGCAGCCCGAAGTAGGTGTCGGTCACCGACGACAGGCCAAAACGCGCCGCAATGAAGGCCTCGCGCGCGAAGGCGGAGAGCTTAAACAATCCGCCTGTCACTAACGTCAGACCTATTAACAGCGCCGGATGGGCGCTATAGCGGCGAAGCCTTTGCGAGAGTGTCACCTGCGTCTAAGCTCGCTTGTCATGCTTTGTACCCGAACCGTCGGCCAGGGCATATCCATAGTGATACCCATAGGAGGAACGGGAGGGCTTCACTTGGTTCATGACAACGCCTAGAACGTTGGCTCGCACCCGCATCAACCCGCTAAGCGCATCAGCCACCGCTTTGCCTGTTGTCGAACCTGATTTGGCCACCAGCAGCACGCTGTCCACCATGCTGGCGATCTCCTGCGCTTCCGCCAGACCAAGCATCGGCGGTCCGTCAATGATAATCAGATCGAAATCCCGTACCAACTTCGCCAGGATGCTGGCAAAGCCCATGCTGATCAAATCGGAGGCCAGGTGCGTCACAGGACCAGCCGGCAGCACATAGAGTGATGTGCCTTCAATCTGAACAATCGCGTCATTCACCGCAACGCTGCCCGGCAGGGCTTCGGAAAGCCCGGTCTCGCACGATAGGGCAAATTGTTTGTGCACAGTGGGCCGCCGCATATCGGCGTCAATCAGCAGGACCTTCTTCCCCACCTGGGCGCACGAAAGCGCCAGATGGGCGGAAGCTGTGGATTTACCCTCAGCCGGATTGGCACTCGTCATCAGCAGCGTATGGATAGGCCGCTCGAACGACATCAAACCGATGGAGTTGCGCAGGATTCTAACCGCTTCCCCAAACAGCATGATCAGTTCCGCGTTGCGTCCTTCCGTTTCGACCGGAAGAACGGTGCCACCGATGGAGCGGATCGGCGGCAGGCGCCGAACCGCCGGGATAGAAGAAAGAATGTCCAGCTTGAACCTTCCCGCCACCTCTTCCGGTTCGGAGAAGGTGTTATCCAGCGAATCCGCCAGAATCACGGCCAGTACGCCGAGCACCGCCGACAGGAGGAAAGCCACCGCCAGATCAATCGGCAGGTTCGGGAAGATGGGCATAAACGGCGGCCGTGCGGGCGCCACTAACTGCACCGTCGCGTCGCGAAAATGGTCGTTCACATCTGCTTCCTGATTGCGCTTTGACAAATCGTCGTAAGTTGCTTTGTCACGTTCGGCGTCGCTCTTCAACTGCTCGTACTCGATTACCAGTTGTTTCTGGTCGTTTACCTCGCGCTTGGTTTGGTCCACCATCGCCTGCAGCTTTTTTTCGCGCTCGAGCGCCTGCGCATAGTCGGCCGTGGCTTTGTCGCTGGTGCCGCTGCGCGCCACATCCACCTCCGCCAGTGCTTCGTTCAGTTGGTCCCGCGCCTTGATAAATTCTGGGTGATTCTCGCCATAATAGGAACGCGCGGCCGAGAACTGCTGCCGCGCCACATCCACCCGCTGTAGCGCATCGGTCAGAAGGCTACGCTGATTGTCAGCTTCCGCCGCCCGCGCTGAAGCAATCGAGGGAACCGTTGTTACCGCTCGCATAACGGCTTCCTTGCGCAGCCGATCGGTCTGCGCCGCCGTGAATTCGATATTCAACTGCTCCAGCCGCGCCGTCAGGATGGTGGTGTGCTGCTCCGGATCCACCATGTTCAGATCCTTCTCATACTGCACCAGCGTCTGCGTTGAACGGTCCATCTTGGCCCGCAACGCCGCCATGTGTTTGGCAATTAAAGCTGAGATCTCGGCATAAGGACGGTTGGCGCTGTTGTTGGAGTGCAGGACCAGCGACGATGCGATACCGTTGGCCACCTGCGAGGCAACCTCCGGACTGGCCGCCCGGTAGCTGATCCGTATCAGATAGGTATTCGGTGGCCGCGTTACCTTTAGCCGCTTCAGTTCGATCGGCGCAGCGCGCTTGAGCTTCGTCTCCTGCGGGTCGAGCCCCTTCAACTGATGCTCCTTGTCCAGCAGTTTGTATTCCTCGGCGACCGGACGCAGCACCGGGTCCGATTGCGCCAGTTCCACTTGCGTGGTGATGATCTGGTCCATGTCGTCCACCGACGATACCTGCGACGCTTCCTGCCCCAGCACGCCCTGCGCCGAGTGCCGGTCGATCTTCACTTCGGCTGTCGCCTCGTAAAGCTTGGTCAGCGTAAACTGGAGCACTACTGCCGCTATCATCGCCAGCGCGATGAACG
Source organism: Bryobacterales bacterium (assembly GCA_003163855.1). Classification (GTDB taxonomy): domain Bacteria; phylum Acidobacteriota; class Terriglobia; order Bryobacterales; family Bryobacteraceae; genus Bog-105. Next base: position 49,714 of record PLRJ01000144.1, on the reverse strand, counting down.
CCAGCAGTTTCCACTTCTGCCGCATCACAATGCGGATCAGATGCGCAAGCGAAGGGCCGGTGTTGCCCGCTGAGCCTGGCCGCTGCCGCGCATCCTCGAGCGTTACCAGTGGCGGCGCGGACGGAAAGCTGACTAATTCTGCCGGAGTTTGCGTGTCGATCATATGTTTTCCCAGTTCGTATCGTGATGTCAGACTTGGCTAGTGGTAGACGAGCAGGGCCGATGCCGTGCTCGTGCCAAAGCCTGAGAGATGGTCGACCACCGCAGCGCTCAAGCGCATCTTGGAGTTCTCAGGGATGTAAAGAATGTCGTTGGCCTCAAGCGCCACATCCGGCGCCTTGCGGTGCAGGATCTGGTAGAGATCAATCTCCATTTCGTGGCGCTCCTTGGTGCCGGCGGTGAGGCGATAAACATAGGCTTTCTTCGCGGTGAATGAAACTGTTCCCTGCGATAATGCCAGCGCCTTCAGCACGGTCGAACCTTCCAGTTCATTCAGCGGAAAAACACCCGGGCTCCTCACGTTACCCACGATGTAGAGCTTGGGCGCTTCCGGCACGCGGATCTCTTCGCCGCCGTGTAATGCGATATTCAGCGAAGGGTCGTTGCCGGCCAGCAGCGCTTTCACTGGTATGTGAATGCTTTCGGCGTTTTGTCCGGTGCGCGGTCTGGAGACCACGATCTCGGGCCCTGCCTCGGGCGCCAGTCCCTGCGCGCGTGCCAGCGCGTCCAGCAAGTTCGTGTTGCCTATCGCTTGCAGGACGGTCGGCATCTTGACCGCTCCCATAACGCTCACCATCCGGCTGCGATACTCCAGTACCTCGGCCGATACTACCGGATTTACCAGAATCCGCTCGCCCGTCAGCGCTGCCACCACTGCCTGGGCAATCTGCGCTGGTGTCAAACCCGCTATCGCCACGCCGGCTTTCAGCATGGGTAGAACAATCTGCCCGTCGGGACCGATCCGGTAACTCCGGCTGAGTTCCGCCGAACCCACGACCGAGAGATACACCAGGTCGCCAGCCGCAACCGGCTCGGACCCCAGATTCCCCGTCGAAATTTGCGGCGCTTCGATCATCTGCGGCTGCAGCGCCGGTGCACCAAAATTCTGTCCTGTCTGGCAGTAAACCAGGCCGGAAAGCATGAGAAAAGCTGTAATGAAGGAAAGAGATATTTTCATGGCTGTTTAGAGCAAGCGCCGTATTCCCCAGATGTACGTATCGGTGCGAATTTAGAAATCTTTCTGTGTAATTGGCTCGAAGTGGAAAATTACCCAAACGGCGCCTAAGAAAAACGCCATCAAAACCGCATAAATCAGCCACTTGAAATAAAATCGTCGCTGCTGGTCCATTTCACTTACCCGCCCTATTTCTGACTTGCATATTCCGGCTCTCCCAGGCGGCTCCGATCCGTTTCCGCTAGTACATCCTGGTAAACAGACATGGTGTGCGCGCACATCAAGCGGCTGTTGAACCTTTGCTCGTAACGTTGCCGTCCACGCCGGCCCATCTGTACGCGCAGGTCCCGGTCTTCCACCAGCCTGGTCAACGCTCCGGCTAATTCTTCCACCGAACCGCTCTCCACCAGCAGCCCCGTCAAACCCTCCAAGGTGAGCTGCGGAATACCGCCCAGGCGTGAAGCCACAACCGGCAACCCGGCGCGCATCGCCTCGATAATGCTGATAGGCAGCATCTCGTTCTTCGAGGCGAGGGCAAAGATGTCAACCTCTGTGAGGACGTTTTCGATGTCACCCCGTTCGCCAGCGAACTCGACCCGGTCGCGAATGCCTAGCTCGTCTACTAATTTCTCGGCGGCGGCACGTGTGGGACCATCGCCCACCAGCAGCAGCTGCGCCGGCGCCTTTACCGCCGCAAAAGCCCGCAGCATCGTTTGGTGGTCTTTTAAGGCTGTGAAGCGCGCCACCATCGCAATCACGGGGACTTTGCGCCGGTGCAATTCCGCTCGCCCGGCGCAATCGCCAATGCCGTTCTCAATGGCGACAATGCGCGAGGGAGGCGCAATTCGAAACTCTCTGCCGACTTCCGCCGCTGACTCCGACACTGTAATCAAGCGCCGGCTCCAGCGCGCCGCCATTCTTTCCAGCGGTGGTCCCACCATGCGCCACAGCCACGGCAGCGCTGGCCCGAACGGCCACATATGTACCGTGTAAATAGAAGGCACCCTTTGCACCAGCGCCACCGAGCGTCCAATGAAGCCCGACTTCCAGGTATGTGCATGCAGCAGATCGGGACGCAGTTCGCGAAACAAACGCAACGTCTCAAACCACGCGAGCACATCGCCGAACGGATTCACTTCGCGCCGCAAATGCGGAACGATATGCACCGGAATGGATAATGCGCGGCACGCCTCGGTTAGAAAGCCTTCGTCGCCCGTTGCCACATGCACTTCGTATTCCTCACGCATGCTTTGCGCCACTTCGAGCACGTGCGCCTGCGCGCCGCCGCGCTCGGAACGAGTAATCAGGTAGAGTAGCCGCGGCTTCATGAAAACTCCTCAACCAAAACGTCATGCGCAACCTTCGCCCCTCGCGTCTCTGACCCGACCAGCGCCTCTGACATGCAGAGGGACTGCATGTCGAACCTGCTTCTGAAGTCTTCGAAGGCCATCAGAATCGAACGTAGAAAGCGCAGGTTTAGATCACAGTCGTAGGCGAAGTCCTCCGGATGCCACCACAAGTGAAAAATCTCCCCATGCTGCGCCGCATGCTCCATAGCGCCGGTAATGCGTTGCAACCGAGCCCATTCCAATGCTTCCAGCCAGCCGCGGTAAGGCGCTAGATAGCGGCTGCCGGGGATCGACGCCAAGGCCTGCACGTGCGGCCACGGATGCGTTTTCGCTCCGAATAAATTTAAATAGGAATCGGCCAGCCTTCCAGCCCGTTTATAGAAGCGCCGCTGCTGCTCGCTCTCCGCCGGCCGGTTCGCCGCCGCCGGTTCCGCGCCGCGATAGCACTTCACACCCGCCCTTTCGAGCGCTGGTAAATAGCGCGGATTGGCTTGATTGCGGGGAAACACATACGAGCTCAGCTGGAAGCCTGCTTCCGAGGCGATCGCCAGAGCACTCCCCAGATCTGCCTCGAACTGCTGCTCCGTCTGTCCGCGCTCCATCGAGTAGTAATGCGAAAACGAGTGAGATGCAATTTCCTGGCCGCGGTGCCGCGCCACTTCCTCAATCAGGCTCAAGCCAAAATGAAACGGATCCTCCGCCTCATTCGCTCCTATTTGTTCCAGATAAGGGTTTAACTCCGGCCTGCTGTAACTCGGCTTCAGTGCCGGGATGAAACGATCCAATTGGTCTCTGGATTGCGCGAACAAAAACCCTACCGTAGCCCAAGTGGCATGAATCTGAAACTCGTCGAACAGGCTGAGAAGGCGCGGTACTATACGCCGGGCTGAGAGCAGCCGGGACCGTTCCGCAGCGTCGAGCTTTTTCAGGTCCCGCACGCCCCAATGCAGTTCAAAATCGAGCGAAATCACCAACGCCGATCCCTTTCCGCTTGGTACTCCCATCCCTAGTAAGCGCCCTCCGCCGCCAGCACTGTCTTCACCGTCCGCAGCGTGATGTAAAGGTCCAGAAACACCGACCAGTTCCGCACGTAATACTCATCGAACTGAACGCGCTCCTCATACGATGTGTTGTTGCGCCCCGATATCTGCCAGAGGCCGGTGATGCCCGGACGTACCGCGGCGTAAGCTTGAAAGTCGGCTCCATAACGCGCAATCTCGGACGTAATAATGGGCCTCGGACCCACCAGGCTCATATCGCCGGTCAGCACGTTCCACAACTGCGGCAGTTCGTCCAGGCTCGTCTTCCGCATCAGCCTGCCGAGCGGCGTCACGCGCGGATCTTTCTTGAACTTCTGGGTCAGTGTCCACTCTTCCTTGAGCGCCGGATCCTCCAGGCACTTGCGCAGAATCTCGTCCCCGTTCGGATACATGCTCCGGAACTTCCAAACCTTAAACGCGGAGTTGTTGCGGCCGATACGCGAATGGCCATAAAAGATGGGTCCCGGCGAACTCAGCCGCACGGCAAGACACAGGGCTACGAAGAGCGGCAGCAGCAGTAGTCCGCCCGTCAATGCAACCCCCATATCGATCAAACGCTTAATAAATATGGACGCAGGATGCCGCAACGCCTGGCTCACATGCAGCGCCAGCGCCCCGCCAATGTCGCGCGGTTCGACCCACAAAGAAGAGATATTGGAAAGATCGGGCACCACCAGCAGGTTCTTAAAGCCATGCATCTCGTACCGCAGGATGTCTTGTAACGTCCTGCCCTTGGCCCCGGAAATGGCGATGATGGCGTGATCGACGCCGGAGGTCTCGGCAAAGGCCAGGCCCTCCTGAATGGAGCCATAGGGCAGCCGCTGCGCCTCGAATTCCGGCCAGTTCAGCGGTTCTTCGTCGAACACCGCCACGACCTTCAATCCAATGCGAGCGTTGCGCTTGAGAAACCTGAATGTCGAACGGGCGCTGGTTCCCGAGCCGAACAGAATCGTTGGAATGCCCCACCAGGAATACTGTGCGCACGCATGCCGCACCAGCGCCCGGCTGAAAACAACAAAGGCGACGGTCATGCCCCACGTCACTGCCAGGCGGGCAAGCAGGTATCTTCCGTCGCCGCCCTGCAGAATCCGCATGCCAGCGACAACTCCATAAACGACGGTGCTGCCTACAAGGATGCGGCGCAATTCTTGCGCCGGACTCATGGCCACCAGCGGATACAAGCCGAAGGCGGCAAAAGCTACGACGACGAAGAGCGATAGAAAGGCATATTCAGCGATGCCATAAAACCCGCTGTGCCAGAGTCCCAATGCGAGGAAAGAAGCGGCCGATGCCATGGCATTCGCCACCAAGTCGCTCAAAGCCAGGCAGAAGGCGGTCAGCCACAGGCGCCGTTTGAAGCGCACGCCGGAGCCGAAGGAAACACCTTGCAGTACTGCGGCGCCCATTTAAGAAGGCTCCTGTCGCTTGACCACGGCATCGCCCAGCCGGATCTGGGGCCGCAGCAGTACCTCGTTGTACACCGCGAGCGTCTTCCTCACCATCGCCTCGATGCGGAAATCGCGGTCGTAACGAAGGCGTCCATGCAAGCCCATCTGCTGCTGCAGGCGTCTAGAGGAAACCAGCGTTTGCAGCCGGTCTCGCAAGGTCTCCGGGCTCTGTGGCGGGACTAAGAAGCCGGTGACGCCATCGTCAACGGCTTCCGCTACGCCTCCAACTGCCGTCGCAACCACCGGCAGCGCGGCGCGCATTGCCTCAAGAATGCTCAGCGGCAGTCCTTCCCAGTTCGAACTCAGCACAAAAATGTCGGCTGCGGCGAGTAACTCGGCAACGTCTTTCCGCTCGCCCGCGAAAACGACGCGATCCGCTATGCCCAGCCGGACTACCGTCTCTTCCACCGGCTTGCGAGTAGGACCGTCGCCAACTAAAAGCACCCTCCAGTCGCCCGTCACCCCGGCCATGGCTTCAATGAACGACATATGATTCTTTTGCGGCACAAAGCGCGCCGTCATCAGCAGCGTGGTGACCTGCCCACTGCCTGGCCGCGCCCGCAGCGTCACGTCCGGAATACCATTCCAGATACACACCAGCCGGTCGCCCCTGCCAATCGCCTTGCGCTTGGCCATGGCCACATTGGCCTGCGAAACGTTAATGATTTTCTTGCAGGCAAACGCCGCCAGTTGTTCCAGCGGTAGCGAGATGCACTTCTGAATCCAGGGAATGCCATCCGAGAAGCTCCAGGTATGAGCCGTAAAGACGGAGGGCCGGCCGGTCAGCAACGCTCCCAACCTGCCCAGCAAAGCCGCTTTCGAAGTGTGAACGTGGATAAGATCCGGCTCTTCCTGCTTGATCACTTTCATCAGTGAAAGCAAAGCACGCAAATCGCGCAGCGGAGCTATTGGTTGCACCAGATCGCGAATCAGACGCACACGCACGCCAAGTTTCGCCGCCTGCTCGGTTAGAAAGCCCTTTTCGCCGGTCGCAATCACCGGCTCATAGCCAGGCGGCAGCGAGGATAAAAGATCCAACAGGTGAACCTGCGCGCCGCCCCGGTCGGCCTTGGTGATTACATAGAGGATTCTCATCGGGTTACCGGCCCTACTGCCTGGGCCCCTAGGCTCTTGGGTCTTGTCGCTGTCCGCGCCAGGCAGCGAGCGTAAAGATCAAGCCATTGCTCGGTAATAAGGTCAAAGCGGTAATTCTGCAGGCAATGCGCGCGTGCCGCTTCTCCAAACTCCCGCCGCGCCGCCGGCTCCAGTGTCGCTAAAGTGAGCATGGCTTGGGCCAGCCGCTCGGGGTTTTGCGCCGGAACCACAAAGCCCGTTCTGCCCTCCGTTACGATCTCGGTGTTTCCTCCGACATCGGTGACAACCGCCGGCAGTGCCATCGCCGATGCTTCGAGCAATGCCGCCGAAAGCCCCTCAAAAATCGAAGACATCACAAACGCATCGGCCGCCGCGTACAGGTGCCGGATGTTCTCGCTCGCGCCCAGGAACTGGACCTTGTCCTCCAGTCGCAGGCGCTCGGTTTCGCCTTTTAGCGGCTGAAGCAGTGGACCGCTGCCCGCCACCAGAACCTTATAGTCACCCTCAGGCAGAATCTGAATAGCTCGTAACAACGTGCCGTAGTCTTTCTGCTCCACCAGTCGCCCCACTGCCAGCCATAGGAAAACAGAATCAGCAATCCCTAGCGATTTCCTTGCCGCGAGCCGCGCCTCTGGGGAAGGTGAAAACTGCTCGACATCAATACCGTTCGGAACCACCTCGAACTTCTTCGCCGGCACGGCGCCGACTTCCACATAGCGCTTATAGGCTGCATGGCAGATAATCGTCGTTCGATCCGCCAGGAAATCGGATAGGCGATAGAGGACCTCTTTGTGCCAGGTGGGACCCCCTTTTTCGGACGTTTCGCGCAGGTTGTGCGCAGTCGAGATCAGCACCGGCATGTGGCAGAACAAGCGCGCCGCGCGCGCCAGCAGATTGGCATGCACCATATGGCTGTGCACAACGTCAGGCCGAAACAGTTTCACCAGACTGCACAAGCGCCCGATGGCCCGCACGTCCGGAACGCCCCGTTTCATATCAAGCGAATGAACGGCTATGCCATCGGACCTAAGTTGTTCCACCCAATTACTTGGTTCAATAAGACAAGCAATGGCGACTTCCCGCCCGCGCCGCTTCAATTCCTGGGCAAGCCGCACCACCTGTGTCTCAGCGCCACCAAAGGTAAGCGTCGTGATGACCAGCAAAATGCGTTGCGGCGATAGTTGTTCGGGCATGATTTCGGCTGATTCCCTCAGGACGCGGAGATACTTGTCTCATCGGGCAATCGTCCGAAATCTGTAGTGGATGCTTAGTCGAAATCCTTTAATAATGGCGGAGAGCTGACAATCATTTGGTGAATACTACCCCGCTAGTAATAGCTTAAGGAGGCAGCTTGGAGGCAACACAATTCATATGCCTCCCAAGCTCCTCCCCGCGGATTCCTGTGAGCAACAGCCGCGCCGGCATCGTGGTTGCGCATCATCAGGCCTCCGGAGCGGCGACATCGATGGAGTCGCGCGATCGCACACGGGCCACTCGAAATCTGGCCTGGCGCTAACCTCCCGCAATCGCTCCTACAACCAGCAAGGGTTCCTTACCCGTCGCAACCGCCTCCGGCAACAAGGCATCTGCAGATTCATGCGAAAAATCCTCCTCGCAAGCAAAGAACCTCACAAAGGGCCTTCTTCGCTTACTCGAATGATCCCGAATGGTACCGCGCAGCATGGGATAATCTGCCTCCAGCGCATCCAGCACGGACCGCAGCGTCACGTTCCCGTCGACACTCAGCTTCACCTCGGCATCGACATGCGCCAGCGTCCTTAAGTGTGCCGGAAGAACCACCCGGATCACGCCAATGTCTGCGCCTCAACCGAGAGCACCGCTGGAAGATCCCTCACAATAGCGCGCCAGTTGTCACCGCCATCGGGAGAAGCATAAACCTGCCCTCCGGTCGTGCCAAAGTAGATCCCGCAAGAGTCCAGCGAGTCAATCGACATCGCGTCCCGCAACACATTCACGTAACAATCCTGCTGCGGGAGTCCTTTGGTCAGTGCTTCCCACTCATTGCCTCCCGAGCGGCTCCGGTAAACCCGCAACTTGCCTTCAAGTGGATAATGCTCCGAGTCACTCTTGATGGGAACCACATACACGGTCTCCGGTTCGTGGGCATGAACATCTATGACAAAACCGAAATCGGTGGGCAGGTTCCCGCTTACTTCGTGCCACGAGTCGCCTGCGTTGTCACTCCGCATAACGTCCCAATGCTTCTGCATAAACAACACCTTCGGGTTTGCAGGATGCATGGCCAAACGATGTACGCAGTGTCCCACCACGGCTTCGGGATTAGGCAAGAAAGGAGATTTCAGTCCGCTGTTGATAGGCTTCCACGTCACCCCACAATCGTCACTGCGGAAGACGCCCGCAGCCGAAATAGCGACAAACATCCGCGATTTCACCGCCGGATCCAGCAGGATGGTATGCAGACACATGCCGCCCGCACCCGGTTGCCAGTCTGGACCAGTCCCGTGGCTGCGCAGGCCTGCCATCTCTTGCCAGTTCGTCCCGCCATCGGTCGATTTGAACAGTGCGGCATCTTCGACACCCGCATACACCGTCTCCGCGTCGGTCAGAGAAGGTTCGAGGTGCCAAACTCGTTTGAATTCCCACGGATGCGGCGTACCGTCGTACCACTGGTGCGTGCCCGGAACACCGTCGTAAACAAACTGATTGCCTATCGGCTCCCAACTTTTTCCGCCATCGCTCGAGCGCTGCACGATCTGCCCGAACCAAGCATTGGATTGCGACGCGTACAAACGATCTGGCTCGACCGGCGAGCCTTTTATGTGATAAATCTCCCACCCGCCGAAGTGAGGACCACTCACATCCCACTTTTCTCTCTTGCCATCGGAGGTCAGCACGAAGGCTCCCTTCTTCGTGCCGACCAGAATGCGTACTTTCGCCATCAGTCGCCGCTAGACCCCCGCACCGGCCTGCAGTTGGCGCACCACGTTCGCTATGCCGTAACTCGGCGCCAAAACGCCATTCGCGAATTTAATGTTGTGCGGTCGCAAACTCGGATTTTGGCAGCGAATCACAACTGAATCAGCCAGGGTCGCCCCATCCGCTATGGAGCGCAACTCTATCTGACCAATGCCATCGTTAGGCGGATTCAGAGGCAGCACTGCATAGCTTTGATCCAGCGGGAAGGGAAGTGCGGCCACCACCAAGGGGTCGAACTGCAGTCCCAGCGCGGCCGCCTTGCTCATCATCCATGACAGCGGAATATCGGACAGCGCGGGTGTGCCGGGCTGCCGCGGAAAAGCGCCGCCACCGACATCGCAGTGAAAGCCAGAAAACCAGACTTGCTCAAGCGTCTGGCCTTGCATGGGAGTGTTCCACAAAGTCGGCTGGAACTGAGGCCGCTTTTCGTCGATCGCCAGTGCATGGTAAGCGTGCAACATATTCGGATGAAGGTTTGTGTCCAGAAAAGCAACCACAGGATCCACTCCGCCTAACGCTGCCGTTAAGCCCAGTGATCCCACCGTGTCCCAGACGCCAATCATCGTTATCTGCGCTGGAAACATCGAACAATCGGCGAGTTTTTGCAATATGTTGGCCCGGTTGTGCGGATCTCGATAGGCCTGGAACACGGTATTCACCAGGTCAGTCGAAAAATTCTTTGTGGGCAGTCCGCAATCCGCTATCATCCCCGCCAGACTGCGTGCAGTGTAAGCGCCGCGACTGAAGCCCACGATGAAAATCTGGTCTCCCTCGTCGTACACTTGCGCGATTTTGGTGTAGCCATCCTTGATCTTCTGCTGAATGCCTGCGCCAATCGCGCCTTCCACAACCTTCAAAAGTAAAGCGCCCTCCGAACCCACTCCGTCGTCATAGAATGGCATCTGGTCGCCAGTCACCAACAGTGACTTGTAGAACAAATAAACATTGGTCCGAGAATTCGCGGTGTCCCAGGTTCCGTCAGCACAGAAAACAATTCGCTTGCTCATTTTTCAGCCTCGCTCCGATAGGCGTGGACAGTATATCGGATTTGTGATACAAATTCTCGCGAGGGACATATATTTTGCCGCCAACACCCGCCGATGCCCTAAATCTTTTCTATCCCGTGGCTAATGCTGCTTACGGTTGTCAGGACCCCGCTAATCTTGTCTGTGGAAATGGTTTTGTCTATAAAACTCAGATTGTCGTTGATCCAAAAAAGGCCGCGAACGTGCCTGCCGAACAGTTACCGCTGTTAGCGAGCATGTTAAAGCTTGGCTCAGTCTTCGGGTTCGTCGCCACCCGTCCTGGCGCGGTCTTCGTCTCCATACGCGGAACAGAAACTCCGGGTGAGTGGCTTGCCGATTTTGAGGCGATTCCCGCCTCGTGTCAGATAGCAAGCGGCACTGTGCACGCTGGGTTTCAATTCGTGTACGAGACCATCCGAGATTCCGCCCTCCAGGGACTTCGCGCCGCGTTGAATCCTGGAGATCAGCTCTATGTGACCGGTCATTCGCTCGGCGCCGCACTGGCCGTTTTGTTTGCCGACGATGCGGCCGGCGTCACTCCTAACCTCCAGGTAGCAACCTTCGCAGGCCCACGCATCGGACTGCCCGATTTCGTCGCATCTTTCAACGGGCGTGTTCCGAACATGGTGCGCGTGGTAAACCGCTGGGATATCGTGCCTAATGTCCCCGTGCCGGCGCCGCCGTTATGCCTGTATGAGCATGTAGGATCCGCGCTAAACATCGATGGCGGATTCACTCTCGATCTTGGACACGCTCACTCGCTACCCTTGTCCTATCTGCCGGGACTCAAGCGCGCCATCGGCCAGGCTCCGGTCGCCATCGCGGCTGCCGTAAAGTAGCGTTCAAATTGCCGTAAATCGTCGCGGCCCCATTCGAATCGACTCCGGAGCGGCATCCGGATCCACCGCCAACGTCACCAGTGCGACGAACCCGCCCGCATCGGACTTAGGCTCTATCCGGCTCAACGTAACCAGCCCGCTTGCGCCGTGCTGATCTTCGAATATTCCGTCCTCTGCTTGCGTAGTCCGGTGTACATCCTTGTGCTTGACGTACGGCTGCAAATTTGCAATCTTCTCAGTTACATCTTCTGGAAAGAACAACTGGCCTGTGTGCGCCACATGGCCACCAGCGTGAACCTTCAGGTGGATATGGATGGCCCTACCCTCATACCAGCCCGGGTAGATGGTAGAGAACTCAGCTATCCCATTAGCATCGGTAGGCTGAATACCGCGTAAGAATCTGGTGTCGTCCGAAGCGCCGTGACCCCCGGGCCGCCCACCGCCGGGAGGTGGCCCAAAACCATCCGGCGGCGGCCCGGGCGGCCGTCCTTCTCGTCCGCCAGGGCCTCCGAATCCCCCCGGTCTATGCATATCCATGCTTTGCTTCGTGAATCCTGAGTAAATGCCAACCGCGTCGCAATGCCAGATATCCACTGCGACCTTTGTCAGCGGCGTGCATTTCTTCGCGTGCACCAGCGCAATTTTCAGGCGCAGCGGTACGCCCCGCTTCCCCTCGGTAATATCCCGCCGCACCTTATCGTAATCAACATAATAAGGACCTTCTTCCTGCTCGCTCGTCAGCACGCACGATGGTGTGGAAGGCATTGCCCGCCACGCACCTGCCAATGCAGCACCGCCAACAAGAAATCCCCGACGGCTTACGGGCATTTCGCTCAGAAAATCGCTGTTCATGGTTCTTCAGACGCGCATCGACTCGGAAGTGTTCGTAAGGTTTTGTAAGCGTATGGCCGCAGGAAAATCTTATCCAGATCGCGGGGAGACAACGGTTCGTCTTGGGCGACTTAGCTGTCGAAAGGGACTTCCCGTTCGCGATGCCAGATCTACGTTCAGTCTCCACATATCGTTACTTACTAACCGCCGTTCTCATCGGACTGATCTCCTTTAAGTCCATTCTCCAGGCTGCCTCCTCTGTCCCAACCGGAGGAACGTTCGCCTCCGGCTCAGGCCAGATAAATTCCTCCGGCAATATCCTGAACATCAATCAATCCACCCTGCGCGCCATCATTACCTGGAGCACCTTCTCCATTGCCCCTGGCGCAACGGTCAACTTCAACAATGGCTCTGGCGCAACCCTGAACCGGGTCACCGGAAGCGCAGCCTCAACCATCCTTGGCCAACTGCTCGCGACCGGAAACGTCTTTCTGATAAATCAGCAAGGCATCCTCATTGGCCATGGTGCAACCGTCCATACCGGAGGCGACTTTCTTGCCTCCACTTTGAATCTCTCCAACAGCGCCTTCGATAACGGAGCACTGCTGTTTACCGGCTCCTCCAAGGGCGCAGTTGTCAACCTGGGCGACCTGTCATCGTCCGGCGGCAGCATCTATCTCATCGGCCACGCTGTACAGAACGGCGGAAGCATCAGCGCCGCCAATGGTACTACCGGCCTTGCCGCCGGCAGCCAGATTCTCATCACCGATAGCGCCACTGGGCAAAAAGTCGCAGTCCAGGCGCCCGGCGGCGACGTCACCAACTCCGGTTTCATCAGTGCCGCGCAAGTGGAGTTGAAATCCAACGGCGGCAATATTTACGCCCTGGCTGGCAATAACGGCGGCCAGATCAATGCCACCGGTACGGCGACACAGGATGGCCATGTGTGGCTCATCGCAACCAACGGAACCGCCAACGTAGCAGGCTTGTTAACCGCTGCCAATGCCAACGGTGCGGGCGGATCTATTGAGACATCGGGTGCGCACGTCAATGCCGGCGGCGCGCAAATCACCACCGGGAAGGGCGGAAGCTGGCTGCTTGATCCCGACGACCTCACCATCGATTCCACCCTCGCCGGAACCATTGAGACTTCTCTAAACGGCGGCACCAACGTCACCGAACAAACCACTGCATCCGGCACCGGTGGCTCGGGCGATATCACCGTCGCCAGCAACATCGCCTGGAGCGGTTCGGGCTCTCTCACCCTCAGTGCTTATCGGAACATAGGATTCAACGGTGGCGTAGTCCTCACCAACACCGGACCCGGCAATCTGACGCTCCGCGCCGACAACGCTTCCACCGGAGTAGGAACCGTCAATTTCAGCAACGCCGGACAAATCGATTTCTCCGCCAGCACTGGCTCCGTCTCTATTCTCTACAATCCCAGCGGAAGCTACGCCACCCCGACCGACTACACGTCGAACGTACTGACCAACGCCTTCTGGTCCGGTCCCTTGAACGGCAGCGTCACCTCACAGTTGACTGCCTACATGCTAGTCAACAGCATCGCCAATCTCCAAAGTTTGGACACAAATGACGCCGGCACCTACGCTCTAGGCAAAGACCTCGACATCTCTTCGGTGTCAAACTTTACCCCGCTGGGTAACACGACGCCCTATTTCACCGGCATCTTCGATGGTCAAGGCCACACCATTACCGGCCTCACCATTAACGATTCCACCGGCGCGAATCTCGGCCTTTTTTCCACCCTCGGCACGAACGGTCAAGTTCGAAATCTCAATCTCACCAACGTCAGCGTCACGGAGACTGGCTCGAGCACAACCACCATCGGCGCGATAGCCGCGGTTAATAGCGGAACCATCAGCAACGTTTCTGTAGCGGGAACCATCACCTCAGGCTCTAACCTCTACTGCGGCGGCGGTGTCGTCGGCTGCAACAGCGGAATCGTCCAAAATGCCAGTGCCGCAATCAACATGGATGCCTCTGCCGCCACCAATACGGCTGGCGTTGGCGGTCTAGTTGGAATATCCAATACCGGTTCGGCAATCACTGGTTCCTCCACAAGCGGAAGCGTCAGCGCGCCCGCCGCCAATGCCGCCTATGTTGGCGGATTGATCGGCTTCAATTCCGCCACCGTCTCCAACTCCTCTTCCAGCGCCACCGTCACCGGAGGCACCAATGCCAACGTAGGAGGGTTGATCGGTGCAAACACATTTACTGTCTCTAACTCCTACGCCACCGGAGCCGTCTCTGGCTTGTCAGGCTCCGAAATCGGTGGCCTTCTCGGCGATAACTCCACCGCCGGAGCCGCGACCGTTTCATCCTCTTACGCTACCGGAAACATAACCGGTACTGCCAATTACGCCGGTGGACTTGTCGGCTACAACCGTACCCTGAGCCCTATAACCGGTTCCTACGCCACTGGCAACGTCACCGATACCGGCGCCTCTATCGGCGGCCTGGCTGGCTGGAGCGATTCAAACATTACAAACTCCTTCGCCACGGGCGCGGTGGTCGCAACCTCGTCCGGCACCTACGCGGGAGGCCTGGTCGGATTCAGCACCGCCGATATTTCTAACTCGCATGCTTCCGGCCCGGTCAGTTCCACCAGTTCCGGCGCTTATCTCGGGGGACTGGTGGGTTTATCCAACGGACTTGCCATCACAGATTCCTACGCAACTGGTTCGGTTACTGGCGTGGATAGCAGCTTCATAGGAGGGCTGGTCGGCGCCAGCGCTTCCGCCGTCAGCGGCTCGTATGCCAGCGGGGCTGTCACCGGTACAACCTCCACAAATGCAGGCGGGCTGATTGGCTATACCACGACCGGCGGCACGGTGACCAGTTCCTACGCTACGGGGGCAGTTGCTGGGGGGGCCTCCTCCTCTACTGGTGGATTGGTCGGGTCCAGCGGCGACACAGTCACCACCTCCTACGCTCTGGGAAACGTCACCGCCGGAGATGGTTCTTATGCTGGCGGCCTCGTCGGCAGTCAAAACGGGGACATCTCCGATACATATGCCCATGGCTCGGTTGCCGGTTCGCTTGTAGGCGGCCTTGTTGGAAACATCGTCTCCGGCACGCTCTCCACTTCCTACGCCAGCGGTCCGGTCACCCTCGTCGGTGCTGGATCTGCCGGAGCTGTTGTCGGCTCTAATACCCAATCCATAAACACCGTCTTCTGGGATAATCAGGTCACCTCCTTGCCTGGGGTGGGAGCAAATACCGGAACCGTCAGTGCGGCAACCGGTCTGCCCACCGCTCAGTTCCAAAGTGGCAACATGCCCAGCGGCTTGAACGCGAACTCGGTCTGGACCGCGCCCGCCGGAACTTACCCTTATTTCATCTGGCAAGGCGCGCCGGTCACCATCAGTGGCACTGCCTACAACGGTCTTTCGCCCATCGCCTCGGCCGGCGTCGGTGTCCTCAGCGGCGGATACCTGCTGGCTAGCCTGACAGCCAATGCCAGCGGCTTTTATTCCGTAGTCGAGCCAAACAATATGGTTAACTCTTCCGGCGTCCTCTCTTATCTCACCAGCGGCGGCGTCGCCAATACTTTCTCCGACGGAGCCAGCGGCTACACCAGTATGGACCTTCATACCGGAACCCTAAGTCTCCTAAGCGGCAATAACTCCACTCTCTCCGCCCTCAATAGCGCCCTTGGCATAGCGCTCGGAAGTAATTCTGGCTCTGCTTATCTATTCACCTCGCCCGCCAATACGCTTAGTTTGACTCCGGGAACCGCGCTCTCCCTGTCCGCTGGCAACTTCAACCTTGACCAACCCATTACTGGCGCTGGAAATATTCTCATCAGCTCCAGCGGCAACCTCAGCATTGCCAATAGCGCCGGCCTTACCGCTGCTTCCGGAAGCAACATAAACCTTGCTGTCGGTGGCGCCTTCACCAACAGCGCCGGAGCGAACGCTCTGAACGTATCAGGGGGAGGCCAGTGGCTTGTCTATTCGCAAAACCCCGCTAACGATCTAACCGGTGGTCTCGCTCCTTCTTTCTTTCAGTACAACGCCACTTATGGCGTTACCAGTCCCGCTCAAGCGGGTAATGGACTTCTTTATAGCCTGGCGCCCGTCATCACGGCCTCGCTCATCGGTTCCATCAGCAAGGTTTACGATGGCACCTCGACCGCCACGCTAACTCCCGGCAATTTCTCTAGCACCGGAGCCATTCAGGGCGACAACATCTCTTTCACGGCGGGCTCTGCTTCCTACGTCAATCAAAACGTCAACTCCGGCATCCAAGTCATCGCGTCAAACCTTTCGCTCACTGCGTCGAACGGTGGCATACCGGTGTATGGCTATCAGCTCTTAAGTTCGTCGGCCAACGGCAACATTGGAAGCATCACGCCGGCCACGCTCACCTATACTGCGAATGCAACATCCCTCACCACCGGTACCACCTTCCCAATCTTTACAGGTTCTGTGACGGGCTTTGTGAACAATCAGACCCTGGCGTCAGCCACCACCGGAACGGCCATTTTCACGAGTCCCGCAACGTCTTCGAGTTCGCCGGGAAGCTACGCCATAAATGGGTCGGGTTTAACTTCCAATCAGGGGAATTATATATTCACGCAAGCCGTCAGCAACTCCTCCGCTCTCACCTTAACCGCCCCTGCGGCGCCCACTCCAACACCCACTCCCACTCCGACACCCACACCAAGCCCGACGCCGACACCTACGCCAACTGCGACCCCCGTAACCATCATTGTGAAAAACACAGCCGCTGTGGATACCCAGACACTGCCCACATTTACCGCCGCCATTCCCGGATCCGTCAGCGGACTTAACACTGCCGCCGTGCTTGCCGGCTTGACATTCCAGATAACCCCGTCGCTCTCCGGTCCCGGCACTTATCTGGTCACCGCCATCGGCACGGCACCCGCCGGCTACACCTTCAACATTCTGCCCGGCACCTTCACCGTCATCGACAGCTCACCCACAACCCTTCCCACAGAGTCACGCCCATTCAACCCTGAGGTCCCAGGCCTGCTGGTCATGCCCGAAGTCGAATCGGAGAATTACCTTCTCACCCCGTTCAATGCAATGGGGCAATTTACAATCAGCGCATCAAACTCCGGCTTAGCCGGTGTCGTCTCGCAGCAGCCGCCCGTAGCGGAGTCCTCATTCTTCAGCGAGGCGAACGGCAAACGAGCAACCTATGCGGTAGGAGTTAGACCCTAGTCGCTGCCCGCGGCTGCCCGGATCAATTCAATGAAACCTCTTTTACTCTCCCTCATGGTGGCCGCCACGCTGTGCGGCGCTCCGTCTGATCGCGACGGTTTCGTCATCGTGCCCTCGCTCAAGGGCCTTGTTTTCGTCTCCAACCAGCAAGACATCCGGAAAGGCGGCGTGATCTGTGACGGCATTTCGCTCGTCAAGGTCCCCATGCTGAATCGCATGGACTTCTACGACGAACTCACCGGCTATCTCAAGAAGCCGCTCACATTCAAAGACCTCACCGAAATCACCAGCAAAGTCTCCGCCTTCTACAAACAGCTGAACCATCCCCTGGTCGACGTCGTCGCTCCCGAACAGGACGTTACCACCGGCGTCATCCAAATCGTCGTCAACGAGTTCCGTGTCGGCGAAGTACGCGTGCAGGGCAACCATTGGTTCTCTGAGCAAGCAGTCAGCGCGCCCATCAGCCTTCATCACGGCGATACCATCGATTCTGAACTCCTGCTAAACCAGATGGACGCCGTCAACTCCAGCCCTTTCCGCCGCGTCGACCTGGTCTATCAGCCTTCCAGCCAGCCCGGCTACACCGATGTCATACTCAACACGCAGGATCGTTTCCCCGTCACCGCCTACGCGGGCTTCGACAACAGCGGAACCGCCGTCACCGGGCGCAGTCGCTGGAACCTTGGCGCAACGTGGGGCAACGCCTTCTGGCACGACCAGCAGCTTTCCTATCAGTTCAGCGCCAGTGACAACCTGTTCTCCGGCCGCGGCGTTGCCGGCGCTTCCTTCCTCAGCAACTCACTGAACTGGAGCATACCCGTGCGCACCCACGACAGCATCTCCATCTTTGGCGACTATCAGCGCGCCGTGCCGAACATCGGCGCCGACTTCGGCTTTATAGGCAAGAGCGGGCAGGCCAGCTTCCGCTACAATCTCGGCCTCCACCGCACCACCCGCTTCATGCAGACTCTGCAGGCTGGCTACGATTTCAAAAGCACCAACAACAATCTTGCATTCGGAGGCACGCAAGTCTCCCGCAACACCTCCGAAATCGATCAGTTCCCGGTCGCCTATGCTGCCAGCCTCATCGACAAATGGGGCTCGTCATCCCTTACCACACAGCTGGTCTTCAGCCCCGGAGGCCTTTCGCCTAACAATAAGAACACCAGCTTTCAACCCGGCTTCGGCCAGAGCGGCATCTTCGGCGCAAGCGCGCACTACTTCTATTGGCGATCGGATTTCACTCGCCTCACCAAACTGCCAGCCAAAGCCGTCTACGCGTTTCGCTTTCTCGGCCAAACTTCTTCCGCTAATCTGCTCTACACAGAAAAGCTCACCGCCGGCGGTCCCGACCTGTTGCGCGGATACGATCCTAACTCCGTCGCCGGCGACCGTGGCATTGTCATGATTAACGAACTACGATCGCCCGCCTATAAGCCATTTCCAGAGCGCGGCCTGGGTGAATTTCAGCTCTATGCCTTCTGGGACTATGGCCATTTGCAGGCGGTCCAGGCTTTCGCGGGACAGGTTAACTCGGAATCCGCTTCCAGCCTCGGCACCGGCCTGCGTTACGAAATGCAGTCCAACATTACCGCGCACATAAGTTATGGCCGAGCGCTGATCCAACTCCCAAGCACCAACGCTGCTGCCCGTAATAGCTTCATCGACTTGGGCTTGACAGTCGCTTATTAGAGCGGGTAAATTCGGCCCACCCTGCGCTTGGAAGAGGTGTTGCTCTAGGGCCAAAATTGTACAAGGCAGGCGTCAGATCACCCGGCGAAGAGGGAACACGCCGCAACAGTCATTGGACAGACAAAACTCCAGAACCTTTCAATTTGGCTCTGGAGCCACTTCTCCAGACTTTTGGGAGGCCAGGGTGTCGTTGCAAGGTGCAACCAGCTAGGTTATCGACTCGGTGCGAAATCCCGAAGGAGAGTCACGGCCGCTTCCGCACCGCAGATTGGGGAAACTCGTACGTAGATGGGCACCATGCTCATCCCGGGTTCGGAATACTTCGAAGGGTTGGTTCTCAAGCCCACGAGCCGGGTAAAGTGTGGTGTGCTGCCACCGGCGCGGGTTTCAAAGGGCACGTCTTCACCGAGGCATTCAACTTCTTGACACGCGTTGTCCGCAAGTCCCTCGGATTGATGCGGACCAATATATCCAAAGTAGGGGGAGCGGGTATCGTAAAACTCCCCCTATTTCAACTTATTTCTTGGAAGACTTCGCGGATACCGTCTTCATTTCCGGCGCTACACTGGCGGCCATGGCAGCCGGAGGCATGCGGAAACTGTCGCCTATCATGTTAGCCATCGCGTGTATCTCCAATCCCTCCGCTTCCTTGGTAAACAGGAGACAACGGCGTTCGGGATCAAAGTCGGCTTGAATCCAGTCACCGGCAGAGACCTGACTCGTCGCCATCAGATTAGATAGTGGATGCACCAGCAGACGTTCAATAGCACGCTTCAAGTGCCGAGCGCCGAATTTTACGTCGATGCCTTCGCTTAACAGGAAGTTCTTACCTTCATCGGAAACCGTAAACACGAAAGTCTTTTCCGCTGGCGAATAAAGAACCCGCTGTTGCACTTGCCCCAGTTCAAGGTCAAGGATGCGGCGCAATTCGCTTTCACCAAGCGGTTTGAAAACAACTGTCTTGTCGATGCGGTTCATGAACTCCGGCGTAAATTTGCGGCGCGCCGCTTCCACCCCGGTTCGCGCCATCTTCTTGGCCATCTGCTCATCCGGCGCACTCGGGGTCGCTGCCATTTCACAGCGGTTAAAGCCAAGTTTCGGAGCAAGAAGATTGTTCATCTCGCTGGCGCCCAGATTACTAGTCATGAAGATCAGCGCGCGCGAGAAGTCCACCTTGCGGTTATCGCCCAGCGTTAAAGTCGCCTTATCCAGAATGCCCAGCAGCAGGTTCCACAGCGCATCGCTGGCCTTTTCGATTTCATCAAACAAGATGAAGCTTAGCTTCACGCTATCGGTGTGATGCTGGTTTATCACTTCCTGGCTCAACAACGGATGCGTTTCGCGATGACCAAGATAGCCGGGAGGCGAGCCAATCAACTTGGCGATCTCGTGGCTATGCTGGAACTCGGCGCAATCTATTTTAATGACAGCTCGCGGGTTATGTACCAGAGCTTCGGCTGTCGCTTCCACGGTTCGAGTCTTACCGGAACCAGTTGGACCTAGGAAGAGGAAATTCCCGACTGGACGTCCTGGCGCCGACAACCCCGTCGTGAACATTTGGTAGATGTTTACAATCTGTTCCACTGCCTCATCCTGGCCGATGATCAGTTTCATCAGGGTGCGCTCAAGGGATTCTGCGTCTTTGCCCGTCCGTGATGGATCTAGGACTTTCCGGAGCCGGCTCATGTGTTTATTCCTTCCTTTTCCGATGTGCCTCTATTCCTAGGCACAACCTACTGGTAAAGCCCACTTGGGCTTCCTTTTGCGCGAACTACTGTTGCCACCTGCGCGGCCTCCAGCTTGCGATCTACTGCCTCTCCGGTCGGCGTTCTAACCCAGCCAACAACCACCGGTTTAACAACCCAATGGCCCATACAACTGTCGGCTGCTGCTCAACATGTCCTGGCTTCAACTCGACATGCCTTCAATAACACTTGCTTTCCAGAGAGCAACCTTGGTGCCATTGTCTTGATCACCCTGTTGCGTCTACTGCATACATCGTCAAAGGTTCGGGAATCATGAAGACCACTCGCAGTTTTTCCTTCTCGGCTTTTTCCTAATTAGTCTTTTCTCGGGCGAGAAGGTCTCACTTCCACTCGACTTATTAAAGTCCGGGCGGGCATATTGAGTATGTCCACCACAATCTGCCCGATATCTTCAGGTGCAATTTTCCACGTTGACTTCTCGTTCAGGGCTTTTCCGGCAAACTCCGTGTCTACGCTGCCCGGCATGATATAGCTGACACGCACATTGTCGCTGCGGTGATCCAGCATCATCGCCTCGCTAAAGCCGTTCAAACCGAACTTCGAGGCATTGTACGCCGCCGCCCCCGCAAACGGGTTTTTACCCGCCAAGCTGCTGATATTAATGATCCAACCCCCTCCCGCCCGCTTAAAGCGAACAAGCGCCTCCCGGCTGCAGTAAAACGCCCCCGAAAGATTGACGCCTAGTAAGCGGTCCCACTCTGCAACACGCAGTTCCGCAGTGGCCCGAAATGTGCCGATTCCGGCGTTGTTAATCAGAATGTCCAATCCACCCAGCGCTTCATCGGCCGCCTGAAACAGCTTTTCTACCTGCTTGCTGTCGCTCACATCCGCCGCGTAGCCACTGATCTTGCCGGTGCCAGATTTTTCCTGCAGCGTTCCAATTGTCTCGTCCACCGACCGCTGACTCCGCGAACAGACGAAAACATCCGCGCTCTCTGCTCTCAACGCTTGCGCGATACATAACCCTATTCCCTTGGATGCTCCGGTAACCAACGCTCGCTTGCTTTTAATCGATTCGCTCATGAAGACAAGTTAAGCAGCAATCCCTTCTCGAAGTGTTGCGTGGCTCACTACAGCCACCACTTTTCCTTCAGCCAACGTGCTTGCGGCCACCCTCTTAGGAACCCACTCGTTCGTGGCTCCTATACTGGAGAAGAGTCCCGCTATGAGTGTTCTCTGGTTGCGGACGGCCACCGCCCTTTATTCGTGCGGATTGCTGTACGCCTTGATCTACCTATTCCGAAGAAGCACGACGTTCTTCCGTCCGGCGCTCATCGCCTTCGGAGCAGGAACACTGTTCCACCTTGTCTCTATCGTCGAACTCTGGTCGGAGACCGGTCACCTTCCCATCAGCAACTTTTACGAGACGAGTTCTATCTGCGCGTTTCTTCTCGCTGTCGTCTTTCTCATCACACACACGCAATACAGAATTTCTATCTTCGGGGTTTGTTTGTTCCCGCTCGTTTTCTTCATGACGCTAATTGGAGCAACAGAGTTTCCTGTGGCGACGTGGACCAGTCCCCAAGTTAGAAGCGCGTGGCTGGTCGTTCATATCGCCACTGTCCTCTTTGGCTACGCGGCTCTGATCT
Organism: Bryobacterales bacterium; assembly: GCA_003163855.1. Classification (GTDB taxonomy): domain Bacteria; phylum Acidobacteriota; class Terriglobia; order Bryobacterales; family Bryobacteraceae; genus Bog-105. The sequence goes on along the minus strand of PLRJ01000144.1, from coordinate 27,695 downwards.
TTGCCGCTATCTCGTCCGTTTACTACCTGCTGCAGGAGCGTCAACTCAAGCACAAGCGCGTGAACCCGGGAGTAAACCGGTTGCCGCCCTTAGCCACCATCGACCGCATCATTACGCAGTCGATGAATACCGGCTTCGTTTTCATTACGATTGGAACCATTACCGGCGTTGTGTGGGCTTTCATCGATACCGGCACCGATTGGATTTCAAATCCTAAGATCGCCTTCTTCCTGTTTACCTGGGCTTTCTATCTTGCCATGATCTTCCTGCGCGTATCGGCCGGTTGGCGCGGTCGCAGGCTTGCTTGGCTCGCAGTCGGTGTGCTCGGTTGCTCGCTCATTACCTGGGCTACGCATCTGGGGCTTCGGAGCTTCTGGCAGCGATGAAGCTTGCTCTCTTAGGCATTAACCATCGCACCGCACCGCTGCAACTGCGCGAGCGCCTTGCCTTTCCCGTACAAGAGATTCCCGGTGCACTGGTGGACATGCAGGCGCGCGGCGCCAAAGAAGCGCTGATCGTTTCCACCTGCAACCGAGTTGAAATCACCGCCGCGTTTGACGATCAGGCTGCGCTCGAGCCTTTATTCACCGCTTTGCTGGCGGGCCGCGTTGATCTGACTGCCGACGAGGTGCGCCCGCACTTGTATCTGTACCAGGAACGTGAAGCCATTAGACACTTGTTCCGGGTGGCTGCCAGTCTCGACTCCATGATCATTGGCGAGCCGCAGATCCTCGGCCAGCTCAAACAGGCGTTTGCTCAGGCGCGCGAACACGGTTCCATCGGATCTCTGTTGGACGCCGTGTTGACGCGGGCTTTCAACGTCGCTAAACGCATCCGCACTGAAACCGAAATTGGCTCAAGCGCTGTGTCCGTCAGTTACGCCGCGGTGGAACTGGCGCGCGAAATTTTCGGCTCACTCGATAACAAGAAAGTCTTAATCGTCGGCGCCGGCAAAATGTCGGAAGGCGCCGCCCGTCATCTCATGCGCGCCGGGGCAAGCCAGGTTTTCATCACCAACCGCACCGCTAGCCGCGCCCAAGAGCTGGCGCTCATTTTCAATGGCCAGGTGATTCACTACGATGATTTCCCGCGCCGTCTCTCTGAGATGGACATCGTCATCACCTCGTCCTCCGCACCAACTTTCGTCCTCACGCCGGAAACAGTACGCAAGGCTCTGGATGCGCGTAAGAGCCGCCCCATGTTCCTCATCGACATCGCTGTCCCGCGCAATATCGATCCCGCCATTCAAAAACTGGAGCACGCTTTCGTCTATGACATGGACGATTTGCAGCGTCTCACCGAACGCAACCTGAATGCACGCCGCGAACTAGCCCAGCACGCCGAAGCCATTGTGTCGGAGGAGGTTGCCCGGATGGAGGCGAAGCTGCGCGAACGCGACGTTGCGCCCACCATCGTTAGCCTGCAGGAGCAGTTGGAAATGATCCGAGTGGATTATCTGAAGCGCTATCGCGGCAAGCTTGGTCCCTTGAATCTCGAACAGGAGGCTGCGCTAGAGGCAATGACGCGTGGCATCATCAACAAAATCGCTCACGGCCCGATTTCTGAAATGCGCCGCCAGGCCGCCAACGAACAACCCGGATTGGAACGCGAGGCCGAACTGGTAACAGCCGTCCGCCGTATATTCCGCCTGCGCGACAGATAAACCGATGAACGCTTCCACCAAGACTCTGGTCATTGGCTCGCGCGGCTCCCAACTCGCTTTATGGCAGGCGCGGCACATCGCCGCTCGGCTCGAGCGCGCCGGTACCGATAGCCGCATCGAAATCATCAGAACCACCGGCGATCATCTCCAAACTGCTTCCCTTATGCAGGCCGGCGGCAAAGGACTCTTCACCAAAGAGATTGAAGACGCGCTGCTTGCCGAAACCATTGATGTAGCGGTGCATAGCCTGAAAGATCTTCCCACCGAAATGCCGGCCGGCTTGATGCTAGCCGCCATTCCCGAACGGGAAAGCCCCTTTGACGCTATGGTCGGCTCTACGCTGCAGGCACTTCGCAAACAGGCGCGCGTGGGCACAAGCTCAGCTCGGCGCGGCGCGCAGTTGTCCATTCTGCGTCCCGATCTGCTCATTCAACCCATCCGCGGCAATGTGGATACCCGTCTGCATAAATTGCACATCGGCGAATTCGATGCTATTGTCCTCGCCGCGGCTGGCTTGCGGCGCTTGGGCCTGCAGCACCAGATTGCCGAAGTCTTCACCGCCAAACAAATTTGTCCCGCGCCCGGCCAGGGCGCGCTGGCTGTGCAAACCCGCCTGCACGATCCTGCTGCTGAAGCCTGCCGTGTATTGCATCATCAGGCTAGCGCCGCTGCCGTGCAATGCGAACGAGCTTTACTGGCCGAGCTTGGCGGCGGTTGCCAGCTTCCCGTCGGCGCTTTCGCCGAAACATCCGGCGCCGGGTTGCAACTGCTGGCCATGGTCGTCGCTCCGGATGGCTCCCGCTGGCTGCAGGAGTCGGCTAATGGTTCGGTCGACCAGCCGGAGAGCCTCGGCCGCCGTGTAGCGCAAGTGCTGCTCTCACGCGGTGCGGCCGCTCTGCTGGCTGCTTCATGAAACTCAAAGCCTTGCGCGGCTTGCGCATCGTCGTTACGCGCGCCGCCCATCAGGCCGGCGAACTCGCCGAACCGTTGCTTGCCTTAGGCGCCGAGCCTATCCTGCTGCCCCTGATAGGCATCGCCCCGCCTGATGATAAGCAGCCTTTGCAAGCCGCCGCCGCCCATGCGCAGCAATACGATTGGGTCATCTTCACTAGTGTCAACGCCATCACTTCCTTCATGGCCGAATTACCCGAGTCCAGCGAATGGTTTCGTCCGCGCGTGGCCACCATCGGCTCAGCCACTCGCGAAGTGGCCGAAGAATATGGCCTGCGCGTCAGCGTAACTCCCGACAACTATGTCGCCGAAGCCCTGGTACAGGCCTTCCACAGCGTCCCGTTACAAGGCAAGCGCATCTTGATTCCCAGCGCCGCTGTCACCCGCGACATCGTTCCCGCCGAACTGCGTAAACTCGGCGCTGAAGTAGAGGTGGTACAGGCTTATCAAAATGTACTGCCATGGGATGCTCCGGCCCGGGCCAAACAGGTTTTTAGCGAACCATTGCCCGATTGGGTCACCTTCGCCAGTTCATCCGCTGTCGATAACCTCACGCACATCGTGGAACCAGAAATCTTGCAGCAGGTTCGCATTGCAACCATCGGCCCCGTCACCTCAGAAACTGTCAGAGCACAGGGCTTAGAAGTTGCAGCCGAAGCTTCCGTCCACAGCATTAATGGGCTGATAGAAGCTCTGCAATCGGCGACCGGAATGCGCGCTAAGCGCTTTTAGCAACAACTTCCCCTCTCATCTCATCTCACAAGCAGATGCCCCATCTTTTTTCCCCATTAACCATTCGATCCATCACCTTACCCAACCGCATTGCCGTTTCTCCCATGTGCCAGTACTCCTGTAAGGACGGCTTGGCCGACGAATGGCACCTCGTTCACCTGGGTAGCCGTGCTGTCGGCGGTGCTGGTTTAGTGATGGTAGAGGCTAGCGGCGTCGAACCACGCGGCCGCATCTCTCCCGGTGACATGGGTATCTGGAGCAACGCACATAGCGCAGCCCTCGAACCAGTCGCAGCTTTTATTAAACAGCAGCGATCCGTTCCCGCCATTCAACTTGCCCACGCCGGACGCAAAGCCAGCACCTATGCGCCTTGGCTCAACCGTGGCACGCAAATTCCGTTGAGCGAAGGCGGCTGGCAGACTATCGCACCTAGCCCCATTCCCTTCAATGAAGCCGATGCACCGCCCCGCGAGATGACCACAGCAGACATCAACCAAGTCGTGCAAGCTTTTAAACACGCGGCTGAGCTGTCCCGCAAAGCGGGTTTTCAAGTGATAGAAATTCACGCCGCGCACGGCTATCTCATCAACGAATTCCTTTCCCCTCTCACTAATCACAGACAAGACGCTTATGGCGGCTCGCTCGAAAACCGCGCCCGTTTTTTATTGGAAATTGTGGCCGCCATCCGCTCCGTATGGCCCGCTGAGCTGCCGCTCTTCGTCAGAATCTCGGCGAGTGACTGGGCCGATGGGGGTTGGACGATCGACGATTCCGTGCAACTGGCGCGCCTGTTGCAGCCGAGGGAGGTCGATCTGATCGATTGTTCTTCCGGCGCCGTCGTGCCGCACGCCCATATTAAAACCGGACCCGGTTATCAGGTGCCCTTTGCCGAACAAGTAAAACGCGAGAGCGGAATGATGACCGGCGCAGTAGGCATGATCACCGAACCCGACCAGGCCAACCAGATCATCTCTTCCGGCAAGGCCGATATCGTCCTGTTGGCGCGCGAGATGCTGCGCGATCCTTACTGGCCCTTACACGCGGCAAAGAAACTAGGAGCCGCTCAGGCTCCCCCTGTTCAATACGCTCGCGCTTATTAGAAACTTATCTTTCCCCCGGAAAAGGGCGTCCGCCCAAACTCGCAAACTGGATCGTCAGTAGCACTTCATGCGACTGAACCGTAGCCCCCGGCTCGCCGTCCTCAACTGTCGCAGCTCCGTGTATTTTCGAGGCGAGTTCCAACGCCCGCGCATGGAACGCACTGCTGCTCGACGCCACTACTTCGGTTTCTGACATCGGTCCCGCCGCCGATTGCATGCCATGAACCACAACCACGTCCGACGTCCCAGGGGTCGCATTCTGCACAGGAACCATACTTCGATAACGCCACGGAGCTGTCAGCAACGACCCGACGCCTAACTCGTTCAAGCCCGTCGGCTCAAATGACGACAGATCCTTGGCCGGGTCCTCCACGCTGATCGTCTTTGCCTCGATTATCGTCCGCCCCGCTTGCGAGATGGTGAATGCATTGTAGATCAAGCGGTCATGAAAGTGGATCGCTTGCGAATAATCGTACTGAGTGTAGATGCCCGGCGCTGGCGAGTAAGTGATCAGCGCTCCTGATTTGGTATCGAGGCAGTACTCAGCTTCCTCCCAGCGTCGGCCGCCTGTCACGCCTTTCGCCACATCATTATGCGTTAGCAACACGCATTGTAAGCTTGCTCCATGCAAACTTCCCGGCGCCACTCGCAGCGTCGCGCGCGGCCCGGCAACCGGCCGCATAAAAAACATAGCGGCGCGAACCTGCGCAAGCCGCATCGGCATCAATCCAGCCGCCTGATTGCTATAAAGCTCCTGGTCTTTATATAAATTGATAACCGAATAAGACGGCCCCTGCGCCGTCCAGCGATACAGGCCTGCTTTGGGCGAGCTGTCCTCTAACTGCCAGCTGCCGTCGGACGAACTGGAGCCGAACGCCACAAAACTAGTCCTCCGGTCGTACGGATAAGCCTGTCCATTAGACATCGCGTAGGCATCATTCAGCATCTTCACCACCGACGCGCGCTGGCTGACACTCTGCACCGACTCCGCACTGCCGGTAACCAGTTCCAGCGCATCCGCCGGTACGGCTGGCTGCGCATAGGGAGCTCGGAAGAACCACTGACTGTTGGATGCTTGACCCGTCGCCGCAGCAGGCGGATTCGAGGGAATCTGCCCGAACAGCAAAACAGGCAAAAGAATGACAATCAAGTTACCTATATACCGCCATCGCGACATCAGAGTTCTATCTCCTCCGCTCGATTTTAAATCTATACTCGCGAGTTTCGGCACCCGATTCCCCGACCGCAACACCTGCCGCATTCGCAGTCATGAACTCGTCCACGCCGAAGTCCGCAACCGTCTTCGCTCCGTCTGGCTCGATCCGCTCTCTGTGGATCCCACTTGCCTCAGCGGCAACGTCACGCGCAAAGTAGCCAACAACTCGCCGAACTCGACCAAAAATCGAGCAGACTCACGCCCAGATTTCACAGCACGAGTATCCGAACAATTCGTCCAGAGCGGACCACACTTCCCAGATCGCCGTTTCGGGCACTTCGGGTTTGGACGACTGTTCTCGCCAAAGCGCCGATGCACATCTTTCAACTGCCGAAGGCGAGTGTGGCTTCCAGTTACTTATGCGACGAGACGACGTTAAGCGCAAAGCTTCATGATGCTGCGACTAGAAAGGGAGTCTCCGGGAGGGCGTCAAAGCACCAAAACCCAATTGGACTAACATCAAGTCGATGGGCTTAGAGATGGATTCATCGGAACTGGCGAACAGACAAATTCGAACGATCGAGCAGGCAGTCACGATCGGGACAAAATTACCTATTAGCTGGTTTAGGGGCCATTCTAAAAGCTACGGCGTGCTGACTCCGACCGTTTTTCGACGCCCTCCTGCGGTAAGGGGCGGCTATCGGGAGTATTGGCTGGCGGAGCGGTTTCGACTTCGGGCCGGCGCCATACAGTCGAACCTGCCAGTGTGGAACGATCACTTGGGATGGTTACTGCTCATGCAGCACCATGGCCTGCCAACAAGGTTGCTTGATTGGACGGAGAATATCCTAACTGCGCTCTATTTTGCGGTAGAGGGTTCGCCTAGCGAGATCGGGGAAGTCTGGTGTGTTCGGCCTGACGCTCTTAACAACCGGAGTGGCTATTGGTTGCACTCGAGCGATGCGTCAATCGTCAAATACCTGGCCGCCGGGGCGTTTATCACTGAATCTAAAATTCGCCGCCTCGGCCGTGACCTCAATATCCAGGAGCCCATTACGCGCAATCCCGTCGCCTTTCTACCGCCCTTGGAGTTCCCACGCATGTCGGCGCAGTCGAGCCGATTCACAATTCATCCACCACCGAACGGCGGGAACACGATCGAGAACCTTCTCGAAGTCCCTCGCGAAATCATACGTTATTTGGTACCAGCCGATTCCAAGGCCGCCCTCTCACGGGATCTGATGGCTCTCGGGGTGACTGCAGAGACCTTGTTTTGCAGCCTTGATGCGCTTGCCACGACGATTAAAATCGACGTCTACGACTGTGACCGTGGAGAGAGCTACCCGGAGCCTCCTGTGTTCGGCTGAAGTGACGCAGGAGCAAATTCGAACTGGCCAAAGTTCTGATTTCCGGGAGGTCATGCCGTGCGCCCGCGCATACGGAACACAACGCCGTTTCACGGGGCATGGGTAAGGCACATAGGCGTTATGGCAAATTCGGCCACGTGGGTTGGCTTTGCGGCTTAGTGTGCCAGCGGGCAAATGGAATTCAAATGCATTAACCTTGACATGATCTGCACTTTCCGAGCGAACGACAATGACCATTCAAACCGGCGGTAAACAGATTCTGATTCACGGTCTGGCCCTCGTTCTGGCCGGGCTGGTTTGGGGATTCGCCCCTCCCCTGACACCGTATCCGCGGCTAGCCGTGGGGGCGCACATCCAGTTTGAAACGAATGGCCTGTTGTTCGTGGTCCTTGGAATACTCGTACTCAGGCTGCCTCACTCAGCCGGATCCGGTGCGGTCCGGGTGATAGTCGTGTCGGCGTGGCTGACGTGGCTCATGGCCTTGTCCGAGGTTGCTAATGCCTGGTGGGGCACAAACCAGTTGTTGCCCGTCGCAGCCACGCAAGCCGGCGCGGCCGGCGGTGCGCCGTGGCAGGAATTCGTTGTGAAACTGTGTCACCTGCCCGCCGCGCTGGGCCTGATTCTCTCCTTTGTGCTGCTCATAATCGGCATTGCCAGGCACCGCGAACCGAGGGAATAGACTTCGGATAATGCGTATTTCTGTCCAAAGACCACTTCGCCGTTTGACGCCTGTATCGCGGACAAAGCCTGCTTGTCCTCAACACCGGATCGAGGAAGGCGTGTGCAGTATGCGGGTTTCACCCGTCGACGTTTGACGTCTCCCAGAACGCCGTTTCAGGCCAATGTCACCGTAGCCGACAAACCGTCCGCATGGATTTGAATGCCGAAGCGTAAAGTGGAAATACCGATTGGTTTCCGAACAGTGATTAAGGGCGCGGCGAAGTAAGCTTTGCGATGCGGGCACAACGAGATCATTGTCGATTTGGGATAGACATACGGCAAGCTTAGAGGCATGACTGTAGTGAACCCCAAAGTTGAGACAGGGAGAAAAGGGACACAATAGAGGTGAACGGTGCCCCCCGAGTCTCAACAGAATCAACAGAAGAAGAAAATTGGACGCCCACGGAAATTCGATGAAGCGTTCCAGCGATCCGTAGTGGAACGGATGAAGACTTGTAATGACGTCACCGCACTGGTGCGTGAATTGCAAGTGAGTCGTTCACAGGTGTACCGATGGCGAGATGAAGCCCTCGGCCGCATCGCGGTTCCCAGTCCCAAGACCGCAGCTCAAATTCAGGAGAAAAAGAGGAACAGCAACGCCGGCGCATCGCCGAACTGGAACGCTTGGTCGCGCGCCAGGCGTTGGATCTTGATTTTTTCAAAGGTGCCTTGCTGCGCATCGAGGAAAATCGTCGGAAGCGCACACAGACTTCCGGGATGCCGTCTACCAACAAATCCGGCAAGTAGACGGACAGCAAGGCGGAATGACAGTCGAACGGATGTGCACGCTGGCGGCGGTGAGCCGCGCCAGTTATTACCGCGCTGGCGGGCCCAAACCCGACGCCGATGAAGAAGAGTCGCGGCTTCGCGACGCCATTCAGCGGGCCGCAATTGAGAACCGACACTATGGTTATCGTCGCATCACATATGCCTTACGGGCGCAGGGGTGGGCCATCAACCATAAGCGGGTCGCACGTCTCATGCGCGAGGACAATTTGCTGGCGATTCGCAAGCGCCGCTTTGTTCCGCAGACCACTAACAGCAAGCATGATTTTGAGGTGGCGATCAATGTAGCTCGTCGACTCACTTGCACGGCGGTGAATCAGCTGTGGGTGGCTGATATCACATACGTGCGGCTGGGACGCGTAGATGTGTTCGTGGCGGTTGTCATGGATGCGTTTTCGCGTAAGATCTTGGGCTGGAATCTTGGGCCCAGTCTCATCACTGATCTGGCGCTCACGGCGTTAGAGAACGCGATTGAATCGCGACAGCCGGCGCCTGGTCTGATTCATCATTCGGATCGCGGAGTTCAATACGCATCCGCTACCTACGTTGACCTGCTGCTTCAGCACAGCATGATTCCGAGCATGAGCCGGCCAGCCAATCCCTACGACAACGCCAAATGCGAGCGCTTCATGAGAACTCTGAAACAAGAAGAAATCCGTTGCTTTGAGTACAAAGATATGGAGGATCTGCGCGCTCATTTGGGCGTCTTCTTCGACCGTTACTACAACGCGACGCGCCTCCATTCGGCTCTCGGTTACCGATCACCCGACGAGTTTGAAAGGCACATGGCGGCGGCCGCCAAACCGCTAATCCAGCCAGCTCCGGGCATGAGTTTTTTAAGGCATGAGGAGATCTACCCACCCGATGTGAGACCCTAATGGCAAAGCACAGGAGCGGCCTATTCGACCGCTCCTGCCTCATCGTTTTGGATGAGTCTCCGGTAAGCTATTCCTGGCGAGTTGCTCTCCAGCATTGCTCGCTTCCGCTTCGCCTACCGCAACCATCTTGGATCTTAACTGCCCGTTCGTCGAGCGAAAGTCAGCGAACGGCAACTGTCTCAAAACTCGTCTGTCTCACGTTAGGGGTTCAGTCCATGACTTCCTGCCTTGTCCTGAAACTTACCCTTTGTGAGACGCGAACGATTACCAGCCAATATCCTTATCTGTTGCTTCATGACCGTAGCGAACAAGGGAGCTTTCACTCCATGGTCTAGTGACGCCGCTCCAAATCGGGTCGTCTAACGTTCTCACGTCCGACCAAAGAAACAGAGCCTCCTCTAGATTTCGCGAAGAATAGGATTTAGCTAAGTGATCGCCCCAAGATCGCGCGGCTTCCGCTGTATCGGCTTCCACAAGGAAAATGGCTACCCACTCATAGTCTTGATCGTCCGGTTCCATTAGCAGGTTGCGAAACCAAACCGTATATGCCAACTGCATCGGTGAAGTGGATGCTTTGAGTATCTCCATTACTCGCTCATCATGCATCATAGGCAGTCGCGCGTTCAACTCATTCCTTGGGGCCGGATTGCCCCAGTCCCGAAAAGGACCCTTTTCGAGACGTGCGCTCAGGGTATTCAGGGAATGGCCGTCTGTATACTATACGATTACGTTGCTTGGGTTTGATGACTTGGTGTTTTGAGCTTCATCCAGCAGCCAAAGTCGCCAGCTAAGAGGCATCATAACCAGAACGTTGGACATTACCGGGGATATCAGCCAAAGCGCGAGTGTGGAAAGTATGGCGACCATGATCAGAAAGGGACCTGCTTCCTTCTTGAAGTATAAACCGAACTGATGTTCGCGAAGTTCCGGGTGAAGATCGGGCTTGTCCCGAAACTTACCCTTTAAGAGACGAAAAGCGCATTCGGTAAGTCAACGCGCGGAGCGACGGCATTTTGCCTTGCACCTCACATGACCGCTCCGAGAAAATCGCCGCACGAACGAAAGCCACCTCGGGATTTTTGTAGTGATTTGCGTCGGGGCTGCTGTCTCTGCCTTAATCGGGTGGCTACGAGACAAGGCATTCTCTAGGTCAAGGTTGCGAGATGCAGTTCTAACCGGAGCCTGTATCTACGTTTCTCTTACGCTTGACGCTTTGTTAATTAAGTAGCCCTCATCCGCTGTCTGTATTGAACTAGCGGAGCTTACTACCGCACCGCGCAAAGGACCCTTTTCGAGACGGGGAAGCGAGCCTTTGGCAAACGCATCAAATGTCGAGTCTCAGGAGTCTTGCGTTCATCCGATTGTCGCCCATACGGCGCGCACTCTGCATGTCCCGCCACGCTTTCCAATCCCCTCCCGCCAGCATGAAGAAAAACATTGCAAATAACGGACTGAAAATGGCTACAAAGATTGCTATTCCCATGTGATGAGTATTATACCTCCCACAGGCGGTCACGAGACCACCTCGTGGTCATGGTCAAATCGCAGTTTTCTTGTCAGCAAAACCCTTGTCCCGACACTTAACTTTTGTGGGACACCCGCAGCTTAGTGCTTCCACGGGTTGAACACTGGCACCCCTGCACTGTCGAAGTCACTCCGGTCGCGTGTGACAACCGTAAGACTGTGCTGTAAAGCTGTCGCTGCAAGCAAAAGATCGGGGTGTGAATAGGTATGGCCGCTCTTACGTCCGTCTTCCATCAACGTCCGCCATCTGAAAAGTATGTCTTCCGTTACCGGCAGAATCCGCCCCGCGAATGCTGGCCGCAAGGTCAATGTCAGCCACTCATTCAACTCGGTCCGTCGCGTCGCATCTTGCTGAAGTTCAATGCCGAAGCGAATTTCAGCGATGCTGACCACACTAATGTAAAGCGAGCTAAGCGGTTGCTCGTCGTAGAATACCGTCACTTTCCGTTCCGGCTTGGGCTTTCGCCTTTCAGACAGAACATTGGTGTCCAGCAACCATGCCATCAGAGCATGACATCCCGTACATTGGTGAGGCGCACGCGAGGTGGCGTCAGATCAATAGCAGGATAAGGTCTTGCCTGCAGTGCTGCCCACACGACTGCTCCAGTCTCGCTCGACGGTGCGGCAGCTTCCTGCACGTCGAGCGCGTCAAGGGCCTTTTCAATCAGTTCGTCCACATCGTGAAACTGGCCGTGTTGAATCCGCGCCTGCACACGCTGCACTAATTCGGGCTTATGGATCTCAAGGTTCATGTTCAAGCTCTCCTTTATCGTAGCTTGGCAACATGGCTCGAAACTTAGGGAAGGCCGCGCGGCGAGAAAAACCAAATCCCGAAACTTAACCTTTGCGGGAATGCGCCAAATCCACCTTGACGTAAAACGCGCAAACCACCGATTTGAATGCAGACGCGGGCCGGAAGTCCCATTGTGGGAAGCCATCAATTCGCATTATCGGATAGAACGTGAGTAGCGGCGCAGCGTGTACCGACCCAGAGGGAGCGCTGCGGGCGATTCGTCCTCAACCCGAACATGGCGAAGAGGCGTTGCTTGAAGTTTGCCAGCCACCTGTCCGTAAACCGGCAAACCGTTGATCGGAAGCTACGCGGATTTGCGGGTATAAAATTTCAAGGAACGCCCACGCCGACTGGAATCGACTTCGACACGAGGGTCGCCCCGCCCTCGCTGCCAGATTGCATCCGCAGCCGCCCAACGACGTAACCGGCATCAACCTTCGTCCTGAAACGACGCCTGCGGGTCAAACCACCGGGATCTTACCCGCCTCCCGCGCCACGGTCACAAAACTCCCAAAAAAAAGCAAGAATCCCCAACTCCGAACCCATCAGCAATTTAACCAGATCTCGCCCAATCAACAAACTCAAGCCCGAGCGCCCGAAATGAGACTCTGCCCGTAGGCTGGCAACCTGTAATTTCGCTCCCAGCCCCATCACCATCAGGAGTCATCAAGTGTCAAAACGTACCCAACGCCGCGCCGAACAGCGCCGCGCCAATCGCGAGAACCGCGAACAAAACGGAGCTGCCATGCTTGCGCAGCAAGCTCCCACCGGTGGACCGGAAACAAAGCGCCCCACCTCCGAAGCGCAAATCGCTGCCAATCGCGAGAACGCGGCTCATTCCACGGGTCCAACGTCGGAAATCGGAAAGGCCATTGTTAGTCAGAACCGCACCGTTCACGGTCTCAACTACAACCCGAACACCTTTCGCGTCCTGGCCTGCGAAGACCAATCCGCTTACGACGACCTCCTCCACCACCTCACCACCGAGCACAAACCGACCGAAACCACCGAAACTCTGCTCGTCACAAGCATGGCCCAGCACCGCTGGCTCCTCGACCGGGCCAATCGCCTCCAGGAATCCTGCTTCAACCAGGAAACCGCCGAAATCATCGACCAAAAGCTCTTCACGCTCTACATGCGCTACGCCACAACGCACGAGCGAGCCTTCCACAAATGCCTCGCTGACCTGCTAAAGCTAAGATCCACAAGGCAAAAGATCGGAATTGGCTTTGAATCGGAGAAGCGCCGGTCAGACCGCCACAACCATTTCCTCGAACTCAAAGATCTGGACTTTACCATGCGCCAATTGAAGATCATGAAGGAGCAAGGCGATATACGCCGTGCCGAACACCCCGAAATCTGGCCGGCAAAACTGAAAAACGTCGCTTAAACGGCCTCCAAGTCGACCGTTCGCACCAGGCCCGCACCCAAACTGTGTCCAAGCGCAAAAGGCGCGGTGGCACCCCGCCAGCGAGGAAAGGAACTCGCTAGCCATTTTCAGCCGATGGCTTGATACCGCGACCGTCTTGCGCGCCCTTAGCAGTTTGTTTCAAACATTTCATTGCATAATTGTGGTATTCGTGGTAAGTAATCAGAACTGGCCTTGCGTCTTATGGGAGAGAATTCGTGACATTATCGTGTACTTTGCCGGCACTTTTACCGATCGTGCTGCTGTCTGCCGCCCTCCCCGCCTCCGCCCAGGCGCCCGTCACCGTTACTGACCATATACTTCAGTTCCACTCCATTGCCCCCCAATTCAAAGCGCGTCCCCTCACACCTCCAGCCCGCCAGATCAGCTTTGGGTCTTCCGTCTTCGTTATCGGTGACACAGAGGATCTGAATGATTATCGGTCTCCTGACGCCACCCATCCGCGCTTCGGCTCCAAACTACACGGTCAGCACGGCTTGGGCCGCATCTTTCTGCTTACAACCTGCGCCGACTCTTGCACTAATAAGGATTTCAACGCCCAGCGCTCCGTTTGGATCAACAAAAGCATCGATCCCGCCCTCGACGACTGGCAGCAGGCCGTCCTCGTAGATCGCTTTGGACTCAATTTGCTCCCGGTCATGTTCGAACAACCCAAGTTCGACGAAGCTTCCAAGCTCGAAAAGATTCAGCTCGAGTTTGCTATTAATGGCTCCCTCGTTCATGGCACCGGCGGCGAAATGCGTGTCGGCAACTCGGGCATCAGTCACTACTACATACAGGTCTTCGAAAAGAAAGAAAGTTCCTGCCGTGAGTACAGCCGCACGTATGGAGAAGGCGCCGCCGCCCACGATGAAGACGGCGATTATGTGTCCATCGATCTTCCGCTAGCCCGGAAGTTCCCCCAAACTGCCAATGGAATTGTCGTTGGCTCGCCCAAAGTTTATGACTCGGTTGCTCTCATGGCGTTACGTAATACCGCGCTCACCCAGATGCAGGCAATCAATCCATTTGTTGCCAGCGCCATCACCGGCAACTACGGAACCCTCCAGGGAGTCACCAAAGACGTCAGTTACTTGAACCTTCAAGGTCAGTATGCCCCTCCCGCGCCGCCCACGGTCTCCTCCCTAAGCGACAACATTGCCACTTGTCCCGCCGGTTACTACCCCACCGGACCCTCCTCCTGCGCCCCCATTACCAGTGGCAGCACCGCCGCGCCACTCAGTGCTACCGGCGCTACTGTAACCGTCACCCCTGCCGCTCCCCTCGCTCCAACCATTCCCGCCGCTCCTTCTTATACCGCGCCCGCAACGCCCGGCGTCATCGGTCAGTCCAGTGCCGATTCCCTGGTCGAACAGGTTCAACTCAGCGCCCAGTTGCAGGTCTATCAGTTGCTCCTTCAAGGAGCCCAGTCCGATACTTTATTCCTCCAGAACTCCCGCGCCGTTGCCAATCGCGCGCAAACCACCATCGGCTTTCCCATCTCCATCGATCCGCCCCGGCAATTCCGCCACGCTGTGGCCGAGGTCCGCATTCTTATCGAGCCTTTTCCCAGTCCCACCTCCAGTGAAACTCCGGCCGTTAGCATCGTCAGTCTGCTGCCCTCGCAAAAAACTTATAACGTCGCCAAGATAACCAGCAAGCAGCGTTCTTTCGGAGGAGCCGCCGTCATCGAACAGGTAGCCAGCGTGGGCGCCTCCGCCGGCAAATCTAAAGATCGCTTATACCTCGCTAAAGATACTGATACTGTCGCTTTACAGTACGACCATCCTTCCGTCCACCCCCTGCGCTCCCCGCTGCCTGATCAGGCTCTCACCGGAATTGAAGCCGCCGTGCGCATGCAGCGTCTCGATGAATGCGACAACGCCTGGTACGCTCTCGATGACGCCGACGGCCGCGCTGTTCTCGATGACAAAAACTCCAGAGACAACTCCGTCCTGTTCGGCTGGCAGTTTCGTCCCGTCCTGGGCGCCGATTATGTCGCCGGTGGTCCGCGCCTGGTCTTCGCTCAACTCGCCCTCCCCGAAGCGCTTGGCGATCGCAAATTCCTGCCCGCCGTGCTGGTGCAAACCCGCTGGCGTGAATACGACGAAAAACGTCAGGTTGTCGGCCCCGTCTTTCACAGCAGTTGCACCGTCACTCCTATTTACGACCCCGTCATTCTTGAAGATCCGCTACGCGTTCACGACACTACCTGGGACGACGTAGGCAACGGCGTGCTGAAGATACGCGCCCACGGCAGCTTCTTCTCGCCCGCGATCACCATGCAGAATGGCAATAAGTCTTACTCGCCCGTTAACACCGATGGTCACGAGATCCAGTTCTATGCCCCCGCCAAGGATCTCCTCTTAAATGGCGAAATCAAGCTTCTATCCAATACTGGCTCCAGCACCAGCCTCACTATTCCCTCAACTGACCCGCAGCACTGCCGCCTGGATAGCACCTCCATGTGGGCGATCCCACAGGCTGACGGCACAGCACGAGTCACTATGATCGTGAATTCCGGGAAGAAATTTGAAGAACAGAAGATTCAGCCTCACCCCCTCGTCCTCATCGGTACCGATGTCTATGGCCTCAAAGAAAAACCTTTCCAGGATCCCTCCTTTTGCGACAGCAAAGACGTATGTCTCTATCACTTCACTGCTCCCACCGACAGTCTTCGCGCCGCCGGCTCTTACTACGTCCGTGACATTTCTTGGAGCAATTCGAGTCTTTCCAACACCATTCGCTTCACTCCGTTCATGGCCAAGCTGTCTATGTACTCGCAGGACGCTTCAAAGTCCACGCCCGCGCCCGTCGCTGCCGATGCAAAGATGGTCTCGAGAAACGTAGTCAGGCCGAAAACTGCGCCGCCTCCGAAGCCCGCCATTACGCCTGTCACCTTCATGATTGCGGGCACCAATTTGAAATACCTCACTGACCAGGACGTCTTCGATATGAAGGTCTATACCATGGGAGCAGCCGAAGGCATTGTTCCGTCCAAACTTTCGGTGTTGTCCGATACGCAGGCGCTGCTTACTTTGCCCTGGACCCCGACTGGCAAAACCATCACCCTCGCTTGGAGTCCCTCGCATTGGCCTCTTAATAAGGAGGCTCCCCTCGCTTGGGACCTAACCCTTCCTGGCAAAGAGCCGCCCGCCGTCATTGCGCCCTCGCCGTCGTTTCTTTATGCTGGCGATAGCCGCACCGTGACCTATACCGGCGTTGATTTCTCCAATGTCCAAAGTGTAGCCTTCGAAGGTGCTACCTCGCTGCCCTTCAAGCCCTCCTCCGATAACCCTCAGTCGATGGATGTGGTTGTCACTACCTCGGTAACCAAAGAACCTGGCCACAAAGAACTCATCGCTACCACCAGGGACAGCAAGGGCAAACTCGGCAAGATCGTTTTGCCCATCGAAATCTTCAAACGCTAGCTATTGAATTTTAAGCCGGGCTATCGGTCATGACTGTTTGCAACCGAGGGCTTAGTTGGCGTTTGCTGCCCAGCCAGTTTTGAAGTTTTGCCATGTAGAGATAAACAACCGGGGTGGTGTAGAGAGTCAGAATCTGACTAACGACAAGGCCTCCGACAATAGTGATGCCAAGCGGGCGGCGCATCTCCGAACCGGTTCCGGTTCCGAGGGCGAGTGGCAGGCCTCCGAGGAGCGCGGCCATCGTCGTCATTAAGATGGGGCGGAAGCGGAGCAGGCAGGCTTGATAGATAGCGTTCTTCGATGAGATGTTTTCCCTGCGTTCCACTTCAAGTGCGAAGTCGATCATCATGATGGCGTTCTTTTTGACGATGCCAATTAAAAGAATGATGCCGATGAGCGCGATGACGGTGAGATCGACGTTGAAGATGAGCAGCGCGAGCAGCGCGCCGACGCCGGCCGACGGCAATGTAGAAAGAATGGTGATGGGGTGAACGTAGCTCTCATATAGAATGCCGAGCACGATGTAGACGGCCACCAGCGCGGCCAGAATCAGTAGCGGCTCACTCTTGAGTGAAGCCTGGAAAACTTGGGCGGTTCCGGCGAAGGCTCCGTGAACGCTGGCGGGCATTCCGATGTCGTCTTCCGCCTTCTGCACCGCGTCCACAGCCTCACTGAGGGCAACTCCAGGCGCCAGGGCAAACGAAAGAGTTATGGAGGGGAACAATCCCTGGTGATTGACGGTGAGCGAGTTGAGCTCGGTCTTGACGCTGGTGAATGTCGAGAGCGGAACGGCGGGACCGGTGGTTGAGGGCACGTAGATGTCGCGGAGGGAGAGCGGATTCTGCTGGTATTCGGGCTGTAGTTCCATGACCACGTGATACTGATTGATGCCGGTGTACATGGTCGAAACCTGGCGCTGGCCGAAGGCGCTGTAGAGCGCGGTGTCAACTACCTGCGGAGAGACGCCGAGGCGGGCGGCGGTGGTCCGGTCGATTGTAATGTTGGTGGCAAGGCCGTGAATCTGCTGGTCGCTGTTGGCGTCCAGCACAAGCGGCAGTGTCTTCATCTTGGCCAGCAGTTTCGGCGCCCATTCGCTAAGCTCTCGGAGGTTATCCGATTGCAGTGTGAACTGATATTGCGAGTTGCTGCCTCTGCCGCCGACGCGGAAATCCTGGGCAGCTTGCATGTAGAGGGTTGCGCCGGGAATGCGCGCCAGTTTGCCGCGCAGTCGGTTGATCACCTGATCGGCGGAAACATGTCTTTCGTCCAGCGGCTTTAACTCTGCCTGCATGCTGGCGACGTTCAAAGTGCCGCCGCCGGTAAATCCCTGGAGGTCTTCAATTGCCGGGTCGGACTGGGCTATCTTCATCAACTCGTGCAGCTTTTCCCGCATCGCCTTGAAGGAAATGTCCTGATCGGCCACAATGGCGCCGCCAATGCGCCCTGTGTCCTGCTGCGGGAAGAAGCCTTTGGGAACAATGATGTAGAGATAGACACTGATGGCCAGCGTCACCAGCGTGATGACCAGGGTTAACTGCGGATGGCGCAAAACACCGCGTAGACTCTTAGCGTAAAACTTGTGAATACTTTCGAATGTACCTTCGCTCAGCCGGTAGAGGAAGTTGTGATCGGTCCGATGATCGGCCTTCAACAGGCGCGCGCACATCATCGGCGTGGTGGTGAGCGAGACCACCATGGATATAGCGATGGCGATGGTAAGCACGACGGCAAATTCACGGAACAGGCGGCCAACGATACCGCCCATCAACAGAATGGGGATGAACACGGCGACCAGCGAAGTGCTCATGGAGAGCACCGTAAAGCCGATCTCTTTTGCGCCCTGTAGCGAGGCTTGCATGGGTGAGTAGCCGGCCTCGAGATAGCGTGAGACGTTCTCGATGACCACGATGGCATCGTCCACCACAAAGCCCGTGGAAATCGTAAGGGCCATCAGCGACAGATTGTCGAGCGTGTAGCCCAGCAGGTACATGGCCCCGAAGGTTCCAAGGAGAGAGATGGGAACAGCGATGCCGGGAATGATGGTGGCCCAGACATTTCGGAGAAAAACGAAGACCACTAAAACAACCAGCACCAGTGAGATCAAAAGAGTGTATTCAACGTCGTGCACGGAGGCCCGAATGGTGGTGGTGCGGTCCTGCGAGACATTGAGGTGAATAGACGGTGGAAGGGCAGCCTGTAAGGCGGGAAGTACCTCGCGAATATGATCAACGGCATTAATGATATTGGCCCCGGGCTGGCGCGAGACGGCCAGAATGATAGAAGGGAGACCATTGTCCAAGCCATCGTTGCGGGTGTCCTCCACTGAATCGATGACATCGCCTAAGTTCGACAGGCGAATGGGCGCGCCGTTCCTGTAGGTCACAATCAACGGGGCATATTGAGGCGCGTGAAAAAGCTGGTCAGTAGCGTTTACCTGCCAGCGGAAATCGGCGTTGCTGATGGAGCCTTTGGCCTGATGAGCGTTGGCGTTCATCAAAGTGTTAGCAACATCGTTCAGGCTGACGTTCATGTTGTTCATCAGCGTGGGATTCAACTGCACGCGCACCGCGGGACGGGAACTGCCCCAGGTGTGAACCTGGCCGACGCCTTCAATCTGCGAAATTTTTTGTGCCAGGACGGAATCGGCAATGTCGTACATGTGCGGACGATCGTAGATGTCGGATGTCATGGCCAGCGACATAATGGGCGCGTCGGCGGGATTGGCCTTGTAGTAGCCCGGATTGCTGGGCATGTCGGCTGGAAGTTGTCCGCGCGCTGCGTTGATGGCCGCTTGGACGTCGCGCGCGGCGGCGTCGATGTTGCGGTCGAGATCGAACTGCAGGGTGATGTTGGTGCTGCTGAGCTGGCTGGACGACGTCATCTCCGTGATGCCGGCGATGCGGCCGAACTGGCGTTCCAGCGGCGTTGCCACAGAGGATGCCATGGTTTCGGGGCTGGCGCCGGGCAGGTTCGCATGGATCTGGATGGTGGGGAAGTCTACTTCAGGCAGCGGCGCGACGGGGAGAAATTGAAATGCCAGAGCGCCGGCCAACGCTATGGCTGCGGTTAGCAGCGAAGTGGCTACCGGGCGCTTGATGAACGGAGCTGAGATATTCACTGGGCGTGCTCCGGTTCATGCATGGGACTTAGGGAGGGAATGGCCAGCGGCTTGCGCGCGACGCGTTTGGCCAGGCGATCAAAGAACAGATAAACGACCGGGGTTGTGTACAGAGTCAGAACCTGGCTCACGATTAAGCCGCCGACGATGGTGATGCCCAGCGGGCGCCGCAGTTCCGATCCGACGCCGGTTCCCAGCGCCAGCGGCAGGCCACCGAAAAGAGCCGCCATGGTAGTCATCATGATGGGCCGGAAGCGCAGCAGACAGGCCNNCCGATGAGCAGGATGATGCCGATCAGCGAGACTACGTTGAAATCGGTTCGGCAAATAAAGAGCGCGAGGATGGCGCCGATGCCGGCCGAAGGAAGCGTGGAAAGTATGGTCAGGGGATGGATGTAGCTTTCGTACAGAACTCCTAGAACGATGTAGACGACGACTAGCGCTGCCAGAATCAAGTAGGCTTCGTTGGCAAGCGAGTTTTGGAAGGCGGCCGCAGTGCCCTGGAATGCCGATTGAATACTCACCGGCATGCCAATATCCTGGCGCGCCTGATTGATATCCTGCACGGCCTTTCCTAGAGACACGTTGGCTGGCAGATTAAACGAGATGGTGACCACGGGGAACTGGCCTTGATGGTTGACGGTCAGGGAAGTAGTTGATTGTTCAAAGTGAGCAATGGAAGCGAGCGGAACTTCTCCACCACTGGTGGAATGGACGTAGATCTGCCCTAGATCGCTAGGGTCGTCACGGAAATTGTAGGCAACCTCCATCACCACGTGGTACTGATTCAACTGCGTGTACATGGTGGATACCAGTCGCTGGCCAAAGGCGTCGTACAGCGTGTCGTCAATCTGCTGCATGCCTATGCCTAGGCGCGAAGCGGTATCGCGGTCGATGATGAGCGTGGTCTGAAGACCCCCATTCTGCTGGTCGGTGGCGACATCGCGCAGTGACGGAATGGTTTTCATCTTGTCCACCAGGCGTTCGGTCCAGACGTTGAGCTCGGTGGCGTTCACGTCTTCCAGCGTGTACTGGTATTGCGTGCGGCTGACGCGATCTTCAACAGTAAGATCCTGCACGGGCTGCATGAAAAGCGTGATGCCGTCGACCTGCGCGAGCGCGGACTGGAGGCGGCGGATAACTTCCTCGCTGCCGGCGCGCTCGTCTTTCGGTTTTAGATTGATCTGAATGCGCCCGCTGTTCATGGTCGTGTTGACACCGTCGATGCCGATGAACGAAGACAGGCTCTTGACGGCGGGGTCCTTGAGAATGACATTCGCCAGTTGCTGCTGGCGGTCGCGCATATCGTTGAAGGATACGGTCTGGGGAGCTTGCGAGACACCGAGAATGACGCCGGTATCCTGAACCGGGAAAAAACCCTTGGGAACAATGAGGAACAACACAACGGTGATGGCGATGGTGGCGGCCATGACGGTGAGTGTCAGCGGCTGATGTTTCAGAACCCAGCGCAGGGTAGCGGCGTAACGGTCTATAACCCAGTTGAAGGCATCCTCCGATTTGCGATAGAACCAGCCTTGCTGCGAAGCTTCATGGTGTTTCAGCAGTTTGGCGCACATCATAGGCGTTAGCGTCAGCGAAACCACTGCGGATACCAGGATGGTGACGGCCAGGGTGATGGCGAACTCGCGAAAAAGGCGGCCCACGATGTCGCCCATGAAGAGCAGCGGGATGAGAACGGCGATGAGTGAAACCGTGAGCGAGACGATGGTGAAGCCGATTTGTTCGGAACCTTTAAGCGCGGCTTGCAGAGGAGAATCGCCTTCTTCCAGATAGCGCGAGATATTTTCAATCATCACGATAGCGTCGTCCACCACAAAGCCGGTGGAGATGGTAAGCGCCATCAGGGTGAGGTTGTTAAGGCTGTAGCCGAGCAGGTACATGACACCGAACGAACCGACAATGGATAGCGGCACGGCGATGCTGGGGATGATGGTGGCGGCCATATTGCGCAGGAAGACGAAGATGACTAACACGACCAGTACCACGGTGAGGCCAAGTTCGAATTCAACGTCCTCCACTGAGGCGCGGATGGTAGTTGTGCGGTCAGTCAGTACGGCCACGTCAACGGAGGCGGGCAGGGAGGTGCGCAACTGGGGCAGCAAAGCTTTAATGCGATCAACCACGGCAATGATATTGGCGCCGGGCTGGCGCTGGATGTTTAGGATGACGGCGGGCGTCGAGTTCATCCAGGCGGCCTGGTGGTTGTTTTCAGCGCCGTCGATGATGGAAGCCACATCTTCCAAACGCACGGGATTGCCGTTCTTGTAAGCGATGATAATGGGCTTGTAGCCCTGCATGGTCAGAATCTGATCGTTCGCGCCGATGGTGAATGCCTGGCGCGTGCCGTCGAAGTTGCCCTTCGCCTGATTGAGATTGGTCTGGTTGAGAGCCGTGCGCAAGTCTTCCAGCCCAAGTCCGTAAGCGGCCAGCGCGGCGGGATTGACGCGGATACGCACAGCCGGCTTCTGGCCTCCGCTGATGCTGACAAGACCGACGCCGGGCAATTGCGAGATTTTCTGCGAGAGAGTGGTGTCGGCCAGATCTTCCACCTTTGTGAGCGGCACGGTTTTCGAGGTGAGAGCCAGGGTCAGAATGGGTGCGTCGGCGGGGTTGACTTTGCTGTAAATCGGCGGATTGGGAAGATCGGCAGGCAAGTAAGTCCCGGCGGCGTTGATGGAGGCTTGCACCTGCTGTTCCGCAATATCGATGTTTAAGTTCAGATCGAATTGCAGCGTGATGATAGAGCTGCCGAACGAACTGGTGGATGTCATCTGTTTCAAGCCGGGAACTTGACCGAAGGTGCGTTCGAGCGGCGCGGTGACCGAAGATGACATTACTTCAGGACTGGCGCCTGGGTAGAACGTGGTGCACTGAATGGTTGGATAATCGACCTCAGGCAGAGCGGAGACGGGCAACTGCTTGTAGGCGATGGCTCCCGCGATAAGAATGCCGGCCATCAGCAGGGAAGTGGCGACCGGCCGCAGAATAAACGGCCGCGAGGGGCTCATTCTGAGGTGCTCCGTTTGCCCTTGTGCTTGCCGGCCTGGGCGGCGGGTGGAAGCGGCTTAGCGTTCTGACCGGTTACGTTGCGCACGCTAACCTTCATGCCTTCGGTCAGCTTTTCGGCGCCATCCACAACCACTGAATCGCCAGGCTTAAGTCCATCGTCGATAGCGACGTCGTTCTCAACGCTTAGACCGAGTTTGACGGCGCGGACGGCAACGGTGTCGTCATCTTGAACCAGGTAGACGAAGGTTCCAGTGGGTCCGCGCTGGATCGCAACAGCCGGCACAATGACTTCATTGCGCTTGGTATCGAGATCGAGGCGGATATTCACAAACTGGTTGGGGAACAGCGCGTAATCGTCGTTGGGGAAAACGGCTTTCAGCTTGGAGGTGCCGGTGGTCTGATCGATTTCGTTGTCCACCGTCAAGAGTGTGCCGCTGGCAAGTTTTTTGCGTTGATCGCGATCGAAAGCTTCGGCAGAAAGATGGGCGCCGGCACGCAATTTCTGCAATACCGAGGGCAGTTGATCCTCAGGAATGCTGAAGAGCACGGCAATAGGCTGAAGCTGGGTGATGATGGCCAGGCCGTTGGTATCGGCCGCGTGGATCATGTTACCGGCGTCCACCTGGCGCAGACCAATGCGGCCGCTGATGGGCGCCGTGATCTTGGTATAGACGAGATTTAACTGGGCGGAATCGATGGCGGCTTGTGCGGCCTCGATACCGGCCTGATCGGCCTCAATCGAACCGCGAATCTGGTCGGCGGTGGCGAGTTGCGTATCGAGTTGCTGTTTGGCGATGATCTGATCTTTGAAGAGTTCCTGGTCGCGCACGTAGTTGACTTGGGCATCGCGCAAGGCCGCCTCGTCTTTTGCCAGCGTGCCCTTTGCCTGCGCCATAGTCCCTTTGGCCTGATCGAGCGCCACCTGGTAAGGACGGGGATCGACGATACCAAGGAGATCGCCTTTATGGATGAACTGGCCTTCGTGGAAATCGACCTGCGTGAGTTGGCCATCAACGCGGGTTTTTACCGTAACGGTGTTGAAGGCGGTGACCGTCCCCAGGCCTTGCAGATAGACAGGAAGGTCGCCGCTACGGGCCGGTATCGCGACGACCGGGATCTCGCGCACGCGCATGGAGCCTTTCTTAGACGCCACCTCGGCCTTCTTGCCGTTCTCAAAATCGTAGAGCTTGTAACAGCCAAAAGCGATTAGACCAAAAATAATGAGCCAGACCCACCAATAGTTCTTGGTAGGGCCCGGATCGTCGAGGTCACGCTCCTGGTAGGGCCGTTGCGGCAAGCGGAGATCCGCGCCGGATTCCTGAGCCGACTGTCTAGGGTCAGGCGAATATGGTTCTAACGTGGCAGGGGGCTTCATCCCGATGTCTTTTTAACTCTCTTCTAAGTGAAATGCACGATATAGAAATGCACGATGCTCAGCAAATGAGCAGCGTCTCCCAATCCCGGTGTTCTATTGGACGATGCCAATTCCGGGTTTGTTACGGTTTGGGAAAGTCTATCATCAAACTGCCAGCTCCGCCTCAATGGTTGTGACGGAGAGCGGCGGCAGTTCGATAGTGATGGTTTCGCCCCGTGTACTGGCTGAAATTTCATGGGGCACGACGGTGTCGGGTGCGTTGAAGGTGTTGCAGGCGTTCAGGTCGGCATGAAACAGGCTGTTAGCATTGGCGCGGCGAACCTTGCTGCCTGGGACGTGACAACGCAGGCGGATGAACGGGCCCAGTTTCGGGTTTACCACCGTCACGACCAGCGAAGTGTCTTTTATAGAGGCTGAAGTGGACAGCGCGAGCGGATTGGCTTGCGGTGTAGCGCGCACAGCCGTTTTGCCTCGATGCGGCTTGGCTAATTCAAATG
The DNA here is from genome assembly GCA_003163855.1 of Bryobacterales bacterium. Lineage (GTDB taxonomy): Bacteria > Acidobacteriota > Terriglobia > Bryobacterales > Bryobacteraceae > Bog-105. The sequence goes on along the minus strand of PLRJ01000144.1, from coordinate 3,167 downwards.
CATAGTAAGCCGGCGTACGAACGCACTTGTCGCCTTCGGTCAGCAGCATCGCATCCAGCACGTTCACCATCTGGGCTACGTTGCACATGACGAGCTTGTCGGCTTGGCGATGAAAGACGTTGAGTCCTAATGCCGTGGAAACGCCGGCGCGCATAGTGATTTCCTGCCACAAGCGGCCATGTGCTTTTTCTTCTTCAGGCACCATTTTGTCCCACACGCCCCACTCGTCCACCATCAGGCCGACCTTCTTTTGCGGATCGAAGCGGTCGATAAGACCGCGCTGATGCAGGATGGCCTCTTCCAAATGAGGGAAGGTGGCGAACTGGGCGTTCATGTCTTCTTCCGTGAAGCGGGTAGCGACAGCCTTCGAGTTCGAGTAGAAATGCATGGTGTAGCCGTCGGGCAGGCGCTTGCTTTTCAGGCCGGCGAAGTAGCTTTGGGTCCAGTCGGCGTTGTCTTTGCTGGGACCACACGCGATGTAGAAGGGCTGGGTGTCGCCCAGTTTGGGCAGAAAGGTGGTGAAGTTGCGGTAGCGTTCGGCGTATTCGTCGCCGGACAGGTTGCCGCCACAGCCCCAAAGTTCGTTACCGATGCCCCAGTATTTGACCTTGAACGGATCGGGCGCGCCGTTTTGGAGACGTTCGTCGGAAAGGGTGCTGCCGGCGGGGTAGTTGCAGTATTCCAACCAGTCGCGCATCTCGCGAGGCGACCCAGTGCCGACGTTGCCGGCAATATAAGGTTGGGCGCCGATCAGGCGGCAGAGATCCACGAATTCGTGTGTGCCGAAGGAGTTGTCCTCGACGTAGGCGCCCCAATGAAGGTTAACGGTCTTCGGACGGCGTTCGCTGGGGCCGATGCCGTCGCGCCAGTGATAATCGTCGGCAAAACAGCCGCCCGGCCATCGGAGGACAGGGACGCCTAACGCCCGTAGTGCTTCGACCGCTTGTTTGCGAAAGCCGTTCACGTTCGGGATCGGGGATGCGGGCCCGACCCAAAGGCCTCCATAGATGCAGGAGCCGAGGTGCTCGGCAAACTGGCCGTGGAGCTCGGGATGAATGAGGCCGATGGTGTCTTCTGGGCTGACTTGGATGGTTTCTTCGACGAGATCGTCGGTGAAGCCCTTGCGCGGAGTAAGGGCGGTAAACAGGGTGGCTGTTCCAAGGGCAACAAAGTTCCGCCGGGTATTCATTAGGGTTTCGTTCCGAATCGTATCACTGTTTTTCCACAGGGGAGTGCGGAATCGACGATTCGCTTAAAGTTTGCCAGAGGTGGTGTAGGGGAGGGTTGAAAAAAGGCTTGCAGCTTATTGATTTTGCTTGGGATGGAATATTCGACGTCGGCGTGATCGGGGAATTCGGATGGGGTGGGCAAGGCGGTTTTCGGAGTTTTGCGAAACGAATTAGTGGTGGGTTTGAATTTGAAAAAATCAAGAAAATCTCGCCAGACCGCGAACACGCCAAGAAAAAGGGTGATGCTGGTTGACTTGAAGTAGTAGGTCTGGTGGGACAGTGCATTAGGACCAATCAATTTATCTCAGTCATCATGGCGACTGACGCCGGGCGGAAATGAAGCTATCTTGTCACCACCGGAAGCCAAACCGCGCTCGCCGCTCCAGCCGAACGCATCACAGTCTCAGTCGCCTTCACATAGTCCGACGGCTTGGCGAAGAAGATATTCTCCACATAACTCTGCGGGTTTCGGTCGTACAGCGGGAACAGAGTCGATTGAATCTGAACCATCATCCGATGCCCGGGCTCGAAGACATGATTGACCGTTGGCAGCGCGAATCGGTAGCGCTCTGTCTTGCCGGGCTCGACAGCCGATGGTTGCGAGAAGCTATCGCGATAGCGGCCGCGAAAGATGTCCAACGAGATCGCGAGTTGATAGCCACCCATGGCAGGCCGTTCGGGATATTCGTCGGGATAGACGTCGATGAGTTTGACAATCCAATCGGAGTCGGTGCCGGTGGTGGCCGCGAATAAATCGGCGATGGGTGCGCCGGACAGTCGCAGCGGCTCGGTCAACACGGCTGTCTCATAGGTCAGCACGTCGGGGCGATCGGCGGCGAAGCGCTGGTCGGTCACGAGCCACGTGCGCCAACGGTCGCCATCGGCAAAACTGATGGGCGGCGGAAGATAAGGCACGGGCTTGGCGGGATCGGAGATGTAGGCGTCGGATCCATTACCTGCGGGCTCTGTGAAGCCCAAGCCAAAATTCTCGCTCAAATAAAGCGGCTTCAGCGGCGCCGCACAACCCTTTTCACAGGCCAACGGCCACTGAGTCAGACGGTCCCAGTGATTTTCGCCTGTGTTGTAGATGAACGCGGCAGGCGTGCGGGCGTCGGGCGCGCCGGGCTTTAGATATTGATCGAAGAAGGGCTTGATGATTTCGCGGCGGTACTGGCGCGCGGTGTCGCCCTCCCATTGCAGCGGGCCCAGGTTGAAGCCCTCGCCATTGACCTGGCTGTGACGCCACGGACCCATCACAAGATAGTTATGATCGGCCTGTCCTTTGGCTTTGAGAGCGAGGTAGCAATGGATGGCTCCCCACATGTCTTCCTGGTCCCACAAGCCTTGTTCCCAGATAGTGGGAACGCTGGATGGATGGGCGGCGACTTGCACATCAAGCGCCTGGCCTGACCAGAAGGAGTCGTAGGCGGGATGCGCCATCAGGCGCTCGGTCCAAGGCAAGCGCATCAGGCCGTGGAGCGCGGCATAACTTCCGGCGGACCCCGCGCGGCGGAACGCTTCGTAATCGTCATAACCTTCGCGGGTGACTGGTTCGCCCGATGCGCGTTTGGTTGTCTGGCCGGCGAAGTAATCGAAATTCGGCTGGCGGAAGGCTCCGTAATGGAACCAGTCATCACCCATCCAGCCATCGACCATGGGGCTCTCGGGCGCCGCGACCTTTAAGGCGGGATGTGGATCCAGCAGGGCCATCACCACGGTGAAGCCTTCGTAGGAGGAACCGATCATGCCGACGCGGCCATTTGATTCGGGAATGTTTTTGATGAGCCAATCGATGGTGTCATAGGTGTCGGTGACGTGATCGGTTTGGGTGGGGTTTAGTGGGCCGCGCACCGGACGGGTCATGATGTAAGCTCCCTCGGAACCGTATTTGCCGCGCACATCTTGAAAGACGCGGATGTAGTCGCCGTCGGCGAAGAT
>PLRJ01000140.1 GCA_003163855.1 Bryobacterales bacterium | reverse complement strand
GCCAGCGGCGGTGGCGGCGGCGGCGGAAACTTCGGCGGTTTTGGCTTACCGCACCTGGGCATTGGCGGCCTCATTATTGTCGGGTTGTTAAGCCTGGTGTTCCATCAGAACTTTTTTGCGTTGTTTTCAGGCGCAGGTAATGCTCCGGTTGTGCAGCAGCAGCAGACGCGAGTGACAAACCCAAGTGCAACCACCCAGAGTCCGTCGCGCGAGGTGCAATTTCTGTCTTTTGTGTTGAAAGATGCGCAGGATACCTGGGCCACGCTGCTGCCGGCGCAGGCAAAAGTTCCTTATCGCCATGCGAAACTAGTGCTCTTCCGCGACTCCTACCCCTCGGGCTGCGGCACGGCGGAGGATGCCACCGGACCTTTCTATTGTCCCGAAGATGAAAAGATCTATCTGGACACAGGGTTCTTCGATGAGCTAAAGAACCGCTTTGGCGGATCGAATGCCGAGTTTGCGCAGGCTTATGTGGTGGCGCACGAACTGGGTCATCATGTGCAGAAGTTGCTGGGTATTGAAGGCAAGGTGCGCAATCTGCAGCAGCAGAATCCTTCGGAGGCGAATCCGCTGTCGGTGGATCTGGAGTTGCAGGCCGATTGCTTTGCCGGCGTGTGGGGGCATTCGGCGCAGCAGCGCGGCGTTGTGACGACGGATGATGTGCCGGCGGCGTTGAGCGCGGCGGCCGCAGTGGGTGACGACCGGTTGCAGAAGATGGCGACAGGACATGTGAGTCCGGAGAAGTTTACGCATGGCACGGCGCAGCAGCGGACCACTTGGTTTACGCGGGGTCTCGAGTCAGGGCAGATTGCTTCGTGCCAGACATTTAAAAGCGGCAGTTAGTTCAGAAGAGGCTTAGTTCGGTTATCGCTGGTGGGACAGGGCTGGTGATGCGGAGGCGCACTTTGTCGGTGGTAACGTGGCCGGGCAGAGACAGAATGCTCGCCATTCCGATGCTGGTGCCTTTGATGAATTCGATCCAACGGTTCTCGGCCCATGCGTCGAGGGCAAAGGCTGAGACTCGCTGACCCAGGGCGATGGCTTCGCGGAGGCGAACGATGCCAAACCTCGCTTTCTGTTTTAGCGTGAGAGTGGCTTCGGGGCTTGTCCAGTAAGTGTTTGCTTTTCCGTCCACCAACTGTGGTGCGCCGGTGGCTCCGGCGGCAAAGTCGTTACTGAAGATTTTGCTGCGCAGTTGACCGAAAGCCTTGAGCGAGGCGGCGTCGGCTTCGTGAATGAGGCCGCGACGATCGGGCGGAACATTCAGCAGCAGGCTGGCTCCCCGGCCGACGGAATCGAAGTAGAGATCGACGAGTTGCTCCGCCGATTTCACCTTATCGTTTTCCTTCGCATGCCAGAACCAGCCGGGGCGAATGGAGACGTCGCACTCGGCGGGCATCCAGAATTTGCCATCGCGCGTGCCCGAGTTGGATTGCTTTTCGTCTACATCGCCGGGCATGGCCTTGCCGCCATTTGGGCTCACGGGCGTGAAGGTGGCCCAGCAGGGATCGCCCGCAATTCCTTTCTCATTTCCAACCCAGCGAATATCAGGGCCGACGTCGCTGAAGCGGCAGGCTCCGGGCTGGAGTTCGGCTTCAAGCTGCCAGGTTCTGGCCCAATCGTAGTAGTGAGTTTTGTCGATGGTGCGCGTTTCGCGTGCGCCGCCGTAATAGCCGCTGCCGCCGTTGGCACCATCGTGCCAGATTTCAAAAAGCGGACCGTAGTTGGTTAGCAGTTCACGCAGTTGACGGCGGTAGAGCTGGATGTATTCGGGCTTGCCGTAAGTGGCCTGATTTCGATCCCACGGAGAGAGATAGACGCCGAACTTCATGCCGTGACGGGCAGCGGCCTGGGAGACTTCTTTGACGATGTCGCCTTTACCTTTGCGATAGGGACTGCGGGCAATGGAGTGATCGGTCGTTTTGGTAGGCCAGAGGCAGAAGCCATCGTGATGTTTGCAGGTGAGTATGACGCCCTTGCTGCCAGAGGCGTTCAGGGCTTCGCAGATGGCATCGGCATCGAAGTGGGTCGGGTTGAAGATGGCGGGATCTTCATCGCCGTTGCCCCACTCGCGATCGGTAAAAGTGTTGACGGTGAAGTGCAGGAAATTGTAGTACTCGAGGGTGCTCCAGGCCAGCTGGCGAGCGGACGGAAGAGCTCCATAAGGGGCGAGTGGCGTAGTGGCGGCGAGCAGCGGGCTCGCTGCGGCCGCTTGCAACCATTCGCGCCGGGTGAGCTTTGAAAGGGCCATGCCTATCAGCGTAGCGTTGTGAAAGAATGATTCGGTGATTTATCCAGAACGATGGGGACCGCTAGCGGCCCGGTATGAAAAAGATGTACCGCGAAAGATGCTGGCGCTGGATGGAGGCGGCATTCGCGGGATTGTTACGCTCGGGTTTCTAAAGAAGCTGGAGACGCTGCTGGCGGAAAAGCAGCAGGACCCGGCGGCGTTCCGGTTGTGCGATTACTTCGACTACATAGCCGGCACGAGCACGGGCGCCATCATTGCGGCTTGCCTGGCGCGGGGCATGTCTGTGGATGAAGTTCTGAAGTTTTATCAGGACACGGGGCCTGAGATGTTCGAGAAGTCGCGCATCGACAAGCGGCTGGCGAGTTTGTATAAGTCGGACCCGCTGGAAGCTGAGCTGCGTAAGACCTTTGACGGCAACGATGCGACGGACCGGAACCTGTTTCCGCAGAATCTGCGTTGTCTGCTGATGGTGGTGACGCGCAATGTGACGACGGATTCGCCGTGGCCGTTGTCATCGAATCCGGACGCGTACTACAACAACCCGGAGCGAGCGGACTGCAATCTTAAAGTTCCGTTGTGGAAGATAGTGCGGGCGAGCACGGCGGCTCCGATTTACTTTCCGCCTGAGATTGTGAACTGGGACGCCAATGACCCGGGGAAGACGTTCACGTTTGTGGATGGCGGCGTTACTCCTTATAACAATCCGGGGTTCCTCTTATATAGGATGGCGACGCATCCTAACTATCATTTGAGTTGGAAGACGGGTGAGAGGAAGCTGCTGCTGGTGTCGGTGGGTACGGGGGCTTCGAGCAATCCCGATTTCAAATATCACGCGAACATACCGAGCAATTTGTTAGGGCTGCCGGGCGCCATTATGTATGGCATTCAAATTGACCAGGATGTGAATTGCCGGTTTGTGGGACGGTGCAGTTATGGCGACTTCATTGACCGAGAGCTGCGCGATTTGACGTGCCGGGATATCGATGTGCCTTGCACGATTGATGCCTGGAACGCGGCGCCGCATAAGCCGCTAACGACAGATTTGGGGCGCGCGTTTCTGTATGTACGTTATAACGCGGACCTGTCACAAGAAGGCTTGAATTGCGTTGGGCTGAATGATCTTGTGGCCGAGAAGGTGCAGCAGATGGATGCGGTAGACCAGATTCCTAATTTCATTCGGATAGGGAAAGAGAATGCGGAGCGGCAGGTAAAGCTGGAGCACTTGGGATCGTTTGCTCCCGGGGCATGATTCCGGCTGACTTTGTTGCGGAGGCGAAGCAGGCCAGCGCGGCGAACGACAGCGCAAAGCTGAAGTTGCTGGAGTTGGAAGTAGAGGGTTTGCCCTGGCAACGGGAGGCTGCGGTACTGCTCGCTACGCAGGTGAAGCCGAAGCCGCAAACGGTGGACCGGCTCATCCTTTTTACCGGGCATCGGATTGATGCGCCCGCTCGCGGCAAGCCGCGCTTTCCGGCGAGTGCGGAAGGTGCTGTAAAAGAGGCCATCCGTCATATGGTGAGCCGGCAGATGGGTTTAGCGGATGGCGCGATGCTGGCGGTGGCGGGCGGGGCGAATGGCGGGGACATCTTGTTTCTCGAGGTATGCCGCGAGATGGGTGTTCCGATAAGAATGCTGCTGGCTTTGCCGCCCGATCAGTTTATTCCGGCTAGTGTGGAAACGGAGAGCGGCGGCGCTTGGGTGGAGCGGTTTAAGGTTCTGTTAGAGGCGGGTGGCGGGCCGGTTCTGGCCCAGGATAAAACGCTGCCGAAGTGGCTGGCGGAGAAGCCGGGGTATGACTTCTGGCAGCGGAACAATATGTGGTTGATTGCTTATGCGCTGGCGCGGGCGCCCAAACATTTTGTTGTGGCTGCGTTGTGGGATGGGGAAGAGGGCGATGGGCCCGGTGGGACGGGGAATATGGTGGCTACGGCGCAGAAAAATGGGGCTGAGTTTGTGTGGTTGGATAGCCAGCGGATCGTTGGGGGGTAACTAATTCGGCCTATCGATTCGGAGCCTCAAGCGCCGATGCCTGGATACAGGGCGACAGTCGAAAGCTGATGGCTGGCCGCGAGTTGTTGCTTAGCGGCTGGAGAAGACAAGCGTCTAATAGAGGATAAGCATGGAGTGCGGCTTCCATTGCCGTTTTTGTAGGTCCTCAGAAATGGCGTCTGGTCGGATTCGCCCTCATCGGCGGAAGCGACTGATTACTGGTCACGCGTCCCCGAGCTACGATCCTTAGAATTGCTCCCAGATGAGTTCGACGTAAGCGTTTAGTACAACCAGGTCAGCGCTCTCGATCTCCTCTTTGTAGACCAGGTATTGATCTCCTCCGATCCCTTGGTCTACTTCGACCCATAGGATAAGCGCCAAGCCCTCCCGACAGCGAATCACGTCGCAAGACATTAGATCCATCGAGGCAAGCCTGTCGAAAGGATTCACGACCCGTGACCAGTTCCGTGCCTTGACCTCCTCAAGGAATCCGTTTTCGGGATTCGGCCCTGGGAAATTGCACGATGCTATCTGCGCCACGCTGTGGTCTGAATCCAGTAGGCGAAGGCAGAGCGGGCAGGCCCCATTAAGTATCCATCGCTTCAGAAACTTCGCCCGATCTCCCATATCTGAGCGTGCTGAGCGTGATTTGGGGGAAAAGGCGCTACCTAGACCGAATGGAAGTTTCATGTTCACTTGCCGGCCGCTGAGTCATAAATCTGCTGGCCAAGCTCCTTGCCAACTTGACCAGCTTTGTAACCTCCATATGCCGCACCGACCACACCTCCCAGTGCCGCGCCAGCTGGGCCGGCTGGGCTTCCAATTGCAGCACCAGCTTCTGCGCCAGTAGGTAACTAGGGGGTAACTAGGGGACGTCTCACCCGTTCACCTCGCGAGTTACCACGAGCCCAGTTACTCTGATAGCGCTACGTATCCGGTGAACCTGCCTTTCTGAAAAATCCGGACAAACGGCTCAGATACGTACAGTGGTGGCTTATATCCCGACAGTCTTACGACGTTTCGTCCACGTATAAGGCCGCCCTTTAACACGGTCCTTCTTATATCGCGAATTTGCCCTCGTAGTGATTCTATAAAATAGTCGTCCGGGAAGCGGGAATACTCCGAGAGAGCAAGATCGAGCGCATCGACACAGGTCAGGGCATTGGCGATACGCCATCCTGGCACCTCCGAACCGTCAGATCGAATAACTTTGACAGGTAGATGCTCGAACTCAGCCAGGCCAAGCTCTTCCACAGCGGTACGTAAACGTGCCGAGAAAATTGGAATGGGAAAGCAAGTCTGGAGACCGTCATCTGGCTCGCCATCGGTTGCGGGACTTGCCCTGGTCCAAGCTGTCCCTTCCCACCTCTCGACCTTGGAACAGCTCAAGAATGCAAAATCCTCAAGCCCCTCGAGATCTCCTTCAGCGGCCACAAAGGGGCTTTGAACCGTATTACTACAACTGATAACCTGAAACCAATTCATTGCCACCTCCCTATTTTGGTAACTCGGGACCCCTAGTTACCTCCCCCTCAGGAAACGGGTGAGACGTCCCCTAGTTAGTTAGTTAGTTAGTTAGTAGCGGCATTTTATTATTGAGGCGCCTCGGCTCGCAACGAGGAAGACGCCGTGAAGTTAAGCGTTGCCGAAGATCCTTGTATTTGGGCGAAGACTAGGTTGTCGCCTTCGGAGCCAAGGAGTAGGCCGCCTGGATTGCCTGCAACTTCCTGCCAGACTCCCTTCGAACGATCAAGTACGGCAAAGCGGCTGCGGCGTGGCCTAGAGATCCTTGCATAAACGTTGCCGCTGGCAGTCATGGCGGAAGGCCAAACAGCTAGCCCATCGGCCGTCCTCACGTCGTATTTACCGAGAAGGTCGCCCGAGAAGCTGACTTCGATCCAGGTGCGGGAGCCGGGATGCAAAGCAGCGTTCCAGCCGATACGATCGTTTGAAACATAGAGAAGCTGGCTGCCACGAATGTTTTCGATTACTGGATGTTTAAGATCGCCGCCAAGCTCAGACCAGGAAAGCGCCTGTCCCAATTCTTCGCCGGATCGGGCGTAATGGTGAAGGACCTTGAAATCCTGAGTACCGCCTTGTCCAGCGAGGTAGCAGACTGCCCAGATAGTATGGTCTGGAGCAAAGGCAACTTGCTGCGGAATGTAAGAGCCGGTATCTATTGAGCCTATTAAGTTACCAACGCGATCGCGCAAATCGATGCGGCCTTCGGCCACCTGACGCGCTCGATAACCGCCCGCGACTACGCCGTCGGAGTCGACGGCCCACATCATAAGCGTCGAGTCACCGGTTCGATCAGGTGTGGAGAAAGCTTGTTTTGCATCCCGGCCGTAGACGGCGAGTTCCGTGTACTGCGGATCCCAGCTAAGAAGGTAACCGTTGCTGTAGATAGCGACACCAGGCAGTCCTTCATATTGTGACGGGGCCGGCGCTTGAGCCACACACGCAGGTACAAAACAGAGCAAGAAAAGAAGCGACTGGAGCGCGCGCATACGATTGTTCTCAATAGATATTTTAGGACAAATTGGTGCACCGCCCGCCTTTGCGAGTTATTCGTAGCGGAGGGCGGTGACGGGGTCGAGTTTGGCGGCTTTGCTGGCGGGCCAGATGCCGAAGAAGAGTCCGACGCCGACGGAGACGCAGATGCCGGTGATGGCGGCCCAGGCGGGCACTTCGGTGGGCAGGGAAGGGAAGACGAGACGGCTTCCTTCGGCGATGAGCCAGCCCAGAACGAGGCCGAGTATGCCGCCCAGTCCGGTTAAGACTGAAGCTTCGAGCAAGAACTGGATGACGATGTCGATGCGGCGGGCTCCGATGGCTTTGCGGATGCCGATTTCGCGAGTACGCTCAGTGACCGAAACCAGCATGATGTTCATGACGCCGATGCCGCCGACCAGGAGGCCGATGGAGCTTAAAACAATCATGACCAGAAATGTTACAGACGTAATCTGGCGGAATTGTTCCACCATTTGCTCGGCGGTGGAGAGTTCAAAGTCTTCGCGCTTGTTGGGGGCGACGTGACGCTGGACGCGCAGGATGGTGCGGACCTGGTCCATCGCTTGGGGCAATTGATTGTCCGCAGCGGTGACGACGAGGGCCATGTCTTTGGCGCTGGGATAGAGCTTTTGCATGGTGAAGAAGGGCAGCAGGACGCGATTGTCGGTGCTGTCGAAGAAGTTCGAGGTGGGGCGGAGCATGGTTCCGATGACGCTAAACTGCTGGCCATCGACAATGATGGGTTTGCCTAGCGGATTTTCTTCGCCGAAGAGGGCCTTCTGCATGTCGGCTCCGATGACGGCGACGGGTTCACGGTGCTTGTCTTCAAAGTCAGTGAAAAAGCGGCCTTCGTTCATATCGATCTGGCCGGATTGAGCGTAGCTTTCTTCTACGCCGCGCACCTGAGTCTGATAGACGGCGTTGCCTTTGTACTTGGTGACGATGGGGCCGTGATTGGGCCAAAGCATGCTGGATACGCGGCTGCAAGCGGAACAATCGTCACGCAGGACGCTGGCGTTATCGTGCGTCAACTGGCGGCGGGCGCGCTGTTCGGCAGTAAGGTCGGACGTTTGAAAGGCGGGCGTGCGCGAGACGATGACGGAATTGGGGCCGAAGCTTTTCAGGACACCGGTGACGGCGCCGTCGAAGCCGGTGAGAATGGCTCCGACACCGATGATGGTTCCGGTGCCGATGATGACGCCGAGCATGGTGAGGGCGCTGCGGGTTTTGTGCTCGCGAATGGTGTCAAGCGCGAGCAGGGTGTTGTTCTTCAGGGCTTGTTGAAAGAAGTTCATGGTGCTGATTCAATCGGCTCGGAGGGCGACGATGGGGTCGAGTTTGGCCGCTTGCCTGGCGGGATAGATGCCGAAGAAGAGACCGACGCTGGCGGAGAGGCCGACGCCTAAAGCGACGGAGAGAACCGGCATATCCATGGGCAGGGGAGTGGCGGCGCGGACGACGACAGTGAGCAGATAAGCGATGAGAACGCCGATGACTCCGCCCGAGGCGGAAAGTATGGCGGACTCGACCAGGAACTGATTCAAGATGTCGCTGCGTTTGGCGCCGAGTGACTTGCGGATGCCGATTTCGCGGGTGCGTTCGGTGACGACGGCAAGCATGATGTTCATGATTACGATGCCGCCGACAACTAAGAAGACGGAGACGATGCCAAAGGCCATGCCGGAGATGGCGCCGGTGAGATTTTGCCAGGCGGCGGCAAAGGTGTCGGAGCCGAAGATGGTGAAAGTGTCTTCCTGCGCGGGCGTGAGATGACGATAAGCGCGGAGGAGGCTGCGAACTTCGTCTTCGGCCTCGTTCATCTGCGAGGCGTTGGCGGCTTTCGCGAAGAGTTGAATCTGACCGCGTATGCCATAGGTCTTGAAGTAGGAATAGAGCGGGACATAAACGAAGGTGTCCTGCGATTGACCGAAGACGCTGCCCTTGGCTTTGGCTACGCCTATCACTTCATAAGGAATGTTATCCACTTTAATGGTTTTGCCGATGGGGTCGGCGAGGGGGAAGAATTTCTGCGCGATGTCGTTGCCGATGAAGACGACGGGGGCGTGATGCTTCACTTCCTGGTCGGAGATGGCGCGGCCTTCGCCTACTTCGATATTGCTGATGGTGGGAATGTTGGCGGTGACGCCGGACATATCGACGGAAGACATGGTCTGGCCGTTGTAGGCAACGGTGACGCCGCGCCAGGTCTGCATGCCGATGTCGCTTAACAGGTGCGCGTGTTCCTTGATGAAGTCGTATTCCTCAGGCTTGATGACGGGATTGCGGCGCTGCATTTCGAGGTATTTTTTGGGGTCCCAGTTGCCGATAAAGGCGATGCGAACTACGCGGAAACCATCAGAGCCCATGTCGGAGAGCTTGGTGGCGATGTAGACATTCATGCCGTTGACAAACGACATGACGGCGATGAGCGTGCTGGTGGCGAGTATGATTCCGAGGAGCGTGAGAAAGCTGCGAAGCTTGCTTTTGCTGAGGGAATCGACGGCAATGCGGGCGGCTTCGAGGAACGAGGCGCTGGAATTGGTCTTTTGTTGCGGCAAAGTTGTCCTAGCGGGCGCAGCTTAGGCGCGGGGTCCTCCTTTCTTACGCTGAAAACGGGCTAAAGGTTCCGAGTAACGTCAGGCGGCTTGTTGTTTTTGCAGTTGAGCGGCGAGATCGCGGTTGAGATTTTGCAAGGTTACGCGGAAAGCGTTGACCATATCCGAAAACGGGATGCGCGCATGGCCGGGGATAGGGGCTTCCATGGTGGCGCGGACCTCGGTTTCGATCTCGGATTCGGCGGCGCGGGCGTTGGTGAGGCGGACGCGGGCTTCATTTAGCTCGTTTTTGCGGAGTTCTTCGGCTTGTTTTTGCTGCTGCGATTCGAAGCCAATTTCGAGTCGGCGTTTCTCTTTGCGGAGGATTTGGAATTCGCGCATGGCGCGGTAATAGGCTCGTTCGTTGGTGGTTTGATAGCGGAGGTAGAGAGAAAACGTGTGGTGATCAATGTCGGCGGATTCGAGGAGGCGATTTTGGAGATGGAGGGCTCGGTGCATGAGCCAGTAGTGTTCGCCGATGGATTGGATGAGGCGGGTTTCGGTGGGCGTTTCGGGTTTGTGTTCGGAGATGAGGGAGTCGAGGAGCGCTTGGAACTCGGTGGGATCTTCCCAGGGGAGAAGGGTGAAGGCGCCGGTGAGGCCGTGAGCTCTCGCGTTGACGGACGAGGCTTGTTTACCGGTGATGGTGGACGGACCGGTGGAGTGAGTAGAGTTTTCTCGATTCGCGAGAATTTGCGCGGGGGAGGACATTGGGTGATTCCTTGGGTGTGAAATGCGCCGGTGGGGCCCTAAGCTGGGGGAAGGCGGATTTCGCGGGTAGTGCAGAACGTTGAGCGCGTTCTTTTCGCAGGATAGCAGAAGTTGGATGGTGGCTGGTGAAGAAAAAGCGCTTACGAAGGCGCGGAAACGCAAAGAGGACAAAGAAGATAGTGGTGCTCGGTAGTTGGAGAGTCGAAGGTCTTGAATCCGAGTGATGCGGCTTAGGCGAACAGGCCGTAATCGATACGATGTTAGCTCGTCCTCGACGAGTTCATAGCTGGCTGGATCGGCCGTTGTTTGCCTCGAGGGCAGGGCGTTTCAAAGGTATAATTGTGGTTTGGTTACCACGAGCTATCTTGACCGATTGCTGGATCCCCTTACTGACGCATTCACGCCGACTATGGCCTTAGCGCTGCTCGAACTGCGGGCCGACACGGAACTGGAGGCTCATATTGGTGAACTTCGCAGGAAGGCGAATGACGGAACGCTGACTCCAGCGGAGGATGCGGAGTACAAGAATTTTGTTGAGGCTGTTGACCTGATCTCAATCATGCAGGCAAAGGCCCGTCGATTCCTGGCCAAGCAATCCGCTTAGGATGGACGCGGGAGTCCGGGATGCTGTTCGAACGCGTGCTGGAAATGTGTGTGAATACTGTCACATGCCGCAGCAGGCCACGCCGCTGATTGCCTTTCATATCGAACATATCGTTTCAAGGCAGCACAGAGGAACCGACGATCCGGGAGGACTCGCGCTCGCGTGTGACCGCTGCAATGCATACAAGGGGCCGAACCTTTCAAGCGTAGACCCGGAAACGGGGGAGGTGATTGCCTTGTTCAATCCTCGTGTCGATGTATGGCGTTCTCACTTTGCCGTCCGAGATGGATATGTTCTAGGTTTAACGCCAGCGGGGCGCGCAACAGCGAGACTGCTGAATATGAATGCGGCGCGACGCGTTGAACTCCGTCAGGCCCTAACTTAGCGCTTTTCCGTACAGCACTAACAGGCGGCTCCAGGCTTTTTCGGCTTGGGGCTCGTTGTAGACGTGCGAGTCGGGAGGGCACCAGCCGTGGGCAGCGCCGGCGTAGACTTCGATTTCAGCGGGGAGGTTTGCCTGGGCGAAGGTGTCCTTTAGAGCTGTCTTGTCGTTGGGCGAGCGTTGGTCATCGTTGGCGGCGATGCAGATGAGAAATTGCGCTTTGCTTTTTGCGGCTTCGAGGTGGGGGCTGTTTGGTTTGTCGGTAACCAGGCCGCCACCGTGAAAGGAAGCGACGGCCCCAACGCGGTCCGGCATGGCGGCGGCGGTTCGAAGCGCCATCGGTCCTCCCATGCAGTAGCCCTGTGTGCCCATCTTGCGATTTTTGGCGACGGCCGATTGGGTGTCGAGCCAGCCGATGAAGGCTCTGGCATCTGTCATTTGAGTAGCTTCGTTGAGTGACTGCGCCAGCGGCATGAGTTGCGGGATGGGGGTGGCGGCTCCGTCTGCGGCGGTGGGCGCCTTCTTGGTGCGATAAAAGGGATTGACCACCAGGACTGAGTAGCCGGATTCGGCGAGGCGTTTGCCCATTTGGCGGAAGGCGGGGCGCAGGCCGAAGATGTCGGGCCACATGAGAACGCCTGGAGCGGGGCCGCTGGCGGGATGGACGAAGTAGCAGTCGGCGATGCCGTCGGGCGTGGTGATGTTGACGTCGAGTTCGGTGACGGGCGCGGCGTTGGCCACTTGCGGCAACATCATGGCGATTCCGGCGCCTAGCATCATTCCGAATTGCTTCCGCGTCACTTGGCCGAGGCGTTCGTACTCCAGACGATCTTGTTCGAAATGATCTTGATCACACATGTTTGTGTTATCTCACATTGCGGTTGGGCGAGTGACTTGTCAGGGCAACTCATCAATAGAATTCATGAATTTTTAAAATATAGAATCCACAGGTTTTCAACCTCATCACAGTAAGCGAAAAGGACCGCACGTTGTGCTTACCATGAGCCTAGATCAATACAACCTCGTCTATAATGCGTTTTCTTTCACGATTGCTGTAATGGGGGCTGCGACGATTTTCTTCTTCTTAAATCGCTCGCAAGTCTCGCCTGGCTATCGGACTGCAATTTCACTCACGGGTCTTGTNNTCTGTGATGAACGGCGAAGTAAAAGCTACTGGTTTGGCTTTTAACGATGCTTATCGCTACGTCGATTGGTTACTAACAGTACCGCTGCTGTTGATTGAGCTTATTCTGGTGATGAAGCTGCCGAAGGGTGAGTCCGCGGGCCGCGCCACTAAGTTGGCGGTGTTGGCCGCAGTGATGGTGATTCTTGGATATCCAGGCGAAATCGCAACTGACAACACGACACGCTGGACGTGGTGGGCGCTTTCGATGATCCCGTTTTGCATCATAGTTTTCGATTTGTTTTTCGGGCTCAAGAGTTCTGTCAACGCGCAGCCCAAAGAAGCTCGTGGATTGGTGAATGTGGCACGCTGGGTGACCGTTGTTTCCTGGTGTTTTTATCCGGTGGTGTTCACATTGCCTATGCTCGGCTTGGCAAACGCACGAGCAGCGGTGCAGGTGGGTTATACGATTTCCGACATCGTGGCCAAGGCTGGTTTCGGAGTTTTGATTTACATGATCGCGCTGAAGAAGTCGGAGGCGGAGGGCTATGGTCCAGACGCCATCAGCCGGTTGAACCCTCTGGCGGCAAGAACCACCTCGGCGTAGTTACCTGGCTTTCAAAGGAAGATCGTGCGCGGAAATCGCTCACGATCTTCCTTTTTTGTACGGTGATTCAGCGACGGATGGTGATCCATGGGTATGATTGCAAATCTCGCGCCAGCAGGTTTAACGGCTGGACGCGATGAGCTGGGCTTTCGTGAGTGGACAAGCGCACGGGCGTCAAATCGCATCGCGGACTACGATCTGGTAATCCTCGGCGGCGGCTGTGCCGGTCTGAGTCTAGCTATGCGGCTTGCGGCTCTGGGCACACGTTGCCCCAGAACGCTGGTGATAGAGAAACGAAGCTCCTACACGAACGACCGGACTTGGTGCTTCTGGGGTGAAAGCTCTAAAGCCGTTGAACATTTGATCAGGCAGCGATGGCAGCGGGTTACTCTGCGCGATGGCGACCGAGTGGTTGCGGTTGATTGCAGCGCAATGCCTTATCAAATGATCACCGCCGAGGCGTTCTATGAGTACGCGTTGCGGGTGATCTCCGAGTCGGAGCGAATAGACCTGGCAACCGGCGTGGTGCTGGCGTCGGAACCGCTGAAGATTGGGAACGAGTGGAGGGTTGCCACCAATCAGGGCCTGTTCAGCGGGGCCAAGGTGGTGGATACAAGGCCTCCGCCGCCACCGCAAATCGGCGCCGCAACGCTGTGGCAATCGTTTTATGGCTGCGAAATTGAAACGGAGTGCGACATCTTTGAGGCGGGCTGCGCAGAGCTAATGCATTTTACTCCTGGTCCTGCCGATCAGGTGAATTTCAACTATGTTTTACCGTTTTCAGCGCGCCGGGCTTTAGTGGAGGCGACTGTCTTCGGAGTAGAACCTGTAGGCCGGGGAGAACTGGAGGGCGAACTGCGGGATGCCTTGCATAGGCGGACGCGGGGTGTCGAATGCAGAGTGCTTCGGACAGAGAACGGAATACTTCCCATGGGCGGCACGCGGCCGGGCAAAGCTTTGGATGCGACTTATGTGAAGGCCGGGTTGAGCGCGGGCGCCGGACGCGCCAGCACTGGCTATGCATTCCAGCGAATTCAGCGATGGGCAGACCATTGCGCCGAGGTGTTGAGTCATGGTGGGTTGCCGTTTGATCATCCCGCAGATCCGGCCTTGCTACGGGCGCTGGATTATCTCTTTGTTTCGGTAATTCGATCGTGGCCGAACGCCGCGCCTTCGCTGTTTCTGGGATTGTTTGAGAAAACGGACACTTCAAGAATGATCCGTTTCCTGAGCGATGCCGGGACTCTTGCCGATTGCGCAGCGGTTGCGGCAGCGTTGCCCGCGGGCCTCTTTATCAGGGAGATTCCACGGGCGATAGGAAGAAAGTTCGGTGAGCTGGCGGGCAGACGAGGCCGATGAAAGCGATAAGGATTCAGGGTGTGGCTTTCGTTGCGTTAGCGATTGCCATCAGTCTCTTGACGATATTGATGGCGCCATTGGCCGAGCGAACGGAACTGATCGTATTGGCAGGTCTCATTGTGTTGCTCGGCGTACCACACGGTGCACTAGACACAATTTTTGCCAAACATCTCTACCATATCGAGACAACAAAAGAGTGGCTGCTATTCGGGCTCGCCTACATCATTCCGGTGATGCTGGTAATAGGGATCTGGCGCGTGGCGCCCTGGCTTTTCCTGGTTGGCTTCCTGATCATTTCGATTGTGCATTTCTCAGGTGATCCCGCTACTGGGACTCCTCTTGCCGAACGAATACTCTACGGGGGTCTTGTCATCTTTCTTCCCATGTTGCTGCACAGGGAAGAAGTTGTCCGGCTATTTTCGTTTCTGGCGGGTAATGCGGCGCCCACGCTCGGTTTCTGGATTCACCTGCTGAGTTGGCCCTGGTTGGCCGGAACCTTTATTGGCATTGTGATGTGCTGCAGGAGAGCAGCCTGGATGACGGGCCTGGAAATGGGGGCGGTGGCCATGCTGGCAACGTTTGCGCCACCGCTGGTTGCTTTTACCGTGTTTTTTTGCGGAATGCATAGCGCGCGCCACATTCTGCGAACGATTGAGTATTCGGGAGAGGCTTCTCCAAGAATTCTTATTGCGGCTTGTCTTGGTCCGATGGCCGGTGTGGCGCTGTTGGCAGGAGCCGCCGCATTGTGGCTGCGAAATGTGCCAATTGAGGTGGGATTGATTCAAGTTGTATTCGTCGGGCTGGCGGCTTTAACTGTTCCGCATATGGGACTGGTGGAACGGATACGGTTTTCGGGCTGGGCGCCGGCAGCGTTATGAGGGGGACATCTTATTCCCCCTCAGCAGACCTGCCGGGCCCGCCTTCGATGCTTCAGTTCGATTCAGTGAACTCAATGAGAGGAATTCCAAAGAACCCAACAGAAGCGGTGCAAGCTCCAAGTTTCAAGTTGTTGGTCTCTCCGGTGGTGCCTCCATTGGCGAGACAGCCAGGCGCAGTGGAGTAGCCATCATAGAAGGACAGAAT
>PLRJ01000036.1:5014-10674 GCA_003163855.1 Bryobacterales bacterium | reverse complement strand
GATTACTGCGAAAGTCGGGCTAAACAATAGAACAATTTGATATGTAAATGTTCTGGGGACGTTCTAACGATCCATCTTGCACGGAAATTGCGGGAGAACCAAGTTTTACTGAGCGCCGAAGTTTTACGCCAAAGTGAAGTTCGCGCTTGCCCTCCAGATTACTTTGGCGGTCCGACCTTCGCTATTTATCTAGCTACCATTGTTCTTCCACGTCACTAAAACAAGCTATGTGAAACCATAACAGGCCGGCAGGCCGTAGGTTATGATTGACGCCACAGCTATATATGATGCAACAGCCAAACCCCACCCTCGAAAAGCTTAGGACCGGGCCTATGGCGTGGAATCGTTGGCGAGAGTTGCATCCGAACATTCGGTTGGATTTCAGCGGACAAGATTTACGGAATCTGGATCTGCACGGAGCAAATCTTTCTGGTGCTGATCTCAGCCATGCCAACCTGGCGTCGGTCGATCTCAGCAAGGCAAATCTAGCAGAAGCCGTGCTCCGAAAATCCAATCTCAGGAAAGCCCTTCTTCGTGAGGCCAAGCTAACCAAGGCCGATTTTAGAGGTGCAATGTTATCAGACGCGGACCTCTCTGGATCGAATTTGCGTGATGCCGATCTGACGGAAGCAAGACTTACCTACGCCAAGCTAAACGGAGCCAAGCTGACGAATGCAAAGCTGAGAAGGGCCAAAGCTTCAAAAACTGAGTTCAATGGCGCAGTGCTTATCGACGCTGATCTTGAAGAAGCGAATTTGATGTTCAGCAACCTGACTAACGCCAATCTAAGCGGTGCGGAAATTAATGGTGCTGACTTAAACAAAGCTGATCTTACCGGTGCAAAACTCAGAGGATCTGAGCTGCGCGACTGCTATTTAGGCGGAGCCTGCCTCGCTAACGCGGATTTAGCTGGCGCACACTTTGACGCAGCTGACCTCACCGGGGCAGATCTTAGTAAATCCGATGTGAACGGGGCGAGCTTTATAAGGGCCGACCTTTCGGGCGCCAATCTGACGAGGGCTGATCTGACGGACGCTAACTTCAACGAGGCCGATCTGACTGGTGCAACGCTCGTGGCGGCAGACTTAATAGGGACAGACTTCCGTAACGCAAATCTAACCGGCTGTCGAATTTATTCGATAGCAGCCTGGAACGTCAAATTGGACGGAGCAATTCAGAAGAATCTGCTTATCACCCCAGAAGACCAGCCCACAGTGGAAGTGGACCGGCTCGATGTGGCCCAGTTTCTTTTTCTTCTCCTCAGCAATTCAGAGATACGCTACGTAATCGATACCATAACGTCGAAGGTGGTTTTGATACTCGGCCGGTTTGCCCCTGATCGCAAAGCAATACTTGACGGCTTGCGATCAGCACTTCGTAACAGCGGATATCTTCCAATTCTTTTTGACTTTGAAAAGCCAACTAACCGCGATCTTACGGAGACAATATCAACACTGGCTCACCTAGCTCGATTTGTCGTAGCAGACATCACTGATGCAAAAAGCGTGCCGCAGGAACTGCTTCAGATCGTCCCCCACCTTCCCTCCGTTCCGGTTCAGCCACTGCTCTTGTATTCGGGTACCGAGTACGCAATGTTTGAACACTTCAAGCGATACCCATGGGTCCTAGACATATTGGTCTACGCAAATCTGGAAGATTTGCTTAGCGTTCTGGAGCAGAAGGTCATTACGCCAGCCGAACGCATGCTAGCAGGGATCCCCCCTGCGGGTCCCGTCCCAGGAAGACCTGTTCCTCTCTTGCCTATTTCTGAACCGAGCCTCTTAAAGCAATAGCCCACCAACTTTCTCACTCGCGGTCGTCGGCTTGATTAGAAATTGACGTCGTTTGGGTAAAGTTCCGCGTTTTAACCAAGGCCCTTGCACTTGAAGTTCGAATGCTTACTCAGAAAGGAGTCAAGCTGATAGAGGCTGAACTCCACTCGGCTGGTTTGTCGGCATGTGTTTAATTTGCGTCGTTGCCGGGATTGCAGCCGGCACAAACGACCGTAGCGCGTTTTACGGACAAGTGGCGGACAAAGATCGGCGGATGCTAGCCGACGATACGCCCGGAGATGAAGCCGCATTCCGGAAAGCGAAGCTGCGGCGGGACATCCAGGACCGTTTGAACCGGCCAACTTCCGGATACCCCGTGGTTCGGGAATTGACCGGCAACGCATGCCGACACGGACCACCGCGAAGAGACGCCAAGTTCAGGCCCGTGGACTGAAAATCGAACAAACCGGTTCCACCTCGACGCGGCAAAAAAGGTCAGAAATCGCGCCCGGTAATCGTAGCGCGTCTCTAGCTTCGGCTAGCCCCGATCCTGAGTTTTGCGGCCCCGCTGGATTTCTCCAGCGACGGTTATCGTTCGTCTAAGTTGGCGTCACTCGACCCGAAATCGGTTACATGGTAGGGCATCGGAGCTACAATCAACAAAAACTCTCGGAAGTTACTAATAAGATGACACCCGAACAGCGAAGAGCGCTCATAAACGCTCTGTGTGACCTCCCGCAATTCCAAACCGACCGCGACCGCCGGAGCTTTATCCGGGCGGCTTTTGAAGGTCGGGAGTATAGCGCGGATATGGAGAAGGCTCTAACGTGGCTGGATTTGGCGGGTAACCGCCAGACCGTCGCGGACGAGTTTGTCCGGCACATTGAGGGGCATGAACTTGCGCCTGGGGTTTCGGCAATATCTGTTCTGATCGCAGCGATCACGCCGGCGGCAGGGTTGGCGCATAAAGAGGCATTGAAGGAATTNNGTTGCCGCCTGGAAGCGGGTTCGATGTCTTCCTCTGCCATAACAGTAGAGACAAACCGGAGGTCAAGAAAGTCGCGCTGATGCTGATAGAGAGCGGTTTGCGGCCCTGGTTGGATGAATGGGAGTTGCGGCCGGGCATTCCGTGGCAGCCGGAGATTGAAAGACAATTTTCACTTATTAAATCGGCCGCGGTGTTTCTGGGCGGTGCTGGCGACGCTGGGCGCTGGCAACAAAAGGAGGCCCAGGCCATGCTCAGCCTTTTCGAAAATGACCACCGCCCTGTAATACCCGTCTTCCTCGAAACCGCACCAGTGGGCACCAAATTCAGTCCTTTCCTCAACTCGAACACCTTCGTCGACTTTCGCAGGAAAGATCCCGATCCGCTCGACCGGCTCATCTTCGGCATCACCGGCCAACACCCGAACGATCCGCCGCTACCGCTGAAGCTAACCCATGAACGCCGCCTTACGCAGCCGCTTCGAGCGCCTGTTAAAAGATCTTCCGCAGTGGGAAAAAGAGGACGACCGCCGTTCGCTCTTAGGCCAGATCCTGCGCGCACATGACGTCTGGGACCACCTGGACCTGAAAGGCAACTCCGCCGTCACCGCCAGCGGCCTGCTCGACATCTGTGAAAAAGATCCGACTTCGCTGTGTGTGTTGTTAGGCGGCTTGCGCGACTGTTTCAAAACCGACGCCGTGCGACGCCCGGAAATCGACTTTCTCTATACGCAGCATTGTGGCCGCGGAAGCAACGGCCGGCCGCGCGCCCGGTGGGACGGCGCGCCCTATCCGGGCCTCAATTTCTTCGACCGCGAGCACGCCGCCATTTTTTTCGGGCGCGATCAAGCGCTTCAAGACTTAGTCACCGCTTTGACCAAGGAACAGGGGCAGTATTTCTCGGTGGTGCTGGGGGCGTCCGGTGCCGGCAAATCATCGCTGGTGCGCGCCGGACTTTGGGCCGGCCTCTCCGAAGGCCGAATCAAGGAAATGCCCGGCAGCCGGCGCTGGCTCATCACCGCTATGACGCCCACTGAACTGGGCGATCCCATGCTGGCGCTCCGCGCATGCCTGCATGAAGGCCTGAAGCGCGACCCGTTTCGCAGCCAGTGCGATTGGAAGAGTGTTCTCGCGCCGCTGAAAAGCGCTTCGATTCGTCAGCTTGCAGAGAAGGTCCTCGAGCAATCGGCGGCGGAAACCCGCTGGCTCCTGATTCTCGACCAAATGGAGGAACTGTTCGCGGCCGAGATGCAAGCGGCAGGCGCGGATTTTCTGGACGAGCTGATTCAAGCCACAAAACCGCCTTCGCGCCTGAGAGTGGTGGCTACGCTCCGGGCCGATTTCTGCCACCATTGCCATTCGCACCCGCCGCTGGTGCGGCTCATGAATCGCGACGGCGGAACGTTCCATTTGGGACTGCCGGACAGGCGTTCGCTCGAAGCGATGGTGCGCGGCCCGCTGACGCAGGTGGAACTGGTAGACGAGAATGGCAAGCCCGAAAGAGATTGGTATCTGGACCCGGATCTTCCCGCTACCATCGCCTCCGATGCGGACAGGCACCCCGGCGGCCTCGCGCTCATGGCATTTGCGCTGCGCGAGTTGTACGAAAAATGTAAAGAGCCGCGCCGTATGGAAACAGCCGCTTACATGAGCGACGAGTTCGGCGGCCTCGGCGGCGCCATCTCCCGCAAAGCCGACGCGACCTTGCGAGGACTTGGCGGGTCCCAGGCCGACAAGGCGCTGGAGCGCGTGTTCGCTCGCCTGGTGAGAGTGGCTGGCGACGGCGAGGCAACACGCCGGCGCGAGCCTCTCGCCGCCTGGGCCCAGGATGCCGAAGCCCGGCAGGTGATCGACGCCTTTCAGAAAGCGCGCTTGCTCGTCTCCGACCGTGAGCCAGGCGGCACACCGGTGGTGGAAGTGGCGCACGAGGCGCTGTTGCGCGAATGGCCTAAATTGCGCGAGTGGATTAACGACCGCAAAGATGGGTTCCAATTAGCCGAGCGGGTGAGGGCGGAGGCTCGCGGGTTCAACCAAACAGAAATCCGCGCCGGGCTAAAGCGCCCGTGGGATGCCGAACACATAGATCGGGCCCGGCGAAAACTGAAAGCAGCTGGCTTGCTAGCGCCTTTAGAAGAGGATGCTGCTACCAAATTGTTTCTCACTCCGGAAGTGGATTGGATTCTCGAAGAGATAAAACTCGAAGAAACCACGAACCTTCGGCGGCTCGATATCGGGCGGCGGCTAGCCGAGCTGGGCGACCCGCGCCCAGGCGTAGGGTTGAGAGAGGGTCTGCCGGATATTCTTTGGCGGGATGTCTCGGGCGGTTCGGTGGAAATTGAAAAACACGGCACGTTTGAGGTACAGCCCTTTCGCATGGCGGCTTATCCGATTACCGCTACGCAGTTCCGCTGTTTCCTGGAGGCAGAAGATGGGTTCGGATCAGGGGACTGGTGGCGCGGTGTGCAGCGTAGCGCGCCAGATGATGCGTGGGCTGCGCTTATAGGAAACCATCCGGTAACCGATGTTTCCTGGTTTGACGCCGTGGCGTTTTGCCGCTGGCTCACCGCAAAGCTGGGCCTACCGGTCCGGTTGCCCGACGAGCAGGAGTGGCAATGGGCGGCTGGCAATGGAAGAAAGTGGGCCTATCCGTGGGGCCCGCAGTGGGCAAACGGGCGCGCAAACACCAGCGAATCGGATATCAATCGAACTACAGCAGTGGGAATGTTCCCCCTGGGCGACACCGCTTCGCAGATATCGGACCTGGCGGGCAACGTCTGGGAGTGGTGCCGCAGCAAGTACGATCATCCTAAGAATGTTGAGCCTGGCGGCGACGGTGCTCGCAAGTTGCGCGGCGGCTCTTGGAACTACTCTCGAGGCATCGCGCGCTCCGAGTATCGCTTCAAC
>PLRJ01000036.1:0-4998 GCA_003163855.1 Bryobacterales bacterium | reverse complement strand
CGGCACGAAATTTTTTGGTATCGTCATAAGGCTGGCAACAGCAGGGCGACCCGGGATGAGTGCTCGCGTGTTGCGCGGCGGCTCTTGGAACAACAATCAAGACAACGCGCGCTCCGAGTATCGCAACAACAACCAACCGGACAACCGTAACAACAACAGCGGTTTTCGAGTGGTGGTTTCTTCTCACATCCAGCCTCGTCTCTTCAATGTCGAGCGAGTCGCGCGGACCATGGTTCGCGCGATGGGACGAAGGGATGTTGGATGGCGCGGGTGCGTCCTGTCCGCACGCAGTAAGGCCGCGTCGGGCACATATAAAAGAAGGGCGCCGCCTGAGCTGCGGCTCCGCGGCGTCCGCCTATTTCTTCGAGCAGGCCTCTTTTCCGGCCTGGCGAATCCAGCCTCCCAGAAGCTTGCCGATTTCGGCGAGCATTCGGCTCGCGTGCTCATACTGGCCGTCGGAGAGCCAGCGCCACCTATGGGCCAGGCGCAAATACAGGCGCAACTTGTTTAGGCAGGCATCGGCTTGCGCGAGACGATCTTGCCGGGGTCTGCCGCTACGGCTTTGCGCTTCCAAAAGCAATTCGGGCAGATCTAAGCTGGCCGCCAATAGCCTGGCGGTAACGGTGTAGCGGAACGGCCGCGGGAACGTCTCGCTCCTCGGGACAAGCCACTCCAGTAAATCAAACGTTCGCGAGAAAATAACCATTTCTTCCACAATTCTGTCTCTCTTTGCACATGAATTTCGCAGACATATTCGCCTGGGGCAATCTTCTCAATGCGTACCGAAAGGCCGCATTGGGAAAGCGCGGAAAGCGGAACGTGGCGCGCTTCGAGTTTCAGGCTGCCGATCGGCTTTTGGAGATTCAGTCGGCGCTCGAAGCAGGCACTTGGGCGCCGGGCGAGTATGTCCACTTCGCGGTTCACTCGCCGAAGACCAGGCTGATCAGCGCGGCGCCTTTCGCCGACAGAGTGGTTCACCACGCCCTGTGCAATGTGATTGGCCCTGGGTTTGAACAGAAATTCATTCATGACTCCTACGCGAATCGCGCCGGCAAGGGCACCCACCGAGCCGTCGATCGCCTTCAGGCCTTCGTCAGGCGTTACCGTTACGCCCTGCGGTTGGACGTAGTGCGGCATTTCCCGTCCATCGACCACGCCGTCCTGTTGGACATCCTCGCTCAAACCATTCAGGATGATCGCATCCTGAAACTCGCGGCCCTCATCGTGGCTAGCGGGGACCGCATCCTGGAACAGGAGTATGAAATGGTCTGGTTCCCAGGCGACGACCTGTTTGCCATCTGCCGCCCGCGCGGCCTGCCGATTGGCAATCTCACGTCTCAATTCTGGTCAAATTGCTACCTGAATCCGCTCGATCAGTTCGTCAAGCGCGAGCTGCGCTGTGCCGGCTACCTGCGCTATGTGGACGACATGGCAATGTTTTCCGACAGCAAACCGCAGTTATGGGAGTGGAAGGCCGCGATGATCGAGCGGCTGGCCCGCTTGCGGCTTACCATTCACAGCGAGAGCGCGCAGGCGCAGCCTGTGAATGCTGGCGTGCCGTGGCTCGGCTTCATAGTTTTCCCAGAGCACCGCCGCGTCAAAGCGCGGAAAGTAGTGTACGGGTCGCGCCGCTTGCACGAGAGATTCGATGCTTGGCGCGAAGGAAGGATCAGTTTTGGGGAATTCGACGCGAGTGTAAAGGGCTGGATCAACCATGTTCGCTATGCCGATAGCTGGGGCCTGCGGCGTCATGTATTGGAGCAACTGAGCTGGCCCTGAAAAAATTTTCGTGCCGCGCTGTGCGCGGCTCAGTGACCAGCCGAGCAGCGATTCAGTGTTCAGCGTTTCCGCAGCCAGCGTTTCTGGATGGGAGAAGAAACCACCACTCGAAAACCGCAGAGGTTGACACGGTTGTCCGGAAGGTCGCTGATGCGAAACTCGGAGCGCGCGTCGTCTCGATTGATGTTCCAAGAGCCGCCGCGCAACACGCGAGCACTTTGCCCTTCCACTTGGCAGCGGTTTGGCTTTGAGTACTCGTTGATGCACCACTCCCATACATTTCCGGCAAGATCGTAAACTCCGTCTTCGCTGCACCCCTGCGGGTACATACCAACGGGGCTGGTGCGCCTGAGGAAATGCCGACCAGCACTTCGTTCTGTCTCATCGATATTGGCGAATCCTTCCCTATAGCCGCCCTCCCACGGATACTCGCGGCCATTTCGGCCCCGAGCCGCGCGCTCCCACTCCCACTCGGTGGGCAACCAAACCGGCAGGCCCAGTTTTGCTGTGAGCCAACGGCAAAACGCTACCGCCTCAAACCAGGAAACATCTGTTACTGGGTGATTACTTTCAATCCAGGTCGATTTTTCGGGCTGACGATCCGGATTTGTTAAACCTTCCCACCAGCGATCGTTGGCGTAGCCATCGCTCGCATTGAGAAAGGCTTGCCACTGAGAGTTTGTAATGGGATAACGAGCGATGCGGAAGGTTTCCAGCATGCGCCGCTCGCCTTGTTGGTAGATGAATTCGCCGCCCTCAATTTTGACCCAATCGATATCGGGCAGGCCGTCGTGTGGCCGCACGCTGACGCCTTTGCGGTTATCCAGATTTAATCGTCCGAGCGCCCGACCGACTGCGGCGCGCGCCTCCGGGAGCGGCTCAACCTGAATTTCAGTCAGGCGCGGGAGCCAAGAGGCCTGGAATTCGCGCAATAGCACGTCTTTGTTGGCAATCTCCGCACCACTTTGCTCGATGCATTGCGCGGCTACCTCAGGCTGCGCTTGCGCGACCCAGCGGATCACTTCGCCGCAATCGTCTTCAAAAAAACCGGCGAAGAGAACCAAGGTTTCTTCCCAGCCGCTGCGCTCCCACCATCGATCCGGCGGCCATAGTGCCGATGCGCTGAGCGAGTCTTTTTTTTCGAGCAAGGCGCAAGCGGTGAAATATTCCTGCAGCAACTGGTGACGGAAACGGAGTTGATCTACGCCTTCAAGCAAAGTGGCGTCCAGCGCTTTCTTGAGCATGAACTTCGATCCAAGGCAATCGAGGGCGGCTTCGGGCGAAGCAACGGTCAATACGCCAAAGTCCTCTGCCGATTCCGTCTCACGACGGGCAATTCGCTCGTGCTGTACTCGCCAGGCCAGCGTTGCCAGCCCTTTCAGTAAGAGGTCCCCGTCGACTGTGCCACGCAATCGCTCGCGAATCAGCAGCGTTTCCACGAATCGCCGGAACAGGTCGCCGCGGTTTTGTGGCAACTGCCGGCGGCGCAACCAAACGCTGAACAGCATGGCGAGCATGAACGGGTTGGAGGCAAGCTTCAGCAAGCTGCGGGGATTCGAGAGGTGATGGCGCCAGAGCGCCCGGTCATCCCAGCCCAACTCCCTCCAGATTCTATCGTCGGATCGTTCCTCACCCTGCCAGAAGCGTTCCTCGTCAAAGCCCTTTTCCAACCATCTGGAATAAACGCCTTCGAGCCGCTCGTCGCCGGCGAGTTGCCAGAAGATCCGCGCGGCGGTTTCGGGCGGCTCGTTTCCGAGAGCAACCCATTGCTGCAGCGCCTTCTGAATACGCTGGGAAGAAAGGGGCTCCAGAGTCAGGGTTTCCAGGCCGAGATCGAGATCGCCGACATAATCTTCGCGGCGGCAGGAGGTGAATATGCCGTTCTGCGGGTGGAGCTTCTTAAATTTGTTGCAGGTTGCCTTGATTTCTGACGTCTTGGCGCCGCGTTTGGCCGTCGGCATTTCGTTGAGCCCGTCCAGCAGCAAGATGAGCTTCCCTTGGGCCGCGAGAACTTCGATGGCCCATCCGATCTCGGTGCAATGGCGAGCCAAAAACTCGATTAACGGCTCGTCGCCGATCCAGTCACCGAGGGGCGCAAGAACGGGCAGCGGCGTGTTGCCCTCGGCGAGGGCGCGCTGGGCAAGATCGACGGCGAGTCTGCGCAAGGTGGTGCTTTTGCCGGAACCGGGGCCACCTAATAGCGCGGCGTGCTTGATCTGAGCGAAGGCGCTGAGGATGTCGTCATAGTCGCGGGCGGGCAAGGGTAACGGCGCGGTCTTTTCGGCGGCGCGCGGTTGGTAGCGAAGCAGGACCTGCTGAATATCGTCTGGCAGGAGACCGGCGAGTGGCGCGGCGGCGGGATCGCGTTGTTTGGTGAGCACGCCGGCCAGGGGCGAATAGATCCGCGCTTTCTCTTCCACATCGTTGATCAGGCGGTTGAGGTAAACGCGCTGCTCGGCCCGCGTCGGCAGAGCATAATCTTGATTGAGAATAGCGGGAAGGTCGGCGTAATCGGGATTAGTTTGGCGGCCGCGTACGCCGGCGAGGTGATCGATCAGCACGGCCAGCGCATGCTTGCCCCTGCCAACGGCACCGTAGGAGAGTAGCTTGTCGACCGCATCCGCGGCAAAGGTAGCCAACGGTCCGCTCGCGTTGAGGTCTTGGGCCGGATTCGGGGAGCAACCGTCAAAGGCGGCGTTCAGAACGGCACGTCGCGAGCGTTCGTCATCGGCCGCAAAAAACGATTTGAGCAACTCGACGGCTCGGCCGCGAAGGGGCGTTGATGCGTGAGTGGAGGATGCCACGCGAGTTACCTACCGAAAGAGCTCCCAGCCATAAGCTCGGCTTGAGAGTATCTTCGCATGAGGAGGCCTCTCGACTCCAGCGTTCAGTCCATCTGCTGAAGTTGGGAAATCAAGCGAAAACCCACGTTTGGCGTGAGGGTTAAACGTTTTCGGACCCGTAAGTCAGTTAGCATCCGAGGATTCTTTGGCCGCCAATTGTCTGTACGACGCGCCATTTTTCGAAGTGCTTACCGGTTCTGCCTGGATCGTCGGCTATCCGGAAGTTGGGGCCCGATATACGCCGCTACCAATCTCGGCCTGCGCTCCGACCGTATCACGCGCCACTCGGACCGAATCGGCTAGATGATTGACCTGTGGCGTGAGAGGCCACGGTTATGAAAAAGAAAATCCAGCCTAAGAGCAAGAGCACCCATGC
>PLRJ01000081.1 GCA_003163855.1 Bryobacterales bacterium | reverse complement strand
CCGGCGCCGCACCGCTTCGGTCAATTGACCTCCTTCGTCGTACCCCACATAGCCCGGAGGCGCCCCAATTAAGCGCGACACCGTATGTTTCTCCTGGTACTCCGACATATCGATGCGAATCATGGCGCGTTCATCATCGAAAAGAAATTCCGCCAGAGCGCGCGCCAGTTCGGTTTTGCCCACGCCAGTCGGTCCAAGGAAGATAAAGCTGCCAATAGGACGGTTGGGATCTTTCAATCCAGAACGCGCGCGCATCACGGCTTCAGCCACAGCCATAACCGCTTCATCCTGGCCGATGACGCGCTGGTGGAGTTCGTCTTCCAGCGCCAGCAGCTTCTTCATCTCGCCTTCCAGCAGTTTGGACACCGGCACACCCGTCCAGCGGCTCACTACCGCGGCGATGTCCTCCTCATCCACCTCTTCCTTCATCAGCCGGGTGCCGCCATGCTTGGCTGAGACACGCTCCTGCTCCGCCTCAAGCTGCCGCTCCAGCCCGGAGAGGCGGCCGTACTTCAATTCCGCGGCTTTATTCAGATCGTAGGCGCGCTCGGCTTGTGCAATATCAATTTTGGTTTGCTCCAGCTGTTCACGCAGAGCGCTCATGCGCTGCACCGACTCTTTCTCGGTCTTCCATTGCGCCTGCAGGGCAGATGACGATGTTTTTAGCTCAGCCAGTTCCCGTTCAATGCGGTTTAAGCGCTCTTTGGAAACGAAGTCGGCCTCTTTTTTCAGCGCTTCCCGCTCGATTTCCAGCTGCATGGTGCGCCGCAGGATCTCGTCCAGTTCGCTCGGCATCGAATCGATCTCGGTGCGCAGCTTGGCTGCGGCCTCATCCACCAGGTCAATCGCTTTATCCGGCAAAAAACGATCCGTAATATAGCGGTTCGAAAGAACCGCAGCACCCACCAGCGCCGTATCCTTAATCCTGACGCCATGATGCAATTCGTAACGTTCGCGCAGTCCGCGCAGGATCGAGATGGTGTCCTCTACCGAAGGCTGATCCACCAGCACGGTCTGGAACCGCCGCTCCAGCGCCGCATCCTTTTCTATATATTTGCGATATTCGTCCAGCGTGGTGGCGCCAATGCAATGCAACTCGCCGCGCGCCAGCATGGGTTTTAAAAGGTTGCCCGCATCCATCGAACCTTCCGCCTTGCCCGCTCCCACCACAGTGTGCAGTTCGTCGATGAAAAGAATAATCTTGCCTTCCGACGATTGCACTTCTTTCAAAACCGCCTTCAGGCGCTCCTCGAACTCGCCGCGGAACTTCGCGCCGGCGATGAGTGCGCCCATATCGAGCGAGACAACCTTCTTATCTTTCAAGCCTTCCGGCACATCGCCGCGCACAATTCGTTGCGCCAGGCCTTCGGCGATGGCGGTTTTGCCCACGCCCGGTTCACCAATCAGCACCGGATTGTTCTTGGTACGCCGGGAAAGCACCTGAATCACGCGCCGGATCTCTTCATCCCGGCCGATCACCGGGTCCAGCTTGCCCTTCGAGGCCATATCAGTCAGATCGCGTCCGTATTTTTCCAGCGCTTCGTACGTGGTTTCAGGATTCGGAGTGGTCACGCGTTGGTGCCCGCGCACTTCCAGCAAAGCCTTCATCAGGCGGTCGCGCGTTAAGCCGAACTCAGCCAAGATCCTTGCAGCCGCACCTTGATCTTCGGTCGCAGCCAGCAGCAGATGCTCAATCGAAACGTACTCGTCCTTAAGCCGCTTCGCCTCGTCTTCGGCAATGCTCATCACCTTAGAAAGGCGGTTAGTGATGTACACCTGGTCGGCGCGCGTCCCGCTGCCACTTACTTTGGGAAACTTCTCCACCTCCTGCATCAGCCTGCGGTGTACTTTCTCGAGGGGCACACCGGCGCGCAGCAGAATGGAAGGCGCCAGACCGCCCTCCTGCTCCAGCATCGCCAGCAGCAGATGCTCGACATCTACCTGCTGGTTGCCATAGTTCAGGGCCATCGTTTGGGCCTGGTGAATGGCTTCCTGGGACTTCTCAGTCAGCCGATTAAAATCCATAAAAGTACTATACCCTCAAAACGAATGTAGCACATGAGTGTTGCTGAATGCAATAATGTGAGTCTACCCTGCTCAAGTTGCCGCTCCTCTCCCGTGCGATACAATCGTTTCGCAGATGCGGTTTCCTCTATCCCTTATTTTCGTCATTTGCTTTGTTCTTCCAACCCCTGCCCGCTGCTGGTGGGAAAACGGACACAGAACGGTGGCCCGCATTGCAGCGGCTAATTTGACGCCGGCCGCTCGCACGCGTGTCTCAAAATTGCTGGGAGTGCCGGACACCGCCGAAGATGTTGCCGAAGCCATGGCCAAAGCGGCTACTTGGGCAGACGAGATTAAGAAGGACCGGCCCGACACCGCTCCCTGGCACTATATTGATCTCACGGAGCAAGATCCTAAGACCGCCTTCGCGCAGCGCTGTGCCGGTGATAACTGTGTTACCGCGCGTATTTTATTGTTCAAGCAGCAGCTTGCTTCGCAGAAACAAGGCGCCGAGGCAACCGCGTTCAGCGACCAGGACGCTTTGCGTTTCCTGATTCATTTCGTAGGCGACGTGGAACAGCCGCTGCACGCCATTTCCGACGCCGACCAGGGCGGTAACTGCGAGCCGCTGGATCCGCCCATGGGAAAGGCGCGGAATCTGCATGCCTTTTGGGATGGTTATTTGCCCGACGCGCTGAATCCTGACGATAAGCTGCTGGCCGCCCAGTTGAATACGGAAATTGCGGGATTTAGCGACACACGCCGTCAAGGGATGGCGGAGGGAGACGAGCAGAAGTGGGCCTGGGAATCGCACGAAATTGCAATTGCCGCTATCTACAAGCGCTTGAAGATCCCGGAGGAACCAGCTGAATTCCCAACTAACTGCGCCAGCGCGCCGGAAGCCATAACGAGCGACAAACTGGATTTAACGCCAGGCTACGCGGAGGCGATGCTGCCAGTGGTGCGGCTGCAGCTTGAGCGTGGCGGGCTTCGTTTAGCGAAGCTTTTGAACGAGACGCTTTAGTTCTACACTTTCCCCACTTTCTCCCCAGTTTCACGAGCGACCGCACGGCGCGCGCTGAATTTCCCTGCTAAGTGAGTGAAGAGATGGCAGATAAAAATGAAAGAAAAATTGACCGGCGATTTTGGCAGGGCCTAAAACGGTCGTTTTGGGGATTTTGCGAAACGAGAGTTGGTGGGTTCGTTTTCGAAAAAGTGCAGAAAAGGCTCTCGCCAAGGCGCGAAGACGCAAAGAGAACAAGAGCGTCCCCTGCAAAACCTCCTGCTCAACGGGCGAAGATGTCGCGGACAGCAATCGATCCGCCGAGCGTGCCGGACTCGATCACACCAGCGGCATCGTGAATGGTTGAGGACCCGCCCGCTCGAATTACCTTTACGCTTGCGCGTTGTGGGTCGACGAGCCAGAATTCCTGGGCTCCATGGCGCAGACAGATCTCCTCGCGATCGAGCATCTCCGAAGCGGTGTTCGATGCTGAAAGAACTTCGATGACGATGGCGGGTACGCCGCGAAAGTAGTCATCATCCTCCGTCTGATCCCAAAGGGCGAGGTTGAAAACAGCGACGTCAGCAACCCAAACCTCGTAATCTGAAGCAGGGCGAAAGGGGAACTCCTTGTCCACGCCATACTCAGCGGAGTTCAAAACAGCTTCCAGCAAGCTCACAAGACGCTTCTGAATTTTCGTGTGCAGCTTCTTGGGCGGAGGGAACTCAATCAACTCGCCATGGTGTAATTCCTGGCGAACTCCACCCGGAGCCGGGGACAGGCGAGCAAAGTCTTCAAAGCTGAGAGGCAAACCCGTAGCCACCATCGTGCCATTATCACCACAACAGCTTCAAGCCGAATTGGATCTGTCTTGACGACGTCGACGTGCTGGTGATCAATCCCGCCGTCGGCGACACACCGGTAGGCGTGAACACCACCGCATTCGGCTGATTGAAATTTGCCCGATTCAGAACATTGAAGAACTCCGCACGAAATTGCAGCTTTGCGCGTTCACTGAACGCGAAGTCTTTCATAGCCGACAGGTCCCACGTGCCCAACCCCGGACCAATCAAAGTGTCGCGGCCCAAACTTCCATAGAAGCCGCTAGCGTTCGGAGGAGCCAGAAACGCCGCTGGGTTGAACCACTGGTTGGGATTTCCTTCAATCACCGGACCGGTGAATGCCGGGTTCGGGTAAGGCCGCACCGGATTGCGGCTGTCGCCGTTATTCGATGGGTTGTAGCTCAGTTGCGGAGTAAACGGGAATCCTCCCTGCAAAGTGACGATGGAGTTCACGTCCCAACCGCCCAGTGCCGCGCGCGTCAGCCCGTGCGCGCCTTTCGCAAAAGGCAACGCATACACGGCGCTGATGGACGCTACGTTTCTAACATCGAAATTGGC
This sequence comes from Bryobacterales bacterium, assembly GCA_003163855.1. Lineage (GTDB taxonomy): Bacteria > Acidobacteriota > Terriglobia > Bryobacterales > Bryobacteraceae > Bog-105. Next base: position 6,430 of record PLRJ01000081.1, on the reverse strand, counting down.
AAGACCTCTATCGGCAGCTAAGTCAAACGGATTGGAGGCCAGCGCCGGCTCTCCGCCTGATGTTGTGGCGTTCAGCGAATCGCCATCATCAATCGTCTTAGACCAGGTATAAGAGCCACGCAGCGTTAAACCGCCGCTAAAACGCCTGTTCACCAATATCTGCAGCGCGTTGTACGAACTGTCAGCCTCTGAAAAGTAAGTCCAGGTATTGGCAATGTTCGGATTCGCGCGCGTGGCTGTTGGTACATAATAGGTCCCGGCAGTGACCGGCGTACCGGCCAGGCCTGCGGGGAAAGTGCTCGGATAAGTCGCCGGGCACGGTGACGCGGGACAGATGACTGGAAACGGCTCATTCGCATCGATACCGAGGAGTTCATGGTACCCGTGAGATCCTACGTAACCAACCGACACAGCCAGGTTTTTGGTAAGCTCCTGCTGAAACTTGAACGACCAGGAGATCAGCGTCGGAGTTTGGAGATCGGGTTGTACTCCGCCGGGAACCAGTTTCGCGGTAGAAGGAACAGGTGCGCTGGTGCTGAGCGGAAGCGACGATACTTTGGCATTCGGCAGACTATAGGTCGGATTGTAGGGCGCATTTTGATCGGTGCGATAGCCCAGGGCATCCTGCAGATCGTTAAACATTCCAAACCCGCCGCTAATGACGGTAGTGGGGGAACCTCCGAACGGACTCCAGGCGAAACCGACACGGGGTTGCGGCAGGAAAGTGCCATTGTTCTTGGTAAATTCGTAAGTCCCGACGGTGGGAACGTTCGAGATTACGCCGTTCGGATAGGTGTAGTTGGAGGCGTGTCCATTGGCTTCATTCCAGCCTGCAGTCGATTCAGCCCTCAGGCCAAGTGACACCGTCAGGTGCGAACCGAAGTGAATTTTGTCTTCGACGAACCAGGCTCCCAGCCAGGTGCGCCAATACATGCGGGTGGGAGTCGGATCGTACAGCAGCGTGCTGGCCGTGCCTTGCAGCAGCGTCTGTAGACTTGTAAAGGTTGCTTGCCCATACTGGCTAAGCGCCAGCGTTTCGTTCGATTGCACCCGCTGCAGCCAGCCGCCGACCGTGAATTGATGACGGCCGGTAGTAAACGCCACTTTGTCTTCATAAGTGAACAGATTGCGGGCGACAGTCAGATTGCTTCCGTTATTACTGCCTGCGAGGCTGATTTGCGCGGTGGGATTGGAAGCGGCGCTGCCACCGACGACGAGGGCGCCTATCGGGTCGCCAGACAGAAAGCCCGGCAGCGATGCCGCAGGAGTGCCCGGCGTTGGTTCACCGGTAAAAAAATACGAGGCGCGCGAGTAACCCACGGTGGCCTGATTCAAGAAGTTTGGTGAAAAGACGTGAGTATCAGACAAGCTAGCCACCTGCTCCCGCAGGCTTGTGACATCGGTGCTATACAGATTTGTGCTGGTGGGTGTGAACGCAGAACTGTCGTCGATGGTGTACACCGCGTTCATGGTGTTCTTACTCGAGAAGATATGATCGACGCGCGTTGTGCCAAAGTCGTCACGGATGGTCTGGAGGGGATTGTTGAAAGCTTCCGAGATGCCTCCGAAATCAGGAGCGTTGGCACTCGCAACCGGCCAGGCGTTAATCAGCGACGACACTCCGGCAAAGGCCAGTCCGGACGCGGGGCAGGGACTCGGAGCCGGAGTAATCAGCTTGCAAGGCAGGTAGCCGGCACGCGCATTGTTGTCCGGAACCAGGTCTACACCGGTCTGATGCAGGTGCTGCGACACACCTTCAAAGTTGGCGAAGACAAACGTTTTGTCCTTTTGAATGGGCGCGCCAACCGCGCCTCCGAATTGGTTGCGCGCAAAACCTGGAACAGACGTCCCGTCAAAGAAATTTCGCGCATCCAGATCGTTGTTGCGAATGAATTCATACAGCGATCCATGCAACTGGTTACTTCCGCCCTGGGTGACGACGGCAACCTGGGCGCCGGGATGCTTACCGTATTCGGCATCGTAGGTGTGAGTCAGAACGTTGAATTCACTTACCGCGTCGACGCCCAACAGCAAGCCGCTGACGCCCCCGGGCGTCATGTTGTTTTCCGCCGCGCCCGTGAACTCTATTCCATTGAGAAGGAACAAGTTCTGTTGCGGCCGGTTGCCTGAGACGGCGAAGTTGTTAGCGGCGGTTGAGTTCGAAACACCAATGCCTCCCGTTTTCTGCGACGTGAAGTTGACAACGCCGGGGTCCAGAGTCAGCAGCAGATCGAAACTGCGTCCATTCAGGGGCAGGCTCTTAACCTGCTCCGCGCCCACCAAGCCGGAGATATCGGCCGTGCTTGCGTCCACCATCGGAGCGTTTTCACTCACAACAATCTGCTGGCTCGAAGGGCCTACCTTCAAATGGAAGTCGAGTATGGCGTCCTGCCCGACGACCAATTGAATTCCAGTTCTCTTTTCCTGGCTGAAACCTTCTTTCGAAACCTGCACCTCGTAATGGCCAATACCCAAGGAACGGAACTCAAAACGGCCGGCGGAATCGGTCATCGCACTCCGTTCCACTCCGAACTCCAAACTTTTCGCGGTCACTGTCGCCTGCGGAACTGTACCTCCGGATTGATCGGTTACTGTGCCTGATAGGGATGCGGAGACTTGCGCCGGGAGCGGCAAAACGCATGTAAGCAAAAGAAAACTTAGTAGTTGTGGTTTGTTTAGCGTCATGTCGTGTTAAAACGACAGTGTAGCGTATGAAAGACAACCGCGATTCCGGGGATATTGCCAGCAAGCTTGCAGCGGTTCGCACGCAGAAGGCCATCTCCGCCGCGTCTCTTGCTGCTGCTGTCGGCGTTTCCCGCCAGACCATCTATGCGCTGGAAGCGGGAGCCTACACTCCCAACACAGCAGTGGCTTTGCGCCTGGCTCGCGCGTTGGGCGTGACGGTTGAAGACCTTTTTGAACTGCCCCAGGCGAAATCCCGTCCGCGAACAGTCACTCCGATAGCGAAAGATGTTGCGCCGGGTCAACCGGTTCAGCTCTGCCAGGTTGACGACAAATTGATTGCCATTCCATCGGCGCCCGAAGCCTGGTATCTTCCAGCCAGCGACGGCGTCCTGACAGATAAGACCCGCGTGGATCTCGACGGCTCAGAGCCTGATTTCAGCAACCGGCTGCTGTTCGCCGGATGCGATCCTGCGATGGCTGTTCTAGCACGCTATCTGCAGCCCTGCGGCATCGATCTTGTTCTAACGCACCAGAACAGTTCGCAATCGCTTGCGCTGCTGAAACAGGGGCGCGTACATATCGCCGGTACTCACTTGCGCTCGAACGATGCCGCTATCGCGAAGCTATTTCCAGGCAGTGCGGTCACGCTGATTTCTTTCGCATTGGGAGAAGAAGGCTTGCTGACGGCGAGCGGCAATCCAAGAAACATTAAAGGACTGCAGGATCTTGCACGCGAGGATGTAACTTTGATCAATCGCGAACCAGGTTCCGGCAGCCGCACTCTGCTTGACAGACATTTGAAACGCCTGCACCTTGATACTGAAAGAGTCAATGGCTACCACTTAACCGCGCCTGGGCATTTGGCTGCCGCTTGGGAGGTTAAAACGGGGCGAGCGGATTGCTGCATCGCGACACACTCGGCAGCGCGTGTTCTGGGCCTTTGCTTCATACCACTGGAGAGCGTTCGCTACGATCTGGCTGTGCAAAAACGGCATCTGAAACTGCCGGCCATGCAGACGTTGTTCGACGTCGTGAACCGCGCCAAGTTTCGCCAGGCGCTGCATCGCGCAGGCGGATACGATACCTCAGTTACCGGCGCTCGCGTACGCTGAACTGATGCCCAGTACTCTGCTTATCCGACTACAAGCCCAACCAACGCTCATCGGAACTTTTGTATCCATCAACTCCCCAGCGGTGGCGGAGGCGTTATCTTCATCCGGTTTCGAGTGGCTTTGTTTCGACTGGGAGCACGCGCCGCTGGCCATCGGCGAAATTCAAACCATGATCCAGGCCATGCAGCCAAGCTGCCTTTCCTTCATCCGAATTCCAGAGCCGGAAGGCGTGTACGTCAAGAAAGCGCTGGATAGCGGCTGCGACGGCATCATCGTTCCTCAGGTAAACTCGGCCGAAATCGCCAAACACGTGATCGAGGCAGGGAAGTACGCACCGCTTGGAAATCGTGGAATGGGGTTGAGCCGCTCTACCGGCTACGGCTCCGATCTGACAACCGCCATCCGCAGCCACAACCAGCAGAAATCGATTTTGGTTCAGATTGAGCACATCCAGGCGGTCGAAAATCTCGAGGCGATTCTTGATGTTCCAGGCATTGAGGGAATCTTCGTCGGCCCTTACGATCTTTCCAGCAGCATGGGTCTTATCGGCGATGTGCAGCACCCGCAAGTGCAGGCGGCTATCTCGAGAGTGGCGGAAATTGCCCACCGACGATCCATTCCCACTGCCATTTTTATCGGCGGCGACGATGTTCTTGAGGCCCAGATGAAGCGGGGCTTTCAATTGATCGCGGTGAGCTCTGACATGCTGCGCCTTACAGCCTCAGCGCGCGCAACTGTAGCGCTACGCGATCAACTGGCTAAAGTCGTCCAGCCAGAAATCCGGTGACCAGCGCGCCAGGTCTTCGCGCTTGCCATAGCCGTAGGTTGCCGCACAACATTTGACACCGGCCGCTCGAGCGGCTTCCATGTCGGCGGAGGAATCGCCTACAAACAGGCAGTCCTCCACACGGGCGTCCAGACCTTCCAAGGCCTTGTAGATAACGTCAGGTTTGGGCTTGGCAGGAAAGCCGTCGGTGCCTTGCACGTGGTCGAAGTAGGGGAGCATGCCGAACCGTTCTAGAACAATGCGCGTGGTAGGAGTACCCTTTGTGGTTGCGGTGGATTTTCTGCCGCCCAGTTTTTGCAGCGTCTCCACGACTCCAGCGTAGGCGGTTGTCGAAGCGTGATTGCGCAGCGGGTATAGCGTCCGGTACTCGACGATGAGCGCCTCGATCTGCTCCGGCGAGTAATCCGGAAACAATTCTGTATAAAGATCCACCAGGTGCCGGCCAATAAACTGGCGCAGGTAGCTATCGGGAACAGCATTTTGGGCTGTGTGACGCAAAACACCCTGGATGGCTCCGCAGATGTCTGCTGCGGAATCAACCAGGGTGCCGTCTACGTCAAAAAGATAAACCGGAAAGCGCGGAATCACGACCTATTTAGGCCGGTTGAGGGCTTTCGCCCCCGAGCAATCCCGGAATCGCATTCGGGTGAGGCGCGATCACCGTTCCGCCGTCGTTCGGCGTTGTGGTGTTGGATTTCGGCGCCGTTGCCAGTTTCGGCAGCGTCTTGCCATTGATAAGGTCAAGCACTTCAGCGCCATCTAGAACCTCGCGCTCGAGCAGCGCTTCGGCGATGCGAACCACCGCTGTCGAATGCTCCTGAATAATCTTCTTCGCGGTCGAGTAGCCGTCCTCCACCAGTTTGCGAACCTGCTGGTCGATTTTGATGGCAGTGTCTTCCGAATAATCGCGATGCTGGGCAATCTCGCGGCCAAGGAAAATCTGCTCGTCCTTTTTGCCGAAGCTCATCGGACCAAGTTCGCTCATGCCCCACTCGCAAACCATCTTGTGGGCCATCTCGGTAGCGCGTTCAATATCGTTGCCCGCACCAGTGGTCATCTGATCGAGGAAGATTTCTTCGGCGATTCGGCCTGCCATCAGAATGGCCAAACGCGCTTCCAGATACTTCTTGTCATGCGACAACTTATCGTCCAGCGGCAGTTGCATGGTCAAGCCAAGCGCCATACCGCGCGGGATGATGGTGACCTTGTGCAGCGGATCGGCATGTTCCATCAGTGCTGCCACCAGAGCGTGGCCGCCTTCGTGAAACGCTGTCATGCGCTTTTCCTTGTCGCTGATGATCAGGCTCTTTCGTTCCACGCCCATCAGGACTTTATCTTTCGCGAGTTCGAAATCGAACTGCGTGACGACTTTCCGGTTCTGACGAGCAGCCACAAGCGCCGCTTCGTTAACCAGGTTGGCCAGGTCCGCGCCGGCGAAACCAGGCGTTCCGCGAGCAATAACCGAGAGATCGACATCATCGCCGAGCGGGCTCTTCTTGGTGTGAACCTTGAGGATGTTTTCGCGTCCGCGGACATCGGGACGATCCACCACAACACGGCGATCAAAACGTCCGGGCCGCAGCAAAGCGGGATCGAGCACGTCGGGACGGTTGGTGGCTGCGACTAGAATGACGCCTTCGTTCGATTCAAAGCCATCCATCTCCACCAGCAACTGGTTGAGTGTCTGCTCACGCTCGTCGTGCCCGCCGCCTAAACCGGCGCCGCGATGACGGCCTACAGCGTCAATTTCATCGATGAAGATGATGCAAGGAGCATTCTTTTTGCCCTGTTCGAACAAATCGCGAACACGGCTTGCGCCCACTCCGACGAACATTTCGACGAAGTC
>PLRJ01000024.1 GCA_003163855.1 Bryobacterales bacterium | reverse complement strand
GTCACCCCTGGGGAGGTTGCTGTCTGGGAGCGGGAAGTTCCTAAACAGTAACCATTGAAAAAGAAGGGGTTTTGGGTTTAGCGGCTAAAAACGTTCCTGTATGGGAACGTTTTGGTTCCCGGATGCGAACGTGTTGAAACAAAAAGACTAAACAATGTTTGGCGGGAATGCGTCCATCGCTTTCAAGGAGTTGAAAGAAGGATGAAAGCGCCCGTCCGCAGCAGATCGATCGGGACCAAAGTAACAGAAGAAGAGTACGCGCGGCTGGAAGCGCAGGCGGCTGAAAGGAAGCAGTCGCTCAGCGAATGGAGCCGGGAGGCGATGCTGAGCGCGGCGGAGTCAGGCACCGGAACGCCGGCCGAGCAAACGCTGCTGGCGGAAGTGCTGGCGCTGCGGACAATACTGGTGAATCTGTTTTTCCAGTTGAGCCAGGGCGAGCCGATTGCGCCGGAGCAGATGAAATCGATTCTGGAGCGCGCCGATGCCGGCAAGCGGGAAAAGGCGCTGGCCAAACTCCAGCCCGCGAAGCCGGAGCCGGAGAAGATGGCCGCTGCGGCAGCCGGGGGCGTGCAATGACAGCGGAATGGAGCGACCGGCGTCCGGCAGGCTGGCCGAGCGAGCAGCCGGTGTGGGCGATCACGGCGCTGGTGCTGGCGGCGGCGATGATTCCGGCGTTGCTGTTTTATCAATACCGGCAGGAGTGGACGGCGCTGCAGCGCTATTATCTGGGTGCGTTTGTGCGCAGCCAGGCGTATGCTTCGGGCTTGTTTTCCTCGCCGCTGCTGGCCTGGAAAGCGCGCGCCGGAAGCAGCTATCTGCTGCTGGACGTGATCGACCGGAAAGGCCAGCGGCCCGCCATGGACTTCGATGTGGAGCCGGTGGAAGTGGCAGGGCCGAACGGCCGGCCGGAGACTTCGTACGCGCTCTCGGCGCAAGGCCTGGCGGCAGGGGACAAACGGCTGGTCTGGTATCCCATGCGGGTGAACTCGGGACGCCTCACCCGTTTACTGCGTTGGTGAACTCGGGGACGCCTCACCCGTTACTGCGTTTGAGATCCTGCCCAAGCGCGCGCACGTCTATGGCATGGGCAGGATCGGTCGAGGGCTAACCGGGACTAACCGCGACGGAGACAATTATTTTCGGAAAATCGTAACCAGGGCGGCTGGCAAGCCGGCGCAGACAACCATCCACGCGATTTACACCTCACCGTTGGAGGCCAACATCTACAAGGATCAGAACATTTCCGGCGACCAGCACCTACGAACGCAATTGCTGTACGATGGCCTGGGGCGGAATACTACGACAAACGTTTATCAGAATAGCGGCTTTGTCTCGACATCGAAGACCTTTGACGCTCTGGGCCGCACGGCCACTACGACCAACGAAGCTGGCTATGTCACCACTTATTCTTACGACCCGCTGGGACGAAGCACGATGGTGAAGACGCTCACCGATCAGGCTGTCGTGCAAGGCTCGTACGCCGGCAACATCGCCACGGTGACTGATCAAGCCGGCAGCCAGCATCAGAATACGACCGATGGGTTGGGGCGGCTGACGCAGGTAATCGAAGATCCAAGCTCTAATCCTTATGGCGCTAGTCCGCATTTCAACTACGTCACCAGCTACAGCTATGACGCCCTGGATGATCTCGTTAGCGTCAATCAGTCCGGGATGAATCGTACCTTCTTCTACGATTCTCTGAAGAGGTTATTGGCCTCGAACAATCCGGAAAACGCGTCCTCACAATACCCTGCCGCCCTTATGTGCCCAAATGCCGGAACTTTAAGCTGGACCACTTGCTATTCGTATGACCAAGTAGGAAACCTGATCAGTAAGACGGATAACCGCGGCACAACTACGAACTACAGCTACGACCCGCTGAACAGAATAACCGCCAAGAGCTATTCCGGCTCTTCCACCCCGAGCGCTTACTACTGTTACGACGCTGTCTTCGATTCAGCCCATGCCAACTACGAAAACGCGACTGTTTGCTCGTCACCGGCAACAGTGACCTACGCGTTAGGCCATCTAACAAAGGAAAGTAACGGCAACGCGACGACGGCCTACAAGAACTTTGATGCGCTGGGCCGCGTGCTGAACCATGGCCAGTTGACGGCGAATACGACGTACAGCTTCATCTATAGCTATAACTTGCAAGGCGACCTGATAAGCGAGCAGTATCCTTCCGGGCGAACGGTGGCGACTTGCTATGACTTGGCCGAACGCGTTTCGCAGGTGAGCCTTAACAACTGCAGCGCACTCGGATTGCCAGCGTACGCGACCGGCATAAGCGCGGGCACAGGCATTCAATACGCGCCGCAGGGAGAGCCGTCGGCTTACCAGTTCGGCAACGGAGTACAACGCTCGTTTACTTTCAATGGGCGCTTGCAGCTGACCTCTGCCACCGATCAGTTTGCGGGTCAGCCCATGCTCACTATGAGTTGGAATTGGGGAACCAGCAACAACAACGGCAACCTGCAGACATCCACCGATCAGGCGTTTGGGCAAGCCTACCAATATGACAATCTGAATCGCTTAAGCAGCGTTAAAGATACAAGTCCAGTTTGCACGGGCCCGGCGTGCTATTCGCGTAGCTTCGGCTATGACGCGTTTGGAAACATGTACATTTCCGGCTACTCGGTGATCCCGGAGCCGATGGCACCCCAGGCGCCTGGCCTGTACAACNNCCAGTTGAGTTCCGGTTCGTACGATCAGGCCGGGAACCAACTCGCGTATGGCGGCAACAGCGTGACTTACGATGCCGAAAACCGGCAGACGCTTGTGTCTGGAGGCGGCGTTTTTGAGAACTATCTCTATGATGCGGAAGGCAGGCGCGTGGAGAAGCTTTCCTACGGAGCGTCACCAGAGACGACCGTTTTCGTGTATGACGCGCTGGGGCGGATGGCTGCGGAGTATTCAAACTTCGCGGAGGTCCCTCCTTGCATTACCTGTTATCTCAGCTCGGATCAACTCGGAACAGCGAGAATGATTACTGATCAATCGGGACGTGTGGTGTCTCGGCATGACTACTT
>PLRJ01000028.1 GCA_003163855.1 Bryobacterales bacterium | reverse complement strand
TGAAGCCCTGCGCTATCGCGTGATCGGCGATGATCTTGATGGAAGTGGACTTGGCCGAGCCCGCCGCGCCGTTCATGCCCGTCACCTGGTCACGGGTTTTCAGAAACCCTTCCAGCACTTCCAGACGCTTGGGATTGTCAGCGAAGTCTTTGGAGTTTCGGAGATTCACGCCGGCAAAGATCGGCTCGACGGAATTCTGGCCCAGCTTCATCCGAGCAATGGTGTCCTGTTCGATGGCAATCAGTTCCGGCGTGGTGTAGCGTGCCGCCGGTGCGTGAGGCCGGACATGGTTGGCCACCACCAGCCCGCCGTTATCAATCCGGCGCTTGACTTCGGCTTCGACCTGATCAACGGTCAGCGAACCATGAGACAGCCGCAAGGCGTCCCGAACTACTTCGTAATGCTCGAAGACAGCGAGACGTTCAGACAGCCGGTTGCGGGCGAAGTCCACCGCCTGTTCGACATCCATCGGTTTGTTTTTCTGCGGACCGTGCGCGATGGCTTCGCTCACCACTTTCTGCGCCTGATCGCCGAAGGCTTCACCATGCAGACGGTGAACCGCCTTAACCTGTTCAGGCGTTAATTGCAGCTTGTTTTCGCGCGACTCCATCGCCACCAGCTTCCCGGCCACCACGCTGCTGGTGAGGCCCAGTTCAGCCAGTCGGGCATGAATGGCTTGATGGCGCGGACTCTCTGCTTCCAGGTACTCCTTGGTGAACCCGATAACTTCCGTGGCATGGGTGGGACCCTTCTTCACCCGATAACCCAGTTCCCGAGCGCCGCTGGCAATTTCGGATTGATAAACCGCTTCGCCAAGCGTTTGAGCTTTGTAGAATTCTCGCGTCCAAAGCGCCCGCATCTGCGCATCCGCGTCAGGTGCGCTCATGTTCATCACGACGTTGTGATGGTGAAGCAAGGGGCTGGGATAGCCATCCACCGGGCGCGCGGTATCGTGCTCGAACGTGGCGACGATCCACTTACCCGTCGTTACCGGCAGGTTCAGTCCGCCCATGCGCTGCTGAACATACCCTTCGAGTGTGGCTATCGCCTTATCGTTGGCCTTTCGGACAACTTCGGCCAGACGCTCATCGCCGCCGACCAGCGCCGCCAGGGAAATGCTTTTACCGGGCCGGAAGGTCACATCCCACGCGGCCACATGCGCCATCGCTTTGTCTGATTCGGGACGGTGCTTTATGAGTTGTTCCGCAGAGTGCGGGTGCTGACCATTGGTCAGCCGTTCGAACTGATCATCGGTCACAGCGCCCTTCAGTCCGAGATCAGCAGCCAGTTCCCCCTGCCACCGCCCCTGCAAGCTTTGTTCCTGCGAGTAATAACGGTTTGTTGCCGCTGAGAAATCGGTTTTGTAATAGCTCTGGGCTGTGCCCGTATCCAGCTTGGCAATGGTAATCATTGCGTCACCGCCGGCATGGTCGGGCCAGGCTTGACCGGCTCGGATTTAACGGCGGCGGGAGCGGCCGCTTTACGCTTCTCTTCAGCCGCTTTCTTCTGGTCCGCTTCCTGTTTCTTCTGCGCTAAGACATCCTGCAAATTCGGCAGCGGCTTCTTTTTGATAGGCTGCGCTTCACGCGGAACAAAGCCCACGGCGCGGACACGCTTGGGCATAATCGGCAGCGTGAACTGAACGATGTGATTCCCGTACTTCAGATAGCCGTGCAAGTCATCAAGGCCCTGAAACTGACTGGGCATCACCAGCCGTTCTATCTTCAATTCATTGCTGAACGAGTGGCCCGATTTGGTCATCAGATCGGCAGGGCGAGATTCCCGCAGCCGCTCAATCTCGACTTCGCCCACGGTGTCACTGAGCCACTTGGAAGCCTCCGGTTCCGACGTGCGCAGCATGAACTTGGTGTAAGCCGCGGAAAAGATCGCTTCCGCTTCCTCGCCGTACAGCGCCTTGATCTGGGAGCGCCCCTGAAAGCCGAGAACGACACGCAAACTCTTTCGGCCTTCCGTCACCAGCGGCATCAGTTGCGGCAGCTTTTGCAAAGTCTGCAACTCGTCAATCGTCATGACCACAGCGGGAAGGTCGTAGCGCTCACCCATCGAAAGCAGCCGGAGAATCAAGCCGTCCAGCATCAGGCTTTGGATGGGCCGAAGCGCCGCGCGTGTGTCTTGCGTGTTGGTGAAGAACAGCCAGCCCTTCCGGTCCGCGCACCATTCCCGCAGCGAGACATGCCGCCTCCCTTTCTCCTTCTTTGGAATCTGCCGTAAGGCGTAAGCAATTTGTGTCAGGTGGGAGACAACGCCCGCCCGCTGCTGCTGGGCATTCGCGGCCATCATTTGCTCCAGCTCCGTGCCTTGCACCACGATGTCAATAAGCGGGTCCGAGTGCTGCATGAGGTACGCCATCTCATGTGCGTCAGGCCGGTGCTGTACGATGCAGTGTTTCCAGATCAACTGCGAACAGTAGGTAAAAAACCAGTTCCGGTCAGACTGATTGCCGGGGAACAAACTGGTCGCTTGCGCCAGGGCTTGCGCTTCAGCAGTAGCGCCATCGGCGAANNTGCGGATCGTACACAATTGCGACTTCAGCCACGTCTTTCCACCTCGTCAAGAATTTGCATCAAAATTGAAGTTTTTCCGCCGCCCGGATCGGACATGCAGATGATGTTTTTGTTTTCATCTTTGCGCCGGATGCGCAGCACCTTCCCCGCCTGGCCGCGCATCAGTTCGAACAGGTTTCGCGAGTTCTCGAGCACAATCGGAAAGCCATCACCCTTCACCCGGCGATTGAACTGCCAGCGGCTTACCAGCTCCGGCCCGCGAAGCTGAACGCCCTTCCGCGCGCGCCGCTTGCGCGACACGTCGAACACGCCGCCTATCGTCAAAAGAAGGACGGCCATGCCCGCCCAAATAGTGAGCGGAGGCTGCATCAACTCGAAGCAGGTTTGGCCGCTGTAGACAGCGCCGCGCAGCCACGCCTTCATGTCAGCCGGTGAGGCTTCCATGGAACATCTCAGCGCCGTTTCGACCAACTCCCTGCTCAGGTTTCCGGTGGGCGAAGGCAGCAGCAATTTCGTTGTGACCTGGCAGGCCGAAGGCGGCGCGCTGGTTCCGTTCGCACGAACCAAAAACAGGAACTTTTGAGGCTTCGCGGTCTGCCGGTGCGGCACCACGGACAAGCGCAAGTAGGTCTTCAGATAGTGAGCCTGAACAGGTTCCAGTTGAGAGCGGAAGACGGCGAACGTCGGCGCCAGCGACAGCACCGCCGCCATGCCGCCGAGCAGCAGACCGATGGG
>PLRJ01000225.1 GCA_003163855.1 Bryobacterales bacterium | reverse complement strand
GTATCCGCCGTTACCTTCACCTCAGGCGCAAGTTCATCCAGCTTCGGTCCCGCCGTCAGATACGCCGGGTAAATCAGAATCGCGAAGTCCGGACGGCAACTGATTTCGTCGGCAGAATCCTGCGCCTCATACGTGCGTTTTTCATAATGACCGCTTACCATTGCCGACAAATGGCCACCGGCCGAAAAGCCCAGCACACCAACTTTCCTGGGATTGATATGCCATTCCGCCGCATGTGCACGAACTATGCCGACGGCTCGCTGCGCATCCTGTAACGGCTCCGCATAGCGCTCCCTATTGGCAGGCCCAGGCACGCGGTACTTCACCAGCGCCGCACTTACTCCTATCGAATTCAGCCACTCACATATCTCCGTGCCTTCCAGATCGAGTGCCAAAATCCGATAACCGCCGCCCGGAAAAACAATCACCACCGGAGCCTCGCCGCTGCCTCCAGCCGGGTAGAACGTCAGCGTAGGTTCTGTCACGTTGCCGGTCCGTATTACCGCGCGGCCGCCCACCAGGTTGTCCTTGGCTGTAGTTGTGTCCTTTTCGGGACCCAGGTCCTGCTTACCACCCGGAACTCCTTTCGGCCAGAGCGGTATTGGGCTTTGGGGCGTAGAGGCCGCCGCTATTCCGCCGATCGTCATTAACGCCAACACAAGCTTGATCATCGAGTTAAATTTGCGAGTACGAGGTCGGATTCAGGATCATGCTGTCGATATTGGAAACAATCGATTCGAAGCTGTACTTCGGCGAACCCGATAGCTTCTTCCAATCCGGATCACTTGAAAACGCCTTCCACTTGGCATTCATTTCCCCCAGGTCGGGAAAACTCAACATATAGGTCAGGTGGGGCAAACGGGGCCCAATCAGCGCGTCGCCATAAAACACCTGCCAGAAGCCGGCTTTTTCGAAATACGAAAACTCGCCGTTGTGGAACATTTCCACTTTAAGCCGATGGTCGCTGGTCGTGGGACTCTCATACGTCCGCAACTGAAAGACCCGCGCTCCATGACTGGCCGTCACTGGTGGCACCGTCAGCTTCGGATAACCCTCAAAGGCCACCAGCAATTGGCTCTCCATCCGGACGTAAGGAGGTTCCTTCGCTGGGGCCTTCAAGAACGCTTCGCCTGCCCGCTGGTAGTCCTCGTCCTTCGCCAACTGCATCTCAAGTGTCACCAGCGAATCCAACGACGCGCTCGGAATCAGCACATATAAGGTAGGAGTTTGCGGGCCCAGGAAAAGGTCAAAGGCGCCAACCGTCTTCATACCCATGCGGTTCAGCGCTGGTATCAATGCTTCCGCCACATACTTCTGCGTCAGCTTAGTCTGCGGCCCGCTTGTCAGTTCATATTTGCGGAGTTCGTAATATTCGCGCGGCCCTGAATTCGCCGACTGCGCCAGGGCGGGCGTCCTGGCGGATAGCGCTAGCGCTGAACCGGCCAGCGTGGATGAAAGAAAATCGCGTCGTTGCACCCAAGCATTCTATCGAGCTTGGATTTAGAATCAACTCGCTTTCTGCGTTCGTGTGTCTCCGCCGTCCTCGACAGCGTATTCTTGCCCGAATTCGAGAGCGGGACGCGCATCGTAAAACTGCAACCGGCAAAACCAGCAATGATAAAGCTGTCCGCCAACCAGACGGTGCAGCAGGTTAACAATGCCAGACTGCATCTTGTCAACGCCGTCCACTTTGCGCAGCTTTGACAGCTGGGGCGTTGAGCATTTGGGACACTTGGCATGGTGCGCGTAACTAAAGCGCGCCACCGGTGTCATTAAATTACGAGTTCCGCATTGGCCGCATCGATAGGCGCCATTCGAGAAGAAGCGTTCGGCGACCGTTCGACGTGATCGGCGAAGCTTCCCTCCGCAGACCCGGCAGGGAGTGAGGTGCATCCGCCTTTAGTTTTACAAATATTTCAGTGTGATTGCAACGCTTTAGGCGTCTTAGTTCGCACTGCCGCTGGCTCCGGTCACTTTTGTCGCCAGCCACGCCTCACGAAACTCCTTCACCTTCGCCGTCACTTCTTTACCCAGGTGTTCGTCCGTTACCACTTCCACTCTGGGATCCTGCCACAGTGTCAGTTCCACTTCTTTTTCGCCGCCTCGTGTCATCGCTTTCAGCTTCACCTTATCGCCCAACGATTGACGCCCCAGGCAGGCCTCCAACTGGTCTACGCTCTTAACATCTTTTCCATCGCACGCCACGATTTCGTCGCCTTTTTCCAAACCTGCCTGGTAAACCGGCGACCCGCGCAGCGCGGCGCTTCCAAGTTGCACTCCCTTGGCAGAGGCATCCAGCCGCTGCACGCCCAGCCATGATTTGCCTGGATGCGCCAACTGCAGCGACAATCCGGCCGGTTCTATCAGCCGCGCATAAGCAAGCGGTTCTTTGCCGATGATGTGCTTGGTGAACAGCTCCTCCGCAAAAGCTTTGTCGCCGACGGTTTCGGCGAGCGACTGCTGCAGATCGGTCATCGTGTAGGGCTCTTCAATGTCGCCATGTTCGCGCCACATGGCACGCATCCAGTCGTCCAACGACTTGCCCGGAAAGCGCGCCCTTATCGCCAGGTCGATGCCAAACGCCAGCGCTTGCCCATACGTGTAATAAGAAATGAAAGTGTTTTGGGTGTTGGTCGGGTCAATGGATGTAGCCGCGTCCACAAACGGCGCATGCTCGCTCATTTCCACCGCGCTGAATATCTCCCGCCCTGGATGTGTCGTCACCGCGTTCACCGCCGAACCCATGTCCCGCGTAAACTCCTCAAACGGCATGAGACCTGCGCGCTCCAATGCCAGGACGCCGTAGTAATTCGTAAATCCCTCGGCAAACCACAACTCTCCCGACATATCGGCATGCTCGAAATCGAACGGCTCCAGCGACTTCGGCCGTATCCGCTTCACGTTCCAGCAGTGAAAAAACTCGTGCGAAACGGCGCTAATCGCTCGGCTGGCCGAGTTCTTCAACACAACCGGGCCAGTGATAACAGTGGAGTCGCGATGTTCCATGCCGTCGCCGCTGTCATACGGCAGATAATCCAACAGAAACGTGTAAGTGCCGTCGTCGTACTTCGGAAATCCGCCGAAGATGGCTCCTTCTTCCAGCACGACCTTCTTACACATTTCGGCATAGGCATCTGCCTCGGCATCCGTCCCTTGATGATGCAGCGCCATGCGGAACGTCTCGCCCCCCACGCGCCACTCCCTCACCGTCTGCGCGCTCAACTCAATGGGGCTGTCCATCAACCACTCCAAGCCGGGCGCAGACCACGTGCCATCGGCATTCGGAAGCAACTGCGTCGCGGGAGTCCATTGGGAACCTGCAGGCACATGGAACTCCAGCTTCACCCGAGCATGCTCAAACCCATGCGCCCAAACCAAAACAGCCGGCATGTTCAAATGCGCATGCGTTTCGTCAATCCCTGCGTAGGTCCCATCCGTTCTGTCCCCGAACACCGTGTACTCAACGGTCACCGTACCTGAGGAACCCTTGCCCAACTTGACGTTCCAACCTGAAATATTGGGGCGGCTTACCTCGAGCGCGCGCCCATCGCCATCCATCGCTTTGAAGTTATATACATTCTTGGCAAACTCATGAATGGCGTAGCGGCCTGGGGACGAACTGCTCATCACCACCTCCAGCACCGGCTGCGTCACGCCTGTAAAGGTGACGCGAACCTGGGCCTCATGATGGACGGCATTCGGAAAACTCAACTCATATTGAACGGAAGCGGCGGGCAGGACGGCTATCAAAGAAAGGAAGCCAAGGGGTAGAAGCGTGAAGCGTGTCAAGCCTTGAGGATAACCCGGCGCGGCGGAAAGAGGAACGGGCGACGAAGGCGCCTGGGACGCCTGGAAAGGCGGCCAAGGAGTGGCTTTCTAGCCCCTCCCCAGGACGACGACTTCGTAGCCCGTTCCGCCGGGCCGATGTCAACCTAGGGTTTCCGGGTTTCCCCAAGAGCCAGGAATTTGAGTGCGCTGTCCCGGATTTAACCCCATT
The DNA here is from genome assembly GCA_003163855.1 of Bryobacterales bacterium. Lineage (GTDB taxonomy): Bacteria > Acidobacteriota > Terriglobia > Bryobacterales > Bryobacteraceae > Bog-105. Next base: position 135 of record PLRJ01000225.1, on the reverse strand, counting down.
CGCATTCCAAATGGTGCCCAGCGCCATCAGGTAGGAATTGCCGTCATTGTTCAGCGAGGCATTGTTGTACCAGGGCGTTAACTGCGCCGTGTAACCCTCCACCGGCCACACGTTGTTGCCATACTGCCAGTAATA
>PLRJ01000167.1 GCA_003163855.1 Bryobacterales bacterium | reverse complement strand
ACAAGCTGTTTTGTGTCCTCGCGGATACCCGTTGTTATCCCCGGTTTAAAACGACCGCAATTTGCCCGGTTTTGTATTTGAGGTTTTCCGGCCATCGGCGGGTACGCGGTAGGTACTCTAAATCGGTCTCTACATTTTTTCGTTGATCTCACCGCCGCCTGGCGTTACCATTTGGCTGCGCCAAATGTTCACCACCTCGCAGAAGGAAGATCGATTGTTGGCCGTGCTCCGATCGCTGAATGGCGGTGTGTATCTCACCTGCCGGGTTTCTAACTTTACCAACGCCCGGTTCGCGCGACCCAATGTAGCGCGTTGCGAAAGGGCCATGGTTAATAGCGTTGGCAGGTTTCAGATCGCGACGGCATCGTTCAGCCGGGACACCAAATACACTCAATCTTTCACCGCTCCCGTTCACGCTGACGGCGCAGGAGGGTTGGGTATGTTCTAACCCGGCGACTGCCAACCCCGCTTTGTGAGCGCCCGCACCTGGAGTTGTATGGCGTTGTCGCATACGTGTGTTCAAAAGACAGTGGAAGGGGCATTTTGCGGCTTTTGCTGACTACAAAACCAGCGCGAATGCGGTCATTTTATTCCGGCGCTAACATTTGGCAGGTCGTCAGGTGTTAAACGATGAGTCTGGGCCGGCAGCAAGATGGGTACGGCTATAAGAGGAATATTGTTCAACTAACAACTCCAATCGAATTGCGGCGATTTAGGTTATCAACCTAGCACGTTTTCAGACCGTTCGTGCTGACGTTGAATATCACTCATTCGGGGAGCGCGAAGGCAAAGGCCCTGCTAATTGCTTCTGCGAGGTTAGATGGCTTTGCCACTTCACCGGGGAGAAAGTCAGGCTAGCGTACAGGTCCGGCCTCACCCGGACTTTGACTTTGCAAGACGTGAACTTGACTAGCCGCGGCAGTGTTTCTTGATAAGTAACCTTGAATCAACTGCTCACCCCAAACCATTCCCAGTAGGCCAGCGAGCGCGATAAGAGGAGGCGCTGGACTGCGCACTCGCAAGAGCGCATAAATGGCTCCAATCATCAAACCGACTGCAAAAGAAATCAGCATCGCTTTCATTGTGCCCTCCTCTACTTCTTTGCTGGCTACTTAATTAAGGAATGGATCTCCGCTATATAGCCGCCAGGAAACTGAACCATGGCAGCGCTGCGTTCACTGGTCGTATAGGGTGCAACAAGCACGGTCGCGCCCACCGCGGTAGCCTTGGCCAGCGTGTCTACAAGGTTATCTACCTCATAACCGGTTGTTTCTCGACCATAAGGATAAGGCAGCTTGCCGTCAGTGACAAACACGGTCAATTTACCGAAGGTCGAAGTAATTCTAATCCGCCGGCAACTATCGCTTGCGCGACCGATATCAACTCCCGGTGCATGGGCATCATCGACAACCACCTTTCCAGCCGAGAACGCAAGAAAGCTCCGAATGAAGTCTGCAACCCTGATGGACGAAATATAAACACGATTCTCTGGAATGCTATGAAGTGCCGGGTAAGATGGCGTCTTCGTATGCCAGTAGATCTGTGTGTTCACTCCGCCAGGAAGCTGTATGATGAGATCGCGTCCAATCGGATCGTCGAAAGTACTCACCATAATATCTGCTCCCGCAGCCTTTGCCTGGCGAACCGCCGAGTCAATATCATTCACCAGGTACCCCGTGCGTTCCAAACCAAAGGGATAAGGAATGGGTGTCTTGAACCCGAATACAGAAACAGTTCCAACCGGTGTCATCACCAGTTGGGACATCGTGCTACTGGGCGTAGGCGTCACCGTGAACACGCCTTCTTTCGACGCCGTTCCGCCAAATGTGGCAAGCAGACTGGCAACAAATTTATCGAAGTCTTCTGGCGCCACGTAGACGTGGGCAGTATCGTACTGCGGCGCGACCGCGACTGAAGGTGTGGCTGCAGATCCTAAGTTTGTTATCAGCAGCCACGCAAGTAAATGCTTCCTGATGCTCATAAACGCTCCTTCTAAAAGGCCCAGCAGAGACAACCAAAGCCGCCCGATTGCTCGCAGGCATGACGATGCGAGTGCGCTTGCGTCGCTGCGGATCGTGCCGAAACCGCCGCCGCTGCCGGTCTCGCGTATCCGCCATATGTCGCAACCGGCGACCAATCGGGTAATACAGGCGGAAGCGCGGGAGACATATCGCTAAACTCTTCCGCAGCATAGACGGGTTTGCCCCCAACAACAGTAAGCACCGATACCAGATTCTTTATCTCTTCTTCCGGCACGGAGAAGTAATCTGACGACAGAACAGCCAGGTCCGCGAGTTGGCCTGGCACAATCGCCCCCTTCTTGCCATCTTCGCTCGAAAACCAACTGCTGCCGACCGTCCAGAGTCTTAATGCCTCCATCCGGTCCTGGCGGTTGCTCTCCGGATACATCGCCAGCCCTCCAACTGTCTTGCCGCTTACCAACCAGTAAAGCGATACAAACGGGTTGTAACTGGCCACCCTGGTGGCGTCGGTGCCACCGCCCACCGGCAGACCCATGCTTAGCATTTCAGATATTGGGGGGGTGCGTTTCATCTGAGCTTCACCGTACCGATCCCTGAAATATTCTCCCTGAAATGCCATCCGGTGTTGAATCGCTATTCCGCCACCCATCGCCTTGATCCGTTCCATGTTCCGTTCGGTAATCGTCTCGGCGTGATCAATAAACCAGTGCAGCCCATTCAGCGGTATCTCGCGATTGACCTCCTCGTACACATTAAGCGCGCGTGTTATGGACTCGTTATAGGTGGCATGAAGGCGGAACGGCCACCCGTTTTCGGCAAGCAGCCTGATGACCGGTTTGAGTTCGTCCTCCATCGAACCCGGCAGATCCGGTCGCGGCTCCAGAAAATCCTCGAAGTCCGCGGCGGAAAACACCAGCATCTCGCCTGCTCCGTTTTGGCGGTAATAATCGTCCCCCTGACCCGGCTTCACCAGGCCCGTCCAATCCTTAAAATCGGCGAGTTCCTGTTTCGGTTTTTGAGTGAAAAGGTTGTAGGCAACTCTGACCGTCATCTCCCCGTTGCGGTGAAGTTGGTCAATCACCTCATAGTCTTGAGGATAATTTTGAAAGCCCCCGCCCGCGTCAACCACGCTGGTTATACCAAGCCGGTTGAGTTCGCGCATGAAATGACGGGTAGAATTCACCTGATACTCGGGTGGCAGTTTGGGACCCTTTGCCAACGTTGCGTAGAGAATCATGGCATTAGGACGGGCGATCAGTATGCCGGTCGGATTGCCAGCGGCATCGCGCGCAATTTCACCACCTACAGGATTCGGTGAGTCCTTCGTGTAGCCAACTGCTCTTAGTGCAGCGCGGTTCAGAATAGCTCTGTCATAGAGGTGAAGCACAAATACCGGGGTGTCTGGAGCGGCCCGGTTCAGGTCGTCGATAGTCGGCAATCTGCGCTCGGCGAACTGGAACTCTGTCCAGCCGCCCACAACGCGCACCCATTGACCCGGCGGCGTGCGTTGCGCCTGATCTTTCAGCATCCGAAGTCCGTCCGCTAGCGACGGCACCCCGTCCCAGCGCAGCTCCATGTTGTAACTCAATCCGCCCCTGATCAGATGCAAATGTGAATCATTGAGGCCTGGAATCACCGTGCGCCCATTCAAATCCACCAACTTCGTCCCGTCATCGCGATAGCCGAGGATGTCACGCTTGGTGCCCACAGCGATGAACTTACTGTCCCGAATGGCAACTGCTTCTGCAAATGAACGGCGATCATTCTGAGTTGCAATCTTGCCATTAAATAGAATTAAATCTGCGTGGTTATTCGTCATCTTTCTCTCCTGATTTGAAACGGTCATGAATCGCCGGAAGGGTTCGTAGCTAAGAAGCGCCGACCCATTCCGGCTTAAAGAGTGTTATGCGTGCGCCACTGAAGCTTCTGGCACGGTGTAGCCCGGTAAGATAGTTTGCGGGACACCGCGAACCATCGTATATGCGTACTCCACGCCCATCCCGTAGGCACCGAAATGGTTTCTTACAATGTCCATGACGGCATCGTAGGTGTCGTGTTGTGCCCAGTCGCGCTGCCATTCCAGCATCACGGAAAGAGAAAGCACTGGCTTTGCTCCGGCCTGAATAACTCGTTGCATTGAGTTTTCATGGGCAACCTGGCTCAAGTCACCGCAGCAGTCTTCGACAACATACACTTCGTACCCATCAAACATCGCCTGCACCGTTGCCAGGGCAACACAGGTCTCAGTCCAAAGGCCGCCCAGAACAAGTTTCTTCTTTCCTGTTTTTTTAATTGCCTCGACGAAGTTGTTGTCGTCCCATGAGTTCATGGACGAACGTTCAATTAATGGCTCATGGGGAAATATTGCTTTCAGCTGCGGCCAGATATAGCCGCTGAAACTTTTCGTTTCAACCGTGCTGAGGACAACGGGGACATCGAACACGCGTGAAGCCTTGGCCAAGGCGACGACATTGTTTATCAGGGACTGTCGGTCCAGGCTGGCGACCCCAAAGAGCATTTGCGGCTGATAGTCAATAAAAGCAACAACGCAGTTATCCGGCGTGAGAAGGCCTTTTTCGCTGCGTTTTGCCCGGTTGTTTTGTGACATGGAATTTTCCTTCTTCTGTTGAATTGGATCTAGCGAAGGAACTGACGTTCGATCGAAAGATGCCTCTGCAAACAAAGCTAAGCGAAGGGGGTATGGAAGAGATTGTTCAAAAGTGCGATTCTGCTGGGAATGTGCGAGAGGTTGACAAATTGCGGGATTGCAGACTAGCTTTTCAGTCTTCAAGTTGAGAATGTTAGTTATGTTCGGCAATTCTACAGATTGCCTTCGACGATTTCCAGCCTGAAAGATCGTAAGGACATGAAACCGTTTCCGACTTTGAAGCTGATCTCATTTGTGGCAGGCGCGTTGCTATTAAGTTGCCACTCATCTGAAAGCATCTCCGAACCTGCCATTCAGATCACGGCGGTGCCCCCAAGGGGCCAAGGAGACTCTCACAAGTTCTTTGAGATTAGGGGAACCGTAAGCGGTGCTACGGCTCGACAGAAGGTCGTTGTTTATGCCCTCGCCGGTACCTGGTGGGTTCAACCCACCACCGCGAACAGATTTGCGGAGATAGAAGAGAATGGATCCTGGAGAACAGCGACTCACCCGGGATCGGATTATGCAGCCCTCCTTGTAGGTCCTGAGTACCGACCACCATCCACGATTGACAACCTGCCGAAACCGGGCGGACTTGTGCTTGCCGTCACAGTCTCCAAAGGATCTGAACCCAAGCCTCCGGTGTTTCGAACCATTCATTTCAGCGGATACGAGTGGGAACTCGCTGATTTTCCTACTGACCGGGGCGGTGCCATGAATGAGTGGGACCCGTCAAATGTCTTCGTCGATGTTCGAGGGCTACTTCATCTTCGTATTTCAAAAAGCGGCCACGACTGGAGGTGTGCCGAGGTAATTCTTCATCGCGGTCTTGGTTATGGTTCCTATCGCTTCGTTGTTCATGACGTTTCTCACCTGGAGCCAGGAGCGGTCTTCACCATTTACGATTGGGACGGTTCCGGGCCCCATGAGATGGACATCGAGATGAGCCGTTGGGGACAACCCGGTGGAAAGAATGCAGGGTTCGTCGTGCAACCGTACTACCTGCCAACGAATGTCGTCCGCTTCATGGCGCCGGAGGGCACACTCATTCATTCCTTTCAGTGGGAGCCCGGAAAAGTTAACTTCAGAACGGTAAGCATTTCAGAATCGCAATTGGTGTCAACTCTGATCCACGAGCACACGTTCGGGATGGGGGTTCCAACACCTGGAAATGATTCAATCCGGATAGCGCTTTACCGATTTGAGAACCGAGCCAGCCCCCTGCAAAAAGAATGTGAGGTAGTCGTTGAAAAGTTCGAATACCTACCGTGAGGGACATTGGCGAGCACCGCTGACGAGCCTGATCATTCTTTCGGCGTCTGTTCTCGTTCCAAAAAGTTCATTCGCCATCGATCCGCATCGAGCGGTTTCCCAATACTTGCATCATCGCTGGACCGGCGAGGAAGGCTCACCACAGGGGAACGTCTATGCGATTAACCAAACTGCCGACGGCTATCTGTGGATTGGCTCGGATGCGGGGCTCAGTCGATACGACGGTGTATTTCATCTCATATTGAATGATGCGCTTCGCCTTGACTATGGCCCCGTCTTTGGATTGACTCCCGATGGAGACGGGAATCTTTGGGTAAACCATTTAGGACCTAAGCTATTCCGATATCGCTCGGGTGTGATAGTTCCCCGCCTCGAAGACGGACTTCCTTACTCGCAAGTGACAGCCACTGCGAGGGGAATTGATGGGCGTTTGGTTGCCGCTGCCCCAGGCCAAGGTATTGTGACGTTTCGAGAAGGTGGATTTCAGGTCCTTCTTGCGGAGAATGAGTTGCCCCGTTCAACAGTGACCGCAGTGGCCCAGACCGGCGATGGGACAGTATGGATCGGAACACGGGACGCAGGACTTTTTCAAATGTCAGCAGGACGCGTGTCGCACATGGCCGGCTTGACCCAAGCGAAGGTTAACTGTCTGTTTATAGGGAAAGATCTTAACTTGTGGATTGGAACGGACGATGGCGTGTTCTTTTGGAATGGAAAGCAAATCAGAACTGTTCAGTTGGGCAACACAAAGGTGCCCGTTCAGGTACTTGCACTTCTTCAGGANNAGGACCGAGATCAAAATCTTTGGGTCGGTACTGGCGGCCAAGGCCTGCTGAGAGTCAATAGCGGGGGATTCACGTCGCTTCATATTGGTTCATCGCCATCTTTAAACGATTCCGTGACAGCTCTTTTCGAAGATCGCGAAGGCAGCCTGTGGATTGGCTCCGGCGGCGGGATTGATCGACTTCGCGATACCGCCTTCCTTACGTACTCTGGGCCGGAGGGTCTGCCCTTCGAGGGAAACGCACCGATCTCAGTCGATACAGAGAACCGGCTCTGGTTTGCGCCTATCGAGGGCGGACTATGGTGGCTTCAGGGGGAATCCTCTGGTCGGGTGAGCGAAGGAGTCACAGGTTCAGGTGTCATTTATTCGATTGCACCCGGAAAGCATCAGATCTGGCTGGGAAAGCGTGGTGGTGGATTAACTTGTTTGAGCGCCCATGGGAATGTGCTGACATCGAGGACCTACACCGAGAGGGATGGTTTGGCGGAAAACAATGTCTTTTCTGTATATGAGAGTCGCGACGGCTCAGTCTGGGCAGGAACTCTGAGCAGCGGTGTGAGTAAACTATCAGGCGAACGGTTCACTACTTACACAACGCTGGACGGGCTTGCGTCAAACCACGTTCTGTCGATAGTGGAAGACATGGACGGCGTGATGTGGTTCGGCACGCTCGACGGCCTGAGTTCTTTTAACGGCCGCCATTGGCGAACCTACACCGCCGCCGATGGGTTGCCATCGGGTCGCGTCACTTGTCTGCTGCAGGACTCCAAAGGAGTTTTGTGGGTTGGTACCGCCGCCGGCATTGCTTACCGGACAGAGGCCGGATTCAGAAAGGTAGCAGAGGCTCAAGAAGGTCTGCTCGAAAGGACATTGGGCATAGCAGAGGATCGTGTCGGGTGGCTTTGGATCTCGTCAGCAACCCACATTCTGAGAGCGAAACGAAATCAGTTGCTCGCAGGCAAACTCCCAGAAACGGATGTTCGCGAGTACGGAATTGCCGATGGACTCCGTGGAACCGATGGAGTCGAGAGGTTCAGGTCAGTAGTTGGTGCTTCAGATGGCCGGATTTGGTTTTCGACGACACGAGGCATTTCGGTCGTGGACCCAAGCCGACTCGGCGAACGGTCGGCTCCGGCACTGGTCCATATCCAAGCAGTCTCAGCTGATGGCGACTCAATTGACGCCAGCGGCACTGTTCGAATACCACCTGGAAGGCAGCGCATCACGATCAGCTACACCGCGACCATTCTTTCGGTTCCCGACCGCGTTCGATTCCGATATAGGTTGGACAGGGTCGACCATACGTGGAGCGAACCGATGCCGACAAAACAAGCGTTCTATATGAACCTCGGTCCCGGTTCGTATCGCTTTCGAGTACGTGCATCAAATGCTGACGGACTGTGGGACAGTCCCGAAGCGATTTTGGCTTTTGAAGTTGAACCCCAGATATGGCAAGCCACCTGGTTCCGGGCTTCCGTTGTTGCCACTTTCGGATTCAGCTTAGTAGCGTTCTATCGGCTCCGAATGAATCAAGTCAAGCAACAATTGAACGTCCGATTTGAAGAAAGACTGGCGGAACGTACTCGGATCGCCCAGGAACTTCACGATACCTTGCTGCAGGGCTTCGTGAGTGCGTTCATGCAACTTCACGTGCTGGCAGATCGGACTCCTGATGATTGGCCCACGAAGCCCTCTTTGGGACGAATAATCCAATTGGTAAGCCAAGTTATCGAAGAAGGGCGGAAGGCGGTCCGGGGGCTACGTTCGACATCCAGTCATGAGACGGACCTTGGTCATTCGTTCTCTCAAATCCCAAACGAACTCGGAATTGGCAGCGAGTCCCGATTCCGGCTGGTCTTGGACGGGCATCCGCAAGTCCTTCATCCGCTCATTCGCGATGAGATATATCGAATCGGTAGGGAAGCATTGACGAACGCATTTCGCCATTCACGCGCGAAAAACGTCGAAATGGAAATCACCTATGGATCGAAGTTCCTGCGGCTACTCGTTCGTGATGACGGTTGCGGAATCGATCCACTGATTCTTGCGGCTGGACGTGCTGGCCACTGGGGCTTACGTGGCATGCGCGAGCGATCTCAAAGAATCGGCGGGACCTTGGATGTCCGTTCACGAGCGATGGCGGGAACAGAGGTCGAGCTTTCCTTAAATAGCCGCATCGCTTACGAAGGTTCGAACGCGATTTCATCAATTGGACGACTACTTCGGTTCCGAACAGGCTTTGGCTCACGTCCAGCACGATAACCCAGGTATAGACCGCAGGCCGCTCACATCCAGAATGTCAGCGTCCTGTGGCCATTAGAGCCTAACGGAACAAGCGCTTCGACTATAGTGCGTGAGTGCAGCAGAAGAAAGCTACAGCGCTACAGCGCGCATACGGCGTGCGATCTAAGCCGGATTTTGGCTCTCGGTCTAATCTCGGACGTGCCAATTGCGCTCATAGTGCGCTAGACGATTTGATGATGACGAAGATTATTAACAGTCGTCAACAAAGAAGTTAAGATTTTTGTTTGAGTAGGGGATGGGGGTGTGGGGGAAAGGGGACGGCATTTGAGTCCTCTGTCCCCACATCAGTTTGGTAGAAACCCGCATTAGTGGCCAGGCTCCAACCTATGATTTCGATTCTTGCGTATGGATTCGCCGCTCAGTTCTATGCGGTGCGCGTTGTGCACCAGGCGGTCCAGAATACTGTCGGCCAAAGTCGGATCGGCCCCAGACGGTGCCGAGTCCGCCGACGCCTTCGCCGTTGTTGAAATACGTCATTGGGAAATCATTGAAGCTGACGGCGGCTTGGTCATAGCTGGCGGCGGGGAGCAGTATTCTGTAGCCCGCATGTAAGTGACAAGGCTCGCGTAGCTGTCGGCGCCTACTGGAACGGCGTTGGGTGGAAGCTGGCCGTTGATGAATTGCCAAATGAGGCCTTTGTCGTACCAGAATTGCGGCAAGGGGGTGATGTCGTCGTAGGTCGGTCTAATAACCACTTTGCGAAGAAGTCTGGTGTTGGCCGAGGCCGAGCTGACGCTGGTGAGTTTAGGAATCACTTTGGCGAGCGGAGCCGCCGGTCCAGTGCCCGGTTCTCTTTCCACAACCACTGCTGATCAACAAGCAACGCAAAGCGTTCCTCAAAGTTGAGTTGTCCGGAATCCGGTGTTTCCAGTTGTGAACGGAAGGCGTCGGCCATGCCGTGTAACTTCATGTGATGGAGTTTGTCCATCGTGGGTTCATTCAACATTCGGTTTCTCTTTCTGTGTGGGGTTGTGACTGATCTGGTGATTCGTAATAGCGGGCTCCGCGCAAGTTGCCGTGATCGGGACCAGCTCTCTCGGTGGGAAGGTCGATGAGCAATTGCTGATCGAGCGAGTGTTTCAAGATGGACTTCATGCTGCTGTAGGAACAGGCCTGGAGTTCGACAGCGCGGCGACTGGCGGCCTCCAGGCGCTCTTTGGAGTAGGCCTTGAGCAGTCGGAAAATGCCAAGACAAGAACGATAACCCATCTCCGGATGCGGCTTTGATTCGACTGACCTGGCTCACACAACACCCGCTCTGTTTTTCACCCGCTGGGTCACTCACTTCTGCGCGCCGGTCTTCGTCTTCCTGGCGGGCACCGGCTCCTACCTGGCTCTGGTCCGGGGCGGGTACGACAGATGTGCGCTCGCCAGGTTTCTGGCAACCCGCGGATTGTGGCTGATCTTCCTGGAGGTTTTCGTGATCTCGCCTCTCGGCTGGTCATTCACCTTGAGCTTCGGCTTTACGCGGCTCCAGGTCATCTGGGTCATTGGCGTTTCGATGATCATCCTGGCGGCCCTGATCGTAGTGTGGCCGTCTCGCTTGATAGGAATGGCGGGACTGGTGATGATCTTGACGCATGACATCTTTGACGGTGCGCGAGCGGCGTGGCTCGGGTCTGGGCAAGAGACTTGGAAGGCGCTGCACGGACTGGCATTCTTTCAGCCTTTTCCGCACAAAATTGTTGCCTCGCTTTACCCGCTTATTCCGTGGGTCGGGGTCATGATGGCCGGCTATGCGGCGGGTGAGATTATGAGCCTGCAGGCGGCAGGACGTCGAAGAATCTTCTTGGCTTTGGGTGGGTTCACAACGTTTCTTTTCGTGGCGTTGCGGATTTTGAATGTTTACGGTGACCCGGCGCCGTGGTCAGTACAGCCGACGCCTTTGTACACGGCGCTTTCATTCCTTCGCTGCAGCAAGTATCCGCCTTCGCTGCTGTATCTGCTCATAACTCTCGGGCCAGCGTTTTCGCTCTCGGATTGCTTGACGGCAGCTGGGCTGGCGCGTGGCTCAGTTCCCGATTGCGGGTTTTCGGGCGTGTACCGCTCTTTTACTACCTGTTGCACCTGCCCTTATTGCACGTCATCGCTATCTTGTTTGCGCTGCTGACCTATGGGGACGCCTCCTGGCTCTTTCATGATCTGATGGCGCCAAAAGGATTGGCGCATCCCATTCCTTCCGGCTATGGATATGGACTGCCAGTCGTCTATGCCGTTTGGCTTTCCGCGTTGGTTATGCTGTATCCAGCGTGCAAATGGTTCGGAGCGGTCAAGAAGAAGCGGCACGAAATCATACTCAGATATTTATGAGCGCTAATAGCCGAGCGCGGGACGCAGAATGTGCCACACTCATCCTGAAAGGTCTTTTCGGCACATATTGCTAATGGGTTGATAGAGCGTTTTCAAACCATAAGCCTACATCGTGCAGCTGGCATTCTGGGCTGCGGTGCATGGCGGTAGCTGGAGGGACCCGAAGCAGTGCTCCGGTCGAATTATCTAACATACGTACGGAGCCTGTTGCATTTTCGCGGCAGACGACCTCGCTCCGAGTGCCGTGTGCTATGGACGAAGCGACACCGTTAGCGGTCACAAGACAACTCGCAAGGACCAAAGCGTGAGCAACACACATCGATTCGCACTATGTGCAAACATAACGAGGCTCCGGAAAGACCCTCGACCCGCGATCAGCCCATCATAATAGTCC
>PLRJ01000121.1 GCA_003163855.1 Bryobacterales bacterium | reverse complement strand
CTTACGCAAGTAGGTACTAGCCACTTCTGGTGCTTATAGGGCGGCCTGAGCCGCGCCCATAATTCGTAGCGAACGTTTGTCCTGTGCGAAGGCGACAACGCGGAGACCCTTGGCGCCCCAGGACGGATCGATGACGATGCGGCCTGCGCCGTCCTTAAGATGCTGCAGGCTTCTTACCACCCCCACATGCTGTAGTGTTCTGCCGCTGTTCTCGCCATGTACGACGCGAGAAGTGGTGCTGGCTTCTACCAGTGCTACCCAGAGGTCTGCTTGCCCTGCTTGCTGTACATTTACGTTGACTTGATTGCCGTCCCGTTGTGCTGAAAGCGTTAGCGGTGTCTTGGTTTCTTTACCCGCTTCACGAATGGCGCTCAACACCCGTCCGCTGTTGCTGCCCACGACCCCGGTGCGGCCGTCGATGACAGCCTCGGGCGTATAAACATCGTCCGAACGAAGGGCTGTTGCGTAGCGCTGCTGCCGTTCGCTGAACAACTCGGCCGAGTAAGGATCTTTCCAGCCGAGCCGATTCCAGTAGTCGACATGTTCACTTAACACGATGATGTCGATTCCAGGAATGGGCTGAACGGCATTCAACTTAGCTAATAATTCATCGGCCGGTGGACAGCTGGAGCAGCCTTCCGAAGTGAATAATTCCACTAACACAGGTGTGTTGCTTGCAGCCAGTCCAGATGCTGCCCAGAACGTAAGTGAGAGGAGTAACTTGTGCATAAGTTTGCTTTCTACCCGCTAGTTCGGAGTTTATCTGAGCAAAGTTACTGATAACGTTTTTTGGGTACGATGTGCCGTGAAACCGCAGTGAATAGGCCACGTCAGTAGCTATGAGACTGTTCGCAAGCGAAGCCGGCGGTCACTCGCATTTCCGCAGTTTCCACTTAGCGAACACCACTTACATAGTTTGGAATCACGGGAGGATTACCTTGTCTAAATTTCTCAAGAGCAGCATCTTGTCCGCGTTCGTGTTGTGTTTAGCTACTACAGCCGCTAACGCACAGACCGGATTTGACGTATTCTTTGGGGCTGGCACCGCCATGGCACCCTCCAGCAATCAACTTATCGACACCTACGGAACGGGCAACCCTTACACAACGCCGCGTTTAGGCGGAACCTTCGGTAAAGCAGGCGCAGATTTCTTCTTCACACCACAATTTGGCGTGAGCGGTGAAACAGACTTCCGCTTTTCACAGGGATCTTACACCGGCTTGACATATCGTCCGACTTTCTACGACTTCAACGGTGTCTGGAAGCCAAAAGGCTTCCATCATGTCCAACCGATCATAGAAGCGGGTTTAGGTGGAATGAATCTGAAGTTTTACGAACCCGCCAGCTATTGCGATCAATTCGCGGGTTGTTCGTCCAGCAATCAATACCTGGAAAGCTCTAATCATTTCCAGGTACACCTTTCGGCTGGCCTGCGACTGTACGCCACTCATCACTTGTTCATTCAGCCGCAGGTTGACGCTCACTACGTGAACAATCTGTTCCAGTTCGGTAGCAACTGGGTGCCCGAATACGGCGCCACAGTTGGCTGGACTTTTGGCGAGCGTTAAAGCCCACTCGCTACTGTATTGCTTGCCCCGGACGTAGAAGTTCGGGGCGATTTTTTTCTCTTGAATCCGCTTATCTGCACCGCGCTCGTGGGACAATTTGCAACAAGTCCCTATGGCTCCCACTCGGCAGTTGCGCATCGTTATTCCGGGCGGAACAGGTCAGCTGGGGAACTTGCTGGCCCGCCACTTTCATCAGCAGGGTCATTTTGTCTCTACCATCACGCGCTTTCCCAAGGCATGCGCCTGGGAAGCTATTCACTGGGACGCTGAGACACTTGGACCATGGGCCAGCGCGCTTGAGGGTTCCGACGTTGTCATCAATTTAGCCGGACGGTCAGTCAACTGTCGTTACACGCGTTCCAACCGGCGCCTGATCATGGAATCACGCGTCAGAACAACGGAATTGCTTGGCAAAGCCATCTGGCAGTGTGAGCAGCCGCCAAAGGTCTGGTTGAATGCCAGCACGGCCACCATTTACCGGCACGCCCTTGACCGTCCTATGGACGAAATCAGTGGAGAGATAGGCGGACATGAAGCGGACGCGCCTCCCGATTGGCGCTTCAGCATTGCTGTAGCTGAAGCGTGGGAGGAAGCCTTCTGTTCGGCCCAGGCCGGCGCGACGCGCAAGGTGGTGTTGCGCATGGGGCCGGTGATGAGTCCAGACGGAGGCGGCATCTTCGACACCTTGCTTCGTCTGGTCCGATTTGGGTTGGGAGGAACGAACGGGTCAGGGCGGCAGTATGTCTCCTGGATTCATGATGTCGATCTGGTTCGAGCCATCGAGTTCCTCATTGCGCGCGAGGATATTGCAGGGGTGGTGAACGTAACATCGCCTAATCCCATTCCCAACAAACAGTTCATGTGCTGCCTGCGGCGGGCCTGGTGTACCAGTTACATCGGCATCCCGTCACCCGAGTGGATGTTAGCGATCGGAGCATTCGTGCTGCGCACTGAGCCTGAACTTGTTCTAAAGAGCCGGCGCGTCATTCCGGGCCGCTTGACTCATGCCGGCTTCGACTTTCACTTTCCGGTTTGGCGTGGCGCTGCGGAGAACCTGGTGGAGCGCTGGCGGCGTATGCGGCTGGATTAGGCTTCGCTGAGCAGCATCTCCATAAACACGTTTGCCCGTTGGTAGGGCGATGGTGTTACACGATGGGGCGGCAGGTGGTTGAAGCCGATGGACTCATACAGATGAATGGCGTTTTCCAGCTTTTTGTTTGTCTCCAGATAGAGTCTTTTCATGCCACGGCGGCGCGCTTCGGCCACTACATATTCAAGCAGGCGGCGGCCGATACCGCGGCCCCGTTCCTCTTCCGCTACCCCCATCTTGCTTAGTTCAAACGCGCCATCGGGCATGCGAATCAGTGCGCAGCAACCTACCGCCCGCCCGGCGCGCTCGGCCATGAATATGTGGCCGCCTTGCGAGAGGATGTACTTTTCGGGCTGGCGCAGAGTCTGCCTGTCTTTCTCTTCAAGTTGAAAATACTTGTTGATCCATGCTTCATTTAACTCGCAGAAGGCGGCTTCATCTCCTGGCTTGAACTCGCGCAGTTGCAGCGGCGCCGGCAGCGGCTTGCGCATGAAGATGGTAGCTTGCGGATTTTCGTTATAGCGGTCGCACAACTGATAACCGGAACGTTGATAAAGACGCTGAGCGGAATGCATTTCGTCCGTGGTGTCCAGATACAGCCATTCGTAGCCAAGTTCGGCTGCCGATTTTTCCAGCTCCGCCAGCAATTTCTGCGCAAGCCCAAGGTTGCGATAGCCCGGCCGCACATAAAGACGCTTGATCTCCGCCGCCTGACGTTCCGGATAGGGTCGCAGGCTGATGCAGCCCGCCGCATGTTCATCGCAATACGCGAGCCAATAAGTAGTGTGGTCTGCTTCGTTGCGCTGAACTACGTTGGCGGCACTGTAGTATTCGTCGAGCAGAACGAGAACAGTTCCGGCATCCTCAGCCATCGCCTCGCGCACCTGAATGGCTGGCATGTCTACATCATCCTAGATCCCCTTGGTTATCGTTGCCAAACGAACCTTCAAAAAGTGGACGGAGGCAGTTTTTCCCGAAGGACGATCTTCTGAAAGAGGAGGGTATCTCCGAAGAAACCCGCCACACCGCCATGAAGCGGGTCATCGCCAGGCAAATCGGCGAGCGTGCAGCTCGCTACGCTGCAACGCGCTGCCAGCATAGTAGGGCGGCGGCTTGTGATCGCACTCGAACCCGTCTGAAAAAGAAAAACGCCGCTTTTTGTGTGCTGTTTGGGCACCGCGGCGTTCCTCTCTCCGAGGTTGAATTCTACCTCTTACTTCTTAAATGCGTAAAAACGCGTTAGAAGAATCCACAATTCCTGTCAACTGAGTAACGGTACTTGTCACACTGGCAGCTTTGTAACCACCTCTTCACTGGCAATTAACCGAGATTAGCGAAACTTCGGTTATGCAAGATGCGCAGCTTCCTTTTACCTTTGCCCCGTCGGCACTTGTTCCTGCGCCTTTTAAGTCTTTAATCCGGCCCTTAGAACCTGCTCTGCTACGGATCCTAATGCCAGATTTATTGCGGCGCAGTTGGACGGCGGCCGATCCCAGTAACGCCTCGCCTGCCTCGTTTGCGGACGGGTTCCTGAAGAATCTCGACATCCGCTATGAGGTCCAGCCCAGCGACGTGGACAGAATTCCAACATCTGGCGCTGCGCTGATGGTCGCCAACCATCCGTTCGGAATTCTGGAAGGGCCCATCCTGCTCAGCATTTTGGAGCGGGTGCGTCCAGACTATCGTATTTTGGCCAGCACCTTACTGGCTTCCACGCCGGTGCTTCACCAGCGCGTCATCTTCGTCAATCCCTTTGAGGACGCCGATAAAGGCGAGAACGGGAAGGCTCTGCGCGCTTGTCTAAGCTGGCTGCGTAGCGGTGGCTTGCTGGTGATGTTCCCCGCCGGCGAGGTTTCGCATCTCAACTGGGGCGAGAGTCCTGTGGCCGACCCCAAGTGGAACACTACAGCCGCGCGCCTGGCATGTAAAGTTGGTTGTCCCACTCTGCCGTTGTTCTTCAAGGGCGCCAACAGCCTTCCGTTCCAGATGATGGGGACCATCCATCCGCGCTTGCGCACGCTCAACCTGGCGCGTGAGCTTTGCAAGAAGACCAAACACGTCATTAACGTGCGCGTTGGCTCGCCCATTCCGGCCAACGTTCTTACCAGCTATCCGGATTTCGAAGCGTCCACGGGCTATCTGCGCGCTCGCACGTACCTTTTGCTGAATCGACCGGCAGCGCACGCGGAACCTCCGGTGACCATGCCGTTCGTGCGCACCAATCGAAAAGTAGCCGAACCGGCGTGCAGCGAGAAAACAACGCAGGAAGTGGAAGCATTGGGCGATGCCCATTTGCTGGCGGCCAACGCCGATTTTAAGGTGCTGATTGCCGATGCCAATCAGATTCCTAACGTCTTGCACGAAATCGGGCGCTCGCGCGAAGAGACCTACCGCCAGATAGGCGAAGGCACCGGCAACAGCCTGGATCTGGATGAGTTCGACGAATATTACCGGCACATGTTCCTGTGGAGCACGCGCGACCAGCGGGTTGCCGGCGCATACCGCATTGCCGCCACTCCCGACGTGCTTGCAACACGCGGAATAAAGGGCCTCTACACCAGCACGCTGTTTCATTACGAGCATGACTTTTTCGATCACATCGGGCCGGCCGTGGAACTGGGCCGGTCGTTCCTAGCGCGGGATTATCAAAAGCAGTACGCGCCCTTACTGCTGCTGTGGAAAGGCATTGCGCGGTTTGTGCAATCGAGGCCCGAGTGTCCGGTTCTGTTCGGAGCCGTCAGCATCAGCAGTGATTACAATTCGCTGTCCCGAACCCTTATCGTCAACTTTCTTAACGGCCATATCGATGGCAAACTGTCCGAATGGGTGAGGCCTCGCCGCGGCTTCCGTACGAAACCTCTTGTTCCGAAGCATGTGAAGGATCTGAATCGCCTGTTAAGCAGCGTGGAAGAGCTTTCGTCCTCGGTGCAGGACTTGGAGCGCGACGGCAAAGGCCTGCCGGTGCTGATTCGCCAGTATCTGAAAATCGGCGGCAAGATGCTGGGCTTTAACGTGGACCCTAACTTTTCGAACGCGTTGGACGCGCTGGTGATGGCGGACCTGCGTACGGCGACTACGGGGATGCTGGAACGCTGCATGGGCCGTGCGGGCGCTGCGGAATTTCGCGCGCGCTGGCAGTTGGAATCGGCCACAAAAGCTGAAAATACAGTAATCCTTCCCACTATGTAATAAACTCTTTCTGGTGCTGCTCTCGCTTCAGGGCATTCAGAAAAGTTTCGGTGGTGTTCGTGCCCTGCGCAATGGTTCTCTAGAGGTGCGCGCGGGCGAAGTGCATCTGCTGATGGGTGAGAACGGCGCCGGCAAGTCGACGCTGATGAAGATTGTGGCTGGTCTGCAGGCGCGCGATGGCGGCGAAATGTTGTGGCGCGGGCAGCCGGTTTCGTTTACGCGGCCGTCGGAAGCTTCGGCCAACGGCATTGCGATGGTGCACCAGGAGTCGCTGCTGGCGCCGCACCTAACCGTAGCCGAAAACATCTTTCTGGGGCGCGAAACTACCTCGCGTGCCGGTTGGGTGGAACGGCGCAGCCTGACCGAAAAAGCGCGCCGCGTTATCAATGAACATGGCTTCCGGCTCGATCCGGAGTGGCGCGTCGGACGCTTGAGTCCAGCCGGAAAACAGTTGGTTGAGATCTGCCGCGCCGTGGCGCAAGGCTCCAGCCTGTTGATATTTGACGAGCCGACGTCGTCGCTGTCTGAATCGGAGACCAAGGAAGTGTTCCGCCTGGTGCGGCAACTGTGCGAACGCCAGATCGGGGTCATTTACATCACGCACAGGCTGGAGGAACTGCGGGCCATTGGCGACCGCGTCACGGTCTTGCGTGATGGGGCGACGGTGCATAGCGGCGACTTGAAAGATCTAACGCGCGATGAGTTGATTCATCACATGGTGGGCCGCGAGATCGATTCCATTTACCGCCGCGAGCCTGTTCCGCCGGGCGAGACCCTGCTAAAAGTGACGAACGTCTTTCGCGGCATGCTGCGTAATGTCTCGTTTGAACTGCGCGCCGGCGAAATTGTCGGGCTGGCGGGTTTAATGGGAGCGGGCCGCACGGAATTATGCCGGGTGCTGTTCGGTGTCGATCCGCCGGAACAAGGCACGGTTGAGATTGCCGGCAAGCTGGTCACGGCTAAGACACCGCGCGAGGCTGTGAGCGCCGGCATCGCGTTGATCCCTGAAGACCGTCAGTTGGATGGCTTGGCGTTGAAGCTCCCTATTGCCTTCAATGTCACCATGCCTGATTTGGGCCGTGTCTGCCGAGCAGGTGTTTTGAATAAGAAGGCTGAAACGGACTTGGCGGAAGAGTATAGGCAACTGCTGCGCATTAAATGCAACAACACGGCGCAGTTGGCCGGGCGTCTTAGCGGCGGGAATCAACAGAAGATCGTCATTGCCAAATGGGTGGCGCGCGGCGCACGCGTCTTTCTGTTCGATGAGCCTACGCGCGGCATCGATATCGGCGCCAAACAGGAAGTCTTTGAACAGATGGACCGGCTGGCGCGCCAGGGCGCCGCGGTGTTGATGGTCAGTTCCGAACTACCGGAACTGCTGCAGGTAACCGATCGCATTCTGGTGATGCGCAACGGCAGGCTCACCGGCGAATTACCCGGCAGCACAACACAAGAAGAAATTATGCGGCTGGCTGCGCCGGAGTCGGCAGCCCCCGTTTTGGAGGAGCAACTCTAGAATGCAACGCTTGCAGCGCCTGCTGCCTTTTGTCACCTTGATCGCTTTGGCGCTCGCGCTCACCATTGCCACTCCGCACTTCCTTACGGTGGTGAACCTCTCCAGCGTGGCGCGGCAAACGGCCGTCATCAACATCATGGCGCTGGGCATGACGCTGGTCATCATTACCGGCGGCATCGATCTTTCGGTTGGATCGACGCTGGCCATATCCGGCCTTTTCGGCAGCATGGCCATCAAGGCAGGGCAGCCGGTTCTATTCGCGGTAGCGATCGGGATCGGGATAGGTATCCTGGCGGGCTTGCTGAATGGCCTGATGATTACCCAGCTTCGGATCAGTCCGTTCATCGTGACGCTAGGCACGCTGGAGGCTTACCGCGGGCTGGCGCTGGTTATTTCAAAGGGCCTGCCGGTGCATGAGATTCCAGATTCCTTTTCTTACCTGGGAGACGGTAACCTGCTGGGCATACCGTTTTCTTTATGGGTACTCGCGTTGTGTGCGTTAATCATGCATTTTCTGCTGGAGAACACCAAACTGGGAAGGTACAGCTTTGCAATCGGCAGCAACCAGAATGCGGCCTATTACGCCGGTGTACCAATAAAATTTCATCTCACAAGCGTGTATGCCATTGCCGGCGGCCTGGCCGGATTAGCTGGCATGGTGGAAGCGTCGCGCCTGATGACTGGCCAGCCGACTGCCGGCCAAGGGTATGAACTGCAGGCGATTGCGGCCGTGGTTATCGGCGGCGGCAGTCTGCAGGGCGGGGAAGGCAGCGTGGTGGGAACGCTTATCGGCGCTTTCATCATCGGCCTGCTGGGCAATGGGAGCGATCTGCTGGGCATCAACCCTTACTGGCAGCAGGTCACCATCGGCGTAGTGATTATCGCGGCGGTAGGTTTTGACGAATTCCGCAAGCGCAGCCTGGCTTCGGCTTAGGCGTATTGACCAGCCACATAGCCGGATGCCCAGGCCCATTGAAAGTTGTAACCGCCGAGGTGTCCGGTGACATCGAGAACCTCGCCGATGAAATACAGGTTGGCGACTTTCCGGGCCTCCAACGTCTTCGATGAGAGTTCATTGGTGTCCACACCGCCCAGAGTCACTTCGGCGGTACGGTAGCCTTCCGTTCCATTCGGGACGATATGCCAGCGGTTGACGGCTTCGCCCAACTGCGCGAGTTGACGATCGGGCGTTGCCGCCAATCGCGTATTACCTGCCAGTTGCTGCGCCAGCCGCTTGGGAAGCATGGTCGTGAGTACTGACACAGCCGACTGATTCGCAGCTTTCGCCCGGATCAACTCCGCGGCGGCATCATGCCCGGGCGCAAGATTGATATCGAGCCCGCTGCCAGGCTGCCAGTAAGAAGAGATCTGCAAAATGGCGGGGCCGCTTAAACCGCGATGCGTAAAAAGCAGGCCTTCCTGGAACTGCTGCTTACCGCATTTCACGTTGGCCTGCAGCGACACACCGGCCAGCGGCTGCCAGACGGCAAGCTGCGCTTCCGATAGCGTGAATGGCACCAGGGCGGGTTGCGTGGGCATGATACTGAGCCCGAAATCGCGCGCAATGCGATAGCCCAGGTTGGTAGCGCCCATCTTGGGGATGGACAGGCCGCCGCAGGCAACTACCAGCGACTGGCAGCGATAGTCGCCCACGTGGAAAGATTCATCCGGTTTTGTGACTTGCTGAATCTCCGCATTGAGTTGAATCTTGACACCCGCCTGGCGGCACTCTTCCAGCAGCATATTAATGATCTGCTGCGAAGAGTGGTCGCAGAAAAGCTGTCCGGCGGTCTTCTCGTGATACGCGATGTTATGTTTCTCGACCAGGGCGATAAAGTCATGCGGAGTGTAGCGCGCCAGGGCGGACATACAAAAGTGCGGGTTCTGCGAGAGATAGTTTTGCGGCGACGTTCGCAGATTCGTGAAGTTGCAACGGCCACCGCCTGAGATACGGATTTTTTCAGCCGGCTTGCGCGCATGGTCCAGAACCACGACGCGGCGACCGCGCTTGCCCGCTTCGATGGCACACAGCAGACCGGCTGCGCCCGCGCCTATGATGACGACGTCAGTCTCAATCACTTCAGAGACTTAGATGCTGCCGCGCATAAACAAGACAATCGATCACGTTCTGATTCTCAAGCACGAGCAACTCCTCGTGCGAAAGGTGGGAAACGCGCGGCAATGGCTTGGTGCTTTGGTGTTCTTGTACGAAGCGCAGCGTGCGCGCCAGATCGAGCCCGTTTCGTTCTGGAAACGTCGGCCAATAGCGGTCGGCCAGGCATGGAATTCTTAGAGGATCGCGCGTGATGGATTCAAGCGACACCTCGGCGTGCGGACGTGCTTCGCAAACAATCGCAAGCGCGTGGGGAAGGTCAATGTAGCCGTCGCCGAGCGGCACTTCCGAGAGTAGAAATCCCTCTTCGTAAGGCTGAACGGCCATGTTTTTGAAGTGCGTGCTAACGGTGTAGGGAGCAAGCTGTTCGATAACGTACATGGGGTCGTCAAGCAAAGCGATATTGTTGCCGAAATCGAGACAAACGCCTAGATACTCGCTCGAGTATTGCTTTATCAGGGCCACCATCTCGTCAGTGGTCCAGTCTTTGTGGTTTTCCAGGCCGAGCGGCAGCTTGTACTTTTCGAGCAGCGGCACTGCGGCAGCTAGCGACTGATGGCAGGCGGCGACGTGCTGACGCCAACTCGCTAAATCGGGAAACGTTTCGTAGCGGCGGGTGCCTAAACAGGCAGCGCGCAATGCTGTCGCTCCGGCGGCTTGCGCATTTTTCAGATCCTGCTCAAAGGCGTCAGTCTGGCCTCCGTTTGGCAGCGACACCATGGCTTCGACCCACATGCCGTAGCTGGCGGCGCGCTCGCGGATGAGCGCCGGATCGCCGTTAATGGGCGCCTGGATACCGCCCGCGCCTAGTTTGTGGCAATGCTCCAGGAACTCCAGCGCATCATTGGGACGCCAGGCTGTCAGATAAGAGTAAGTAGCAACGCCGAGCTTCATTCGACGGGTGTGCGGCGATGCCGGAAGAAGTATAGAGTAAGCAAGGCCGAAACCCAGCACCCGCAGGCCAGTGTAAATAGCGCGGGCGTCATGCTATTGGTCCATTGCTTGATCTGCCCAATCAGATACGGCCCTACTTGACCGCCTAGATTGCCAATGGAGTTAATTAGTGCGATGCCACCTGAAGCGGCCGCTCCTGAAAGATACATGGTGGGCAGCGACCAGAAACTTGAGGACGCCGAGATAATGCCCGCGGTGGCAATGGTCAGCGCGAACAGGCCGAAGCCGCCTGAAATACCTGGAATGGCCGAGAGCGCCAGCCCCAATCCTCCGGCGGCAGCGGACATTGCCACATGCCAGGCACGTTCCCCGGTGGCATCGGAATGGCGACCTACTAGAACCATCACGATGGCCGTTGTTCCCCAGGGGATCATGGTGTAGAAGCCGATCTTTAATGGATCCTTCGTCAGGGTGTCTTGAATAATCTGCGGCAGCCAGAACTGCAAGCCGTAGTTGCCCATGACGGTTCCGAAATACATGAGGCAGAAGAGCCATACGTTACGGCTGCCAAGCGCGCCTGCAAAGCTGTGATGATGATCGCCTCCCATGGCGGATTTGCGGGTCGATTCATCTTCCGTCAGTCGGCCCAGCAGGAAGTCGCGTTCCACCGGCTTCAACCACTTGGCCCGCACCGGCGAATCTTGCAGAAACCACATGGTTAGCACGCCCGCGATCACGGACGGAATCGCTTCAATGACGAACAGCCATTGCCAGGCGCGCAGGCCACCGACGGCGGACATGTGATCCAGCAGCCAGCCTGATATAGGACCGCCAATCAAGCCCGAAAGTGGAATCGCCGTCATGAAGGCGGCCACCATCTTGGCTCGATGCTTGCTGGGATACCAGAATGTCAGATAGAGAATTACGCCCGGAAAGAAACCAGATTCCACTACGCCCAGCAGAAAGCGCAAAGCATAAAAAGTGTAGCCGTTGATGGCGAACATGGTGCAGGCGGAGACAAACCCCCAGACAATCATGATGGGCCCCAGCCAATATTTCGCCCCGATCTTCTGCAACGCCAAATTACAAGGCACCTGAAACAGCAGATAACCGAGAAAGAAGATGCCCGATCCGAAGCCGTAGACGGCGTTCGACATATGCAGGTCGCGCTGCATCTGCAGTTTGGCAAAGCCCACGTTGACACGATCTACGTAAGCAAAGATGTAGCACAGGAAAAGAAACGGGATGAGGCGGAACGTGACTTTTCGGTAGACGGCGGCCTCAAATGCCGGATCAGGCTTGGATGCCTCGGGTGAGAGTGCGGGTTGAACGGCTGAGTCCATTTTTTCTCCAGGCATAATAATTTGCTTACATGGCGAAACGTTTTAGCGGGCGCACCAGCCGCCATCGATAAGAATGTCGGTGCCGGTGATAAACGAGCCCGCATCGGAGCACAAGAAAAGCGCGAGCGAACCAATATCTTCCACTTTGCCCCAGCGGCCCACCGGAATGCTGGACAGGAATTGCGCGTTGGCTTCGGGATTTTGTATGAGAACTTGATTCATTTCCGTAGCGAATGGTCCCGGGCTGATTCCATTGACAGTGACGCCTTCCGTGGCCAGTTCCAGCGCCAGCGCTTTAGTAAGCCCTAGCAGCGCCGCTTTACTGGCCGAATACGCGCTGCGTTGCGGCAGCGAGATGTGACTCATGATAGACGTCATGTTGAGGATTCGTCCATACCCAGTACCACGCATATGGGGGACGAACGCGCGGCAAAGCAGAAAGACGCTGGTGAGATTCGTGTCAATCACGCTCTGCCATTCGTCGAGGGTGAATTCGGTCAGGTTTTTCCGGATGTTGATGCCGGCGTTGTTGATAAGGATCTGTGCCGGACCACAGCGCGCGGTCACTTCTTTTTCGAGCGTCGCCACCTGCGCCTCTTGACGCACGTCGGCGATGAATAGCTCGGCCTTTCCGTTGAGCGCCTGAACCTCTGCTTTGACAGAGGCAAGTTTCGCCTGATCACGCGAAACGAGGGCGATGGTGGCACCGGCCTGCGCCAGCGCGAGTGCCATGGCGCGGCCAAGGCCTTTACTTGCGCCTGTAATTAGTGCCAGCTTCCCGGCGAGTTGGGGAGTAAACGTTGACATCGTAGAGAACGGGTTCGACTTGAGACATAGTATCGTGCCCGCTTCTGTTTTGGAAATCTATGCCGGCCACGCAGAGGTTGTGCCTAGCAGCGCGTCAGACTTAACTTCGAAGCCGCACTGCTGGAGGATCTGTTCTACCTTGGCCTGATTGCAAAGTCCCAGGGCTTCGTGGGTGGTGCGGATAGCGAGATGCGTTTCACATTCCGTCAGAACTTTTTGCGCAGCCGTAAGGTATCTTGGCTCATCTCCGTCGATCGAAATTTTGCAGAACGAGGGTATGCCCCAGGTGGAAAAAGCTTCCGCCAGCTTAGGAACTCCCTTCACCAGCGTCACGTTGCGCATATCGTGACGCTTGATGTTGCGGTCCAGAATATCTATCGCCAGCGGATCGTTTTCGAAAGCCACCACTTCGCCCGCTAATTGGGAAAGAATATAGGTGGATACGCCGCAGCGCGCGCCAATATCGAACGCCAGGTGATCGCGCGACGGCTTGTGTAACTCCAGGTATGAATCCAGCACGTCGGCTTCTTCTGGACAGGCTGACGATTCAAAGGTGAGGCCTGGCTTGCGATAGGTGTCGGTGCGAACATGCGAGAAATCCAGCACCGAGTCGCCACCCATCACTTCCGGCACCAGGCTGTCAAAATAGCGCTCGAACCGGCTGGCCACATAGGGGATGTAGGCGTAATGGCGCGGTGCCAAACGAATAACCTGATGGTCCTTCTTCAACGACCAAACATACGGATGCGTCACGAGTTGGCAGCCTTGCTGCTGGCAGCTTAACTTCAGCCAGGATTTCACAGCCGAATTGGTCGGGCCAAATGTCGATGCCAACCCCATAATTTTGCGATGAAGAGTTCGATGAACGGACATACGTTCCCCTATTTGCCTTGCACCGCGCTAACCTGTGTTTCTCTCCACAGTGAGCGTGCGGGGCGGATAAAGACAGTAAGAGCACAAGCGGCGGCCGCAACCAGTACCACAAAGGCGCGGATAACTGCCGAGATTCGCTTGAGAGGCGAACCCTCAGGAATGACCGGGTCGAGGACGGCCAATCCATAAAAAATAGCTTGCAAGCTGAGCATGAGAACGCGCGACGGCTCAGGAAGCCAAAAGGAGGATATCGCAACTGCCAGCATGGCGAAAGGCAGGAAAAGTCTTCCAAGCTTATGCGATAGGAAGTGAATAAACCGCCGGTTCAAAGGTGATATGAGAGCGGGAAAGTGTTTCATAATCTGGTAAACGCCCGCTTGAGTCCGCACTTTCCGCCAGAACTCGGAGTTAAGTGACGTCGGCAGGTCATACGCTTTAGCTTCGTCTTCAAAATAGATTCGGTGCCCCTTGAACGCCGCAATGAAGGGAAGATAAACATCGTCCAGCAGGATGTCGTCAGGCATAGGCACAGCCAGTTCGCGCCGAATCGCATAAATAGAACCGGTGGCACCCAGCATGGCGTCTATGCGGTTTAAATTACGGCGAATCCACTTTTCATATTTCCAATAGAGCCCGGTGTTGTGTTCTTCTTGGTTATTGCCTTCCCGGATTACTAATTCGCCAGTCACGACGCCCACTGAAGCATCTGCGAAGCACGAAACCATGTAACGTATGGCAGCCGGATGGAAGCTTTGCCGGACGTCAGTCAATACCAGCACTTCGCCATCCACATGCTGGAAGGCGGAGCTGACAGCTCTGGCTTTTCCACCCCCTTCCAAGGCAAGTAGACGAACGCGGGAATCGGGGTATTCGGCCACTAACTGGTTAGTAGCGTCAGTAGAACCGTCGGAAACAAACAAGATATCTAGCAAACCCTCCGGATAGTCACTAAGTAGAAGTGACTGGATTTTAGATTCAATCCAGGCCGCTCCGTTACGTACAGGAACAATGATGCTGACACGTCTTGGGAAAAACTCTTTGCGAATAGGCTGGGCATGACCGCGCGCCCACGCGGCCAGGAGCAGCGGATAGCCGATCAGGACGTACAGTACGAAGGCTGCGCTCCAAAGGAAGACGAGTACCGGCATAGGCCAGTGCATAGAAGTTGGGTTGCCCTTACTCTATCAATCGGTCTAATTTCTTCATCGGCGCCGGTCTCGTTTGGCGACAGGCGGATAGCCCTTATACTTGGACATAAAGATAAATTTGGGATGGTATGCGCGGCGGCTTACTTTGGATTTGAACATTTTTGACGATTGTTTCGCGCGGCACTTGCAGGCGTTTGAGGCGACCAAAGAAGCCTGCTCAAAAAGCATGGAGCAATTGAGCGAAAAAGCAGCCAAGGCGCTGGAAGATGGCAAACGGATTTTCTTTTTCGGCAACGGGGGCAGCGCGGCCGATGCCCAGCATCTTGCGGCCGAGCTGTCCATCCGGTTCATTAAGGACCGCCGGGCTCTGGCAGGAATCGCTTTGACTACCGATTCCAGTGTTTTGACGGCGTGCGGAAATGATTTAGGGTTCGAGCAGGTTTTCGCGCGCCAATTGGAAGCTTTGGGGCAGAGCGGTGACGTAGCGCTCGGGTTTTCCACTTCGGGCAATAGCCCTAACGTAGTTTTGGCTCTAGCCTGTGCCGCCCGCAAGGGCATGACGGCGGCCGCGTTCGCGGGCAGGGATGGCGGCAGGCTCAGGGGCATCGCCGATCCTCTGATTGTTGTTCCCAGCGACGAAACCGCCAGGATCCAGGAAATGCATATTCTATTGGGGCACATTCTTTGTACGGAAATTGAACACCGTTTAGGGCTTTCATGAGTAAGGATCGGCACTTGATTCCTTTGGTCGAACGTCTGGACGCGGCGATAGTTGGTTGCGTAGGCGATCTGATGCTCGACCATTTCATTTATGGCGATGTCAGCCGCATTTCTCCCGAAGCGCCGATACCAGTGCTGCGCATCCGTTCCCAGCAATCCATGCTGGGTGGCCTGGGGAACGTGGTGCGCAATCTGGGCGCCTTAGGGTGCGGCATTCGTGTTTTCTCCGTCACCGGCGACGATGCCGCAGGCGGCGAAATTAGCTCACTGCTGGATGTGGTGCCGCGCTGCCAGACGCATCTGCTGCCCGAACGGGAGCGGAAGACGCCGGTGAAGGTCCGCTATATCGCGCACGGCCAGCAGTTGCTGCGCGCCGACAACGAGACCACGCAAGCGATTTCAACTGAAAGCCTGCAGGGGATTCTCGCGAAGTTCAGAGAAACGGTCAGAGAGTGCACCATCGTGGTGTTGTCCGATTATGCCAAGGGCATGCTGACGGATAATTTGGCGGGCGAATTTATACGTGAGGCGCGCGCGTTGGGCAAGCCGGTGATTGTCGATCCGAAGGGCCGCGACTTTAGCCGCTACCGTCATGCCACTCTGATCAAACCCAACCTGAAGGAGTTAGGCGAAGCCACGGGACTGCCCGTAAACGACACGTCTAGTCAGGAAACGGCCGCGCGCAAGCTGCTGCAGCAGACCGAATCGGAATACATCCTGGTGACGCGGGGGTCTGAGGGAATGCTGGTGGTTCCCAGAGACGGCCAACCGTTTACGTTCCCGGCTCTCGCGCGCGAAGTTTTCGAAGTTTCGGGTGCGGGCGATACGGTGGCATCTGCATTGGCTGCTGCGCTCGGTTCCGGCGCCAAGATCGAAGAAGCCGTTGCCATCGCGAATATTGCGGCTGGGATTGTTGTCGGCAAGATGGGAACTGCGGTCGTGGATCGATCGGAGATTGTGAACGAAATTGAACAGCAGTCGGCTCTAAGCGCAAGCGACAAAGTACTGCGAGCGGACGAAGCGGGCGAGCGGGCACGCATGTGGAAGCGCATGGGATTGCGCATCGGGTTCGTATTCGGAGTGTTCGACCGGATCTCTCAGGCTGACCTGGTGCGGCTGGAGAAGGCACGCACGCACTGCGACCGGTTGGTGGTGGGGTTGGAGAGCGACAGCGCCACGGCTGCGGTTCAAGATCAAGCCGTGCGCGCTTATGTGCTGGCGTCGCTGGTGTTTTCCGATGCGGTAGTTATCTGCGATTCGCCGCACGTAGATCATTTGCTAGCGACCATCATTCCGGACGTCGTTCTCGCCCTTAACGGCTATCCCGGAGATTGGACCCAAGCCTGGTCCGGCGAATTGATTGAGCTTCAAGAAACGGCCAAGTTGCACGCGGGACAGGCTGGTGATTAGCGCCCCTGACCGAATTCTGACCCTCGCAGAAGTGGACGAATGGGTTTTGTCGGAACGCGCGGCGGGTAGACGCATAGGTTTCACTTGCGGGGCATTCGACGTCATGCACGCCGGTCACGCGCAGTATCTGGCCGAAGCGCGCCGCTCTTGCGACGTTTTGTTGGTGGCCGTCAACAGTGACGATTCCATTCGCCGCTATAAGAATCCGCTGCGCCCGGTGAATCCCTGGAACGAGCGCGCCTTCGTCGTCGCATCGATGGCTAGCGTCGATCGCGTGACCGTTTTGGAAGAAGACCGGCCGTTATCGCTGATCCTGCGCTGGAAGCCGGATTTCTATATTAAGGGCGGAGATTACAAGGCTGGAGCATTGCGCTCAAGTTCGGTGGTGGAGGAGTATGGCGGCCAGACCGTCCTGATCCCGCCACAATTCGCCGCCAGTACAACTTCGATGTTCGAGCGCATTCAAGCTCTGGCCGTTCACGCTTCACCGGACAAAAAGACGAATAGCCCGGCGCGTGGATTGGCGCTGCTCGATCGTGATGGAACACTCGTGCGCGATGCTTGCTTTGATCCGACAGAGGTGGAACTGCTTCCTGGAGTGGTGGAGGCGCTGCTGAGCTTGCAGGCGGCCGGATTTCGTTTATGCCTGGTGAGCAATCAGCAGGGCATCGGCTTGGGCTACTTCGGCTATCGCGACTTCATCGACGGGAATCGTAAGCTGCTGCGCGAGTTGGGCAAGGCAGGCGTGTCCATCGCCAAAATTTATTTCTGCCCGCATTCTCTAGCCGACACCTGCGAGTGCCGCAAACCCGCTCCAGGTATGATTCTGCGCGCGTTGCGCGATGAGAATATCCCGCCGGAGCGTTGTTTCGTCATCGGCGACAGCGTAGCCGATCTGGAGGCCGCACAAGCGGCGGGCTGCAAGGAGTTGTATGTTGGTCCTTCCAGGCACGCTTACCCGGCTATGAGCATCACGGAAGCTGCGCAAGTTGCTATCAAATCGATTGAACAGCTAAGTCGCTAAGGCAGCTTAAACCCACCAAGGGGCTGCGGGTTGTTCGCGAATAATGATGGAGTTCAGGAAATCTGCCGCCTTTGTAAGCCCTTCATCCGGTGACATCAGCGTGTCTTCATGCTCGATGGAGAGCACATAGTCGTAATCGTACATGCGCAGGGTAGAGATGAATTCCTTCCACCATCCGTACGGGTGGCCGTAGCCGCAGGCGCGGAAGATCCAGGCGCGGTTCTTTTCATCGGTGTACTTCTTGGTGTCGAGGACGCCGGTCTTAGGCAGATTGTAGTCGTAAATCTGCGTATCTTTGGCATGCACGTGGAAAATGGCGTCGCCTAAAACACGCACCGCGGCGATGGGATCTATACCTTGCCAGAACATGTGGCTTGGATCGTAGTTGCAGCCGACGCTATCGCCAGCAATGGCGCGCAGTTTCAACATGGTTTCGGGACTATAAACGACAAATCCTGGATGCATCTCGATGGCTATTTTTACGCCGTGATCTTTGGCGAATTTGCCGTGCTCCAGCCAGAACGGAGTCACCTTCTTTTCCCATTGCCAATCCAGGACGTCAAGATACTCGGTGGGCCAAGGACAGGTTACCCAGTTCGGATATTTGGCGGTATCGCTGTCGCCGGGACAGCCTGAGAAATCAATAACCACGGGCACGCCGAGTTTGGACGCCAGTTCGATGGTGCGCTTGCTGGTATCGGCAAAACCCTTGGCCAGCGCGGCATCGGGATGCAATGAATTGCCATGGCAACTCAACGCACTGATGCTGACGCCGTGGTCGTCCAACAATTTCTTGAAGTCTTTCAATTCTGCTGCATTGTCCAGCATGGACAGCTTGCAATGCGGATCGCCCGGGTAGTTACCGGTGCCTAACTCGACGGTATTAATATTCAGCTTCTTAAGCTTTTCAAGAACTTTCTCAAGTGGAAACTGCGACAGCAGCGGGGTGAAGCATCCTACTCTCATGGCGAAAGCGTATCACAGCAACCAGCATTTCAATCCAAGCCAGGCCGCGGCGAGCATAAAGCCGAGTGATGCCTTCCATTCTTCGTTGCGCGTATACAATGGCCATGAAAATTTGGTTGCACCATTCGTCCATTTTGAGAAGGGCAGAAAACGGTTTACGCGAGCGGCATAGTCGGCGTAGTTCGGGAAAATTGTACGCAGGTGCTGCTCTTCCAGTTCAATCGCCGGCAGGTAGACGAGTAGGAAGACGGCGGCAAAAATTAAAACCAGCCATAGGGATTGCGAGGCGATGACGATGCCCGAAGCCGTGATCAACGTACCGGCGTAGAGAGGATTTCGCATGTAGGCATAAGGTCCGGAGGCGGCAAGCTCCCTGTTCTTAGCCAGGTGACCGGCGGCCCATCCGCGCAGGAGCAATCCAAGGAACGAGACCGGCAGGCCCACCATCATGGAAAGAGGGGTCGGCTGGGAAAACCAGGCAAAGGTAGCTAGCAGAAGGAACCCGCAAGGTACGCGCAGACGCTGGACAAAGTCAGCGTACTTTTTGGGAAACCAGTATTGAGGGGCGCCTGCCTGCATCTCAATCAAGAGTTCACCAACTCTGAAGCGCGAAGAGCATCCGCTACCATTTCGACGCTTATAATCTTCATGCTCGGGTGAATTTCGTCTTCACGCTTATAACTATTTCGCACATTGTCGGCCCGCAAAACTTTCAGGGCACTCCGGTAGGGTCCTGTCTGGGCCGGATCAGTGGGTCCGTATATGGCGACGCCACGCTTATGCAGGGCAGCCGCCAGGTGCAGCGGGCCGCTGTCTACGCCGATGACGGCAGCTGCCTTGCGGGTGGCATCAATGAGCCCCGCTAGCGAAGAAACGTGCGGATGAAGGTTGCGAAAGCGGCAGAGTTCACCGGCACGCGCTTCCGGAACGTTGGCTACGAGTGCATATCCTTCCGCCACCAGCAGCGCTCCAAGCTGATCATAAAACTCGAGAGGCCACTGCTTGCTGATCCAGCCTGCAAAGGGATTGGTGAGGACGAAAGGAATTGTTGGTAATTCACCTTCGGGCGAGCCCGCGGGTATCCATGCCTCTTCCGTCAGTACCTTGGCTCCGGCAGCTTCTGCCAATTGCAGGCAGCGTTGCACCCGATGCGGACCCACTGCATGAACTGTTTTGTTGTATAGCAGCGATGCGGCCCATTCACGCGCGAGTTGGCCATCCAGGCCGACAAAACAGCGCGCTGCAGCAGCGCGTCCAACGAGTGCCGACTGCACCAGGCCTTGAAAATCCACTGCCAGATCGGGCTGAACACGGCGCAAGCGCTTCCACGATTCCGATACCTGGGTCCAGTTTCTCCGCTGGAACGGCAGGATTTCATCCACGTAGGGATTTCCCTCTAAAAGCGGGATCCATTTCGGAGCTACCGCCCAGACCAGCCGTTGCAGCGGGAATGATTTCTTTAAACTGGCGACCGCCGGCAGGGCATGAATGACGTCGCCCATGGCGCCTAGCCGGATGGCCAAAATCGGTTTCGCGTTCCAGTTCATTGGGGCAGTTTTACGGCGTCCACCAGTTCAAGTGCCGTATCGGCTACGCGATCGGCACTGAGGCGGGTCATGCAGCGGTGATCAATGGGGCATTCACGCAGCCCGCACGGACTGCAATCCACTTGCTCCTGAACCACGCGGGCCGATGCCCCGGTGGGTCCTGTGGCTGCCGCATCCGTGGCGCCAAAAACTGCCACGGTGGGCACGCCCAGCGCCGAGCTTATATGCATAGCGCCGGAATCGTTGGTCAGCATAATTTCGCAGGCGGCGGTAATTTCGATGAACTCTGCCAGTGCGGTTGTACCCGCTAGGCTGCGGCACTCTACGCCGGCCGCGCTGATCTGCTGCTGGACCAGTGTGCAGATATCCGCCTCGGCAGTAGAACCCATGACGACAACAACTGCCTGGCGCGCTTTGGCGACTGATACTGCGGCGGCTGCGAAGCGTTCGGGAAGCCAGCGCTTGGCGCTTCCAAAGGCCGCGCCCGGGCTTATTCCAACGACACGTCTTGACCCGATCAATTCGTCGAGGCGCAGGCGTCCCTGCGCAGCCGCGGCGCGCGCTCCTGATAACTGAATAGGAATCTCCAAATCATAGCTGTTGATTAGGCCGGCGCGCTTCAGTAATTCCAGATAATAGAAGCGCTGGTGCTTCGGGATGACGTTGTGTTGAGGCACGGCAATTGGGCGGGTCAAAAGCCAGCGGCGGCCATCGCGATCGTAGCCGATACGTTCGGGGATGCGGGCCCACCATACGAGCATCGCCGCTTCAAAAGCATTCTGGAAAAGCAGAGCACAATCGAACTGGCGACTCTGCAACTCTTGCGCGACGCGCCTCTTTGCGCCGAGATTGCGCCAGCCGCGCTCCACTTGGTAGGGGATTAGCTCATCACAAAAGGTTTCGCGCTCGTAAAGCGAACCCACCCAGGGACGTGCCAGTATCGAAATCCGAGCTTTGGGATGCGTGGCGCGCAACTGCTGCAAGGCGGGCAGCGACATGACTGCATCGCCCACCCAGTTTGTAGCGCGCACCAGGATGTTCTTAAACTCCATTGTTTTTATACGGCAGCCAGCGCTTTCAGGATACTTTCTTATGGTTGCGGCGTCGTGTGTGAAAAAATAGGCTAGTGCGAATTGTTCCGCTGGCGCTTCTGCTAGCTATGTTAGGTGGTTTGGCGGCGGCGGCAGAGGAAGCAGTGGCACATGAGCCTAAATTGCTGCTGACCAGCAAGCTTAACAAGCGGCTGACCCGTGATAGGGAGCGCAATACAGCACGCTGGCTGAATTTTGAGAATCGCGTGAAGAGCGCGCCCGACTCTTCTGAGCGCGGTTTCGAGCTGGCGCTGTATTTCGCGATCACGAAAGATGCGGCGCGCGGACATGAGGCGGTGGCGTGGGGGTTGGCGCATCCGCGTGAGATCAGGCAGCGGGCGCTAGTGCTGGATTGGTGCGGCGAAGTGGCTACGCCGGAAGAGCGTTCGGCACTTTCAGCTGATGCGCCGGCGGTTGCGGTGTCGACGAGTTTCCAGGGACGCCGAGACTGTTTGTTCTCGCGGCTTGCGGCGGGGCGCGATGCTGCGGCGTGCTCCGGACAGGATTTGGAGACCACAAGCCTCGCGCGCAATGCGCCTGAACTTTACGCCGCCTGTGAATACTTTTTCGTGCGGCGCATGAGCGGTGAAGTGGACCAGCGCCGGCAAGATCCGCAGTTTTTTCAGCATCTTCCGGTTGAATTCTTGCTGGCGCGAAAGCCGCAGGAACTGGAACGCCCGGAATGGCTGAGCCATGCGGCGGCGCTGGCTCTGGTGACGCTTGATCCAAATCTGGAAGCATCTCAATTTCTGCAGGGCTGGGCGGTGGAAGACCGGCAGACGATTCACGACGGGCCCGGAGTTGCCTACGAGCTTTTGTGGGCCGATCCTTATCTGCCGGGAATCGCCTATCAGAATTTGGATCCGTGGTTGTATCAGTTGGAAACGGCCACATTATTCGCGCGATCGGACTGGAATGCGGATGCGTGCTGGGTGTCGATTACAACGCGCGGTGTCGAGCAGCAGGGCTGCCCATCTGGATGGCAGCAGCAAACGGTCAACTTCGGTTCGCTTAAGCTTACGCCTGCGGTTGGGAAGTGCTGGGAAATTGCGCGGCAGGATGTGAAGGATAGCATCGTGTTCTGGAAGCTGAAGCCTGATGAAAAACTTGTGTACCGGGAGAGCAAAGACAACAAGGAAGTGACGGCCCGGGCTGATGCAGCGGGTATGTGGCATCCGGGCACGAATGTCGAGGGCAAGGTTTGCGCCTCTCGTTGAACTAAAGAATGTAGACAGCCTGGATTCGATATACTATGCCGCATGTCTTCATACATTTCTCGCTTTGGGTTATCCGTTTTTGCCCTGGCGACGCTGGCTTCTTCGGCGCGGGCTAGCTCCATTTCCGCCATCTACGCGTTCGGCGACAGTCTGTCTGACGCCGGTAACGCCTACATCGCGACGGGCGGCGCCGAGCCCGCCCCGCCCTACGTTAATGGAGAATTTTCTAACGGTCCAGTTTGGGTGCAGGACGTGGCCAAGAGCCTGGGACTTCCCTCCGTCACCCCCAGTCTGGCGGGCGGAACCGACTATGCGGTTGGCAGCGCGATTAGCGGTAATCTGCCTTTCGTCTCGGCGGGTGCGGCCGATCTTCCAGCGCAGCTGGCCGCTTTTCACGCGACGAACCCGATTGCCAACCCTACCGGGCTTTACACGATCTGGGTTGGCTCCAACGACCTGAACGCGATTCTTGCGACGTCTCCAACTGCGGCGCAAGCTGCGGCGGACGTGGCAGCGGTGATTAACAATATCGACACCGCTGTCGGCACGCTTGCCAGCGAAGGCGCAAAAAACTTTCTGGTGCTGACTGTGCCCGATCTGGGCAAAACGCCGGCCGCCATTGCTACTGGGCCGCTGGGCATTGCAGCAGCCTCAGCGTTGTCGGGTGAATTTGATCTTGGCCTGGAGCAGTCGCTGGGCATACTCGCCGGCGAAGATCCGGTGTTGAGCATTGATGTGTTGGATACCTATTCGCTGGTGGATGCCATTGTGGCAAATCCGGCCCAATTTGGCCTTACCGATGTCACGGATCCCTGCCTTACCGGCGAGGTGAACTATGCGGGCGGAACGCCGTGTTCGAATCCCAACCAATATTTGTTCTGGGACACAGAGCATCCAACCGCCGCCGGGCAAGCCATCGTCGCAGCAGCCGCTCTTCAAACCTTGGCGCCCGAGCCCGCGACTTGGGGCCTGCTCGGCATTGGCGGTGTGGCGTTCTTCGCGGCGAGGCGGCGATCGGCTCGCGCTGGTAAACTGAAGGTTTAACGGCAAGGGAGTTTTTCGAATTCATGATTGCAGCGACACAATTGCGCCCCGGGATGGTGGTGAAGTTCAATAACGAGCTTCACACCGTCTTCAGCATGGTGCATAGGACTCCGGGCAACCTGCGCGGCTTTGTGCAGGCGAAAATGCGGAATCTGCGGTCGGGCTCGATGATTGAGCACCGCTTTTCGTCGGAAGACAAGGTAGAACGCATCTCCCTGGAAGAGCAGGAGATGGAGTACATGTACGACGATGGCGACTACTACTACTTCATGAACACTGAGAACTTCGAGCAGATGCACTTCACCAAAGAGACTCTGGGAGACGGCGTTGATTACCTGATTCCGCAGTTAAAGGTGAATGTCGAATTCTACGAAGGCAAGCCGGTGAGTGTGGAGTTGCCGCCCAGCGTCGAGATGACGGTAATGGAGACCGAGCCTGGCTTGAAGGGTGCGACGGTTTCGAACGTTACTAAGGCTGCGAAAATGGACACAGGCTTGGTGGTGCAGGTTCCGCCATTTATCAATGAGGGCGAGAAGATTCGCGTCAGTACTTCGGACGCGAGCTATCTCGAACGGGCTTAGGCACTACGCTGATGCTCAGCTTTCAGGTAAGTCTGATGCGAGTAACGGAATCGGATTTGCGCGGCGAGAGATGAGCAGTCGGAATTTTGATGGCAAATTCACTTCGAGCGCGGAAACAAGATCGCCTAATGTAGACGAATCCGCCAAGCCCGATTCGAACAAAGATTGATCGGGCCGGATGAGGGCCTGCTTTTCGGCTAGTCGCGCAACGATCCCCATGATTCTTGCTTGAGTCTTCATACCAATACGTTTAGTTTGCTTTAGGCGATCTTAGTTGCGCTAGAAGCGAGATTTTCGCGGGCGAAAGGGACTACGTAAGCAGAATCTCAGATCCCATGGACGTGACTACAGAGCCGGATTGTATCGGCGTGATCGATAATCACCCCTGGTCGGCCCATTTTCAAGTGATCGGCTACAGGAACGGAGGTCACTCATGCCTGCCACATCGGCTATTTCGCACCTGGCTGGATGAGCACCCTGGGTTTGGCACCTTCCACATCGGCCGGTGCTCAGGCCTCGGCATTGGTTCTGTTGTGAAGTATGATTCAAGCCGCCAATGCATGCGAGTGGGGCGATTTTCGAGCGTGGGCCTCAATTGCCACTTCATGCTGAACGGCCAGCATGACGTTGGCACCATTTCGACGTGCATGTTTAGCGTGTTTGGTATGGGTTTGCGAAATGCTGCTCCGCCGCAATACGGCGATTCTATTTTGAAGAGCGATGTCTGGATTGGCGACGAAGTGATGATGCTGGGTGGTGGCGTGGTGGAGAACGGCTGCATTATCGGTGCGCGGTCGCTCCTGCCGCCCAACTTCCGGTCGGAGCCTTATGGGGTGTATGCCGGCGCGCCTGCCCGTATGCTCAAGTTCCGGTTCTCAGAAGAAGTTCGTGAAAAATTGCTGGATTTGGCCTGGTGGGACATGCCGTTGAGCTGGATTAGAGACAACAACGATTTTTTTCTCATCGACCTGACGGCTGACGAAGAAAAGAGCCTGGAGGCGTTGGCGCAACTAAAGGAGCGAAAGCTCGCTTTTAGTTGCGCCAATGCACTTGCTGCGAGCTAGTTGGTTAGCGTGTAGTTCACGATGATGTTGGTTACTACCGCGATCGGGTTGCCATTCAGCAAAGTAGTGCTGTAACGCCACTGTCGAACCGCTTCCAAGGCTGATTGCGTCAGGTCGTCGTCCGGGGAGGAAAGCACGGTGATGTCTTCGGGCACGCCCTCTGCCGAGATCACGGCTTCAAGCGAGACCGTCCCCTGCAAATGCGCGCGTTTGGCTGAAACCGGGTAGAGGGGATTCACTTTTTGAATCAGCTTTTCCTGTTGAGCTGCGCCTGGAACCCGGATATGTTGAGGTGCTTCACCACTCGGCAGGGCTGGCTGCGTAAAGCTCAGGCGCTTCTCGATCTTAGAATCGTCCTGCACGTTAAATTCACGGAACAACGAAGGGAAACCCGGCTTTTGAATGCGCAGGATATATTGTCCGGCGGGCACGGAGAACGAGAATTTTCCGTCTGTGGCGGTCGCGGTTTCGTGGGAGACGGTGGTTTCGGGGTTGTAAAGAGAAGCTTTGGCGTTGGGGATGGCCGCGCCGTTGGAATCGAGCAGCGAGCCGCCAATGGTGGCGGCGGAGAGGCCGGCTGAAGTCAGCAGGCTGGAAAGCAGAGTGCGTTTCATGGGGTTGTCTTCTTTCTTTAAAGTGACTGCCGAAGCAGCAAGGGTAATGAGAACTAGAGGAGCGATGGCTGCCGCGACGAAATGCCGGAGCTTGTGTTTGGTGGTGGAGTCGAGGATAGCGCGCACTCGCGGTTCCAGATTGCCGCGTCCGGCCATCATCACTGCGGAGGATGAGTAACCGAGCCGATGTTCGTTGGTTCGCGCCAGTTGGACAAGTTCGGCGGCGTAGTCGGAAGCTTTCACGCCTGACGATAGGGCGATAGCATCGCAGGCTTGTTCGCTTTCCTGCCGCAACGCCAGGTAGTTCAGGCGGCAGAGCGGCTGGAACCACCAGAGTGCGGTGACTAAATGAGCGAGCATCTGGGCGCCTACGTCGCACCGTTGAACGTGTGCAAGTTCATGCAAAAGGACAGTGCGCCAGCGGGCGTCGCTCCAGTTGGCGGAGTCGGATGGCACCAGGATTTTCGGTTTTAGAATGCCGAACAAGAATGGCATCAGAGGGGCAGACATCACGAGCAGGGAAGGCTTGCGAGTGCGGCCGTACTGGGCGCAAAGAGAGGACAGCAATTCGTCAGCGAGGGGATAATTAAGCGGATTTGCCTGCCGGGTTATTGAGAGCGCTTTGGGATATCCGAGCAGAAGCGGCAGCAGCGAAAGGGTGACGCCGAACAGCCATAGAGCGACGGGAAGATAAGCGAAGGTAGCTTGCACCGGATGCACCGAGACGAACAGGAACTCCTGTACCGTGACTGAGCCGTCCGGTGGTGCGTTTGACGGCAGTGCAACATCAAGTTCGGGTAGAAATAATGCCAGCAACGGCCAGAAAAGCAAGAGGAGGAACGATGCAAATAAAACGGCGTGTCGTTCGCGCGCTGCGTATCGTGGCAATAAGCATCGCAGAGTGCAGGCAGCTAGGCAGATAATCGCTGAACGAAGGAACAAGTTCAAAACGAGAGCTGTCACTAGCGGCCTTCCTTTCGGGCCTTATCGATGAGGGCGGTTAGGCGATCAAATTCTTCGTCCGAAAGGCGCGCACCTGGCATGTCGAGCAGAGTGGCGACTGCCTGTTGGGGCGAACCATCAAAGAAAGTGTCCACCAAATGGCGTACAGCGGAGCGGCGCGCTTTTTCGCGCGTAATGACAGGCAGGAAGACGTAACGCAAGTCTTTTTCTTCGTGCCGGATGTGACCCTTTTCTTCCAGCACCCGCAGCATGGCTCGCACGGCTGAGTAACCGGGAGGATCGGGAAGTTTCTGGTGAATCTCCGCGGCGGTAGCGCGGCCGAGCCGGTAGAGGACGTCCATGATCTGCCGTTCGCGGCGGCTTAGCGTATGCTGCTTGGCTAGCACCATGCTATAAAAATAGCATCAAGGCGCGGGCTTGTCAATTAGATTATTTAGGAACGGAATTAAAGTCCGAGGTCTTCGTCGGAAAAGGGAATCAGGACAGGAAATGTCTCGACTGGCAACTGAGTTTCGCGCACTGCTCGCAGACGGGCGATTGCGTAGGCGCTAAGGATTGCGTCATTTAATTGCGCTCGCAGGCTGGGGCTTTCCTCCAAAATCTCGCGAATGC
This sequence comes from Bryobacterales bacterium, assembly GCA_003163855.1. GTDB lineage: Bacteria > Acidobacteriota > Terriglobia > Bryobacterales > Bryobacteraceae > Bog-105. The sequence continues at coordinate 31,137 of PLRJ01000121.1, read as the reverse complement.
GCAAGCGTTGCTCGTCGACTGTCGCTTGCCAACTGCGCGAAGCCTTTTCCGCCTGATAGCGCTGTTTCAACAAATGCGCCAGCAAAATCACAAGGCGATTGCGCAGCGCACGACGCTCTTTACGTGCCAGATCACCCACCTCGTCCGCGAGAGCTACTTCGTCCACATCAGACCAACGCCGCTCGCGAATGGCGGCCGCCTGGTCTTCGGCCCAGCCGGCGTAATCGGTCTCATAGCTTCGCATCCGCAGCTTCCTTAGATCACCATAATTATTGCGCGGTCGCGCGCACTAATCCAACATCCGCCAATCCGCTCAGAATGAATTGCACCGCGATAGCTGTCAGCAGCAAACCAAACATACGGGTCAGAATGCGAATGCCGGTTTCGCCTAGAAAGTGCCGCACGCGGTCTGCTGCGGCCAGAATCCAATAAGAAATAAAAGCTGTGACTGCGATGGCCAGCACTATCGTAACGATGTGCTCCCAGGATTGGTGTGCCGATGTCAGCACCATCACGGTTGAGATGGAACCCGGTCCGGCCAGCATGGGGATACCCAGCGGTATGATGCCGACGTCTTCTTTGACGGCGCCCTCGGCCGTGTCGCCCGGCGTTTCCTTGGTGGGCGAACGGCGCGCCTGCAGCATGTCTAAGCCGATGAGAACGAGCACCAACCCACCCGCGATTTTGAAGGCGGGCAGGGTGATGCCGAATAAGTGGAAGATCAACGTTCCGGCCAAGGCGAACCCAGTGAGCACGACGAAGCAGGTAAAGGTGGCCCGCAAGGCCATATGGCGCCGGCGCTTGGCTTCAGAACCAGCGGTCATCACCAGGAAGGCTGGGATGGCGGCGATGGGATCGACCAGGAAAAAGATAGAAGTCAGCGCGACGAACCAGGCATTCGCAAACGCCGCGATGGAAATAGCCATGCATTAGCAGTGTCGCAAGTACTAAACTGACCAGCATGAGATTTTTTGCTGGTTTGCTGTTATCTTTTGCCTTCCTCGCGCAAGCGCACGCGCTTGTGCCGGCCAATCCGTTCGCCGGCAATTGGGATTTTGATGTTAAGACTGCTTCGGGAGTCGGCGCCAACTGGCTGGGCATTACTGTCAAGGAGGGAAAGATTGAGATCTGGTTCCAGCCCACCGGCGGCCACGTGCATCCGGTAACCGATTTCAAGCTTGAAGGCTCGCATCTCTGGATGCAGGTGACTCCGGCGACGGATAAATCACCCGGTACGACATGGGATCTTAATGCGGCCAATGGAAAGCTGACTGGTACGCAGACCTCTGGAACAAAAACCATGGCGCTGGAAGGCGTGCCTGCACCCGATCTGGACCGGCCGGCGCCGAAGAAGTGGACCAAGCCGGTAGCATTGTTCGACGGCAAAGATCTGAACGGTTGGGTGCCCATTGGCGATCCGGCGAAGAGCCACTGGATAGTGAAGGACGGCTTGCTGGTGAATGAAGCGCACGGCGCGAATTTGAAATCGACCCGCGAGTTTACCGACTTCAAGGTGCATTTTGAAGTGAATTGCCCGGACGATGCAAATAGCGGATTCTATCTGCGCGGCCGCTATGAAGTTCAACTGGAATATGTGCCTGAGGGTACCGAGCCGATGAACCGGCAGATGGGCTCGGTTTATGGGCGGCTGGCGCCCAGCAAGGAGCTTCCGCGCACGCCGGGTAAATGGGAGACCTTCGACATAACTCTAGTAGGGCGGATGGTAACCGTTGTGCGCGATGGCGTGACGATAATCTCCAACCAGAAGATTGAAGGCATTACCGGCGGCGCTTTGAATGCCGATGAGGGCGATCCTGGTCCTTTCTACATCCAGGGCGACCACACGGGCGGCTTGATGTTCCGCAATATCACGGTTGCTGTTCCGGCGTCATGAGAAAAAGCATCCGGTCACCGGCAGCGCGATCTTAGACACTGAGTGGATAAAAAATGCATCGCCATTGCCGGCGCCACAGGATACATTGGCGGGCGCCTGGCTCCGCGCTTGCTGTCGGCTGGGCATAGTGTGCGCTGCCTGGTGCGATCGCCTAGAAAGTTACTAGATCGTGACTGGGCCGCAAACGACAGGCTGAACGTCCGCCAAGCCGATCTGGCCGACGCCGAAAGCCTTGCTGCCAATCTGCGTGGCTGTGAGATCGCTTTCTACCTGGTGCACTCGATGGTCTCGGCCGGATCGAAATACGCGGACCAGGACCTGTTCCTGGCGACTCAGTTCGCGAAAGCGGCTCAGGAGGCTGGGGTGCGGCGGATCATCTATCTGGGCGGCTTAGGCTCAACCAGCAAAGACTTAAGCGAGCATCTATCTTCGCGCCGGCAGGTAGAATCGGCGCTGGCGTCTACTGGCGTGCAGGTGACGGTGTTCCGGGCGGCGATGATTATCGGCTCGGGTTCGGCGTCGTTTGAGATTTTGCGCTACCTGGTAGAGCGGCTGCCGGTGATGATCACGCCCAAGTGGGTGAGCACAAACTGCCAGCCGATTGCGGTGCGGAACGTAATCGGCTATTTGCTGGGTGCGATCGACAACGAACAGACCACGGGGCAGATCTTCGATATTGGCGGACCGGATGTCATGTGTTACCGCGACATTATGAGGATTATGGCGAAGGAGCTTGGGCTGCGGGCGCGCTGGGTGATTCCGGTGCCGGTGTTCACGCCGCGCCTTAGTTCCTATTGGATCCATCTTGTGACGCCGTTGAGCGGGGACATTGCCCAGCCGCTGGCGGAGGGTTTGAAAAACCCGGTGGTCTGCAGTGAGCACCGCATTCGCGACTTGATTCCGCAGCAGTTACTGAGCGTGCAGGAGGCCATTCATGCGGCGCTGAATAAGATTGCTGAGTCCGATGTCGAGACCAGTTGGAGTATGGCTGGTCCCATTCCTGGCGATCCTGATTGGGCGGGCGGCACGGTGTTTCGCGATATTCGGAAGGTGCCGATAAAAGCTCCGGCGTGGGCGGTCTTTAAAGCGGTATGCCGGGTAGGCGGGGGCCATGGATGGTATGGGTGGGACTTTCTGTGGCACATTCGCGGCTGGATGGATGTGATGGTGGGGGGGCCTGGTTTGCGGCGCGGACGGCGCGATCCGGATAACGTGGGCTATGGAGAAGCCTTGGATTTTTGGCGCGTGACCGGCATGGAGCCGGACAAGATGCTGGCGCTGCGTGCTGAGATGAAACTGCCGGGTGAGGCGCTGCTCGAGTTTCTGATTGACGGCGAGCAAGGGAACGAGTGCGTATTGCAGCAGGAAGCCTTGTTTTTGCCGAGGGGACTATTCGGATTGTTGTACTGGTATAGCGTCGTCCCCTTCCACGGGTTGGTGTTCAAAGGGATGCTGCAGGGTATCGAGAGCACGGCGCTGCAAATTGCCGCTGAAGGGCATTAAAGGATATCCTAGGGATCGAACTTCCAAGGAGATCCACGTGAAGAAGCTTCCTTTTGCGTTGCCTATGTTGTTAATAACGGCCCTTCCCTCGTTTGCACAAGTCACGCCCGCTAACCCGATTAGCGCCAGCGAAAAAGGTTTCTACGGTTTGGTCAGCGGAGAAGTGATTGCCGCAGCCCAGAAGATGCCTGAAGAAAATTACTCATTCAGGCCGACTCCCGACGTGCGCAATTATGGACAGTTGGTTGGCCATATTGCGGACGCTCAATATGGCTTTTGTGCAGCGGCAACAGGCGATACGCAGCCGATGAAAGATATTGAGAAGACGAAAACAACGAAGGCCGATCTGGTGGCGGCTTTGAAGGAAGCGGTTGCTTATTGCAACAAGGCGTATGCGGGCATGACGGATGCCGAAGGCAGCAAGATGACGAAATTTGAAGGGTATCCGATGGCGAGGTTGGCTGTGCTGTCCGTCAATACGGCGCATACGGACGAACACTACGGCAACATGGTTACGTATTTACGAATGAAGGGAATAGTGCCGCCCAGCAGCGAGAAGCGGTCGAGCGGCACAGGACCGGAATAGAGCGCCGTTTAAATAGAGGCGCTGACCAAGTGGCCGCCAGCCAGCAGACCATGCTCCTTGGCGACGTCTGTAATCTGGCGAAAGCCAAACCCACGCAGCATGGCCGCTACGGCCTGGGGCTGAATCAGATATTTAAACGTTCCGGCGACATCGATCCGGCTGGCCAAGGCGTCCAGAGCGGAATGGGTGCGCGAACCGATTGAAGACCGTTCGGCAACGTAATCAAGCAGGACGCCGCTGCCTTTCGGCAGTGATGCAATAAAGGCCAGGGTGGACATGGCGGTTTCGGCGGTGTGGACCCCTGCTCCTCCAAGCCAGACAAACAAAGTTGCTTTCAGTTTGTCGAAGCCCGACTTGTCTAAGACAGTGGCCATGGTTTCGGGAGCCACGCCATCGAAGAACTGGATCGATGCCCCCGCAGCAACCGAATGATGAGCGTCGGGGGGCGAGCCTAGTAGAACGCACTGGCTTGCGCCACGCGCGATCGCAGCAGCAACTTCCGCGGCAACGAGTTTATTAGTTGTTACCAGATTGGCGAGCGATAGGACACTCATGCTTGAGCCTCGGCCGGTCGCGGACCACATCCGCGACGCATACCCTGCTTGAACCTTTCGCGTTCTTCGGGCGACATCTGTTCCCAACGCTCCATCATGCGGCGGCGCCAGCGCTGGCCTCCGCCGGGTCCGCCACGGAATCCGCCAAACAGAATTTTGCTCAGCACCAGCAACCCCAGCGCCTGCCAGAACGTAATGGCATGCAGCGCAAAAATGGCTGGCATCAACACGTTCCACAGACTCATCACCACGAAAGTTACGGCAGTTACGGCGACCAGGCCGAACAGCACGAACTTCATCACTCTCAGAAAACGATAACCCCTCATATGATGATCCTCACTTGTTCTCAAACTCTTCATAAATGGCTTGCAAACGGCGCCGCAGTTGCCGCACAGCGTAGTGCTTGCGCGATAGCAACGTATTTATGCTTAGACCCGTGGCTTCGCTCAATTCCTTGAAGCTTCGGCCTTCAATTTCATGCGCTACAAAAATATCGCGCTGTTCTTCCGGCAATTCGTCGAGGGCGGAATCCAACTCGTCCAACAACAGATGCCGGGCATAGACGGCTTCAGGTCCCGCGTCAGGTGAAGGCAGCAGATCCTCCCACCGCAGCGAATCACCTTCTTCATTGGCGAAGGTGGAGTCGTTACCCAGTACCGAGGGCCGTTTCTTACGAAACAGATCGATAATGCGATTGCGAGCGACCCGCAAAAGCCAGGCGCCCACCTGTTCCACCGGCTTCATCAGCCGATACGCATCCACCAGTTCGTAGAAGACCTCCTGCAGAATGTCTTCAGTATCACTGGCGTCGGGAACTCGCTTGCGTATGAACTGACGCAGGCGCGATTGCTCGCGCGCGATGGTTTCAGAGATCCGCTTATCCTGATCGGTTCTGAATGCCTGGCTGCTCAGTGTTTGCTCCATCTAAGGTAATAGACGGATTAGAGGTGCCAAAAATTGTAAGTACGGGAGAAATAATTCTTCGTGATCAGCTTTCCGTCGGCCCCTGCTTATAATCGTGACCTGTACAAAGGTTTAGGAGAGCCAATGCGAGCCAAGTTGCCGTTGCGCATTTCGTCAATGATACTGTTCCTCTTTGCACTAGGTCATACCGTGGGATTTCAGACGTTCCGACCTTCGTCGAAAGAAGGCGTTGCGGTCATGGATGCCATGCGAAGTGTGCCGTTCGCTTTTGGGAGCGCGACCGTCAATTGGATGGATCTTTACTTGGGGTTTGGTTTCGCCTTGTCGGTAAACGGTTTCTTCTCGGCCATATTGGCGTGGCGACTGAGCATATCCACGATCGCTGAAGTAGCGTTGGCTCGCACTATTATCTGGCTACTTTGTGCGACACAAGTGGCGAGCATCTTTCTCAGCATTCGATACTTCGGCGCCTTGCAGGCTTGGTTCTCGCTGGTGTCTTCGGCAGCGCTGGTCTGGAGTGCGATCCGCCTGCAAGCGCAGAGCGTTTCATCAACATCAGTTCGTTAACTTGGGGGTTGCTTCTTTTCTTGTGTTTGCTGACGGGCCTGGTCGCTGCGGCGATTGTTTTTCAGACGGTTGCCACACGCTTTGACGCAATCCGCTTACCGCCTCCGGGTAAGTTGATTGACATCCCGAACGGAGTTCTTCATTTTCAGCAGATAGGTAATGAAGGACCGGCGGTCGTCTTGGAGTCGGGCCTGGCCGCAACTTCCTTGAGCTGGGTTCTCACCCGGGCGGAGATCGGGAGCTTCGCACGTGCAATCACTTATGACCGATCCGGACTCGGCTTTAGCAAACCGTCCAAGGGACCTCATTCTCTTGCGCAGATGTTGACCGACTTGCACGATCTGGCTCTCGCAGCGCACCTGCCGCGCCCGTTCATCCTTGTCGGCCACTCGTTCGGCGGGTTGCTGGTGCAAGCTTATGCGCACTTGCGTCCTGAAGATGTCGCGGGACTAGTCTTGGTGGACCCCGTTTCCATCGCTGAGTGGTCGAATCCAGCAGCGAGTTCACGACAACGTCTGGCTCTGGGCGCCAAACTTTGCAGGCGCGGCGCATGGCTGGCGCGGCTCGGCTTGGTTCGAGCCAGCCTGCTTGCACTTGCCTCCGGTGGGCGCCGTTTGCCATCTCTGGTTGGACGAGTAACGGCAGGCAAGGGCAATAGCGTGATGGCTCGCTTAGCCGCAGAAGTGGCCAAATTGCCCAAGGAAACGCATCCCATCATACGCGCCCACTGGAGCCGCCCATCTTCTTTCGGGACGCTGGCGCAGTATCTCGACAATCTGCCCGCGGCCGCACAGACGGCGCTGCAAATGCCTGTCCCGCTTCATATTCCCATCATCATTTTGTCAGCGTCAACCGCCACCTCACGCGAACTGGCGGAGCGCGAGGCGTGGATTGCGGATCGCCCGTGCAGCCGTCACGCTGTCATCGAAAACACCTCACACTGGATTCAATTTGACCGGCCCGACGTTGTGATTGCGGCCGTGCGTGAACTGGTAAACCGATAAACTAGTCGCATGCCGCAATTGAATCGCCGTGAGCTTGCCGGCCTGTTCGCGAGTTCGCTTTCCTTCGGGGCCGGGCCCAGCCGGAAAAACAAGCTGCGCATCGGCGTCACCGATTGGAACCTGAGGATGGGCGCCGACCCGGAAGCCGTTACACTGGCCAGCCAACTGGGCTTTGACGGCGTCCAGGTTTCCTTCGGCCGGAAAATTGTCGACGGCAAAATGCCGGCAGACCGCTCAGACATTATTGCGCGCTATGTCTCGCTTTCAAAGCAATATGGCACGCCCATAGATGGCACCTGTGTGGACCGTCTGCACGACAATGGCTTGAAGAGCGACAAACAAGCGCCGCAATGGGTGGCTGATGGCATCCGGCTTACAAAGGAGCTGAATGCCAAAGTGCTGCTGGTTCCCTTCTTCGGACCTTGGGCCCTGAAAACACCGGCTGAGCAGGATTACACAGCCGATGCCCTGCGCGACCTTGCGCCTGAAGCGGGGAAAGCCGGTGTGATTCTGGGGTTGGAGAATACTATTTCGGCGGAGGATAACGTTCGCATTATCGATAAAGTGGGCTCACGCCACGTGATGGTTTATTACGACGTTGGCAACTCCACCAACAATGGCTTCGACGTGGTGAAAGAGATTCGCTGGCTTGGCAAGGATCGCATTTGTCAGTTTCACCTGAAGGACAATCCGCATTATCTAGGCGAAGGCAACATCGAGTTCGTTCCCATCCTGCACGCCATTCGCGACATCGAGTTCACCGGCTACGCGAATTTGGAAACGGACGCTCATCCTGAGGCCGTGGAGGCGGACATGCGTCGCAACTTGCTTTACATCAGAAAAGTGATGCAGGAAGCGTAATAATCAATTACAAATAGTAGTAGTGGATAGCGGCCGTGCTAAAGCTGCGGATTCGTCAAGCCCTTGATGAACCTAGTCAATCAAGGAGATTTATGACAATTCGTTGCGGCATGTCCGGCGAAGTTGTCAGGCAAGTGGAGCAGTTGCTCTCTAGCCTGAAGCTTTACAACGGCCCCATCGATTCGTGCTTTGGCGGGGGGTTGGATTCCGCCGTCAAAAACTTTCAGCGGCAGCATGGTTTGGCGGCCACCGGCATGGTGGATGCGGCAAGCTGGGAACTGATGTTTCCCGGTGCGCCTGCGCCTGTTTCCCCCTTTGCCAACGCGCCGTTGGTGGAGCGATGCCTGGGCCTTACAGGATCTTTCGAAACGGGCAAATACCACCCCGACTGCTTCTGCGCCATCACGGGCGATTTCGATGGGCAGGGCATCAGCTTCGGTGTCCTGCAATGGAACGTGGGCCAGGGTTCGCTGCAGCCCATTCTTAAGCAGATGTTTGAACGTTACCCCAGCACCTGTGAAGAGATCTTCAACGACTATTTACCGGCGGTGAAGTCGCTTGGCTCCGAAGTTTTGGCCGAGCAACTNNCTGCAACTGTGCGCCGATCTGGAACTTTCCTCCGAACGCGCGGCAGCTCTGTTGTTCGATGTAGTCGCACAGAACGGATCGGTCGGCGCAAGCGTCAAAGCGCAGATCTTGTACGACTACGGCAAATTGACGGCAGGTGACGAAGTGGCGCGAATGTGCATTGTGGCCAACCGGGTGTCCGACGCGTCGCGCTCGCGCTTTGTGGCCGATGTGCGAAATAGGAAACTAACTATCGCCAAGGGAAGCGGCATCGTGCATGGCTTGCTTTACGATCTGGCCGATATGTTCAACATTACGCTGAAGCCATTAGGGGCAGGAGCAGCGGCGGCCGGTGGGCGCGCCTGATATAACTGATGTTTCGCAGTTAATACAAGGAGCGGCCATGCTGCCTGAATACATTTCTAAAGCTGTACCCAATGCGCTATCGAATCGCGCGCCCTGGTTTAAGAACACGGCGCCCACCTACGCGGGCATCTTCCTTTGGATCGCCTTTTACCAGGAAATAGCGGGTGGCACGCTGGAGTTTGCGAGCGTTGGCCTGTGCCTGCTGGCCTTGCTGGTGGCGGGGCTTATCAGTTACGGGCTGTTTTATTACATTCCCGCAACCATGGGCATGCGGACCGGCTTTCCCCTCTATGTGGTGGGCAGTTCCACCTTCGGAACCACGGGCGGCTATCTGATGCCGGGCTTGCTGATGGGTCTGCTGCAGGTTGGGTGGATGTCGGTGAACACTTTTGTCGCGACATCGTTCATTTTGAAAGCGTTCGGTTCGAATGTGGCGGCGGGCAGTCTGGTCTTCGGCATCATCGCCACGGTCTGGGCGATTGGTCTCGGCTTTGTGGGCGCCAAGGGCATTCAATACGTCGCGCGATTCGCAACTTTTCTAAACTTTGTCCCCTTGTTGATGATCCTGGTGGTCTTGTTTAGGAACGCCGGCGGCATTAGCCGTTACACGCCAGCGGTGTCACACCCTTATATGGGCTTCACCATGCTGATTGAGGTTGTAGTCGGCTTCTTCGCTACCGCTGGTGCAGCCGGCGTAGATTTCGGAATGAACAGCCGCAATGAAAGCGACGTGCGCTGGGGCGGACTGGTCGGCATTCTTCTGGCTGTGCTGGTAGCGGGCGGTCTGCCACTGCTGTCGGTGGCAGGCGCGCACGGTTTGTTCGGCGTCACGGACTTTCACTACGATTCCGCCATCGCGCAAACAGGGGGCTTTGCGGCAATTGCTTTCTTCTTCTTCGCGGTGGCTTCCATTGCGCCGATGTGCTTCTCTTCGTTCATTGCCGGCAACTCGCTGGCGACCATGATTCCGGGTGTGCCGCGCCTGACCTCGACGATGGTCGGCGCGGTCATCGCCGCAGTGCTGGCGTTCACCGGACTCGCCGCTCATCTTGGCAGCGTTTTCACCGTTATTGGCGCTTCGTTTGGTCCGATATGTGGCGCAATGGTTGCCGACTATCTGCTCTCCGGCAAGAAGTGGGCCGGTCCGCGCGAAGGCATCAATATTGCCGGATACGGGGCTTGGGCGGTCGGTTTCGTAGTTGGTATTTTGCCTTTCTTGCCCCTTTCGCCAGAAACCTTGGTGTATTGTCAGCCCGCTGCTGTCTATAGTTTCGTGACGGGCTTTATAGTTTACGTAATATTGGCGAAGGCCGGACTGCAACCCAGAGTGGTATCCGATAAAACGATCACCTCGTTTAGCGGTGCGGGAGCGCGCGCTTGAAAGCGGTACTCCTAAACGGTTACGGCGGCGTCGATCAACTCAGCTATGGCGACGCGCCCGACCCCGTGCCCGGCAAGGACCAGATTCTAGTGCGTGTTGCCGGAACCAGCATCAATCCCATCGACTTTAAGCTGCGTGCCGGTTACCTGAAGGAACGCATGCCGCTTCAGTTCCCCTCCATCCTGGGGCGCGATGTAGCGGGCGAAGTCGTGTCGGTTGGTTCAGGCGTAACGCAGTTCAAGGCCGGCGACAAAGTTTTGGGGCTGGTGAATAACAGCTATGCGGAATTGTTGCTGGCTGCGCCTGAGGATTTAGCCCCCATTCCGGAAGGCCTGCCGTACGATATGGCGGCGGTGGTTCCGTTGGTCGCATTAACCGGAGCGCAACTAATCGAAAAAGGAGTGGCTCTACGAGGCGGCCAAACCGTTCTTGTTACGGGAGCGCTAGGTGCGGTTGGCAGAGCGGCTGTTTACGTGGCTAAACTGCACGGCGCCATCGTCATAGCTGGTGTGCGTTCGTCGCAACTTCCGCATGCCAATTTGCTGGGAGCCGACAGGGTGATTTCGCTCGACAAAGACCGCGACTTTGATGCCGTCGGACCCTTAGATGGCATTGCCGACACGGTGGGCGGAACAACCATTGAAAAGTGGCTGCCCAAACTAAAGAAGGGCGGCAGACTTGGCACCGTGGTTGGCAAACCGCCATCAGCCAACGCAAACGTCGACATAACAGAAGTTTGGGTGCGGCCTGATGCCAAGCGCCTGGCAGCCCTCGCCGAAGATGTTCGGCTGGGTGATTTGGTTATTCCAATTGGCGCTCGCTTCAAGCTGAGCGACATCCGCGAGGCCCAAGCGCTAGCCGAAAAAGGCGGCGTAGGCAAAGTTCTGCTGACGCCTTAGCGTTGCGCCCGCTGCCATGACGGAACAGCAGGATCTAAGCGGAACCTTGCGCGCTCTGTTGCTATTCGATATCGCAGAAGAGATTGACCTTACACAGTTGCGTGGCTTGCTGGGTGTCGGCGCAGGCAAACGCGAGCCCGCTTTCCGTCATCCGGCGCCCGATTACGTACGTTTCGAACGGCCTCCCGTCATAGAACATCTGCCCGCTCGCCAGCGTAACGACGGCACCCCGCTGCAGGTTCGCATCCGCTACTTTGAATACGGCGTGGCCAGCGTCGAACTGCAAACGCCATTTGAAACCACTTGGGAAGGCCTGGTGCGTTCGGCCAACCGCTGGATCATGTCGCCGGAACTCGAAGGCCTGGCTAGCGAGCTGTTGCGCGATCGCATCGATGGCATCAAAGAAATCCTCAAAAATCCTTACGAAGGTTGGATCTCTGAAGACTACTACCTTGTGCAGGTGAACCCTATCGAATCGCACGGCGAAACACTTTCGGCCGAGGGACTAGTTAAAGAACACGGCACACAAATCGCTCAGATTGTCCGCGGCGAAGAGACCACATTGTCGGCGACGGAACGGCGCGAGGTTTTGCAGTCGAGCATGTCCTACTATCAAACGGATCTGCTGGTGGTGGGATGGGTCGCGGCGCTGGTTTACGATACGCCTGCGGCGGCGCTGCCAACTATCGACCTCCTGGAATACGCCAATAGCCAGTTGCTTGAATTTCGTTATTACGACGAGTTTCTCACCGACGTTCTGGCCGACGTATACAAGCAATTGGACCGCAAGCGCGGCTTCTGGCACCAGTGGAAACTAGCGCGCGAAGCCGGCAGTTTGAACACCATCCGCCTGGACTACCGCGAACTGGTGGAGCGCACCGACAACGCCATCAAATTCTTGAGCGACATGTTCTACGCCCGCGCTTATCGACTCGCTGCCGCCCGCATTGGTGTTAGCGACTATCGCAACCTGGTAACCGAAAAGCTGACGACGGCGCGCGACCTTTACGAAAGCATGGTAAACGAGTTCCACCAGGGACGGGCGTTCTTTCTAGAAGTGATGGTGGTAATCATTCTGATGATTGAAATAGCCTTTTTGTTTAGAGGTAAGGGATAGTACGAAAGAAGATCCGCCAGCCCGTTAGTTGTGTTAAATTTGTGAAAACCCTGACGCAACTAACAACATGGCCAATCTTTTTGCTCGAAAATCGTTAGATTCCCTCTTGAAGGAGTCGCAGGAAACCGGCGAGCATTCTCTCAAACGAACATTGGGAGTGACGCAACTCACCGCGTTAGGCGTGGGTGCGGTAATCGGCGCCGGCATCTTTGTGATGGCCGGTCTGGGCGCGCATTATGCCGGCCCGGGGCTGATGTTGTCGTTCGTTTTGTCGGGTTTGGGCTGCGCTTTCGCCGGTCTTTGTTATGCCGAATTTGCCGCGATGATTCCACTGGCCGGCAGCGCTTATACGTATGCGTACGCTACCCTGGGCGAGATTTTTGCCTGGATCATCGGCTGGGACTTGACGCTGGAATACGCCATGGGCGCCAGCACTGTCTCGTCCGGCTGGTCGAACCATTTTATTGAGCTGCTGAATATCCTGCATTTGAAGATTCCGCTCTGGCTTGCCTACGATCACTGGACGGCGCTGCGCACGGCCGAAGGATTCATCGCTCGTGATATGGCGCTGGCGGCTGACTCGACGCTTCGTCCTGGCACGCAAGCTTTTCTGGATCGTGTCTCCGCCATCCTTGCCACGCATTCACCCGACCTGGTGGCGCGCGCACACCAACTCTTGAATGCCCCCCACATCTTTGGCGTCGAAATCGGCCTCAATCTTCCGGCCTTCCTGATTGCCTTGGCCATCACCGCTGTGCTCACCATCGGCATTAAAGAAAGTGCCCAGTTTAACGCCATCATCGTCATCATTAAAGTTGCGGTGGTGCTGTTCGTGATTGGACTTGGCATCACGTATGTCAATCGCGCCAACTGGGGTTCCGACTGGTCGTCGTTCGCGCCTTTCGGCATTGGCGGCATCGGCGCCGCGGCGGCTTATATCTTTTTCGCCTATATCGGGTTTGATGCGGTATCTACGACGGCTCAGGAGGCTAAGAATCCGCAAAAGGATCTGCCCATCGCCATCATTGCTTCGCTGCTCATCTGTACTGCGCTCTACATCGCCGTAGCCGCCGTTCTCACCGGCATGGTTTCCTGGCACGACGTCAATATCGAAGCGCCCATCGCTCGCGCCTTCCTGGATCGCGGCTTGGTTGGTCCGGCCAACTTCATTACCATTGGTGCCTTGGCCGGTTTGACCAGCGTCATGCTGGTGATGTTGCTGGGACAAACGCGTGTGCTGTATTCGATGGCGAAAGACGGACTGCTTCCGAATAATTTCTTCGCCGGCATTCATCCCAAGTTCCGCACGCCTTACAAGAACACCATCCTGGTGGGACTGTTGGCGGGCGTGGTTGGCAGCGTAACTCCCATCGACGATATCGGCAAGATGGTGAACATTGGAACGCTGCTGGCATTCGTTATTGTTTGTATTGCAATTGTGGTGCTGCGCAAGACCAATCCTGGGCAACCACGGCCTTTCCGGACACCTTGGGTTCCGTTTGTGCCGGCCATGGGCGTTCTGTTCAATGGCTACATGATGTACAAGCTTGGGTGGCTGAACTGGGCCCGGCTGTTTGTATGGCTGGCGATTGGCCTGGTGGTTTACTTCAGCTACAGCCGCAAGAACAGTAAACTGCAACTGTCACTGGCGGGCGATGCGCCTGTTTCGGGACCGGCTCAAACATTCAGCGCGCATTAAGCCTTTTTTGAGACTTTTGACCGTCGGTCGCCACTCAGTTAACACTGACCGATCTCAAATTTTCCTGCACCATGTGCGGTCGCTGCTGCCAGGACACGGCCGTTCCCCTGACCGTAAACGAAGCCATCTCATGGCTCGAAGACGACGGCAAGGTGGACCTCTACGTCGAGGCTGATCCCTGGCCGGTTGAACCCGCTAGCGACAATCTGCGTGCCGCCCATCGCAAGCGCCGCTCGTTCCAGGCGCCATGCGGAACGTCCAACGCGCGCATTACGGTAATTCTGGTAGCCAGTTTCGCGGGCCCGTGCAAGAACCTTAACCAGGAGGACATGCGCTGCCGCATCTACGAAAGGCGGCCGCTCGTGTGTGCCATCTATCCAACGGAGATCAGTCCGTTCATTCAGTTAGACCCTGCGAATAAACGTTGTCCGCCCGAGGCTTGGGGCGCGGGCGACGCGATTCTTCAGGACGCTATTCTGCACGCGCTAATTGAGAAGTCGAGGCAGACCGACCGCGACGATGCCATGCTAAAAAGCCTGCTATGCAGTGAGATGAAGGTGGATGTTGCCGCCGTCGCTGGTGAGGGATTCATTGCTTATGAACGCGATCCCGAGCAGTTGCTGGCAGCCCTACGGCACGCTCGCGCGGTAGACCCCGCCAATCTGCCAGTTGTGAAGCCCTGGATCCTGTATTCCAAAGTAGCAGAAAAGATCCAGTCGCTGGGCGCGCAAGGCTTCCAAATCAGCAATGAAAAGCGCCCCGGGGATGCTTATACGTTTCTGTGGGCACAGACCAAAAACTGACTGTTCGCTATACTCCGGTTGGCTTTCCTTGAACATGAGTTTTAGATACTTGGCTTTCTTCTGTTGCTTTGCTTTGTCCGCCGCCGATACCGTCCTGCCTGACGTACGTTCTGCCTTGAACATGATTCAGGCCAATGAACTGAAAGGCGACCTCTCCTTTCTAGCTTCAGATCTTCTGCAGGGCCGCTACACCCCATCGCCGGGCCTGGATATCGCCGCCGAATTTATAGCATCCAAGTTCCGCGCTGCGGGTCTCGAACCTGTTGCCAACGGCGACTACTTCCAAGTGGCCGAAATGGTGGTGCGCCACCCGGTGGAGGGTTCCGCTCTGACTATCAGGACCGCAGGAGCGACCATCGATGTGGCCGCCGGATTCGTCATTCCTGCCAATGTTTCAGCCGCCGCGCACATCGCGGATGCGCCAATCGCGATTTTCGCCAAGCCCGATCCCGACTTGCTCAAGGACGCGGACGTCGCCGGCAAAGCAGTGGTCGTTCCAGCTGTGGGCCAAATGACCCGCAGATCTGTGCTGGCAATGCGCGCTTTTAACCGGGCGCTGATAGCACTAAAGCCGGCTATTGAAATTGTGGTCAGTGACAAGAAGCAGTCTCGGCCTGCAGACCGGCTCCTGTTTGCCGAAGATGCTGCGCAACCATCTGTTCCGCTTCTGAACGTCGATAGTAAGGAGCTGTTGGAGTGGGTCCACCGCAACTCTCCTGGTGGAAACCTTTCCGTCGATGTTGCCGCGCCCGACGATCAGAAGGTGATGGTGAAAAACGTGATAGGGATACTGCGCGGATCGGACCCGGCGTTGAAAGACACCTGCGTTTTACTAACGGCCCACTACGATCATATTGGAACCACCCAAACAGCGGGCGCCACCGCCGAGCCTGCGCCACCGAGCGAAGATCACATCTTCAACGGCGCCAACGACGACGGCAGCGGCACCGTGTCGGTTATCGAAATAGCGCGGGCGCTGGCGCATCTGAATCCGCACCCCAAACGATCTATCGTCTTCATGACCTTCTTCGGAGAAGAGCGCGGCGAATTCGGATCGCAATTCTACGGCCGCCATCCTCTCTTCCCGATCGCGAAAACAGTGGCGGACATCAACCTGGAGCAGGTGGGCAGAACCGATGCGACTACCGGCAAGCAGATTAGGACTGCCTCCTTGACCGGCTACGACTATTCGGAAGTAACCAATTACCTGGAGCGAGCCGGCAAGCAAACGGGTATTAAAGTTTATAAGGACGACGAAGCGAGCGACGCTTATTTCACCCGCAGCGACAACGCCGCGCTGGCGGAACAAGGCGTGCCGGCGCACAGCTTGACGGTCGCTTTCGATTATCCGGATTATCACCGCGTCGGCGACGAATGGCAGAAGATCGATTATGACAACATGGCGGCGGTGGATCGCATGGTGGCGCTGGCATTGGTGAACATCGCAAACAGCCTGAAGGCCCCGGCCTGGAATGCGGAGAACCCGAAAACCGAACCGTTCCGCCAGGCGCAGGAAAAGCTATCGGCGCACTAGGAACAAATTCCCCAATGGGTGCGTATTTGTGATTAGAGGAACCGATGCTGACTCTTGTTCTGTGGTGTTTTCTATTCGTATTTTGCTGGCCGCTAGCACTGCTGGCCATTTGCCTCTATCCCATTGTGTGGCTGCTTCTGCTGCCCTTCCGCATCGTGGGAATCGCCGTGCATGGCGTGCTTGAACTGGTAGCCACTATTATCTTTCTACCTGTTCGCCTGCTGCGCACCGTTGTGTAAGTGATCCTCTGGTTACACTATTGACATATGCCGTTACCACCGAATGAGGAGTTCTACCGCATAAAGAAGCTCCCGCCCTACGTCTTCGCCGTGATCAATGAGATGCGAGACAAGGCGCGTGCCGCGGGCATCGACATCGTCGATATGGGGATGGGCAATCCCGACGGCGCCACGCCGCAGCCCGCGGTGGAGAAGGTAATTGAGGCGGTGCAGGATCCGCTGAATCATCGCTACTCGGTTTCGCGCGGCATCCTGCCGCTGCGTCAAGCCATTGTGGACCGTTATGCCGAGCAGTATGGTGTGACGCTGGACGTCGATCAGGAAGCTATTGTCACCGTCGGGGCCAAAGATGCGTTGGCCCACATGCTGCTGGCCATTCTTGGACCGGGCGACTTAGTAGTTTCCCCCAATCCCGCTTATCCCATTCACTATTACGGCGTTGTCATGGCCGAAGGCGAAGCCCACATGCTTCCCATGCCCGACGCTGCCACATTCTTACAAGGCCTGAAGGCCATGTATAAGAACGGCAAAATACCGAAGGTGATTCTCATCTCCTTCCCGAACAATCCTACGACGGTATGCGTCGATCTCGACTTCATGCGCGAAATAGTGGAACTGGCGCGCGAACACGGCACGTATATCATCCATGACTTCGCTTACGCGGAACTGGGCTTCGACGGCTATCGCCCCCCCAGCATCTTGCAGGTGTCCGGCGCCGCTGATTACGCGGTTGAAATTTACTCCATGACCAAGAGCTTCAACATGGCGGGCTGGCGTGTCGCCTACGTTCTTGGCAACCGCCGTTTGATTGCGGCGCTGACCCGCATCAAGAGCTACCTGGATTACGGCATCTTCCAGCCCATTCAACTTGCCTCGGTTGTGGCGTTGCGCGAATGCCAGGACGCGCCTGCCGAGATCTGTGCCGTTTATCAAAGACGGCGCGACGTGCTGGTGGAATGCCTGCATGCGGCGGGTTGGCCGGTGGAGCCACCGAAAGCTTCGATGTTCCTGTGGGCGCGCATGCCCGAGCCGTTTCAAAGCATGGGCTCGCTGGAATTCGCTAAGCTGCTGATGAAGGAAGCGCAGATTGCGGTTTCCCCCGGCATTGGCTTCGGCCCCTTGGGCGAGGGCTTCGTGCGCTTCAGCATGATTGAGGAAGACGATCGCGTGCGCCCGGCGATTGCGCGCGTGGGAACGTTTCTCCGCAAGCACGGCGTCGCACCGGCTTTGCAGCCTGAGGCTGTACACGTATAATTCAAGCGATGGCCGCGCTTCGTGATGTTCATTTGCCGGAGCTGGTGGAACTCGTCTCGCTGAGCGTTGCCGACCTTGATCCGCTGTTAGCCGAAGAAATAGAAACGTGGCAGCAACGCTTCGACTGGGATTTTCGGCCCTCCGCCGATCTGCTGCGGCGCTTCCTGCACATTCGTTCCTTGTACGGCTATGCGCTAAGAAATGGGCGATCCATTCAAGGATATGCCTATCACGTGTGTGAAGGCCGCAAGGGGCTCATCGGCGACTTCTACGTCGGCCGGCAATACAGCAACAACGCTACCGAGATGATGCTGCTGGGCGCTGCCGTGCAAGGCTTGATGCTCGCGCCCGGCGTCCATCGTATTGAATGCCAGTTGTTGATGCTGAACGCCCCGGCGAGTGTGCAAATGCCCTTCCAGCAATTTCTGCGTCGGCACGACCGTTTCTTCATGGTGCTGGATACCAGACTCGTGCCAGACCTGCCGCCAAGGCAGACTAAGGTAAAAGTATCGTTTGAGCCATGGTCTGAGAAGTTCAAGGAGGATGCCGCCCATGTGGTGACCGGCGCCTACCGTGGCCACGTCGATAGCGACATTAACGACCAGTACCGAACCATCCCGGGTGCGCGCCACTTTCTGATGAACATCATTCAGTACCCCGGCTGCGGCAAGTTCAGCGCCGCAGCGTCGGTGCTGGCCATCGACGACAACACCGGACGCGTCTGCGGCATGTGCCTTTCGAGCCTGGTGTCGGAGAAGGCCGGTCATATCACTCAACTGTGCGTTCTACCTGGAATGCGCGGAGCGAAACTGGGTTCCGAGTTGCTGCGCCTCGCCTTGATCGCTCTGACGAACATGGGTTGTACCAGCGTCAGCCTTACGGTGACATGCTCCAATGTGGATGCGATTCGGCTGTACGAATCGTTCGGCTTCAAAATTCTCAGTACCTTCCCGGCACTTGTCTGGGAAGGCTTCTGAGACAGTAGCGCAGCGCCGCTGCCCTTGCCTAAACCAGAGCCAGGCGGACGATCGCTTCCAGACTCCCTGCTGCCGCCTCTTTAACGATCTCGTCAAGAGTCGGTTGCGTAGTTTCCTTCGGCGCTTGCGTCTGTGCGGCCGCAGCCTGTTTGGCCACAGGACTAAGTTGAACGGTATCCTCCTTCTGTGTCGGAGGCTGCGCTTTCTGCGGCGTCGCCGCGCCCGTGTGCGATGCGGGCAAGGCATCTACTTTACTTATAGGATCGATTGACGATGTTCCGGTTACCATAATCGTTTGCCCATGCGGTGGCTGAACCTATAAGCGATATCGACATTCAAAGCGAGGATTTTCAGTAGAAAATTACCGCTAGCCCATAATTTCTCGACGCTTAAATCCCACTCATTCCCCAACTTTAAGGTTCTTAAGGCCGTTTTTGTTACCGGGAGCGCAGCAGCATGTGACGATGTCCAACAAATAAGCGGAATCCCTCTCACCAGGGCCATTTGCGGCCGGGTAGGCCGGCCTTTCAGGCTGCTGGAGTGGCTTTGATCTGCTCCGGCAGATTCCCTCGCCTAAATACTTTGCTGGCGGCTTAGTTAAAGCAGGCCGCCCTTACCCTGAGGCGGAACTCGAGGGAACATTTCGCAAATAACCTGCGTAGTCATAAAATGGAATAAGCAAAGGGACGCCTCGTTTTGCCCCGCAGCTCCAATCCTTCCCAGTTAAGCAGGTTTAGTTGTTATTCGTTTCTCACCAAAGTAAGTTTGCGTTTTGCTTCTTAGGGCTTGTTTTCCTAACTGGCTGCGCCCGCCAGCAGGCACCCAACGCCATGGCTCTGATGATGGCGCAGGCCGTACCCGTTCGAACCGTGACCGCTGCGGTATCGGACGTGCCGCTTGAATTTTCGGCCGTCGGGACCGTCGAAGCCATTGCCAACGTGGACGTAAAGTCCCGCGTGGCCGGGCAGGTTTTGCGCGTCTTTTTTTCCGAAGGGCAGAACGTGGCCAAGGGCCAGCTTCTCTTCGAAATCGATCCCGAGACCCTAAACCGCCAGATTGCCCAGATTAATGCCGATCTCTCCAAAGACGCCGCCCTGGAACAGCAGGCGCGCGCCAACGTGGACCGCGATCAGGCCCAGTTGAAGCAGACCAAAGGTCAGGCCGAGCGCGGCGTCGAACTGCAAAAGGAAGGCATCTTCTCGCGCGAACAGACCGAACAAGTCGTCGCCACCAACGAAGCGGCCATGGCGTCGCTGGAAGCCGATAAGGCCGCCGTAGCGTCCGCCGTCGCCTCCGCCAATTCCGATCGTGCCCGCCTGCAACAGACTACCCTGCAGCTTCAATACACAAAAATCACCGCCCCCATCAGCGGCCGCGCCGGTTCCATCGGCGTGAAAGCGGGCAACTTGATTAAGGATAACGACGCGGTGCTGGTAACGCTCCTGCAGATTGCGCCCATCGACGTCAGTTTCGGCGCGCCGGAACAACTGCTGCCGCAGATTCAGCAATTCAACGCTAAACAACCCATGCGCATCGTCGCCTCTTCAGGCGGCAAAAGCGCCACTGGAACACTCGATTTCATCGACAACACGGTTGATACCACCACCGGAACCATCAAACTCAAGGCTAAGTTCGAAAACGTTCCGCAGTTTCTGTGGCCCGGCGAATTTGTAGACGTGAAGGCCCGGCTGGAAATGGAGCACGACCGCGTTACTCTGCCCAGCCGCACCGTTCAGACAGGTCCGCAAGGCAAATATGTCTGGGTTATGAATAGCGAAGACACCGTCAGCATGCGGCCGGTAACAGTCGGCCGCGTCTTCAAACCGGAGCGGGGCGTCGAACTATCCGTGGTCGATAGCGGCATAAAACCGGGTGAAGTGGTGATCTCCGAAGGCCAGATGCGCCTTTTGCCGGGCGCCAAAGTAAAGGTACTTGATAACTCAAAGCAGGCCAGCGAAACAATTCCGGCACGCCGGAAGGAAGGTCGTAAGGATCTGGTATGAAATTTACCGATTTCTTCATTCGCCGCGCCATCACCACCACCCTGCTGATGGCCGCCATCCTGGTCTTCGGCGTGTTGAGTTACATCTCGCTTCCGGTCAGCAATCTACCCGCCGTGGAATACCCAACCATCCAGGTGGGGGCTTCGCTTCCGGGTGCCAACCCCGACGTTATGGCCGCATCGGTCGCAACGCCGCTCGAGGCTCAGTTCTCCACCATTCCCGGCCTGGCCAGCATGTCGTCCTCAAGTACGCTCGGTTCCACCTCCATCACTCTTGAATTCGATTTGAACCGCAACATCGATGCCGCCGCGCAAGACGTGCAATCCGCCATTTCCCAGGCGCAGGGCAGCCTTCCCACAAACATGCCGTCTCCGCCTTCCTATTCAAAGGTGAATCCGGCCGATCAGCCTATCCTTTACATTGCCGTCTCTTCCAAAACCATGACGCCGTCCGACCTTGATCAGTACGCCGAAACGTTAATGGCGCGGCGCATTTCTATGATTGGCGGTGTAGCGCGCGTACAAGTCTTCGGCGCTGCTAAATATGCCGTTCGCATTCAGGCCGATCCATTAAAACTCGCCGCCCATCAGCTCGATCTGGAAAGCGTCCGCGCGTCGCTCAGTTCCGGCAGCATCAACCTGCCTGCCGGCTCACTCTATGGCGCGACCAAAGCCTATAGCGTGCAATCGGACAGCCAGCTCACCAACGCAGCCCAGTTTGGCCAGTTGATTGTCGCCTACAAAAACGGTGCGCCCGTGCGCTTGAACGAACTTGCCAAAGTCACCGACAGCGTCAGCAACGACAAGTCCATCTTCTGGATCATGGGTGAGCGCAGCATGATTCTGGCGGTCCAAAAACAGCCCGGCGCCAACACCGTTCAAGTTGCCGACGCGGTGAAAGCATTGCTGCCATCGCTGAAGCAATCCATTCCGGCAGGGGTCGAAATCGGCAACTCGTTTGACGAGTCGAGAAACATCCGCGAGTCCATCGCCGATGTGAAATTCACCCTCGTACTCACTATCTGCCTGGTCATCGCGGTCATCTTCGTCTTTCTGCGCAATTTTTCAGCGACGCTCATTCCCAGCCTGGCCGTGCCACTTTCGCTGTTAGGTACTTTCGGCGCCATGAAACTGCTGGGCTTCACGGTGGACATGCTCTCCATGATGGCCATGACGCTCTCGGTTGGCTTTGTCGTGGACGACGCCATCGTCATGCTGGAAAACATTGTGCGCCATATGGAAATGGGCAAAACCCGGCTGGAGGCGGCCCTGGAGGGCGCGCGTGAAGTTGCTTTCACCATCGTGTCTATGACGGTTTCTCTCGTCGCCGTTTTCATTCCCGTTCTCTTCCTGGGCGGTATCATCGGTCGCCTGCTGCGCGAATTCTCCATAACCATCGCGGTGGCCATTCTTATCTCCGGCGTCATCTCTCTAACCCTGACGCCTATGCTCTGCAGCCGCTTTCTGCGGCATGAAGCTCATCCCACCGGCGGGTTCTATCAGACTTCCGAACGCTTCTTCATCTGGCTGAATGAAACCTACCGGCGCAGTCTGCAGGTTGTTATGCGCCACCGCCGCATCACGCTCGCTGGCAGCGTGGTGCTCACCATCGTCACGCTGGTGTTGTTCGTCGTCATGCCCAAAGGTTTCATGCCCACCGTGGACCAGGGCTTCATCTTCGGCGGTACCGAGGCGGCGCAGGACGCCTCCTTCGATGAGATGGTCCGGCTGCAGCAGCAGGTCAACAACGTGATCAAAGGCAACCAATGGGTGAATTCGTTCGGTTCCGGCACGGGCGGCATGGGCGGACAGAATCAGGGCTTCCTGTTTGTGAACTTTAAGACCGACAAGAACCGGCCCAGTTCCTCCGTTTTGATCGGCGAATTTCAAAAGCAACTGGCTAACATTCCCGGCTTGATGGTGTTCCTGCAGGTGCCGCCGTTGATTACCCTCGGCCAGAATGAAGGCCGCAGCCAGTACTCGCTGGCGCTACAGGATGCCGATACCAACGAACTCTTCAAATGGGCGCCCATCTTAGAACAAAAGCTGCGCACCATTCCCGAACTAACGGACATCTTCAGCGACTTGCGGCTCAGCAGCCCGCGCCTTGACGTCCACATCGACCGCAATAAGGCTCTCGCGCTTGGCATCGGGCCCGACGCCATCGCCAACACGCTCTACGATGCCTATGGCAATCGCCGCGTCACCACCATCACCGCCGCGTCCGATCAGTACGACGTCATCCTCGAAGTGCTGCCCGAATACCAGCGCAATCCGCAGGCCCTAATGGATCTGTATCTGCGCTCCAGTTCCGGCAAAATGGTGCCGCTCTCGGCCGTCAGCAACCTGGAACAAACCGTGGCCCCGCTCAGCGTCAGCCACATCGGCCAATTGCCCGCCGTCAACTTCCAGTTCAATCTGCGGCCCGGCGTTTCCTTGAGCCAGGTCACTTCCAAAATCGACAACGCCGCGGCTGAAATCGGCATGCCCGCAACCCTCAGCTTCAGCTACCAGGGCACTGCGGCCGCGTTTCAGGATTCGCTTAAAGGTTTAGGCGTCCTGCTCGTGATCGCGGTGCTGGTTATCTACCTGGTGCTCGGCGTCTTATATGAGAGCTTCATTCATCCCGTCACCATCCTCTCCGGTCTGCCTTCGGCCGGCCTCGGAGCCTTGCTCACGCTGCTGCTGTTCGGCGAGGATCTGAACCTCTACTCGTTCGTCGGCATCATCCTGCTCATCGGTATCGTCAAGAAGAACGCCATCATGATGATCGATTTCGCCTTGGAGCTGCAGCGCAAAGACGGCAAATCGCCTGAAGAAGCCATTTTTGAAGGCTGCATGCAGCGCTTCCGCCCCATCATGATGACCACCATGTCGGCGTTACTCGGCACCTTGCCGATCGCGTTTGGAGGCGGAGCGGGCGGGGAAGCCAGGCGGCCGCTGGGACTGGCGGTTGTCGGAGGACTCGTCGTCTCCCAACTCCTAACCCTCTACATAACACCCGTCATCTACGTCTATATGGACCGCCTGCAAGCCCGAAAGCGCGGCAAAAAGCTTGTGACCGGGAAGTTACTCACATCAGGTCCAGAACTGGTAACTCGCTAAAGAATATTGATAGCCCGCGCCGCCAAAATCGCGATGGTGCCCAGTGAGATCCCGCTCTGAATCATCATCAGCACCTTGGCCCAGCGCGACAGCACCGGCACGTCCGTCGGCGAAAACGCGGTGCTCGTATTGAACGCCAGAAACAGGTAATCGATAAACCCCGGTTTCCAGCCGCGTTTGATCGATTTGAACTCCTTGGGCAGCGTCATCTGCGGAAATAGAAACGCGCCGTCAGTGTGGAACTTGCGCACATCGCGCTCAGTCGGGCCGCCCGCGTCCAACCGCCAGTACCACGTGGCAAACACCAGAATGTTGCAAACCCACAGTGCTCCTGCCGCCCGCAGTAAGTCAACCGGCCCTTCTTTCTTCGTGGGAAGGCCCATAATAAGCGTCGCCAGCGACCAGCAGACGGCCAGCGTAATGATCACGCTGATGGCGAAGCCTAAAATATGATTCGCCTTGGCCAATCCAGCGCGATGACTGATGACAGTCGGCACTAACAGCGCCGCCACAACCACCAGAAGAAGCCAATCCGGCCCCGGTGTTAAGCGGTCGGGAATGCACCAGTAGAGTCCGCCAATAATAAGAATGGTGAGTACCGCCGCCCAGCGGGGCTCAGGCTCAGGCAGCGCCACGGTGGCAGCTTCTTTTGTACTTTCGGATACGGGTGGGCTAGTTTGGTCTGTGGACATGCCAACCGACGAGTGTACGACGAAACCGCTATGCGACTGAAAATTGTGCAGCTTGGTGAAGCTGTTCTGCGCCAGCGCGGGCGCGAGCTGAAACCCGGCGAAATCAAAGGCAAAGAAATTCAAGACCTGATTGAGTGGATGCGCGAGACCATGTACGACGCGCCCGGCGTCGGCTTGGCCGCTCCGCAAGTCGGCCTGTCTATGCAACTGGCGGTCATCGAAGACCGCGCCGAGAACTTTCGTGACGCGCCGCCCGAGTTTCTGAAGGAACGCGAACGCAAGCCGGTCCCGTTTCACGTCTTAATCAATCCGAAGATCACACTCGATCCAGGCGAAAACGTCTCGTTCTTTGAAGGCTGTTTAAGCCTGCCAGGTTTTACCGGCGTCGTGGCAAGGGCCCGCCGCGTGCGCGTGGACTGCCTCGATCACGCCGGTGTTCCGCGCGTAATCAACGCGTCCGGCTGGTACGCCCGCATCCTTCAGCACGAAATTGACCATCTGTTCGGTACAGTTTACGTGGACCGCATGCTGCCGCGTACTTTCATGAACATGGAGAACTTCAACCGCTATTGGAAGTCCACCAGCATGGCCGATGTTTTGAAATCAGCTCAGATCGAAACTTGATTGCTCCGGCGTCTTCCGCTCTTCCTCCGCAAAAGGCTTCAGTTCCGGATAACGTTCCAGCAACTGCGGCGGCATCGGCAGCGGCTGCGCACGCAAAATCGCCAGCATCTCAAACGCATTCACCACTGCTTTCCCAAGATAGTGATTGTTCGTCACAACATAGGTATCCTGCGCGCTCTGCTCTACCGTCTTGATTCGATCGAGCCACGGTTCCAACTCCTCAACCGAATAAAGATAGTTATAGCGTTCGCCCGCAAACTTGTTTTCCGTAAACCAGCTTTTGTAGTTGCGGCCATGCAGCCGGACGTAACCCACCGCCGAAGTCGTCAGCGCACTCGGCGCAACCGAACGCTTGAACAAAGGCTGATCGATATTGCACAGCCCAATGTTGCGCTGTTCGAGAAAATCGAGCGTGCCCGCTTCGCTCCAACTGCCATGCCTTACTTCCAACACCAGCGGCATCTCCGCGAACTGATCCGCCAGCTGCGCAACATAATCGCGATTCTCATCTGTATTCCGAAACGACCACGGAAACTGCAGCAGCAAAGCTCCCAGACGNNAAGCCGCGCCACAGCTTCGCAGTAAAACGAAAGTCAGAGTTGCTGCGCACCCGTTCTACCCACGCCGCCGAAGTCTTCGCTACCAACGGACGATAGAACGAAACGTTGATCTCCACCGTATCGAAGTAGCGCGCCAAAAACGTCGCTTCATGAAACCCGCCCGGTTTCTTAGCCGGATAAACAATGCCCCACCAGTCTTTGTAAGACCAACCGGCTGGACCAACCCGCGTCACGCCAGCGTGGCTTGTTCGTAGTTGTAGGCAACGCGGAACATGGTAGCTTCCTCGAAGTGCCGCGCGAAAATCTGCAGGCCCACCGGCAAACCTTCCGGCGATAGCCCGCACGGAACCGACATGCACGGAACACCCGACAGATCGCCCGTCAGGGTATAAACGTCGGACAGATACATGGCCAACGGATCGTCCATCTTTTCGCCGATCTTGAAAGCCGGAAACGGCGACACTGGCGCAAGAATAGCGTCCACCTGCTTGAATGCCTCGCTGAAATCTTTGGCGATCAACGTCCGCACCTGCTGCGCCTTGCGATAGAACGCATCGTAATAACCGGCACTCAGCACATAAGTGCCAAGCATGATGCGCCGTTTCACTTCCGCCCCGAACCCGGCACCGCGCGTGTCCCGATACATCTCGGCCAATGTGTCGCCGTGTTTGCGAATGGTGTAGCGCACGCCGTCATAGCGAGCAAGGTTCGAACTCGCTTCCGCCGTCGCAATGATGTAGTAACACGACAACGCGTATTTCGTATTAGGCAGGCTGATGTCATGCACCTCGCAGCCCCGCTTGCGCAACTCGTCCACCGCCGTATGAATCACATCGCCGGTTTCAGCATTCAACCCGTCGAAATATTCTTTGGGCAGGCCGATCTTCAAGCCTTTAACCGGCTGCTTCATCGCCACATCGTAATCGGCGACAGGCGCAAAGGCCGATGTGGAATCCATCTGGTCACGCCCGGCCATCGCCTTCAGCACAGTGGCCGCATCTTCCACGTTGCGTGCAAACGGTCCAATATGGTCGAGCGAACTCGCAAACGCTACCAAACCATAACGCGAAACTCTGCCGTACGTAGGTGTAACGCCGACCACGCCGCAGAAACTCGCCGGCTGCCGAATCGAGCCGCCCGTATCGGAGCCCAACGCCACCACCGCCGTTCCCTGCGCCACCGCCGCCGCCGAACCACCGCTCGATCCGCCCGGCACGCGATCCAGCGCGCGCGGATTCCGCACTGGGCCATACGCTGAGTTCTCGTTCGACGAGCCCATCGCGAACTCATCGCAATTCAACTTGCCTACGATCATCGCGCCCGCCTCTTCCAGTCGCGTCACCGCGGTGGCGTCATACGGTGGAACGTACTTGTCAAGCATTCGGGAGCCGCACGTCGTTCTTATTCCGCGCGTGACAATAACGTCTTTCACTCCAAGCGGCACGCCCGCCAGCGTCGGCAATTCCGCGCCCGCTGCTACTGCTTCATCTATCTTCGCCGCAGCCTGCAAAGCACGTTCCGGCGCAAATGTCAGATAAGCGTTGGTCTTGGGGTTCTCGGAATGCGCGAATGCCAAAGCATCCGTCGCAATTTCCTTAGCTGAAAACTTCTTCGCTTTCAGTCCCGCGCGAATAGACGAAATGGTCAGCCCTGCGACGTCCATCATCGCTCAATCACCTTAGGCACCTTGAAATAACCAGCGCCGCTTGACGCCGCGTTCGCCAGGGCGTCCGCATTCGATAACGGCGGCCGCACCACATCCTCGCGCAGCGTAGCTGTTTCGCCGGAATCGAACAACACCTGGGCCATCGGCTCCACGTCTTTGGTATCAAGCTGATTCAGCTCTTCAATGTAAGTCAAGATATGGCCAAGATCCTGGCTCATACGGTGGACTTCTTCGCTGGTAAGTTCCAGATTCGCCAGGTCGGCAACATAGCGGACCTCTTTTTCAGACAGATTCAAGCAGTGGCCTTCTTGCGCGACAGTAGATATAACTTCTTTAGCACATGGTCCTGTATCTGTTCGGCGTCGTCAGCCGGATCAATCTCGGCAAACATCGGAGAGCGCGCGGTCCCAGCCCGTTGCGGTTCACGTCGTTCAATACCAATGCGAAATTCAATGTCGGCGATGACATCGCTCCCCGTCACTTTGCGCAAACGCTCCAATATTTGCCCGCTCAACGGGAAAAGCT
This sequence comes from Bryobacterales bacterium, assembly GCA_003163855.1. Lineage (GTDB taxonomy): Bacteria > Acidobacteriota > Terriglobia > Bryobacterales > Bryobacteraceae > Bog-105. Next base: position 3,234 of record PLRJ01000121.1, on the reverse strand, counting down.
GCCTCTGCCAGATGCCGTCGCGCACTTCCACCACCAGCTTGCTGCGAACCAGTTTCACCTTCAGCGTATGCGCAGCCACCGCTTTGCCGACCGCCGCNNAATCTGCATGGACGGCAGCGGGGGAGGAAACAATTCAGCCTACGAAGTTTACCATGCGCGAAGGCTAATCCGCCGATCCTAATTCAGCACGAATTGCGTCCGCAATTCGCGTGGTCCACTTCGTCACCGCTTCATCGGTTTTCGCTTCAATCATGACGCGCGCCAGCGGTTCCGTCCCGGAGAAGCGAACCACCACCCGGCCGCTGCCGTTAAACTCCTGCTCCGCCGCCTTTATCTCCGATTGCACGCTGGCCAAATCCGCCATCGGCCGCCTGGTCTTCACGCGAATATTCACCAGCTTCTGCGGATAGTTCTTAATCTCACTCACCAGCCACGCTAGTGTTGCGCCCGCATCGCGCACAATTTTCAACACCTGAATCGCTGTTAATAAACCATCGCCGGTAGTTGCATGCTGCAGAAAAATCACATGCCCCGACTGCTCACCGCCCAGCGCCGCGCCGCGCTTTAACATCTCCTCCAGCACGTATTTGTCGCCCACCGGCGTTCGTAGCATCTCTATTCCGTGCGCGTTCAGCGCCTTCTGCAGACCCAGGTTCGACATCACCGTCGCAACCACCACATCGCCGGAAAGTTTCCCCGCCTTCTTCATGTGCGTTCCTGCTAGAAACAGCACCGCGTCGCCGTCTATAATCTGCCCGTTACCCGCTACAAACAATGCACGATCCGCGTCGCCATCAAACGCGATGCCGAAGTCGGCGCCTGTCTCCAGCACGCGTTTTCGAAGATTATCCAAATACAGCGACCCGGAATTCAGATTGATATTGCAGCCGTTTGGAGTGCAACCGATCCAATCGACTTCGCATCCCAGCCTTTCGAATAGCCGCGGCGCAACTTCAGTGGCGGCGCCGTTGGCGCAATCAATCACCAACTTCATTGGAAACTGTCCGCTTACTGTTCCTGCCAGATAGTCGGTGTAAAGATTATCCAACTCCGCATCAGCCGACAACTGCTTTGGTACAGCCGCCGCGCCGGTTGCCAGCCATGCCTCCATCAGCGATTCCAGCTGCAACTCAACATCATCAGCCAGCTTGTAGCCAGAATGGCTGATGACTTTCAAACCATTGTCCTGATATGGATTGTGTGAAGCCGATATCATCACGCCCGCAACGAATGCTCCCGTGCGTGTCAAATAAGCTATCCCTGGAGTTGTGATTACGCCTGCAAATCGCGCTTTCACTCCTGAATGCGCTAAACCGCCCGCCACTTGCTCGGCAAGCCAGGGACCGCTCTGGCGCGTGTCCATGCCAATGACAACTTCAGGTTCGCCGCCATCTTTCGCCGGAGTGGTTCCTACAGCCCACTCCCCGAGTGCCACACCCAGCGCGTGTGCCGTTCTTGCATCCATGGGAGGCTCACCGGCCACCCCACGAATGCCATCTGTTCCGAAAAGCTGTCTCGCCAAAGTTTATGAATCCTCTAGCGCAAAGGGCGCGGCTGCGCGCCGCCAGGGAAGAAAGGAACTCGCTAGCCCTTTCGGCGGAGCGGCTGACACCGCGACCGTTTTGCGCGTGTTCTGAAAAATGGTGGGGATTGCCCCTTTCTGTTATACGCCAGTTTGTACTGAGCCCTTGCGCCGTGGCATACTCTACAATTCCGATCAGGATAAGAAAGACGACCAGACTAGAATGGTGGGTGGAACAAGATGAACATCTCCGTGAAGAGCGAATACGCCTTAAAAGCTGTATTTGACTTGGCGGCGCAGTACATGGCCTCGCCGGGCGGAGCGCAGATGACACCCGTCAAAATCGCCGAAATCGCACGCCGGCAGAAAATTCCGCAGAAGTTCCTGGAGTTGATCCTCGCCGGTTTGAAGCAGAACGGCTTTGTCGATTCAAGGCGCGGAGCGGAAGGCGGCTATTTGCTGGCGCGGCGCCCCGATGCCATTACCGTGGGTGAAGTTCTACGCGCTGTCGAAAGCATGAAGAACTCCGGCCGCAATCACAAGGAAGATCCATTCGGCAGCATCTGGCAGCGAGTTGACGACGCTGTCTCCGAAGTGCTGGATAAAACCAGTTTCGGAGAACTGGCGCGCGACTGGCAATCGAAACACACACATTACGTACCCAATTGGGAGATCTGAGGAAACAACGTGGTTTATCAAGATAATTCATTTAGCATTGGCCGCACGCCGCTGGTGAAGTTGAACCGGGTAATAAACGGCTCAAAAGCGACTGTGCTGGCCAAAATCGAGGGCCGTAATCCGGCTTATTCGGTGAAGTGCCGCATCGGTGCGGCGATGATCTGGGATGCGGAGGAAAAAGGCCACTTGACGCCGGGCAAGGAAATTGTAGAGCCTACCAGCGGCAATACCGGCATCGCTTTGGCGTTCGTGGCGGCCGCTCGCGGCTATCCCATTACACTAACAATGCCCGAGACTATGTCGCTTGAACGGCGCAAGGTGCTTAAGGTGCTTGGCGCCAATCTGGTTCTCACCGAGGGTGCCAAAGGTATGAAGGGCGCCATTGCCAAGGCGGAGGAGATTCGCGCCTCTGATCCCGAACACTACTATCAACCCCAGCAATTCAACAATCCGGCCAATCCGGCGATTCACCGCGCCACCACCGCGGAGGAGATCTGGAACGATACGGACGGTCTGGTGGACGCGGTGGTGGCCGGGGTTGGCACCGGCGGCACGATCAGCGGGATCGGCCAGGTGCTGAAAGCCCGCAAGCCCTCGGTGCGGATGGTGGCGGTCGAGCCCACCGCCTCGCCGGTGCTCTCCGGGGGCAAGCCCGGGCCGCACAAGATCCAGGGCATCGGCGCGGGGTTCGTGCCGGCAAACCTGCACCTGAAGATTGTCGATGAGGTGATCACGGTGAGCAACGAGGATTCGCTGATTACGGCGCGCCGTCTGGCCAAGGAAGAAGGGCTGCTGGTGGGTATCTCGACCGGCGCGAATGTTTTTGCCGCGATCCAGGTGGCGAAGCGCCCCGAAAACAAGGGGAAGCTGATCGTGACCATCGGCTGCAGCACCGGCGAGCGTTACCTCTCCACCGCGCTGGCGGAAGAGGCGCGCAAGGAAGTCGGCGCCTAGAGTCCTGCGGACGACGACGGTAAGTTAGCGCGAAACGAAGTTTCACGAGGAGTAAGGGACGTTCCCAAATGAAATTTGGG
>PLRJ01000001.1 GCA_003163855.1 Bryobacterales bacterium | reverse complement strand
GACAAGCCACGCTCGGCCATCATCTCGACCAGATCCCGAAAGCTCAGCTTGAAGCGAAGATACCACCGCACGCAGAGGACGATAATCTCGCGTTCAAAGTGCCGTCCTTTGAATAGCTCATAAAGGCCGACCGGAGATTTCGCCATTTCAGCAATCCTTTGCAGTCATCAGACCCATATTATCGACCGTGAAAAATTTGCACCAGAGCCCTCAATCGAATATAACGGCCCAGTAAGGCCTCAGGTCGTCGGATCTTGGTGGCATATCAGCGTATAACGAGCACGCTAGCGCGAATTGATTTTTGAGCACCCCCCAGCTCTTCAAGGGCGCAGCCCAAAACCTGTTCTGGCGTTTGAACTCCTCCTCACCGGCCTTGATCAGTTCCGGCGCGAAACGACGAACGCAGGCATAGGGCACGACCTGCAATTCACACATTTTATGCCCGGGCAGGGTGAAAGCTGTCGAAAACGCCCAGGAGCTCATGAAAATCTGTTCTGTCTTAAGACCGCGTGACCCAGCAGTCAGCGAAGTTGTTGTTTTCTGAAGAAACCTGAGCCGCCTGCACGAATAAAGCGTGCGCCACGGCTGATTTTCATGAATTTTTGGCGGTCATAAATCCGTATAGTTAAAATTCGACCCCGGGGGGCACCGCAGCGATAACGCGATCGTAAAAACTGTGATACCGTCGCATTATCTTGCGGATTGGTATAGGTTCCTCGGTAATGTCAGACAGCAGTCGGCGAAAGCCCAAAGCTGTCCCCCGTCAGGACCTGTGAGACAGATTTAGCCTATTGAATAACGGAGGATTTCTGGCTCATCGTGACGACGAAGGAATGCAGATGAGCCAGAAATCCTTGAACCCGAAGCCGTCCTCTGAGAGGCTGGTGAAAGACATTCGGCGCGCGACCCGCAGGCTCTATTCGGCCGAGGAGAAGATCCGCATTGTGCTGGATGGGCTGCGGGGCGAGCAGAGCATCGCCGAGCTGTGCCGGCGCGAGGGCATTGCTGAAAGTATGTATTATTCCTGGTCAAAGGAATTCCTCGAGGCCGGCAAACGCCGCCTGGCCGGTGACACGGCGCGGGCTGCGACATCCGATGAGGTAAAAGACCTGCGCCGCGAGGCCAGCGCCCTGAAGGAGGTTGTGGCCGAGCAAGCACTTGAGCTCCGATTGCTCAAAAAAAGCATGATCGGGGTTGGGGACGGCCAGGAATGAGATACCCTGCCCAAGAGAAACTGGAAATCATCAAAATTGTTGAGCAATCCCATCTGCCGGTCAGCCGTACCCTGGTGCAGATCGGCGTCTCGCGGCCGACATTCTACCGGTGGTATGATCTTTACCTTTCCGGCGGCCCGGAAGCTCTGGCTGACCGGCCGTCCCGGCCGGACCGTGTCTGGAACCGCATCAGCGACGATATCCGTGTCAAAATCATCAATATGGCACTTGATAAACCAGAACTCAGCCCGCGCGAGCTTGCCGTCAACTTCACCGATACTGAAGGTTACTTCGTCTCCGAAGCCTCCGTCTACCGGCTGCTCAAAGCCCATGACCTGATCACCAGTCCGGCCTTCATCGTGATCAAAGCCGGCGACGAATTCCACACCAAAACCACCGCCCCCAATCAGCTCTGGCAAACCGATTTCACCTATTTGAAGGTGATCGGCTGGGGGTGGTTTTATCTATCCACGATCCTCGATGACTTCTCCCGCTACATCATCGCCTGGAAGCTGTGTACATCGATGCGCGTCGATGATGTCACCGATACGCTGAGGCTGGCCCTGGCCGCCTCGGGCTGTGCCCAGGCACATGTGCGGCATAAACCGCGGCTGCTATCCGATAATGGCCCCAGCTATGTTGCCAGCGATCTCGCAGAATGGCTGAATAAACAAAAGATCGAACACATCCATGGCGCACCCTGCCACCCACAGACACAAGGAAAGATTGAGCGCTGGCATCAGACCTTGAAGAACCGTATCCTCCTCGAAAATTACTTTCTTCCGGGCGATCTTGAAAATCAAATCGAGACCTTCATCGCCTATTATAATCACCAGCGATATCACGAGAGCCTGAAGAACCTCACGCCAGCCGACGTATACTTCGGAAGGGGGCAGACAATTCTCCTGCAGCGCGAAAAAATAAAACAGCAAACTATCCAAAACCGACGCTTGCTTCACAGCAAAAAAGCCGCTTAATCTCAACACAACAGATGAGCCGAATACGCCGCTAATTCAAAGCACAATCTGTCTCAAATCATTCGACGACGGACATCCGCTTCAAGGTATGCAGGGCCGCCTCGGCGTGCTCCGGTCCAAGCCAGGCAAGCGCTCGCACCGCCTGACCGGCTGGCCGATGCGCCATTGCGAGCTGCCAGCGTGGGTGTCGAGTTGCATTTAAAGCTGCGAATTTCGTTAATCCGACCAGTTATTGTATTTAATGTTGAGAATCATTTCCGCAAAATTTCTCATTTATGCTGCAATTATTAAGAAATCCCGCTCACTGCTCCCCAGTTCTGCACTTTACAAGCGAGGGCGATTTCGGGCTTTCTGGAGATCTGCGATCCAGACGTAGCCAGAGTTCTGAAGCAGGCCACGAGGCGCTTCCAGTCGCATCTATCCGCAGTACTGAGTAGTCGCTCCGCCCAATAGCTAGGTTGGGTGGCCACCATGAAAACCCCAGCCAGAACCGGAATTCGGATACTCATGGTCAGTAATAGGGTGGCGGGCCGGTGAAAATCTGGATGGTGGTCATGGAGGTACCGGTCGAAGCCGGGAACGACGACATTCAGCAGCCTTGGGATCGTAGTTGGAAAATGCCGATATCCCGGGACCGGTGATCGAGGCAAAAGCAGAATCCGCATAAGTTCGATTAATGGTTGGCTGACCTGACGAGGCTTGCTCAGATTCCGATCCATAAGAAGTTCTCCATGCCTGGCGTTGTCCGCCGCACCGATGAGCAAAGGCTCGGTGGCACTCACCTTGGTCAACAAGTCGCACGGTCTAACATCCTCAAGAGGGGCCTGGCATACCGGACACGCCACGCGCCATCCTTCCATCCAGCTGCGCAGGCGTGCCCCACGGGTCGGTTGGGTGGTGTTATGGCGGGAAGAACAGCGCCCGCAAACCTGCATTGGACGTGATGTGGCGATCAAACCCGCCTTGCGACACGCCCCCATCTGCACCTGAGTCATCTTACGGATGGTCACATGACTACATCTGAACATAAGGCAGAGCTGATGCAGTTCGCCTCGGGTCAGCTCAAAATCGAGATGGCGCAAAGATAATGCCTCCGACCCGAGGTAGCGCAACATTCTGCCTCCGCTGACGCCATAGTATTCGGCGTGGCGTTGGATCCACGACGACAAAAGTTCATCGCGCAAGGCTGGCAGAATGACAGGTAAGGGCCTCACGGCCACATGACGGGAGATCATGCGAATGCCGCTTCACGGTCAACCGTCGGATGCCAGTGTTCGACGGCCTCATCCGTGATCCGTTCGGCGCCCGTTTCTATGGCTTCAATCGCCAATTCGTTGAGTAATCGGAATACCCTGGCGGTAATTCCACCAGTCACCTGTAGAATGCGCCGGACCGCCCGAGCGGACAGGACAGTCGGCTGCCGAAGAGGCAGGTTGCGGATAATGGCAAGGATCAATTGTTCAAAACTTTCTTCCGCTGACCAACGTGGAAGAGGATACTCATCAAAGCGCCGCGCCAGCTGTACATCTCCACTGATCGCCTCCCTCGCTTCCGCGACACCAAAGCATACAAGGGAAATCTTCAATTCATTGCTGAGATAGCGTAGTGTGTTGAGAACAATCCGTTGCTCCCTGAAGGTTCCTGCCAGAATGTTGTGGATTTCGTCCAGCAGCAGAATATGAACATCGACGGCGCGCATCAGCCGAAGTGTCACCTGTTCAAGCTCAACGACCGTTGCTCTCGGGTTTAACGGCGCGCCGAGTGCTGCAATGATCTGGGCATAGAGCCTACGTTCTCCCGGCTTCCCGGCCATCTGCAAGGCCAAGACGCGGGTCCGCTCAACGTTGGCACCCGGGTCAAATTCCGGAGGATGATCACGGCGGAACTTCTCCATGATCATCGTTTTTCCCATGCCGCTGTCGCCATAAATCGCAATACTGGGCATCCGAGTCGTGCGAGGGTGATCCAATAGCCGGTTTAGAACCAGAAGGACCTCCCCAGCCCGCGGGTACTGAATCCATCGTTCGGCAAGAATGGCGCGGATGCGTAATTCGTTGGGTCTGGAGAGAAACTCCGCGGCCGCCGCCGTTAAGTGTGAAGTGCTATCGCTCACGCCAAGTCTCCGAACCCTCATCAAGGCCAGAAGCAGTGCGGGAATCGATGCCCCGTAACGATCTTGTCTCCTGGTTGTCGATCAACGATTTGGGGCGCCGCTCCCGTCGGCGGCGCACTGCAGCGGTCTGCCTCACCGCCTCGTCTTCGATCTCGCGCTGACGGATCGTCGCGTTGAAAATCATCCCCTCGTCAATCTCATTGCGTCCCTGCGCACGGAGGTGCCTTACGGCAGCTTTTTGCTCCCAAAGCGTGATCGCGGGCCAACTCAGGTTCCGATAACGAGCCTCAACGAACCTGCCCGATGGCCGGCGCACAAAAATCCGCGAAAGATCACGCGGGTCATATTTTATCAGGACCTTGGCGTTGCTTTTACCAAGATCCGCACTCAAAGCGTCAGACCAATATCGAATGTTGCA
>PLRJ01000020.1 GCA_003163855.1 Bryobacterales bacterium | reverse complement strand
CTCGATCCGCACTTCGAAGCGCCGAACCAGATCAAAGCTTCCGCTACCGACCGCGGTTCCATGGTGCGCGTGCCCATAGGCAACGAACGCAGCATGCGTGTCGAAATTCGTTCAGTCGGTCCCGACGCCAATCCCTATATGGTGCTGTACTCGGCCTTCCGCACCGGCATTGAAGGCGAGAAGAAGGAAAACGTGCGCGCCGCTAAAAGCTTCCTGCCCGATAACATCTACGACGCCATCACCGATTTCAGTAAGTCCGCCTGGACCACCACGCTCTTCGGAGACGACGTCAAAGGCCGCTACGCCGAACTGAAAAAAGGCTCAGCCGACCGCTGCGCCCGCCTCCTGGGAACAGTCGTAAAGTCGCCTGAAATCCAATTCCACCACGAGATCTACAACCAATATCTCTGGAACCAGTTCTAACCAACCCGCGTAGGGCGGGCATTCTTGCCAGCAGGCCACCTTTCCAGGTGGCCTCCTGGCTTTCCAAACTCTTAAGAAACCCACCTACAATTGGACGCGCCTACACGCGCAAAGTGAACGCGCGTCTATCAGGAGAAGGCCTCCGGGTCCAAAACGGAACGACCTGAACTGATGAAGCTTCTTGACACTGCACGAAAGGGCGATGTCGTGATTGTATGGAAGCTGGATCGCTTAGCGCGGTCTCTGCGTCAGCTTATCGACACCACAGCGATACTCAACGAGCGCGGCGTGGACCTCCATTCCCTCACCGAAAACATCGACACCACGACTCCGAGCGGTAAGCTGACGGTTCACATTTTCGTCGCGCTTGCAGAGTTTGAACGCGACATTTGCGTCAACGGGTGAAGGCAGGTCTGAAAGCCGTCCGTCGCCGAGGGCGTGTGGGCGGTAGACTCAAGGCGCTCAATGAGGCTGACTTAAAGAAGGCGAGGGCGCTGCTGCTGTCCGGGGAGTACAGCAAAGTGCAGGTTGCCGATGAGCTTGAGGTGATTCGCCGTACGTTGTGGCGGGCACTGTCGCAGGAGAGGACGAAATGATCGAATCCTATAAAATGATCTCGGAGCCGACGGATAGGGCTGCCTGCTGAGATGGACAGCAAAGTTGTTAACAAGCTCATACGATCAGAAGTATGGCCGGTTCTTCGGCGTCAGGGTTTTTCCAAGTTTGATGGCCGCAACGCATGGCGATATCGGGGACCACTGGTCGATGTGGTCAACTTCCAGTCGTTCAATTCTCACTTGGCGGATGGGGTCGGATGCACAACGTTTTCGTTCGCTTTGAACTTAGGAGTCTTTCTTAGGGGAAGCACCTTTGGCAGACGGGTAAAGAGGGACTCGATCGGCCTTGCACGTCCGCAGGAGTACGAATGCTCATTCCGGGTGAACCTGAAGAAGAGAACTCCGGTCGATGGCTTCGAAAGGGCTGACATCTTCTATGTCGCCCCGGACGGTAGTACGACGGCCGTTGTGCTCAAAGAGGCGATCTACCTGCTGGAAGAACACGCCCCCCCATGGTTCACAGCGTTCGAAGACCTCGGTAGTGTTGTTCTCGCAATGTCTGAGAACGGAACGCAAGTTAGAGGGACGGAGACGCTCGGTCTCGGTGCCTCGGGTGCGCCGGGCTCTTACTACGCTTGCGACCTCTTAGCCAGCTTAAAGCTAGAACTGCATAGCCAATCGCCGGATTCCATATCTGCGAGTGCATGCCTTGCTGCAATCAATGCCTCAGCTCAAGCAAAGTTAGACATTTTCTCGCCTGCGTTCACAACAGCAATCGAAGTTGAGATTGAGTCCTACCGCCTCCGGGACCTCCTCATGGGGATATTGGGTTCGATCTCAATACCGCAGGATGAGTTTGCTATCCTCCCGCCGGAGTCTCAGCTTTTTGGAGCGAATTGGTCCACGGGCCCAAACACACTACCCTCTATTCCGATTGAGGGAACGGGTCGCGCTGTCCTCTCGGCTCGAGAATGCTTATGGCCGCAATTGCGCGCGAATGGCTTTGTCGAATTCAGTGATCGGCTCGCCCACCGTCCCACCGGAAACTCCGTTGAGGTCGTTTCATTTATCCCCATGGACCCAGTCGAGAAGCGAGCGAATGGATACCCCTCCGGTTTGTTTCGTATTGGTCTAGGGATATTCTGGCCGGAGATTGCTGAACACGAAGGCGGCAGAAGAAACCGTCGCGGGGAGTTTCGACCAAAGTATGGTGAGTGCCAACTTCAGATGTGGTTGATGCCGGCAATGCGCGCCGCAGTTGCAGGTCCGACCTGCTTCGACTCCGCCGAGCTCGCGTTGAAAGCGCTGCGTGAGGATGCTGAACGATGGTTCTCGCTTTGCCGGAGCGGAGAGATGTTCAGTCGGCTTCTTGAGCAGCCTGAGTGGCAGATCCTTGTACGTTATCCGACGATGCGGGGCCACGGATCCTATAGATCAGTTTTCAGGGCCATATTGCAATTCGCGCTCTCCGGACAATCCCCGGAAGCCCGTGCGGCGCACCTGAAAGCGGCCCACGAAGCAGTGAATCATCAATCTGAACATCTTCAGCCGCGCTTTCGCAGTTGGGTGGAAAAGATTGAATTGCGCTGTAATGCTACGTAAAGGACGGCTTGAGCGCCGGTCGTATGGGTGAATACCACGAAGCGCAGAAGAAACCCCGCCATTTATTTCTGAAGCATCACCTGGGGTGGGCTATATGAGAGGCCGGGTTTACAGGAAAAAGACGCCGACATGCTCCTGTACCGGACGGGTGATCTGAGCGTTACCTATGAACTTCGCGGTAATAGTCGAACCGACAAATGGATTTGGCGTCAACGGCAGCGGCATGCACACCAACATCTCCGTCAGCAAAGATGGCAAGAATCCGATGTGGGATCCGAAAGGCCCCGAGATGCTGAGCCAGTATGGGTGGGATTTCATCGACCGCACCCTAACCGCCGGCCTGGATCTCTGTCTGGTCTACAACGCCAGCGTCAACGCGTATCGCCGCCTCGATCCGCACTTCGAAGCGCC
>PLRJ01000022.1 GCA_003163855.1 Bryobacterales bacterium | reverse complement strand
GCTGCCGCATGGACAAGGGTCATTCCGGCCAACTTTGGGCCCTGTTCGACGCTGCGTATGCGGAGGTGTTGGGAGCCCGCTTGGCCTGGAGCTGCGAAGGGGTTCAAAGTGGCGATAGATTTTTGTCAGGCCGGCGATCATCTCCAATAAAATATCTTCGCGTTTTTCAGGTGGCACCGGGGGCGGCCGCATCGCAGGGTCGGGATCGTTCTCATGCGAAAGCAGCATCATCGGCAAAATTGATCCGCCATACTCTTCGCTTTCGATAAGTTCGTGCCAAAACATCGGCCGGATAAGGGCGCCGCGCATAAAACCTTGCGCCCAGTCATTGCCGCGCGTCACACCGTCATCGCTGACAAATAAAACCGGCATATATACGTCAGGTTCCTTCAGCGTTCCTTGGAGGGTACGAGCGATCGTATTCCAATGGCGCATAAGTAGGCCCATAATCAGAGCCACGTCTTCCTGATGATCAAAGACGAAGTCTTCTCCCCAGATTTCTGGCAGATACTCGCTCGGCGGGACCACTTCTGGGCCGCAAATTAGCGCGCAAAAAAGACCGTCGACGGCCTCCATGTTTAAAGCGGATGGACCAATCTCTTTAAGGAAATCTGATAATTGATCGATTTCTTCATCGCTCAAAGGTTGATCCACGGAAAGACCTCTCATTGAATTCCCCATTTCAAATTCGATCACTTGATTACACGGGCGCCGACTGCGCGTCGCGGGTTCGTTTGGTGACCTCGCCGACAAATCCGCGGCTTGCGCGTCCTGAAATTTTACTCTGGATCTGACGGATGGTGAGGTCGGTGGTTATCGCCAGGTCCTGAATTTCTCTGATGACGCGTTGTGGAATGGCCGGACGCCCCAGATGTTTTCCTCGCGACTCTGCTGCCCTCATGCCGGCGGTCACGCGCTCGCTGATCAGCGCCGACTCTAATTCTGCCATGGCACCGATGATGGTGAACATCGCCCGCCCCATTGGGCTGTCCGTGTCGATCTGATCCTGGACGCTGATGAAGCGGACGCCAAGATGATTGAATTCTTCCAGGGCCACCAGCAGATGGCGGGTGCTGCGGGCAAAGCGATCGAACTTCCAAACCAGAACGCAGTCAATTTCCCGGTTTCTGACCGCTGTCATCAAGGCGTTAAGTTTGGGTCGCCCCTCCCGCCGGCCTGACACACCTACGTCGCAGTAATCCTGAACCACGTTGAGGCCGGCATGTGCCGCGTAGGCGCGGAGTCCATCATATTGGAGGTCTGGCTTCTGCTCGGCGGTTGAGACCCGAAGATATATCGCTGTGCGGGCGCCCTGATGGCCGACCAGCCGGCGTTTCCGTCCAGAAAGGTATTCCTTTGCGGACACTGAACAGCTACCTCCTATCCCGTTCAAAACAAACGCTCAAACGACCTGCCGCGGCAGACCCTTTTCTGGACAGCTTATGACAGCCATTGATCGTACCGCCTACCCCCGACTCAACACGCGACTGACCAGAGAAGAACTTCATGCCAGATATACCCTCACCGAAGCTGATCTAGTTTTCGTTCGCGCCAATGCGCGCGGCGAATCGCGGCGCCTCCTGCTGGCGGTTCTGCTCAAAATTCGACAGGACGCCGGATATTTTCCGGCGCCCGACGAAATTCGCTCCGATACCGCCGCGCACGTGGCGGCGCAGCTTGATCTGACCGCAACGGATTGGCCGGACGGGGCGCATCGGAACAAATCGCTTTACCGATATCAAGCAGCGATTCGTACTTATCTTTCCGTCAAGGCTTATGACGAGGAGGCCGAGGAACTGGTCACCAGGGTCACCCTTGAAACTGCTGAAACCATGAGTGATCCGGCCGATTTGATAAACCGAGCGGTTGAAACATTGCAGGCCGCTGCAATTGATTTGCCGGCGTTCAGCACCCTGGATCGCCTCGTAAACCGGCTGCGTTCGAGAGTTCACGCGCGTATATATAGGCGAATTGCCGCGCTCATCACGACGGAACAGGCCGTGGCGTTGGATGCTCTGCTGGCCAAACCGGCCAATAGCATAACGACGGGATTCAACCGCCTGAAGCAGGCGCCAGGGCCAGCCTCGCCCACAACAATCCGTTTGTGGATCGAGCGGCTCGATTGGCTGGTTAATCTGCTCGAACCTGAAGCGCTGCTGCAGGGCGTCGCCCACACGAAACTCCGCCAGTTTGCTGCCGAAGCCGCTGCGCTCGATGTGGGCGACCTGCGGGATATCGTTCAGCGCGGAAAACGATATACGCTTTTGCTGGCTCTTTTGCGCCAAGCCCGCATGCGTTGCCATGATGAACTGGTCCAGATGATGTTGCGGCGCGTGCGCAAAACCCAGTCCGCGGCCAAGGAGCAACTGATCGCATTGCACGACAAGCACCGTGGCATTGAGGAGACGCTGATCGGGATCCTGGGTCAGGTTCTGCAAACCGCGCAAACTCAGGAAACTGACGACAGCTTCGGCCGACAGGTGCGACAGCTCCTCTCGGAGCACGGTGGAGTCGATGCTTTGGCCGAGCAATGCCAAACCGTGTCTGCCTGGCACAGCGATAATGACCTGCCTTTGCTCTGGCCGATTCATGCCAGGCACCGCAGCTTGTTGTTTCGGCTGATTGACCTTCTGGATATCCAACCGGCAACGCAAGATCGCAGTCTTTTTGACGCAATCGCCGTGGTCAACAGCCATCGCAATACACGCCGCGATGAAATTCTGGATAAAGTCGATCTGGGTTTCGCCTCGAAACGATGGCAAAGCTTCGTCACCAAGCGCCGATCTGATCCTGTCGCTTTTGATAGACGAGCCCTTGAGGTTTGTGTCTTCGTTCATCTGTGCGACGCCTTGCAGTCCGGCGATCTCTACGTTCTGGGCGCGGAAGAGTTCGCCGATTATCGCGCCCAGCTCCTGCCCTGGTCGGAATGTGAACCCCGGCTGGCCGCATATTGCGCTGCGCTCGGGATACCAGAGGACGGCCGGGATTTTGCGGCCTCGCTGAAGGCCGAGCTGATGGCCCTTGCTGACCAGGTTGATGCGGGGTTCCCCAGCAACAGCGAATTGAACATCGACGAAGATGGTGTCCCTCACCTCAAACAACTGGCGACAACCCCCCAACCCAAAGGGCTTCCCGAGTTTGATCAGGAAATCCGATCCAGGATGAAGGAACGGCACCTCCTCGATATTCTCAAACATACGGAACATTGGGCAGGCTACACCCGCCATTTTGGGCCGCCTTCTGGGGCTGATCCAAAACTCCCCAATGCAATACAACGTTATCTCTTCACGGTATTCGGCTATGGCTGCAATCTCGGGCCAAGCCAGACGGCCCGCCATGCCCCTGAAATCGCAACGGCTCAAGTGCTGCGTCGGATCAACGCGCAGCACGTCAATGCCGAGAAGCTGGAGGCGGCAATGGTCGATGTCATCAACCAATACGTCCGCTTTCCGTTGCCGCGGCATTGGGGAACTGGCCGGACAGCGATCGCCGACGGCACGCATGTGAAACTCCGCGAGAATAATCTCCTTGGCTCCCGGCACATCCGCTACGGTGGATATGGCGGCATTGCCTACCACCACATTGCCGATACCTATATTGCCTTGTTCACCAGCTTTATCTCCTGCGGCGTCTGGGAGGCGGTTCATATTCTTGATGCGCTGATGAAGAACCGTTCGAATATTCAGCCGGACACGCTTCACGCCGATACCCAGGGTCAGAGTGAGCCGGTCTTCGGATTTTGCCGGCTTGTGGGCATCAAATTGATGCCGCGGATGCGCGGCCTGAGTGATGCCGCCTTCTATCGCCCGAGCAAATCGATCCGTTACCAGCATATCGACACGCTGTTCGGTGACGAAATTGACTGGAATTTGATCGCCATGCACGCGCGCGACATGATCCAGGTAGTGCTGTCGNNTACAATCGGAAAAGCCTGCTCTACCGCGCGTTTCGCGAACTCGGCAGAGTCGAGCGCACACTGTTCCTTCTCCGCTTCATCTCGAACGCCGAAATTCGCCGGGTGATCCGCTCCGAGACCACAAAAATCGAGGCATACAACGACTTCTTGGACTGGATATGCTTCGGAGGCCCGGTGATCAAAAGCGGCGATCCTGTTGAACAGGAGAAGCAATTGAAATACGCCAGTCTCGTCGCCAACGCGGTCATGCTCTCAAATGTCGCCGATCTAACCGAGGTGCTGGCCGACATGGCACAGGATGGGCACGCGGTCACGCCTGCTCTGGTGGCCTGCACAAGCCCCTATACCCGCGAACACATCCGCCGATTCGGCCGCTTTGCCCTCGACATGGAAGACCTCCCAAATCCCCTGAATCCCAAGCCCCTTCCGTTCGAGGAAGCCTTGTGACCACTTTTTACAC
>PLRJ01000091.1 GCA_003163855.1 Bryobacterales bacterium | reverse complement strand
CCGCGAAGCGGTTTAGTTCAACCCGCGTTGTCGAGCGACCTATGAGGGAGCCATGCGGTTGGGTGCAAGAGACCTGGGTTCAGGGCGCGCCGGCGCCAGGCCACTTGTCAATGCTCGATTCTACTCTTGTAGCGGGCCATGAAGTTGTGCTACTCAGCTTTTGAAAGTGAAGAGCTCGACCAGCGTCGCGATGCGCTGTTTCTGACGGCTGGGCGGAAAGCGCCTGGTTCTGGTGAGCTCGGCTATACCGTGAAGGCTCCCCCAAAACAGTTCCGAGAGTACCGCCGACTTCGAGCCGTGCACGTTAAACAACTCCAGGAGTTGGGAAAACGCGAAGTGCATCTGCGGAGGAGTAGCGGCGTCATCGAACGGTACGCTGAGCCCGAGCGAAAACATCACTTCGTACAGTGCCGGTGAAGAAGCGGCGAACTGCAGATAGGCGGCGGCGACCGACTCGATGGCATTGGCACGTTTAGCCGGTTTCCGAGCCTTCTCCAACGCCAGGCCCAGTTCCTGGAAACCTTCGATAGCAACCGCGGCGAGAATTTCTTCGCGGCTGGCGAAATGGGAGTACAAGACAGGCTGGCTGTAGGAAATTTCGTCGGACAGCCGCCGAACGGTTACGTTAGACCAGCCTTCGAGCTCGGCAATGCGGCGCGCGGCACTGACGATTTGAGCCCTGCGGGCCTGATTGTCACGCAGTTTCCGTTCCGCAAGCCGGCTGGCTGCGACCGTCAATGCCATTTGGTAGCAATTATAGCAGCGCTAGGAAAAAATTGCAGATGGCTGAAACTTATGTAAATTGCACGCATCTTTTCTATCGTTGCTAGATTTTCTAGCACTGAAAAAAGGAAAACACATGAATATGACTGCAAGCCCGCAAAGTTCGACCTTGAGAAGGAATTCGCTGCTGTTTTGGTGCACTCTGGTGATACCGGCAGCAATCATCGGCATCGGCATCAACTTCATACTTAACCCGGTTGGCGCCTCAACTGCCTACGGGATTCCCATCCACGATCCCGCCGCCTTTCCTTTTATGTGGGTCAAGGGGATTCGCGACATTTTTTCAGGCGTGGCAGTCCTGACGTTCCTCTGGATGGGCGACCGGCGCACGACCGCAATCGTGTTCGCCCTGGCGATTTTCATCCCGCTTGGCGATGGACTGGTCATACTTCGGCATCTTGGCTTTGCGCCGCCGATTTACATTCACTGGGGAACCGCGCTTTATATGATGATTGTTGCCGCGTTTCTTCTGAAAAAGGAGACTAAGTAAATGAATATTCCAGCTGATGATCTCAATCGCCAGATGAAACTGGCTTCCGCGGAGGATGCCAGCGCAGTCCATCTAAGTCTGGTCGGAAACACGTACACCATTCTGGTGAGCGGCGAGGACACGGCCGGGCGCTATTCGCTGATCGATATGTACGTGCGGCCTGGTGGCGGGCCGCCAGCCCACCGGCACGATTGTGAAGAGTCTTTTACCGTGCTGGAAGGTGAAATTGAAGCGACGTTCCGCGGCGCGAAGGTTTTGCTGCGAGCGGGACAAGTGATTCAGATTCCCGCCAACGCTCCGCATCAGTTCCGGAACAACTCTGCGCAGCCGGCACGCCTCTTGTGCATATGTTCGCCGGCGGGGCAGGAGGGGATGTTCAGGGAACTGGGGGTCGAGGTGCCAACCATAACCACAGTGCCTCCAAAGCCTGACGCAGCGACCGCAGAGGCGTTCAAAGCTAAGGCGCAAGCACTGGCTGCCAAATACAAGACGGAGTTTGTAGAGGCCTAGGAGGCACGGGGGACTTCTCAGCAAGGGAGAGGCCACCAGGCGGTGGCCTGGATTGAGGGCTTCCACCCACGCGGCAGCCCAGCCGAAGGCACGCTTGCGGCGCGCCCTTTGCGTTTTAACCAGCCGACGGAAGCAGCTGGAAGCTTGTCAGTTGCGCTTGTAATTCGTTGCCGTCGACCGGTTTAATAATGTAGGCGTCACAGATGTCTTCAAACGAGGCCCGAACCGTTTTGAGATCCACTTTGGAGGTCGTCATGAAGATCCTGACCCGGTCTCTGAAAATGCCTTCCTTGGCTTCGATCTCCCGAATGGATTTCAGGGCGGCTTGCCCGTCCATCTCCGGCATATTTATGTCCATGCAGATCAGGTCGTAGCCTTTTCCCGACTGTTTAGCGGCGGTAAAGGCTTTTACGGCTTCCATGCCATTGACGGCTATGTGGAATTCGCTGTGGGCCGGCAGCAGGCTCTGCAAAGTGAGCCGGGAAGTAAAATCGTCTTCAACAATCAGGACCTTCAGTTGCGGCGCAACTGGCGCCGGTACTAGCCTCCTTGCTGGCGGCTCACTGGAGGCTTCAGCCATCTCGGCGTCAACCGAGTTATCGCTGGGTTGCAGAATTTCTGCCAGCGCCTGGCGTTCGCGACTGAAGTCTACGCCGGTCGACAGCTCATCGGTTGCGACCATGAGCCTCATCCGGTCGGCAGCCGACAGAAGCACGTCCACATGGTTGCTTGAAAGTTGCAGGCCGCCCTCGCGAACCCGGTCCAGAAGCGTCTCTGTGATATGACTCAGTTCTTTCAACGGTTCGTGCTGAAGATAGCCGGCGGCAGCCTTCACGCTGTGAAAGACGCGAAATACGCGGTTGATGACTTCCTTGAGCTCACTGGTCTGGCCTTTGCCCAACGACATAAGATCGATGTCTACAAGCTCAAGCTTGTCGCGACACTCGGCCACCAGTGCTCTAATTTCCTCCCGATCTAAACCACTAATCTCGGCGAACATGTTTCCTCTTTCGTTTGTCATGCAGGTTATTCAGTAAAACCAGCATCAAATCAACTCTTCGGCCAAAGTCATGGGAAGGATAGGAGTTATCGGAGGAACCGTGGCTGACGGGGTACTAATCCCACGCGGCTAGGGAGTTTTTAAAAGGCTCAGCATTCGAGGCTTGTTGCTCCTATGGCTTTGTGTAACAGGTCGAACTGGGTGGCGAGATTGACCATGCACTCCCGACCTGTTGTCAGATCACCGGCCTCTGCCGCCATCTCCATTTTAAGGGCAATGCAGCGCATGGCTTCGGCGCTGACGGCGGCGGCGGCGCCCTTGATCATGTGCGCCTGGTCCGCAACTTGTTTGGTATTTCCATTCTGCAGGTAATTTTTTAGCGATTGGAGTTGGCCGGGCATGTCGGAAAGAAAACCATCAAGAATCATTTTTGCCAATGACTTATTGCCCATTAGACGTTTCAGGAGAGAGGTGACGTCAAAGAGCGGTAAAGCCTGTTGCAAGTTTAGCGGCCGATTTGTTTCCGCCGGGCAGGCGAGTGGGGCGGCCGGAAGCCACTTTGTCAATACGTCGGCCAGCGTTTGGGGGAGGAATGGTTTTGATACGAAATCGTCCATGCCTGCATCGCGGCACACCTCGACATCGCGGGGCATGGCGCTGGCCGTCATGGCAATCACGGGAAGGCGGCGCTTGTTCAAGGCTTGCTCGGCTTTGCGAATGTGCCGGGTAGCTTGCAGGCCGTCGGTTCGGGGCATGCGCACATCCATCAACACAAGGTCATAAGGGGTGACTTCCAAGGCTGCCAGCGCGCGCGCACCATCATCCACTACGTCGGCAGTAAGGCCGAACATTTTGAGGATGCCAAGCGCCACTTGCTGGTTGCTCAGATTGTCGTCGGCCAAGAGGATGCGGACTTGGCGCTGAGCAAAGAGGCCGCGCAAACCAGGCTTGTCCGGCGCCTCCAAAGCGCCAGGAGACGGCGCGGCGGGCGCGACGCCACCCGCTTCAAGGCATAGGTCGAACCAGAAAGTCGATCCTTTGCCAGGCTCGGAGGAGACGCCTATGTTTCCGCCCATCAGTTCGAGCATTCGCTTGACGATTGATAAACCGAGGCCAGTGCCGCCAAAGCGGCGGGAATTGGTGCTGTCTGCCTGAGTAAAGGGTTGGAACAGCCGGGCCAACTGCTCCGAGGAGAGACCGATGCCGGTATCTTTTACGCTGAAATGCAACCGTAGCGGTCCGTTTGTGGCGCGCTCGCCTACGACCGAAAGTTCAACCTCGCCTTGCTCAGTAAACTTCACGGCATTCGACATGAGATTCAGGAGGATCTGGCGTAAGCGATCGGGATCGCCAATGACACGCAAGGGAAGATCATAGGCCAGCCGGAGCATCAACCGCACACCTTTGGCCGTGGCCGCGGGCCAGACGGCGTCCAGCGATTCCTCCAGAACAGAGCGAAGCGTGAACTCCTCGCGGGCGAGTTCCATTTTGCCCGCCTCGATCTTGGAGAAGTCCAGAATTTCATTGATTAGATTGAGTAAGGATTGGCCGTTGGAGTGGATAGCGTTGAGATAGCCGCGTTGCTCCGTGGTGAACTGCACATCCTCGAGCAAATGAGCCATGCCAAGGACCCCGTTGAGCGGTGTGCGAAGTTCATGACTCACGACGGCCAGGAAGTCGGTTTTGGCGCGGGCGGCCGACTCGGCTTGCTGGCGCGCTTCTTCCAGGGCGAGTGTGCGTTCGGCCACTGCGGACTCGAGTCTTTCTTCGCTGCGTTTCTTGTCATCGATGTCCGTGCTGGTTCCGAGCCATTGAATAATCGGTCCGTTGGGAACGGCAAAGACGGGGCGCGCGCGTGACATGAACCAGCGATAGGATCCGTCTCTGGCTCTTATTCTGTATTCCATGTCGCACCTTTGGCCCGCAGCCAGGGATTCGGCGCAATCGGCATGGAGGCGGGCTTGATCGTCCGGATGCAACGTTTTCAGCCAGCCATTGCCAAGCAAGCCGGCAAGAGGGACGCCGGTATATTCAGCCCATTCGTTGCTGATGTAATCGCAGGAACCATCCGGTGTGGTGGACCAGACGAATTGGGGGAGAGCCTCGACCAGGCCGCGCCAGCGCGCTTCGCTTTGGCGCAGTTCGGCTGTGCGCCGGGCGACCAGGTTTTCCAGATGGCTGTGGGATTCAACCCGATCGGTGACGTCGTTGGCCATGCAGAGACGCGCCTGGCATCCATCCACTTCGATTTCTATGCTGGAAAGCTCAACCCAGATTTCGCTGCCGTCCTTGCGGCGATGGAGTATAGGGTGGGAGGGAGAAAAGCCGGAGTTAAGTCCGGTTTCAGAATTGCGACCCTGCTCCTCGACGCGGATGGAACTGATCTTTAAACCGAGGAACTCCTCGCGCGACCAGCCGTAATGGGTGATGGCGGCCTGGTTGACATCGAGAATCTGAAGGTCGGAAGTGCGATAGATCTTGCTGGGCAGCGGATTGCGCTCGAAAAGTTCGCGATAGCGGCGCTCCGAAGCGCGCAGGTTCTCTTCGCTTGCAAGCCGCTCACTGATGTCAAGGGCATAGCCGCCCAGCGCCATTTCGCCCAAGCCGCTGGGGAAACTAAACTTGTGTAGAAAGAAATGGCGGAGAACTCCATCAGGAAAGAGAATGGATTCCGTCATCTGGGCGGATTTGCCGGTGGCCAGGATTTCCTCATCCACCTTCTGGACGCGAGCGGCCATATCAGGCGGCCAGAGGTCTGCGGCGGTTTTGCCCAACCATTGGCCCGGCGTCAGGTGCCATAAGTCTTCACAATGCTGGTTCACGAACATCAGCCGGCCGGAGGAATCTTTGATGTACGCGGCGCAGGGGCTGAATTCCATGAAGGCGCGAAAACGCGCCTCGGTCTGGTTCAGTTCACGCGAACGGGCCAGCAGTTCCTGGCGCACAGCCATCAATTCACGTCTGGCGCGATGGAACTCAAGCAACTCCACCACTTGTTTAGCCAGCGCCTGCAAGGCATTGATCTGGCTCGGTTCCGGTAAGCGTGGTTTGTGGTCAATGACACAAAGCGTGCCCAGGCGGTAACCATCGTGGGTTTCCAGAGGCGCACCGGCATAGAAGCGGATATTAGGGTCGTCCAGTACCAGCGGGTTGTCGGCGAAGCGCACATCGGATCTGGCGTCGGGTACAACCAGAACTTCACTCTTCAGAATGGCGTGCGCGCAGAACGCATCGGAGCGCGGAGTCTCGGTGGCAGCAAGGCCATAGTGACTTTTGAAGAACTGCCGGTCGGGATCAACCAGGGTGATAAGGGCAATGGGAGTGGCAAAAACCGATGCCGCCAGACTGGTAATAAGGTCGAAACTAGGTTCCGAAGGTGTATCAAGTACAGCGTATCGGTAAAGCGCCGCAAGACGTTCTGGTTCGTTTTCTGCTATTTGGGCATGCATGCGTTGATCACCTCATGGATCGTCAATAGACACTGCGGTTATAAGTACTTATCGGCGAATCATGAAGCCGGGCTTAAGTATTAGGACTAAATGAGCATGTGCAAGCCAGGAACACTACTAGTCTTTCGAAAATTCCTGGTTCTTTTTTCCTCGCAAGTGATGGATCAAATTGGGTTTGTGGCGGAAGGCTGCAGCGCGGAGTTACCAGCGTGAATGCAGCGTAACTCGGCAAAATCTTCCCGGCTCTTGTTAATGCCGGCCGCTTGTTTTACCGATTGACTTGTGAGGACGGAAGACTGTTGATGGCGCAGGTGGTAAGGCAGAAGAATTGGAAACAGATATTCGAGGCTAAAGACCTTCAGTCGCGCGTCCTGAAGCGCGGCATCGGACTCGCGATCATTCCGGTTTTTGCAATAATCTGCGTGGTTTGGATGGTAAATGCTATTGCTGGCTCCGCCGCTCTGGATGAGTATTCGCGCCTGGCAAACCAGGATAAGGACCACATCATCTTGTCTCTGCTGGGGGCGTGCAGGCTGTACGAGCAGCACATTTCCAGCGCGCTGGAGGGTGCCAAGGTCGTCTTAGAGAGAACAGGGACGGTGCATTTCGACTCGTCCAGGAATTTAGCCTGGACAGCAAAGAATCAGTTGACTTCGGAAACCCGGCAACTGCAACTGCCGCTGATGAAAGTGGGCGATCTGTCAATCCAGCCCGTCTTAGACTTCAAGCATGAAGCGCCGCTGGTAGACGAGGTGCAGTCTCTTTACAAGACCTCGGCGACGGTCTTTCAGCGCATGAATACGGCGGGTGACATGCTCCGTGTCTCCACAACGATCCGAAAAGCCGATGGGAGCAGGGCCATAGGGACCTATATTCCCGCGTTCGACAAGGAAGGAAAGAGAAATCCGGTCATCGGCAAAGTTCTGAATGGCGAGACGTACCTGGGACGGGCTTTTGTAGTGGACAGCTGGTACATGGCGGCTTACCAACCAATGAGGGACGCGAAGGGTTCGGTTGTCGGCATGATCTATACCGGTTTGCCGGAAGCTCAGTTGCGTGACCAGTTGGTGCAGTTCAAGGATAATTGGGCTGACAGCAGCCAGGTGGACATGTTTGTGCTGCATACCGCGGCGAATGCGCACGGCCTATTCGTCTATTCGGGCGACGCGTCGCTGAAAGACCATGTTGCCTGGGATTATCGCGATGGCCAGAACACACTGTATGTGCAGCAACTGTGCAACGTCGCCAGGACAACGAGCGAAGGGCAAATCTCTGAAATTAGCTATTGGAAGCTGCCAGAAGCAGGAAAGGCTTCTCAGAAAATGCTGGTGAGGTTCGTTTACTTTCCGGCGTGGGACTGGATCCTTGGCATTCAGCAGCCGGAGACGGAGTTCCTGGCGACCTCGACGAAGCTGAAACATCTCTTCCGCTTGAGCGACTACGTCCCGTTGTTTCTCGCGCTGGTGACCGTTTTCGTCTCGCTGGCAATCTGGAGGCGTCTCACCGGAGAGCTTGCGGAACAAGTTCGGAAAGTTTTGACAAGATTGGATGGCAGTTCAAAGCAAGCCGGCGATGCCATCCAGTCTATCGGGAAACACTCCGACAATATGGAGACGGCAGCGGAGCAATTAAGCCGGGCAACGCAAGTACAGGCGTCCGCCGCGGAAGAAACATCCGCCGCGACCGGTTCGGTAACGGTGACGGCGCGCCAGAACTCAAAGGCGGCTGAGCAGATGCGAACTCTTTCCCAGGAATCGGACGTTATTCTTCAGAAGACACGTAAAGTTCTGAAGAACGTCGACGAGGCTATGCAGGACATGCTCGCGAATAACGAAAGAGCCCTGAGCATCATCGACACTATCAACGACATCAGTTTTGCGACGAATATTGTTGCTTTGAACGCCGCGGTAGAGGCGGCAAACGCGGGAGATGCGGGGCGCTCCTTTGCCTTTATTGCAGCGGAAGTGAGGGAGCTTGCCGGAAAGGCCGCAGCCGCCGCTCTAGAGACTCGTACAGTCATCGACGGTGCACGACAGGAAATGGACAGGGGCAGCGCTTATGTCCAGAACCTGGTTTCCTCATTGACCCCGATGCATCAGAATGCTGACCGGATTCGCGTCCTTGCGGTTGACGTTTCAGGGGTATCTGTGAGCCAGGCAGAGAGCATGGGCGAGGTTCTTAAGGCCGTGGAACAGATTCAACAAGCCAGCTCCCAGTCGGCGGCAGCGGCCCAGCAGAGTTCAGCCTATGCTGTTGACTTGCGCTCTCAAGTGGTGGCTCTGGGCTCTTCCGTCCGCGAGGTAGATAAGGCTATTGCCACTCTGGAGGAGCAGTTTTTCGGCCATTGAACGGCGTGCTTACAGGCGGCAATTGTTTCGGGAGACGTAGAGGGTTCCGCTCTGAAATGGCGAGCCGGTCATCCGATCGGATTTGGTTCATTCGTAGCGTGCCGATTTCCCTTTGCGGGACCTTCTTCGAAAACTCCTGATTGCCTCGCAAGTGAGATCAAATTGGGTTTGTGGCGGAAGGCTGCAGCGCCGAGTTACGAGCGTGCATGCAGCGAGGCAGTTCCCAGCGAGCGAGGCGCGGACAGAGCGTAGGCGAAACAATGGTTGAGGTAGGGGACCAGTAATTGGTCGCGGCGGGGGGACTCGCTTTTGTGGAAGCCTTCGGTGGGTCCGGCCAAGCGCCGGCAGTGCTGCTGACGTCCACTGTCGACGCGCACGCCCAAACGATGCAAGCGGCGCGGCGTTGGGAGACTGGAACCCAGACACACCGGTCTGGCCCGAACAACTGCGGCAAGCCGTTGGATTTGCCGCGTCGTTTGGCATAAGGCTGCTGGAACCGCCTTGCCAAGGGTGAAGCAGAGGCTCCTTTTTAGTGCCATGTAGTCCCACCGTGACGTGCCGGTGCATAAACCGGAGGCTCCGGAACCGGTTCAATGGAGCGTAATAAATACAGATAAGCAAAGACTCCGGCCACAAGCAAACAAGCGGCAACGCCAAAGGCTGCCGCAAATGAATGGGTCCAAGCCAGGATGTAACCAGTCACGACGGGAGCGACAATTCCAGACAATTGATTGCCTGTGTTCAGAATGCTGCTTACCTTGCCGACGCTGCCTCTGGGCGCGATCAGCGCCGGCAGCGACCAACCGACCGGGGCGGCGGCGGATAATCCACCTAAAGAAAGACTCAACCAGACAACGGCCACGATAGAACTCTGTGTGAGAATGGCGCCAGCTATGCACAATCCGCCTAGTGTTCCTCCGATGAGCGTGCTGAGCCTAACCTTGGTCTGGTCAAACCCGCGTCGAATCAGGTGATCCACCAGCAGACCGCCGATCCATAGATCAGTCAGAGTGGCGAAGAGCCATGGCACTGCGGAGTAGAAGGCTGAATGGATTGGATCGAGATGCAGAGTGGAAAAATACGTTGGCAGCCAAAATAGCAGCAGATAAAAGCAGTAGTTATAGCCAAAGAATCCTGTTACGAGCCCAATGACTTTGCCTTGGCGTAAAAGGTAAGTTAAGGGCGCTCCATTCCGCGTTACACCCGGGTGTGAGTCCGCATGCGATGCGGATGGATTGTCCTGATAAAACAGAACAAACGCTCCAAAATACAGAAAGCTCAATGCGCCGGAAGCGGCGAAGCTCCACCGCCATCCGAAATGAATCAATACTATCCCGACAAGGGGCACACCGACGGCTGGTCCGAACTTGGCCGCGGCATCGAAGATGGCTGTCGGCAAGCCGCGTTCGGAGCGAGGGAACCATTGGTCGATGGCCTTGGCGTTGGCGGGAAAAGTGGGAGCTTCACCCAGGCCTAGCAGCAAACGCATTGCGAAGAGGACGCCCACGCCGGGCGAGATAGCCGCGCCAAAACTGGCAAGGCTCCATAACAAAGCCCCAAGTATTCCTATCTTTCTTACGCCGAAGCGGTCCAGAAGCACGCCTACCGGAAGCTGCAACAGGGCATATGTCCAATTGAATGCACCTAGTAAATAGCCAAATCCTACGGTGGAAAGTCCAAAGTCAGAATGCAAGGCATCGAAAGAAACAGAGATGTTGACGCGGTCGATGTAATTGACCAATACTCCAATGCCTAATAAGATTGCCATCCGCCAACGGTGAAGATCACGGACTGGCGCGGGCATTATGCTTCCGAGATCCGGCAGCACGGTGAAACGCTGGTCGATATCCGGCAGCAACTCGCATCCAAGTCCCGGTGATTTCGAAATGGTGACGTACCCATTCGTCACCTGGGGCAACCCGGCCGCCACCTCTTTATACCAGCCGTTGTAGAAGGCGCGAACGGATTCCTGCACGAGGGCATTGGGAGCATTGAGCGAAAGGTGGACCGAGGCGGCAAAAACGACAGGTCCGGTGCAATCATGCGGCGCGACCGGCAAGTGCCAGGCTTCAGCCATGGATGCGATCTTCCTTGCTTCGGACAATCCGCCGCACCAGCCCAGATCGAGCATGATGATTCCGGCAGCCCCGGTCTCCAACAGATCACGAAATGCCCAACGGCTGCCCAGTGTTTCGGATGCGCAGATGGGTGCCGGAGAAACTTCGGCATAGCGCTTCAAACTGGAGAGGCTGTTCATCTTGATTGGATCTTCGTGCCAGTAAGTTCCAAAGGGTGCAAGGGCTTGCGCGATTTTCATGGCGGGGAGCAAGCTCCAAAGAGAATGGAACTCCACCATGATGTCCATACGGTCGCCCACTCGCTTGCGAATCTTTTCAAAGGGAGCGAGAGCGGCGCGCAATTCAGCACTTGAAATATGATGGCCGTGATTCGCCTCGGCGGCAAGATCGAATGGCCAAATCTTCAGGGCGGTGATGCCTTCGGAAAGCAGCGACTCGGCCAGTTCATCTGCTCGATGAAGAAAATCGTTGAGATCGTCGAAGCCGGTTACCTTATTTTGATTGGCGTTCGCATCAATTCCCCAGTTCCGTGTGGATTGCGTCTGGGAGCGGCGCATATACGAAGAACCGGCGCACGTGTTGTAGGTGCGGATTTCATTACGAGTCCAGCCGCCAAGCAATTGAACCACCGGCTGGCCGGTTGCTTTGCCGAACAAGTCCCACAAGGCAAGATCAATTGCGGAAGACGCGCGACTCTCGGCGCCGGTGGAACGGAAGCCTACATAGGTGACCATGTCGCGCGATATGGCGTCAATGGCCAAGGGATCACGGCCCAGCAACTCGTGCGCCACGTTGTCGTGTATGTAGGACTCTACCGCTGTTGGAAAGAAAAAGGTTTCCCCCAGTCCGATTAGTCCGGCGTCTGTATGGACGCGCACCCAAAGTAACTGCGGAAACTCATCGATGCGGATTGTCTCGACTCGTGTGATTTTCAAGGCTTAAATGGATACGAAACAGGAGCCAGTCTAACAAAGGCTAGCTGTTGCCAGAAGGCTGCGCGTCAAGCGTGCCGGCCGGTATTACGGTGCGTACTGCGTAAAGACGAAGTCGCGGGATTTGGCGGGCTCGTGGCACGGGAAGCAGGTTTTGTGCAATCCCTCATCCGCTGGTTTGCCGTCTTTGAATTGAGCATAACCCCAGCCGCCTGTCGCGGCGTACTTTCTTGCGTCCTTAACCATAAACTGAATGTTGGTGCCGGAGCCGGTCACAAATGATTGTATGCGGCCAAAGGCTCGGTTGTTTTCTTCCGATGGCACATGAGTCCAGGCGAGGCGTGCAATGATTGTGCCGTCCGGGAACGGAAGCTTCCCGCTCCGGTAAGCTTTGATTGCTATGTCGTTGCCCAGAATGGCGCGAAGATCGTTGAGATTGCCCTCTTCGTGGGCCACGGATATCAGCTTCCAGTCGCGGTACCCGGGTGGAACTCTGACTCCGGAGATGGGAGCGGCCTCTTTCGTCGCGTGTCCAGATGCGGTGAACGAAAAAGCCGCAAAGGCAGCCACCGTTATCACAGCACCGACAAGAGGCGCGATCCCTTTTAGCACTATCTTGCTCCAGGTGCGAAAATCTTTCATATCTTTCCCTTTGGTTAAAGCTTGGCGTAAGAAGACGGCGTGCGTTTTGCGCGCCGTACCCTTGTGGTTTAGCGAAGCGACCGGAACGCAGCCCGGATCTCCTGGCTAAAGAGTTCCGGCTGTTCCCAAGCCGCAAAATGGCCACCTTTCGGCAGGCGGTTGTAGTAAATCAGTTTCGGATAGGCTCTTTCTGTCCAACTCCGTGGGGCTGCGTAGATCTCATCTGGAAAAACGCTGACCGCAGTCGGGACCGGTACACCCTTCGGAGCGAAAAAGGCAAGCTTGCTTTCCCAATAGAGACGTGCCGACGATACAGCGGTATTCGTCAGCCAGTAGAGCGTGACATTGTCGAGGATGTCGTCTCGCGTCGGACTCTTGGCCTGACCCTGAAAAACACTTGCGATGAGCGCCTGACTGCGAGCGTCGTGGTCGAGCATCCAGGCGGCTAAGCCGACCGGTGAATCCGCAATTCCATATAGTGTCTGAGGACGGTTTGCCATCTCGAGCGCATAGCCCAGGCCGTGCTTATAGAAGAAATCGAGCTGGTCCCAAGCGCCGCGCTCCTCGGCTGAGAGACTGGCCGGCGGTGGCTGGCCGAACTGGAGAGCTTTGGCAACGTCGTCTGGGACCGTCGCGGGCATATTTGTATGAATACCGATTAGTTCAGGAGGCGCCAGCAGTGCCATCTGCTCTGTAACAGCGTTCCCCCAATCGCCGCCTTGCGCGACAAATCGGGTATATCCAAGACGCTTCATCAGCACGATCCAGGCACGGGCAATGCGGATGGGGTCCCAGCCAGTCTCGGCGGGCTTGCCGGAGAACCCATAGCCGGGCAGCGAAGGAATGACGACATCGAAGGCATCTTCTGGTGCTGCTCCATGGACAGCGGGATCGGTGAGCGGGCCGATGATCTTCAGTTGCTCAATGATGGATCCGGGCCAACCGTGAGTGACTATTAGCGGCAGAGCGTTGGGGTGCTTTGAACGAACGTGAATGAAATGAATGTCAACACCATCGATCGTGGTGACGAATTGCGGCAAGGCGTTTAGCCTCGCCTCCACCTTGCGCCAGTCATAATCAGTCTTCCAATACAAAGCTAGTTTCCGCATGGTTGCAAGCTGCACGCCTTGCGTTGAGTCGTTGACGATTTCCCGATCGGGCCACTGGGTCGCGGCGATGCGGCAGCGGAGGTCTGCGAGAGCAGCATCCGGTACGTTGATATGGAACGGGCGTATTTCTTGCTTGTCGAAGTTTGCGGCATTTGTTGGCGGCGTGCTTTGCGCACGGCCCGATGCGGCGAGCAAGCCGAGTCCAAGTGCACATGTCGACAAGGAAGAGAACAAGTTGATGAGTTTGATTGGCGAGCGCGGTATGGCGTGCATGATGTAAGTCCTTTCGAATTGACTAGCTGGATGTCGCGCCAATTAAGTGCAAGCCAAAGGCCAACGGTGTGTGGAGCGCGCGGGCGCCCGTATCCAGTCCGGATATCAACGCTTTACGGTGAGTCGTACTTGAGCGATCGCACGTCTCAAAGTGTCGAAGTTGTTCGCGAAGTGTCGAAGATGCTGCCTTGCTGACCGCACCCTCTGATCTCCCGGCGGCTGCCAATTCACCTGGCCGTTTGGGTTAGTGGCTCTAACCTGTTGAAGACCGGCATGGATTGCAATATGAGCCTTTTGGCGTGTATTTGGAGCCACAATTGCCCTTATTCTTCCTGACTAGCGAATCAAAAATACGTTCGCTTCAGAAAAGGAATCACTTATGAACAAATTCGAAGAAACATCCTGCAAGGCAGCACTGGTGTTGGCGGTAATTGCATTTCCCAGCTATGCCCAGAACCTTTCAGACGAGGGCAGCAGCGCAGCGCGCAACGGGTCGAATGCCAAGGAAGCAAGCGGCCGGACTTCCGAGATTCGCCCCTTCCAGATCCATGTTGCCGAAGAACAACTCACCGACTTACGAATGCGCATTGCGGCAACAAGATGGCCCGACAAAGAAACAGTGGCCGATCAATCGCAAGGAGTCAAGCTTGAGAAGCTTCAGGGTCTGGTGAAGTACTGGGGCACGGACTACAATTGGCGCAAAATCGAAACGAAGCTGAACGGACTTCCCATGTTCGTCACCACTATCGACGGACAGGATATTCAGTTCATCCACGTCCGCTCGCGGCATCCTAATGCTTTGCCGCTGCTCATTACCCACGGCTGGCCAGGCTCACCACTAGAGATTGTGAAGGCAATTGGGCCGCTTACCGATCCAACTGCTTACGGCGGAGCAGCGAAAGATGCATTTGACGTTGTTATTCCATCCATGCCCGGCTATGGCTTTTCTTCCAGACCGCAGACTACGGGTTGGGGCCCCGACCGAATTGCGCACGCATGGGCAGAACTGATGAATCGGTTGGGATACAAGCGCTACGTGTCTCAGGGGGGTGATTGGGGTTCTGTAATTGCCGGCGCCATGGCGCGGCAGGCACCGCAAGGTCTGGCCGGAATCCACGTGAACATGCCCGCGACCGTACCGGCCGAACTGGCAAAAGCTCTGGGCAATGGTGGCCCAGCGCCGTCCGGACTGTCCGAGCAGGAGAAGGCCGCGTTCGAATCTTTGAACACATTCTTCAGCAAGAACGCTGGATATGGCGCAATGATGGTGACTCGGCCACAAACCGTTGGGTATGGACTGAGTGACTCGCCCGTTGGCCTGGCCGCCTGGATGTATGACAAGTTCGCCCAATGGACCTATAGCGATGGCGAGCCCGAACGGTCACTCACCAGGGATGAAATGCTGGATGACATTACGCTTTACTGGCTGACAAACAGTGCTGTCTCTTCCGCGCGACTCTACTGGGAGAACAACAATAACAACTTCAGCGCCGAAGCACAGAAGACTTCGGAGATCTCAATCCCGGTGGCTGTTACCGTTTTTCCCGGTGAGATCTACCGTGCACCGAAAAGCTGGACCGAGCGTGCCTATCCACATCTGATCTATTTCCACGAAGTTGATAAGGGTGGCCATTTCGCAGCCTGGGAACAGCCGGAACTTTTTGCCCGCGAACTTCGCGCGGCGTTCCGTTCCCTGCGCTAATACGGAAGCGCGATGATTCGCCCCGGCGGCCGGGTCATCGCGCCACCTCGATGGAAATGTATTTGTTCGGCTTCGCTCTGATCAACCAGCTTCGCTCCTACTCATCCGGCGACAATAGGCTGCGCGGTTCTTCGCTCCTCTGCATGGGACGAACCTGCGTTGATGTCAAAGTACAGATTGTGACTGGACGTATTAAGGCGCGCCACACTATCGCCGGAGACGGCTTAGTTTGAGCGGGAAGGTTCGCAAACTCCAAGTTCGTTTGTTCCTACGGCAACGGGCCAGCCGATACTGCTTCTTCTTATGGCCCTTGATACGCGGCTGGGCAATGCGAACGGACGCGGCCGTGCAGTAGAACAGGTAAGAGCGGTGGAAATCGAACTTTCCACCGCCCTCGGAAGACGCCAATTGCTTTTTCGAAATACTTGCTTAGGACTTTTCCACGGACACTGTCAAGCTGTCCAGATGAAACCGTTTTTGCAGTTGTTCCCAATGAACAATCAGGCAACCTCCCTGCGCCGCCCGCTGCTCGGCCGACGCTTTCAGCACATCCAAACAGGTGTGGTCTATGTAATACAAGTGCTCAGTGTGGATGTGTACCTGATAACTCGGAGGTATACTGTCCAGCACTTTCAGTAGATACGGCAGTCTAACGAATGTCGCCAGACCCCGCACGTGCAAATCGGCATGATTTGTATCGGCGTCAATCAATGCCTCGATCTCCAGCCTGGTTGCTTTCCAAACCAACTTCGCCGTTGTCAAAGCCAACCCGATCAACACTCCCGTCAGCAGGTCGACGGTAACGATGCCGAGAACGGTAGCCGCATAGATTACAACCGGCATCCGCCCGTAGGTATTTAGCTTTCGCAAATGCTCCACATTTACCAGCTTGATACCGGTAAACACCAGAACGCCGGCCAGGCTTGCCATTGGAATCAGCCGCAGAAGCGAAGGGAACAAGAGTACCAGCATTAGCAGCCACACTCCATGCATTACTGCGGAAGCCCGGCTCCTGGCGCCTGCCTGCACGTTCGCGGAACTGCGCACAATTACCCCGGTCATAGGCGGCGCCCCAATCAATCCGCACAAGATGTTCCCAATACCTTGGGCGGTCAATTCCTTGTCATAGTCCGTTCTTACGCCATTGTGCATTCGATCCACAGCCGCGGCCGAGAGGAGCGTTTCGGCACTGGCGATTACCGCGACGGTCACTACTGTGACCAACGCCCAGGGAGTGATCAACCTCGAAAGCCCCTCCACAGAAGGGAGAGTGAAGACGCTCCAGATATCAGTTGGAATTGGGACGTGCTTGATGTCCAACTGGAAAATTGCCGTGACCACGGTCGCGAGCACCACTCCCACCAAAGTCCCTGGGATCACTTTTAGCGAGTTTGGCCGAAACTTGTTCCAGAGCAGAATAGCCAGCAGCGTCAGCAAACCTATGGCCGCGGCGAGATGATGCTGTGTGCCCTCGGGCGGGAATAATGCCTTATAGAGGGATTCTGGAATGAGGAGCAAATTCTCCAATCCCGAAGACTTTGACTTGTCGTCGACCATCAAATGGAACTGGCCGGCCACAATCAAGATCCCGATTCCAGCCAGCATCCCGTACACAACCGCCGGGGAAATGGCGCGAAACCACTGTCCTAGCTTCCAGCGGCCGGCGAAAAACTGCAGCACGCCCGCGGCTACAAAAATCAGTCCCATGCCCGCTACTCCGAACTCGCGCACTGCCTCAAATACGATCACTGCAAGTCCGGCGGCGGGCCCACTCACCTGCAGTGGCGAGCCCGAGATGGAGCCCACCACCACACCTCCGATAATTCCTGTTGCCAGCCCGAGTGCCGGAGGCAAACCCGATGCAATGGCAATTCCCATACACAGCGGCAGCGCCACCAGGAAAACTACAACTGAGGCAATGGCGTCGTTCGCCAAGCCGCTGAGTGTTGACTTCAGGAAGTTCATGCGGCACCTCCCAGTTGCGTTTTGGCCATAGCCAGCGGGGAAAAGCATTCCTCGTCCAGGTTGTAAGTCAAGATCTCACCTGAAGCAATTTCATAAAACCATGCATGCAATTGCAGGTCGCCATTCCGCAGCCGGGATGCCACCGAAGCGTGAGTCTTCAAATTCTCCACCTGCACCAGCACATTCTCTTCTTCCAGCAGACGCAGCACAGCGTTTTCGTTGGCGTCTTGATGTTGGTGCATCACCAATGATTTCGCCGCCGAGGCATGCCTTAGCCAGGCGGCTGTTGCTGGCAACTTCGCCACTCGCTCGGGCCTTAGCAGCGCCTTCATGGCGCCACAGTCTGAGTGGCCACATACGACGATGTGTTTAACGCCTAATGCCTCAACTGCATATTCGATTGCGGACGAAACCGCGTCATCCATCTCCCTTTCCTGCGGTATCTGGTTTCCTACCGTCCTGCATACGAAGAGATCGCCCGGTCGCGATTGCGTAATCATATGCGGCACTACTCTCGAGTCCGCACAGGTAATGAACAGCACCTCCGGCTGCTGATGATGGGCCAAAGAACGAAAGAGCTGCCGCTCTCTGGGAAAAACAGTGGTTCGGAATTGATGAAATCCGTTGATAAGTTTTTGCATACGATAATCTCCTTTTGGGGCCGTCAATCCTGATCACAGTTCCTATCCGGGATCGGCCTAACATGCCGAGATGACGAGCGCAATTCTTGTTCCACGGGCATGCAAGGAGCGTTGCCTTAGTCCAGGCTTGTCTTATCTGTAACTTGACAGCGATGAGAAGAATTGCTGAGGATGCGCGAGGCCCGAAGACTGCCCCTTGCGCCGTAACTCTGCGACGCGACGACTACACATCGTCATCGAGTTCGCCCGCGGTCGACAAATGAAAAGGGTGCGCAACAATGTGCGCACCCTTTGAACCACTTTGCGAGTGAAAAAGCTCAGGCGAAACTTAGCCGTCGACCCGCAGGTTGTTAGTTACCGAGAAGACACCTGACACCGTGTTTGCTTTGATATTTGCGATGTCCCTGTCGCCTCTTGCCGCCACAGCACCTTCCAGAGTCACGCTGCCATTCTTTACGATGATGTGTATCGCGTGATAGCCAATGGGTGGGTCATTCGTAATACTGATGCGGTTCGACAGACTGTTACGCAGGAGAGGTTCAGTCCGATTAGAGGTGTACTTCTGGAGCGCCGGCGTTCGGTACAGCTGGGTATATACGGCCGCCCGGATACGATCGTCATTCGGGGAAAGGGGTAGCACTTCTATCTCGTTGACGACAGTCGTTACTCCCTCGATCCGCCTGACAATCCTTTCGGCGTTGCTCTTCAAAGTGGGCCGCGACGCCTGGCCGAGAAGAGTTACTACATTACCGTCCACGTGGAACTTCAGGTTGTCAAAGACTCCGTTATACGGCAGTATTGCCAACTGGTGGCGAACTTCATTGTTGATACGCGCCGACGCCTGATTATTCTGCGCGAAGGCCATTCCCGCAGTCAGTACTGCGATTGTGCAAATGTATTTGATCATGTTGATCTCCTTTTTGTGAATAAAACCTACGTGCGGCTAATAGGGCCGCACGTCAAACCAGCGAACCCTTTCAGAAGTGATGTCAATGGAGCAGGAGAACGCAAATCTGGCAGTCTCAAACCTCCGTCTGCCGCTTACGGTGCCGCTGATCGAATCGCGGCGGTCCGGATAGCCGTTTGGAATCGTGTGCTCGAACGTGACGTATGGATAGCCGTCACGAACAAGCCGGCCGGTCACGGAATCCTGACAAATTTGAATTGCTCTCGCCAGTGGGAACGAGCCAGAACCGGGCCATTGACCCGGCGGTGGTTGTGGCGGCCCAGGGGGCACCCATCCGCCTCCGCCACCTGGCCGCGGCCAATGACCTGGCGGTTGGGGTCTGGGGCCAGGTGCCCAGCCGCCATTCCCCGCCCGACGCCACCAAAGATCGAAGGTGTAGCCGGCGCGACCGCCTTTTGAGTCACTCAGGTGAATAACTGCCCGGCCCCCCGCGTTGCGGGGATCCTGGCGCAGTCGTATGGCGCCCCTTCCATAGGTAGCAATCAATCGGAAATCAATCGGGTTACCTGGCAGGGGCTCGCTGCATTGGAATCTGCGCCAAGTTGCAGTCTGGCCCGACAGCGTGGTCAATACGCCGTGGTCGCCGGAGACTTCCACTTCCGCCGCGCCGTCAATGTTGACCTCGACAGTGCATCTTCCGCTGTCGGACGGCCCACCGGTAATAGTGGCTTGGCGCGGGACTGGATTTGCTTGTAGCGATTGCATCAGAAACACCAGCACTGCCGCGCACAGAACCGTCTGTTTAGTCATGATCGTCTCCTATTTCGAACATCGTCTACAGGAGAAAGGGCAATCGTCTCTCCAAAACGCGAGGAACACTCTTGAAGCAGAGTCGTAACGCGTATTCAATAAGTTAGAGGCTTTAACGAGCTAGCTGAAACTCAGTTGAGATGGAATGGAGCACTCCTGAGACGAAAGTGTGCGACTCGATGACCGGCATCTGTCACCAGAGCAGATTCATGAGCGGGCCGCAAAAGCAAATGGGCCAACCTGCTTTGAACAGGTTGGCCCATCGACTACCGAACTTAACAAGATAGAGTTCAGTAGTGTAAGCGCGCCGCTTGCCAATCGAGGACCGGCGACACTTTGGACACTGGCCGGCTCGGTTGAACCATTTTGTAGAGCTTCCCGAATTGTTTGTTTTCAGACCAGTTCCAGGTTCGCTGGAGTTCGCATAAGAGACCATTAGCAGTGGTCGGAACAACACCCGCCTGGCAGAGACGGGCGAAGCTAGTTCTAGATGCCATCTCGCTTGTGTCCCCGGAGGCATCCGTGACGGCATAGACTTTGAAGCCAGCGGCTTTTGCCTCGAGTGCCGGGAACATGACGCAGACACTGGTCCAAACGCCGGCCATGATCAAAGTCCTCCTACCAGTCTTGCGTATCGCTTCGATGAACCTATCGTTATCCCAGGCATTGAGTTCAGCCTTCAGAGGCACATGGCAAGCATGCGGTGCAGCATGGTGAACTTCCGGCACAAGCGGACCATCCAGGACCGACGCTGTTGTTATGACAGGCAGGTTCATCAAAGTCGCCAGCTTTGCCAGCATAGTGGTGTTGGCACGCAATTCGGTTATGCTGATATCCTTCACGGTTTGAAGCAGTCCCATTTGATGATTTAACAGCACAAGAGCAGCATCCATGGGGTTTATCAAGGTGCTGGCCTGGCTGATCCCGTCTTGTATCGCGATCAATGCGCTATTTGAATTGTGTTTCGGTTTGTTCTGTCCGATCATAGAATTCTCCTTTGCGTTTCTTTAAACCGACTTAGTGGCTCGAATAATGAACCTCTTAGGCGCGGCTCCCACGAAATCAAATGGGTAGCAGGTAACCAGCGTCAGAGTCTCTTGTCCATTTGGATAGAGCACTCGAACATCGCCTGGTTCGACGATTTCAGTGGAGACAACTTGATAGCGATATTCCTCGCCCTCGGAGATCAGGTTGATGGCGTCACCGCTACGGATGAAGCGCAGAGGCCGGAAAAAAGTGTCTCGATGGCCGGCCACGCCAACGTTACCGCCCTCGCCCGGCAAGGAAGTGCCAGGTATGTGCCCAGGACCCAACTTCAACTCACTTTTGCCGGCACCCTCAAGAACGATCATCGAAAGCCCTAACCGAGGGATTGTCAGTTTTCCAAAGACGGCTCCGGTGGCAGGGTACACGCGCTTTGTACCCTGCACAGGTTCCGGTGGTGAGGAGGCCCGGGTCACATCAGTGCCGTTGCGCGATTTACCGGCAAAGCGAAGTGACTCGCGGGCTTGGTAAAGGTGGGCACTACCAGCCATTGCAGCCCAGTAGGCCAAAGCCAGCAGGCCCACCAGGGCGAGAATGTTGCTCAGGGTTTTCATCCGCGCACCTCTCGGCAACGTACGAAGTCCGGCGTGTCCGTTCAGCCCTTACGGGGGGCAGCGATCCGAAGACCGACGGCGCCAAACAGCGACAGCGAGCCAATGAGAACCATCAGAGGCAACGACGTTGCGGTCGTGGGCAGTTCCGCGGGTAATTCGGCAGGTCCGTCGCCATGGCCAGCAGTCACCATGAAAACTGTCCCAATCTCGACTTCGCTGCCATTCGGTGTTTCCGCCATGACAGGCGCCGCATTCAAGGCTTCGACCCCTGGTCCATTCAGGTTGGCGTCTTGCGTCAAGGTGTCAGGAGCGAGATCGTTCGGCATAAATGGAACCGGAGTGTTGTTTGCTTTTGCTAAAGTAATGGCCTCTGTCTTTGGATAGACGAATTCGTGGCCGTGATTCCTGCCGGGATAGAACCACTCCTTGATGGCTTGCGGCGAACCGGCTGCGCGTTCATCGAACTTGATAATCGTTTGGTCTGAAGCGTTAAGCCGGTAATTGGGTATCGCGATGAACGTGCTGACCAAACGGGTTTCGTCCTTGCTGAACACCTGAACAAGGTGACGGCTATGGGTGTTGGCCAGCTTGAACACATAAGTTCCAGCCGGCAGTACCTGGCCCGGGACTTCGACCGGGCCGCTAAATGTAAATACGGTTTTCTGATTCTGCTGGTCGGCCTTGGCGCCGGGCAGGAAGGCGAATGCTGCAAGACCAGCCAACGCCATCGTTTTGATTAAGAAGGTGCTCATTGTTTTGTCCTTTGAAAAAGCTCTTGTCCGGCGGTCACGATATCGTCATCGCCTTGACGATTTTCTAGAGGCATTTTGCATACCAGGACGAACCTTCGGCGGCAGTCCAGCGTTCACCTCGTGCCTTCAGTACTTTAGGAGCCGTTACGAGGGCTAACAACGAAAACGGCACGAGGAGCGTAGTGGGCGCGACGAAACTGTGCGACGCGCTGATGGCTATACGTCGCGACAGAAGCATGCGCCGATCATTTCCGCATCGAGGTAATCTCAATAAAGCGCTGTTAGGAAACCATGCCCTCAGTTCCCGGTCCACGCCCGCTAGCTTCCGTGCTGTTTCGCTGCGGCCTCGGCGTTGCTCTTGTGGCAGCCGCGCTAACGGTCACTCTCCTATTGCAAGGGGTGGTGTCGACAGCCGGATATATCTTTTTCTACACAGCAGTAGTTACCAGTTCCTGGTTCGGCGGAAAGTGGTCGGGCGGTTTTGCGGTCGTTTTGAGCACCTTGGCTGTGGCTTATTTCTTCACGCCTCCCATTCATTCATTTGCCGTCGACAGGCAGTCTCTGCCAGTGTTTGTTGAGTTTGCCGCATCGGCCGTCATTGTCGGCTGGTTCAGTTCGTGGCGCAAGCAAGCGGAAGCCGAACTCAAACAGGCACGTAACGAACTTCAAATGAGAGTGGACGAACGCACCGCCGACCTTAGGCGAAGTAATGATCAACTCTTAGCGGAGATGGCCGAGCGGAGGCGCGCACAAGATGCGTATTACGAGGCGCAGGCGGAACTTGCGCATGTGACCAGACTGAGTGCGTTAGGTGAACTGGCGGCATCCATCTCGCACGAAGTGAACCAACCGCTTGCAGCAGTAGTGACGAATGCCGATGCCTGTCTGATATGGCTTTCCAGCGAACCTCCTAATCTGGAGGAGGCTCGCGCCGCAGTCGATAGCATCGCTCACCAGGGGACACGCGCAAGCGAAATAGTCCGAAAAATCCGGGCCATGTTTACCAAAGCCACGCCAGAAAAGACCAGCGTGCAGGTAAATGATCTTATCCGTGAGGTGGGGGCGATTATGCAGACCGAGGCATCCAGAAGCGAGGTTACGATAGAAACCGACCTGTTGATGGATCTGCCTCCTGCCTTAGGAGACCGAACCCAGTTGCAGCAGGTTATGGTAAATCTGATTCAGAATGGCATCGAGGCTATGAGCGTCATCGCCGACAGGCCTCGGCGTCTGCTGATTCGGTCGGAGATGCAGGACCCGGATTGCATTCTAATTTCGGTACGGGACTCTGGTATTGGAATCAACTCAAAGGATGTGAAGAGGATATTCGACGCGTTCTTTACGACTAAGGCTCAGGGAACGGGCATGGGCTTATCCATTAGCCGTTCAATCATCGAGGCTCATGGCGGACGGTTGTGGGCCAGCGCGAATAGCGATTACGGTGTGACGCTTCAATTCACGCTGCCTGCTGATCTTGAAAGCGCGCCGTGAAAAACGCCGATCCCATTGTTTTTGTCATTGATGACGACGAAGCGGTTCGCGAATCCGTCAAAAAACTGATTGCCTCTGTGGGTCTGCGCGCCGAGACCTTCGGTTCGACGCGCGACTTTCTGAGCGCCGAGCGCCCCAAGGCGCCAGCCTGCCTTATTCTTGATGTGAGGCTACCTGACGTGAGCGGGCTGGAATTTCAGAGGGACTTGGCAGCGGCCAACGTCGAAATTCCAATTATTTTTATTACGGGCCACGCGGATGTTCCCATGTCCGTGCGAGCCATGAAGGCCGGGGCGGTTGAGTTCCTTACCAAACCCTTCCGTGGTCAAGAACTGCTGGACGCAATTCAGGAGGCGATTGCGAAGGACCGGGCGGCGTGGAGCGGACGCGCGCAGACGGAGGAACTTCGTGTCAAGTACAATTCGCTGACGGCGCGCGAAAAGGAAGTACTGGAATTGGTTGCCGCCGGACTGCTTAATAAGCAGGTGGGCGCCGAACTGGGCACCAGTGAGTTGACCATAAAAACCCACCGCGGCCACGTTATGCAAAAGATGGAGGCAGCGTCTCTGGCCGATTTAGTCAGGATGTTCGAACAACTGAAGCCTTTTCTGACGAAGAATAAGTAGTGATCTGCTACCAAGGTAGTATCGATTCCGGTCCTGAAACCCATTAGTATGAGACTGGATGAAGACTGTGGATCAGAGTGCCGTCGATGCGGCACTGGCAAGCACGCGACCCCGACGAATATCTATTGTCGATGACGATAGTTCGATCCGTGAGGCATTAAAAGGCCTGATGAGGTCCGTGCGATTCGATGTTGAGGCTTTTGCATCAGCCGAAGAATTCCTAGCTTCCGATCGCCTGAATGACACCGATTGCCTGATACTGGATGTCGTCCTGCCCGGGATGAGCGGGTTCGACCTTCAAAATCACTTGAATATCGAGAAACGCGGGATTCCCATTATTTTTATCACCGCTCACTCTGACGATTCCTCGCGGCAGCGTGCTCTCAAGCGGGGAGCAATCGATCTGCTCGGCAAGCCTGTTCGCCGCGAAGCTCTCTTCAAGGCGCTTCAATCCGCAATTCAGCAGTAAAACGTTAGTTGCATAAGAACCTGCGCGACCACGGCTCACAACACGCCGTGGCCGCGTAGCGGCGTTTCAGCTCAGTTTCCATGAGATGAAGTCGCTCTGACACAGAACTGAGTAGCTGTCTCCTACCAAAAGAGGATTTCATTCAAGGCCTTTGTCAGCTTACGATCTCTAGCAGATGAGCGTTACTGAAGAAAACGAAAGGGAAGGGTAAAACGATAAATGACGACTGCCGACAGTCACTCATACCATCGCCTCAGCTGTCAGATAGGCGACATCACTGTGCTAACCAGAACAACACTGAATGCAACGCAAATTGCCAACGCGGCGTTGAGAGAACTCGGGGCATTTCTGTTCGCGGTAAAGGAAGTGTTTGGAACCGACAAGGTCCAGAGAGCGGCGGATCTTTGGATACGACGCCTTGAAACGACAGACTGGATGGGCAGCAACAATGCCAAGGCCTTCCGCCAGATAACAATTCAGACCTTAGCTCAATTGGCGGATGACTTAACGCTGCAGACCTTCTTGCAAGAGCGGTCAGAACTGAGTAACCAGGGTTTCACCTCTACAGGAGCAAAACGATGCTAAATGCTTCTACCATTACCGCGGATAGCGCGCTGTCAGGTGCAACGGGTTGGATTGACAAGCGGCATGACTTACGGCCATTTCCCACGGCAAGAACGGGTCAGCCTGAACATGGGCAGCATGAAATTGTTGGCAGCAGCCGAGCCATCAGATCAGTGCTGGACCAGATAAACGTTGTGGCGCCCACCGATTCGACAGTTCTGATTCAGGGGGAGACCGGAACCGGGAAGGAACTCTTCGCGCAAGCGATCCACCGTCTGAGCCGCCGGCAGAATTCTGCGCTTGTGACATTAAACTGCGCGGCCATCCCTGGCGGCTTGCTGGAAAGTGAACTGTTCGGCCATGAGCGCGGCGCATTTACAGGGGCGATGACGCAGCGCATTGGCCGCTTCGAAATGGCGAATGGGGGCACACTCTTCCTGGACGAGATTGGCGACATGCCCTTGGATCTTCAGGCGAAATTACTTCGTGTTTTGCAGGAGCAGACGTTTGAGCGCCTGGGCAGCACGCGAACCTCTCGTGTGAACGTTCGCGTGGTAGCGGCAACAAATCGCGATCTGTGGCGGATGGTGGAGCAAAAAGAGTTTCGTGCCGATTTGTTCTATCGTCTAAGCGTATTCCCGATTTCTCTACCGCCCCTGCGCGACCGGGCAGACGATATTCCCCTGTTGGCTCAACGTTTCCTTGCTAAGTTTGCCGAGCGGATGAACAAGGTGGTGAATGATATCCCGGCAGAGACTATGGACGCCATGCTCGCTTATGAATGGCCGGGCAATGTGCGCGAGCTTCAAAATTTTATTGAGCACGGCGTGATTGTCTCTCGCGGCCCGGTATTTGAAATGCCGGCAGTCCAGCTTCAGCGTCAGAGAGGCGGCCTTCCTCGCGAAGGCAAGACCCTTGAAGATGCTACACGCGCCCATATCCTTCAAGTCCTGAACGACACGAAGTGGGTCGTCGGAGGGAAATACGGAGCGGCAGCACGCCTGGGAATCGCGCGCACGACCCTGCTTTCTAAAATGCGGCGGCTCGGCATCGAATCCGCAGCGGATGATTTGCGGGAAAGAAGCACGGGCCGGCATCAGGCTTTCACATCAGCATGAAAAAGGCCGGGAAATCCAGGAAGGAGTATCGATGTCGACGGCGAACATTCACGGTGCACAGCTGATTGTTCTCCTCCTGCTGTTGTTCGTTGCGGCGTTCTCTGCGCTTGCCCGGCGGTTTAAGACACCGTATCCGATCGTCCTGGTGATCGCGGGTTTGATCATCGGCTTCGTGCCGGGAATACCCAGAATCACTTTGGAACCGGACTTGATTTTCCTCGTCGTGCTGCCTCCCTTGTTGTATGCCGCTGCATCGGTGACGTCCTGGCGCGATTTCTCGCACAACTTCGTTAGTATCGGGATGCTGGCGTTTGGATTGGCCGGTTTCACGGTAGTATGCGTCGCCGTTGCCGGTCCCTGGCTCTTCTCCGATTTTGACTGGCGTGTCGGGTGCGTTTTGGGGGCCACGGTATGCACGACGGACGCTATTGCAGCAACCTCTATTGCAAAACGTATCGGGTTGCCGAAGCGTATCGTAGACCTGCTGGAAGGTGAGAGCCTGCTGAACGATGCGACCGGCTTGCTGTCGCTTGAGTTCGCCATCATCATGGTGGTGAACGGTCAAACTCCAACCGTTGGTTCCGGGGTTTTGCGTCTGGCCTATCTTTCTTTCAGCGGTGTCGGAATCGGGCTGATACTGGCGCGCATTGTGGAATGGGTGGAAAATCAGATTGACGACGGCCCCATTGAAATCGCCCTCAGCATTTTGGTTTCTTATGCAGCCTATTTAACGGCGGAGGCAGTGCATGCATCGGGAGTGCTTGCGGTGGTGGCTGCGGGTCTCTATCTCGGCCGGAAGAGTTCACAATTCTTTTCTCCCTCGGTGCGGCTTCAATCCCGCGCCGTGTGGGATCTGCTGACGTTCACTCTGAATGGTTTCGTCTTCATCTTAATTGGCTTGCAGCTTCCCTCTGTGCTTGCAGGCGTGAGCGGTGTAACCACGTGGCGCCTCATTTTGTATGGTGTTTTATTCAGCCTCTTCCTTATCCTGCTGCGCATGTTCTGGACGTTTCCTGGCGCCTATCTGGCTTACTTCATCCGTACTCGGCTGCTTCACCAGGATGAAAGGCGTCCTGGACTTGGTCAGATGTTTGTGGTCGGCTGGACGGG
This sequence comes from Bryobacterales bacterium, assembly GCA_003163855.1. GTDB lineage: Bacteria > Acidobacteriota > Terriglobia > Bryobacterales > Bryobacteraceae > Bog-105. The sequence goes on along the minus strand of PLRJ01000091.1, from coordinate 27,220 downwards.
AATGAGAGGAGTGATTGCACTGGCAGCTGCCATGTCTCTTCCAGACACCATCGCCAATGGAAAGCCGTTTCCGCATCGGGACCTGATCATATTCTTGACGTTCTTCGTTATTGTCGTGACGCTTGTGTTGCAGGGGCTGACACTTTCTCCGCTTGTGAGGCTGCTAGGTCTTGCGGAAAAGTCCGGCCCAAGACGCGAAGCACTGGAAGCGCGCAGGCTAGTGCTGGAAGCCGCGCAGGCACGTCTGGAGGATATGCGTGTGGGCGATTCATCGGAGTTTGTTCAGGTATACGACGATTTGGCTCAGCACTACAAGCAGCGCCTCGCTAGCGTAAGTGGAGTGAGCCAGGAACAAAACAGGACCGATGCGGAGCAACACTTCCGGTATCTGGACCTCTCGCGCACGTTGTTGGGGGTTGAACGCCACGCCGCTTTATGTATGCGAGACGAGGGCCGGATCACCGACGAATCGTTGCGCGAGATTGAGAACGAGCTCGATCTGAGTGAGGCTCGATTCGTCGCTGCAACGAAGCACCAGATTTAGAGTGACCTATGAGTGGAAAAGTATTCTTGATTCTGTGGTTTGTTGTGCCGTCGCTTCTTGCGAGGCTGCAAGGACCCGATCCCGCAGATAGGCCCGATCTCCTGACTTTCGATGAGCTGTTAAAGCTGTCGGACACCGAAGAACCGGCAGCGCCGCTGGCCGCGAAACTTGAACGGCTTCTGACAACTCCATTCGTGGACAATAAATTCGCTTTGGCGGCCATCCAGCCCCATCGGCCTGCCGTGGAAGGAATAGGGCCGGTTCTTCGTGTTGCCTCCTGGAACATTGCACGAGGAATAAATCTCGACCTCATAAAGCTCGCCTTCGCCGATCCTGATGGCTTCCTGCAAAGCGCCCTGCAGCGTGGCAGCCTGGACGCCCGCAGGCAGGCACAAGTAATGGAGCAAGTGAGGCGGCTGCGCGACTCTGACGTGGTGGTGCTCAACGAAGTAGACCTGGGAATGAAACGAACCGACTATCGCGAGATTGCCCGGGAACTTGCACACGCTCTGGGTATGAACTATGTATTTGGAGTTGAGTTCGTTGAGGTGGACCGGCTGGAAGACCTGGGAATCGAGAAGGTCCAGATTGACGATCCAATTCTCGCCGGAGAACTGAAACAGGAGTTGCAGCCCGATCCGGCCCGCTATCTGGGCCTGCACGGGAACGCCATTCTTAGCCGATATCCGATTGACAGCGCCAGGATCATCCGGCTTCCCGTCTGCCACGACTGGTACAAAGCGGAGAAAGCTGCCATCTCGGCACTGGAAAAAGGTAAGCGCCTCGCCGCAAACCAAGTGTTTCTTGAGCGCATTGAACGCGAGGTGCGGCAAGGTGGCCGTATGGCCCTTGTCGCCAACGTGCGAATCCCAGACCTGCCGGAAGGTTTGGCCACCGTGGTCAATGTGCATCTTGAAAACAAATGCACTCCGGAGTGTCGCGCCAGGCAAATGGATGCGCTGCTCTCTCAGATTAAGGAGATAACGCACCCGGTAATCATGGCCGGCGACTTAAACACAACTGGATTTGACGGCACTCCGACGTCGATTCGCCGTGAGATCCTTCTGCGCCTAAAGAACTATGAGTTTTGGGTGACGCAGGCATTAAAGTGGGGAACACCCGCTGCTCTGCCCTTGGCGGCCTTAACGCCGGTAAAATACTTCAAGAATTATCTGGACCCGACGTCCGTCCATCTTCCCGTTGTCGGCAGCAATAAGGAATCGATCCTCTTCCGGCATATCGAGCGATTTCGATTTACAGACCAGGGGACTTTTGACTTCCGCGGCGAAACGGAAAGAAACCTGCACAATCGGAGTAGAACTCTGGCAAACAGCAACCAGCGCGCGGCGAAGGGGTTTGAGCCGACATTTATTCTGAAACGTGACTTTGGTGGCTTAGTGGGGCGATATAAGCTGGACTGGTTTTTTGTGAAGCCATTGATCCGGCAGTCAAGCGGCGAGGGCATGAGCTATGAATTTGCGCCGCATTTCCCGGTGACCATGCGAGAGCTTAACGGTGCTGTGCCAGATGGGGTTTCTGATCATGCTCCCATAACAGTCGATCTGCCGTTTTTGGATCCAACCGCTGGCGCCGGTTGGCGGTAACACTATCTTGACCTGCCAGCAGGGTAAAATCCATGGCCGGGGAGCTCGCTGCCTTCAATTGCAGATCCGGGCGCATGCGGGACGAAATCCGTGCGCCGCGAGCAAAATAGTATGCAAAGGCGGACTCCTTCTTGACGCCAGTCAGTCAGCGCAGGTCGAATCGATGCGGTTCACTGAACGCCTCGTGGTGTGTCCATGCGGCTGACTGCAGCAGCTGATTGATTCACTCCGGCGGCGTTCTGTCTGCTACACTTCACCGTTATGAAACGGTTCGGCCTCTTGTTAGCAATAGCAGCAATCGCCGGTGCACAGACGTTCGACATCGAGCACTACGCCAAGATCGACAGACTCACCGATCCGCATATTTCGCCAGATGGCAAGAGCGTGGTCTTAGTGCTGAGCCAGCCTAACTATGTAGATGACCGATGGGATTCAGAGCTAGTTCAAGTAGAACTTGCGACAGGGCGCGTGCGGAATGTAACCCATCAACGAAACAGCGCTCGCTTTCCGCGTTGGTCGCCCTCCGGAGATCGTCTAGCATTCTTAGCTGAGGTTTCCGGTCAATCGCAAGTTTTTATCTTAGAGACCGAGGGCGGCGAGGCGGAACAAGTCACTCATGCGCCGACCGGCGTCCAGGCCTTTGCCTGGCGGCCTGATGGCAAGGCTCTGGCTTATATTTCGCCGGATGAGGCTCCCACGCGTGAAAAATACAATGACTCCTTCGAGGTAGAAGCCAATGACTATCTGATGCAAGCGGGGACACAGCCTTCGCACTTATGGATTGTGAGCCTGGGCGAAGGGACAACTCGCCGGCTGACATCGGGTCACTGGTCCGTTTCCGGAAATAACCTGGCGTGGTCTCCGGCGGGAGAGCGAATCGTCTTTGTCTCGCAACCTTCTTCCGGCACTCGGGATTCCGATAAGCGTTCCATCGAGACGATTGAAGCCGCCGGCGGTCAACCGACACCGGTACAACCTGTGCCTATCGCGGAGCTTCAACAGCGGCATTGTTCGCAGCCGTCGTTTTCGCCCGATGGGCGTTGGCTCCTGGTCAGTTGTCCGATTGACGGTCAGGTAAAGAATCAATCAGAATTACTGATCCTGGCTGCTAGCGGCGGCAAATTTACACGGGTGTCGGCGGCCATTGATCGCAACCTCTCACGTGGATTGTGGACAGTGGATTCGAAGAGCCTCATTGCCACGGCGCCTGACGGAGCCGGAAGCGCCTTATGGAGTATCGGACTGGACGGCGCAACAAAACGGTGGCAGCTTGGGAAGGTTTCTATCTCGGGCCTGGGAGAACTCGACTTTACGCGCGACGGACAAGCCGCTTTTGTCGGGACAGAGCCGAACCGGCCCCCCGAATTGTATGTGTTGAAGAACCAACAAGCGGAGCCGGTTCGCCTCACCAATTTTCACGCGGAAGTTGCGAGGATGAACCTGGGACGGATGGAGTGGCTATCGTGGAAAAGCGATGACGGCCTGCCTTTATCGGGCGTGCTGACTTTCCCGCCGGATTTCGATCCTGGGAAAAAATATCCCTTGTTGCTCAACATTCACGGGGGGCCGTGGGGTTCATCGCGGGAAACTTTCTCAGAGCGCTCGCAGATGTTTGCGGCGCGTGGATGGATCATTTTCGAGCCCAATTACCGCGGAAGCGATAACGCCGGAAACGCCTTGTTTTCGGCTGTTTATCGTGATCATGGAGCCGGCCCCGGCCGCGACGTTATGCTTGGCCTGGCCGAGATCAAGAAGAGACCTTATGTTGACGTAAGCCGCATTGGAGTCTCCGGATGGTCTTACGGCGGCTACATGACCACGTGGCTGATCGGCCATTATCAGGGCTGGAAGGCGGCGATGGCCGGGGCCGCGGTCATCGACCTGTCGGATGATTACAATCTGAACGATCTACGGTTATATACACGAGCGTTCTCAGACACCCTCAGTACGCCAAAAGATCTTGCATTGATCAAGGAACAGTCGCCCATCACGTATGTCGACCAGATGAAGACGCCGCTGCTTATGATTTCGGATACGCGCGATATGCGAGTCCCCGTCACTCAATCCTACAAACTCTTCCATGCTTTGCAAGAGCGCGGGCAAGAAGTGAAAATGCGTCTTTATCCAGTACCCGGCCACGTTCCAGCAGACCCGTACCGCGCGCGCGATGTAGACCGCCACTGGGCGGACTGGTTTTCTGAACAATTCAAATAGTCATTATCACTTTTTAGACGGAGCGCCCTTGATTCGAATTCTGTTAGCTTACCTGATCCTCTATTCCGCGCTACAGGCGCAGTCGTCTCCACGGGCGGATTGGGATGTGACCCAAGCTCACGGGAAGACGCGCGCGATCGATTTTGAAACCGATGAAGGAACCTGGATGTCGGTCAGCGTGACACCCGATGGCAAGACATTGTTTTTCGATTTGTTGGGTGAAATTTATTCAGTGCCCGTCAGCGGCGGTGAAGCTCGTCTCATTACCGGGAAAACGGGCGTGGCCCTCAACATTCAACCTGCTGTTTCGCCGGATGGCAAGCATATTGCGTTCATCTCCGATCGCGGCGGCCAAAACAATTTGTGGGTCATGGACATCGATGGGAGCAACCCGCACGTGATTGAACAAAATCTGCATTTGCGTCTTGCCACTCCGGCCTGGCTCCCCGATGGGAACTTTGTGGTTGCGCGGCGCAGCTCCACAGACGAGCAGAACGCGCGAGAAATCTGGATGTATCACACCAGCGGCGGCAAAGGAGTGCAACTCACCAAGTCCGCCGAGCTGCCGGGAGCGAACGATCCGGTGGTCAGCGCCGACGGGCGTTATCTGTATTTTTCGATTGATGTGAATGGTATTACCGATCCGGCACGCGGAAAAGTTCAGCTTCGCCGTCTCGATTTAAAGAACGGCGGGATCCTGAAAATTACTGACGGGTCCGAGCGCGGCCCGGGAGGAGACGCCAAGCTTTCCACCGGCGGCGGATTTAGCCCGCGAATTTCTCCCGACGGCCGCTATCTCGCTTTTGTGCGCCGTCTGGCCTCTGGAACCATTTCTTATAAGGGCCGCCAGTTGGGGCCGCGCGCGGCACTTTGGATCCGCGATCTCGAAACGGGTCGTGAACGTCTGGTGCTTGATGCGCTGGATCGCGACATGCTGGAGCATGCGAGCAGCTTTGGTGGTTATCTCCCCGGCTATTGTTGGGGACCTGACGGCCGGATGCTTTATATTGCGCAGGGCGGCAAGCTACGGAAGCTAGACGTCTCTTCAGGTAACGTCGAAACCATTGCCTTTAGAGCCCGCGTATCACGAACGATTTCCGAACAGGTTTACGCACCCTTCCGCATTGACGACAGCAAGCCGCTGAACGTGAAATTCGCGCGCTGGCAGACCGTTTCTCCAGATAGAAAGCATTTAGCGTTTCAGGCGGTGGGCAGGATCTATGTCATGGATTTGCCGGACGGCGCGCCGCGGCGATTGACTACGCCTTCCTTCAGTTCTCACGAATACGCTCCAGCCTGGTCGCCCGACAGCCGGAGTATCGCATTCACAGGTTGGACAGACGAAACGCGCGGCCAACTTTACAAAATTCCGGCTGGCGGCGGCACACCTCAACAGCTAACGAGCGAGGCCGCGGAGTACCAAAATCCGGTTTGGACGGCCGATGGCAGCGGCATTGTAGTGGTGCGTTCTTCAGGTGCAAGTCTGCGCGGCGAAATGTTCACTGATAATACCTGGTACGATCTCTGCCTTGTGCCGGCAAACGGTGGTCCCGTCAAACGCATTGTCGCCGTCAATCCGCCGGGAGGGCGAATTCCACACCGCCGCTTTATTGTGTCGCCGTCGATTGGATTAGAAGGCCGGGTATTCTATCCGGAAATTACCGGGGAAGGAAAAGCCTCGCATACTGAGCTGCGATCGGTCCGTCTAAACGGTGAAGACCCGCGCGTGCATGCGACATTTGCGTTTGCCGACGAAGCGGTGGCTTCGCCGGACGGGCGTTGGGTCGCCTTTGAGGAAGGCGACAACATCTATCTAGCTCCGCTTCCTTCCGTTGGCGGCAAACCGGTTGACATCCGGCGGGAGGCAAGTGCCGGGTTGCCGGTCACCACGGTTTCAGAAACCGGCGGCGATTTCCCGCGTTGGCTGGATGGAACTACGCTCAGTTTTGGCAGCGCTAACAAATCTTTCGTTTACGAAATCGCAACCCACAAAACCAGCGTTCAATCGATCCAGCTTGAGGTGCCGCGCGCAAAAGTTTCAGGCGCGATCGCATTGACCGGAGCGCGTGTTATCACGATGGCCGGCGACTTGGTGATTGAGAAAGCCGACATGGTGATCACCGACGGCCGCATAACGGCGCTGGGGCGTAGTAGATCCGTCGAGATTCCCGCAGGCGCAAAACGTGTGGACATGTCCGGAAAAACGGTGATTCCAGGTCTGGTGGACATGCACACTCACAATCATCGAGATCCGAGCGGCATACTTCCCCAGCACGACTACGAAATGGCGGCTGTTCTGGCTTACGGCGTTACCACGACGCTTGATCCGGGTTCATTTTCACAAAATATTTTCCCGCAGGCTGAAATGGTAGAGGCGGGAGAGATCGTGGGGCCTCGCGTATTCACAACGGGCGACCCGCTTTATGCGGGCGACGGTCCGCATCAAAATGAGATCAAGAGTCTAGAACAGACGCGGCAGGAGATTCGCCGCCTGAAATCATACGGCGCCGTCTCGATTAAACAATATCTGCAGCCGGAGCGCCGCCAACGCCAGTGGATCTCTGAAATTGCGCGCCAGGAAGGCGGCGTGATGGTGACAGCCGAAGGCAGCGATCTCTTTTATATTTTGACAATGGTGATGGACGGGCAGACGGGATGGGAGCATTCGATTCCTAATTTGCCGCTTTACCGGGACGCTTCGGAATTCCTCGGACGCGCCGGCGCCTACTATTCCGCAACGCTTATTGTAGGCGGACCCGGACCGTGGAACGACGGCTACTTCTTACAAAACAACGAGCTCTGGCAATCGGCAAAACTGAAGCATTTCTTGCCCTGGCAAAAGTTAGAGGTGCATGCGAGGCGAACAGAAGAACGCCCGGCAACCGATTACACATTCCCGATGCTGGCGCAGGGAATGGCGGACATTATCGCGGCCGGAGGTTATGGTGCGATCGGCGCACATGGTCAAATGCATGGAATTGGCGATCATTGGGAGGTCTGGATGGTTGCCAGCGCGATGAAACCGTTAGAGGCTTTGCGAGTGGCAACCCTTGACGGCGCAAAGATGATCGGCATCGATAAAGACATCGGTTCGTTAGAGATTGGCAAGATCGCCGATTTGGTGGTATTGAATGGCAATCCACTTGAAGATATTCATCAAACCGCCAATATTGCTTATGTGATGAAGGGCGGAAGACTCTATGCGGCGGACACGCTGAATGAAGTATGGCCGCGCGAGAAGCCTTATGGGAAGTTTTTTTGGGAAATGGATGAGGCCCGGCCGAATGACGTAAAAGTGATCCGCTAGGCGCACATTGGTTTGCCGCATTCAGCCAAGCACCATCTTCCTGCCTGGCGACGACGCATCTGCAGCAACCTCACGCGCTACCGAACCCAGGACCTGGAAAATCCAGGGCTCACGAACTCCGCGCGGAAGGCTCACGCGGGACTATGATTCGCCTAGGGCCGCCCTACCTGTTCCAGTGAAGCGGCGCGCTGAGGGGCGACCAGCCACTTCTCCAAACACCGAGCCAACGCCTGCGGGGCTACTGGCTTGGGAAGAAAGTCGTCCATGCCCGCCTGAAGACAGTTCTCGCGTTCTCCCAGCATGGCGCCGGCGGTGAGCGCGATGATCGGTAGTTGGCGAGTTCCGGCGCTTGGCGACGCGCGGATCCGGCGAGTTGCCTCCAGCCCGTCCATCACGGGCATTTGCACATCCATCAAAATCAGGTCGTAAGGGATGCTTTCCAGCGCCGCCAGCGCCTCCTCGCCATTGGCCACCGCATCCGCCTTCAATCCAAGCAGGTTCAAAATGCCGACGGCGACTTTTTGATTTGTAGCCACATCATCAGCCACCAGAATGCGCGCGCGGCTGTTGGCGAAAAGGTTCTGCAGCAGAGTGATACTGTTCGAGCGCAGACGGGGAGTACCGGCAGCCTCAGGCGCCTGCGTTTCTGGGAGCGGCCTTTCGGTTCCAGGCCGTACCACGATGTTGAATGTGAAGTCGGTGCCTTGCCCCTGAACGCTGGAGACGCCGATTTCGCCGCCCATCAGTTCCACCAGGCGGCGGACAATGCTCAGCCCTAAGCCGGTGCCCCCAAAACGCCGCGTCGTCGACACGTCTGCCTGGGTGAAAGGCTGAAAAAGTCTGGCCTGTTGTTCGGGGGAAAGTCCAATGCCGCTATCGCTCACAGAAAATTGGAGATTCAGGCAATCCTGCCATGGTGGAACTTGGTCGCACGGGATGCGCGCCACGGCGATGCGCACCGAGCCTTGCTGCGTGAACTTGACCGCGTTCGAAAGCAGATTGAGCAGAATCTGGCGCAGCCGGCCAGAGTCGCTGACTAACGAGAGCGGGACATCGGGGTCCACTTTCACGCCAAGCGTGAGCCCTTTCTTGGCCGCTGTATCCGCCACCAATTCTAATGTTTCGTCGATGAGGGTGCGCAGGTTGAAGTCGACCTCTTCCAGCTCGATTTTCCCCGCCTCGATCTTCGAGAAGTCGAGAATGTCGTTGATGATGCCAAGGAGGGCCTGCCCGCTGGAGCGGATCGTCTCCACTTGGCCCTGCTGAGCATCATCCAACGGAGTGCCCAGCAGCAGATGCGTCATGCCGATCACGCCGTTCATGGGCGTGCGGATTTCGTGGCTCATATTTGCCAGGAATTCGCTCTTGGCGCGGTTGGCCACATCGGCATCAAGTTTGGCTCTGCGCAGTCCCGCCTCGCTTAGGCGCAGCCGTCTCTGCGTAATAAGAAGGCGGCAACTGAAGCAGCTAAAGGAACCGATTCCGATGACGGCGGCGGCAGTTGGATAATAGTGCGCGATCCGGCCCAGCGCCATCATGATCAGCGCCGGATACAGCAGCGGAAAGAATTGCTCGAAGGCAAAGTGCATCGGCCGCAGCCCCATCGCCGGGGCACTCTCCTCTTTGCCTTGCCAGTTGCAGGCAATCGGCACCGGCAACAGGGAGACGGCACCCCATACCAAGTCAAACCACTCTCCCGGACGCGGTACCGGCGGCAGGCTGCAATAGATATCGGCCGGAATTGCCGCCACGCAATAAATAGACATCGGCAGAAATAGACCGCGAATGGTGGCCGACCCGGTCAGCCTTCCGCGCAACAGGAATGTTAGAACAATTAGCGAATCGCCGAAGAGACTTCGATTCCACAATGGCCCGTAAAAAGTTGGCGCCATACCAGACGGCGTGAAGTATACGTACAGGGTTATCCACAACAGCACAGACTGAAGCAGATCCGCCCAATGAAGCAAGTCAAAACGTGTCGTTTCGTGGTTTGGCTCGAGGAAGAGCGCCATGCCGAACGGCAGCGTGGAGGCCAGAAAAAGGGGATCCGGCAACACTGGGACCTGTAGCGTGGCCAGCAACTGCGCTACGAAGTAAATACAGAATGAAAGCGTCATCATCCGCCAGAAATAACGTCCGGCGGTTTCCGAACGGCGCATGGCGCCGGCAGCGAAAATAATCGCCGCAGCCGCCTCCAGCAGCATAACGACAGAGGAATAAAACGGTCGTTGCGCCGCCGGGCCGAAGTTGGAGAGAACCAGGATATGAACTGAAATTAAGACCAGGGTGACCGCGAATCCTACAAACAACCGGGACCGCCGATTGCTAATTGGCCCTCGGTCGGCGTATCTTCGCGTCCAGCCTTTAAATGGAAGCGTCATTCTACCCCACTTTCATCGGCGGGCGAGACAACCTACTACATACCTAATATAAGTATCTATCTAAATCAGTAGAATTACTACTAGCTTTTTGAGGGATGCACTCATACGCGCTGATAGCGGCCTGTGACGGCGTCAGGACTGACACCCTAGTGAAGAAATCGTCTTCAGCCGATATAAAAACGTGCAAGTAATTCAACAGACTACTCTTCCTGGAGCCGGCACATTTCGCCAATGCCTTCCAGCGATCCGTAAAATTCTTCTTTTAGGCCCAGGTATGATCGGGCTTTTTATGCCATTGCTTTTCGCGCAACAGCCGCCGCAACCTGTCCCTGCTGCGCAGGGCACTCCTGCCGATCCCTACGCAATGGACTTGGACTCTCTTTTTAATACGAAGGTCACGACAGCATCTAAATTTTCCGAAAAACTTTCCGACGCAGCGGGCGTTGTGTCCGTGGTGACACAAGACGAGTTACAACGCTTCGGCGGCACCACGCTGCTGGAGGTGCTAGAGCGCGTGGCCGGCTTAAGCATCAGCAGCACTTTCCTGGGAGATAGCAGCCTGATCACGATACGGGGCGATCAGACTCGCGCGAACGCCGGGCACATTCTTATCCTTATCAATGGCCGCCCGGTTCGCGAAATTCTAGAGGGTGGGGTGAGCAGCGACATCCTTGAGTCGTTTCCCATCAATACTCTGGAGCGAATTGAAGTGGTCAAGGGACCGGGTTCGGTGTTATATGGATCGGATGCTTTCGCCGGCGTGATCAATCTGATCACGAAGAAGGCCGAGGCCAACGAGTTTCACGTGAGCGCGGCAGATGGCGCCGCTGGTGAAGAGTCAGTAACAGAGAACCTGCTGTTTCAACGCGGCGACTTTAACATTGTGGAGGGCGGCCAATTCCACGCGTGGCCACGCTGGAATATCACCGAAAAAGCACTGGGCGTTGCGGGAACGGTGACCACGCAAGACGATACCCTGCGAGACGACGGAGTTGGCGGCTACCTGGGAATTAACTTCAAGGGCCTCAGCTTCATGTCTTCCTACACCGGACAGGAATCGTCTTCCTTTGTCAGGGGAATTGTGGGAGATACGCGCTTAAAACGGGGATTTACTGATCTGGGATATACGCTTCAGGCCGGCGCCAAGTGGCAGATGGCTTTCAATTACACCTACACGCGTTCGGTTATGGATGCTCCGGATTACCCGACCATTCATCGAGACTCCTACGAAGCAGACCTGGAATGGACCAACTTCATTACCTTCTCCGAGAATGACCGCCTGACCTTCGGAACTGTCTATAACCACATTGATGGTGTAGAGACATTTTTCGGCGTGAAGCCAAACCTGATCGACGCCAAGGGAAGCCGCAACGCCGGCGAAGGATACGTTCAGTATGAGCATAAGCTGACCGACGACATAAAACTAATTGGGGGCGTTCAATTAAATAAGATAGGCGCCATTTCGATCAATGCTGTTCCTCGAGTCGGCGTAGTCTGGAATCCGTCGGACCACATAACGATGAAGCTACTCTACGGCAGCGCCTATAACGCTCCCAGCCTGGACGAAACCTTACTCAATCATCCTGGGCTGAAAGGGAATCCGGATCTGACGCCGGAGAAGGTGGGCACGCTTGACGCCCAGGTGACCTATCAGAATAATCGGCTTCAAATGAGCGTGGACTACTTCGAAAGCAGGCAAACCGATCTCATCATCCAGAACGGCGCCGTCTTCCCTGCGCGATATTACAACTATCCCGAGCCTATTCATTTCCAGGGCGGAGAAGCCGAGGGCAAGTATTACCTGAAGCGCGACTGGTTTCTTACAGGATCGGTCCTCTACCAGGTGAACGACAGCGGACCCGGAGCCAAAAATTTGTCGCCCAGTCCAAACCTGGTGGGCAAGGCCGGGGTCAGTTATCTTTCGGCGAACGGATGCACCCTCAGCGTGTTCGACGCTTACCAGGGTCAGATTGCAGGCTTTCTATCGCCACTTAACCCGCCGGCAGTAGCGTTTCCTTCTATAAGCACGCATGCTCGATACGATGTGACAAAGCGTTGGATCAAGAATGATGCTCGTGGAATTGCTTTGTTCCTCAACGGCGACAACCTTTTGAATCAGCCCCTGTGGCTGCCGGCTTTGGGATCCAATACGGCGAACACAATTCCGGTGATTCGCGGCAGAACAGTTCTTTTTGGCGTCGAAGTGTGGCAGAAGCAGATTAAGTGAGATGCGTCGAAACGAACTATGGGCACCAAGCTAGCCCGAGAGCCAAGCGGCGATTGGTCAACGCGGACAAGAAACTGCCGGGCTGTGGCGCAGTGCTTTGCCCGCATTTACTGTGGAGTTCTGCTGGTGCTCGCCTCAGATCTAAGCCAGGGTTGGGCGGCTGATTCACCGGCTGAAGAGTATCACGTTAAGGGGGCGTTCCTGCTCAATTTTGCCAAGTTCGTCGAATGGCCCGCACAAGCCTTCAAGACTCCGGCCGATCCGATGTCTATTTGCGTATTCGGGGCGAATCCTTTTACGCCGGCGCTGGATGCAGCGGCCCGGCAAATTGTAGTTGATGGCCGGTCGTTGATGCTGCAGGAAATCCAGGAGCCGCAGCAGGCGCGGCAGTGCCAAATCGTCTTCATAAGCGTTGCCGAGAGAAAGCGTGTGCGCGCGCTTCTGGAGGCGATAAAGGGATACAGCGTGCTGACAGTCGGAGAGTCCGAAGGTTTCATCGCTGGCGGCGGAGTGATCGAGTTTCGAGTGGAAGAAAGTAAAGTCCGAATCGATATTAGCGAAACGGCCGCCAAACATGCCGGACTGCGTATCAGCGCCAAATTATTGAGCCTGGCACAAGCCAATAAGAAATGAACCGCCAAGAAGTCAGCCAGGATGTAGTGGAATTAATGACGCCATGAGCCTTGCAACGAAATACCGCAACCTGAACGTTAAACCCAAGCTACGGCTGATCATCATGGCCACCGTTACGGCAGCTCTCCTGTGCGCCTGCGTGGCGGTTCTGGTGTATGTTCGCGTCGCTGAGCGGGATTCCATGCGGAACGATTTAGCGGTGATGGCCGAAATGGTAGGCGCCAATAGTACCGCCGCGCTAAGCTTTGAAGACTCTAAGGTGGGGGACGAAATTCTGTCCTCGCTGAGCGTGAAGCGCCAAATTGTCGCGGCTAGAATCCTAACTGCCGGAGGCCGCACGCTAGCCAGTTACCGCCGAGCCGCCGCGCCGCCTTCCGCAATGCCTTCCAACATGGCTGATGGCGTCTGGTTTGAACCCAACCGGTTGATTGCTTTTAAGAGCATTGTGTTGGGCGGGTCGAAACTTGGCACGGTCTACTTGGAATCCGACCTGGATCAGCTCAACACGACGCTACGGCGGTTTGCGTACATCGTCGCTGCCATTCTCGCGGCAGCGTGGCTTCTCGGTCTCGTGCTGGCATCGCGGCTGCAAGGGGTGATTCTCGACCCGATAGCTCACTTAGGACAAGCCGCAAAAGTCGTCTCGCGTGAGAAGAAATATTCCACCCGTGCCATTAAGATCGCGGACGACGATCTCGGCCAACTCACCGAAGTGTTCAATGAAATGCTGTCGGAAATCGAGCGCCGGGACAAGGAATTGCTGCTCCACCGCGACCATCTGGAACAGGAGGTCAAAGCGCGTACCGCCGAACTGATCGAATCGAACGCCGGGTTGTTGTTAGCCAAAGAAAATGCCGAGGCAGCCAGCCGCGCTAAAAGTGAATTCCTCGCCAACATGAGCCACGAGATCCGTACGCCCATGAACGGCGTGATTGGCATGACGAATCTGGTGCTTGAAACTGAGCTCGATGAAACTCAGCGCGGCTACCTGGAAACTGTCGGCATGTCGGCCGATCTGATGCTGGCGGTGATCAACGACATCCTCGATTTCTCCAAAATCGAGGCTGGCCGGCTGGAACTCGATTCCGCGCGGTTCAATGTTTGCGACTTGGTGGAAGAAACAATTAAGACCCTGGCAGTCTCGGCGCACGCTAAAGGGCTCGATCTTATTGGCGGTTTGCGGCCTGACGTGCCAAGCTTCGCGTTAGGTGACGCCACACGAATCCGCCAGATTCTTACCAATCTGGTGGGTAATGCGATTAAGTTCACAAACGCTGGCGAAGTCACTGTGGACGTTAGCCGCGGAGAGCAGCAGGGTGACCGTTTATTCCTTGACTTTGTAGTAGCAGACACTGGCATCGGGATTCCTCCGGACAAGCAAAAGCTCATCTTTCAAGCTTTCTCCCAGGCTGATGGGTCTACTACCCGCAAGTTTGGTGGAACTGGGCTTGGCCTGACTATATCCGAGCGCTTGGCCAAGGCGATGGGTGGCGGAATCGAATTGGAGAGCGAACCTGGCAAGGGCAGCCGTTTCAAATTTACCGCCTCGGTCGGGGTCGTCTCAGAAAAGGACGAGGAATGCCTGCGACAGGACAATGTCTCGCTTGAAGGCATATCCGTACTGGTCGTTGACGATAATGCAACAAATCGCCGCATTCTCGAGGAACTCTTGCGTACCTGGGGGATGCGCCCGGAAATGGCCTGCGGTGCGCGCGAAGCCCTGGATCTTATCAGGCGGCAAACGGATAGTGTCCATCCTTTCGACATTGTTCTGACCGATATCCACATGCCGGAAATGGATGGCTTTGCGTTGGCGGAAGAAATGCGCGGGACTGGGTCCGGCGCCAAACATGTTCTGATGCTCACTTCAGGTGAACACCTGGGCGATTTCGCACGTGCTCGAGAACTAGGGGTGGCGGCTTATTTGACTAAGCCGGTTCGGCGCTCCGAATTGCGCGCTGCCGTTTCCTCCGCTCTCGGGCGAAGGGAACCTGCCAAGCTTGTACCGATAGCTGACGAACACGCCAAATCTAAGCAAGCGAATACAACGCCGTCTGCGCCCAAGGACAAAACAGGAGACCGAAAACTCCACATCCTTTTAGCCGAAGACGATAGGGTTAATCAGCTTGTTGCTTGCGGCATACTGCAAAAGGCTGGTCATACCGTGGAAGTTGCCAACAACGGCGCCGAGGTGGGCCCATTGCTTGCCGTGCATGACTTCGATGTGGTGCTGATGGACATACAAATGCCGCTGATGGACGGTTTTCAGGCAACTGCGGCAATTAGAGAGAGCGAGCGACACACCGGCGCTCACATGCCAGTGATTGCGATGACAGCGCATGCCTTGGCCGGCTACGAAGAAAAGTGCCTGGCAGCCGGGATGGACGGTTATGTAACGAAACCAGTCCGGGCCGTACTCTTGCTGCAAGCGCTGGCGGATGTGCAGACCGCCAAGGAAACGCTCGCCAATGCAGTCGTTCCATTGCCGGCCGAAGCTGTGCTGAAAGAATGTGCGTTCGACCCAGATGCTTTAATCGATCGGCTTATGGACGATCAAAGCCTCGCGGAACGCGTCGCTGGAGCTTTTGTCGATAGCATGCCCCAGCAACTGGCCGCTCTTGCCAAGGCCATTGCCGATTCCGACGTTCAAGCAGCGATGCTGGCTGCTCATGCCATTAAGGGTTCGGCCGCAAATGTCGGTTGCACAACGATGCAAAAGCTCGCCGCGACTGGAGAGCAATTAGGCATGAACGGCGATGAAGTGGAAGCTTTCGCTCTCCTGCAGAAGTTGGACGCGGCGTTTGAGGATGTAAAGCCAGCGATCCAGCGTTTTACCTCACGATAAGTGATGGAGCCACCCGTCAGAATCGAACTGACGACCCTCTCATTACGAATGAGATGCTCTACCAACTGAGCTAGGGTGGCTTCGAGCGTTACTACGATTTTAGCAGGTGAGGGGGCGGTGGTGGGGGCAGGAATTTTGTATGCGGCTATGTTAGAAGCATGCCCTTGGTTAAGGTTAAGTCTCTTTCTGAAATTCCTCCTGGTTCTGTAACGGAGCTTGAAGTCGGTGATGCCGTTTACGCGGTGTGCAATGTGGGCGGCAAGTTCCACTGCGTTGACGGTATTTGCCCGCATGAAGGAGGTCCCCTGGGACAAGGGGCGCTGCACGGTTCCACGCTGGTGTGTCCCTGGCACGGGTGGGAATTCGATGCTTGTACTGGTGCGTGCCAGGTGGGTGAGGATGAACACCTAAAAACGTATCCAGTTCATCTACAGGGCGATCAGGTCTTTGTCGAACTCCCTTAATTCCTTTGCCAGAACTACCTGAAGTCGAAACTGTCGTCCGTTCCATCCGGCCTTACGTGCTCGGCAAGCGAATACTCTCGGCTGAAGTGAACTCCAGGCGCGTTACGCGCGGCGAGCATCGTTCCACCGAGCAGGCACTAATGGGTCGCCAAATCAAGGATGTGCGCCGCCATGGCAAACAAGTATTCTTCGAACTGGATGGCGGAGTTCTCTACATTCACCTTGGCATGACTGGCAAGCTGCTTTGGAACGGGATCCGCACGAAATATGCGCGCGCGATTTTGGGCCTTGAAGACGGCACTTTGATTTACGACGATGTTAGGCAGTTCGGGCGATTTGAGTTTTACCCCGAACTTCCCGAGGAACGGCAAAAAGTTGGTCCGGATGCGCTTACCGTTACCTTCGAGGAATTTCTAAGCCGGTTAAAGCGGCGTAGCGGCAGCATTAAGACCGTGCTGCTGAATCAAGCGTTTATTGGAGGCGTGGGTAACATCTATGCCGATGAAGCCCTGTTCGCTTCGGCCATTCATCCGAAAGCGCGAGCCAGCAAGCTTTCGCGAAAGCGCGCGCAACGGCTTCATGATCAGGTGCTTGCCATCCTGAAACTGGCGGTGCTGCATCGCGGTTCGTCGATATCGAATTATGTGGATGCGGACGGGGCCTGCGGCAGTTATCAGCAGCAGCACAACGTTTACGGCCGGGCCGGAGAAGCGTGTCCGCGCTGTGGCAAAGCTATTTGCCGAATCGTTCTGGGCCAGCGGGGGACGCACTACTGTCCGGGGTGCCAGCACGTCTGAGCGGCGGACGTTTTCGTGGGGCGGGCTCATCTTGCCTGGGGAGAGTGCGGGTGCGCGGTTCATCAGCCGGCTGCTCCTCTTCCACCACGCTTGCTTGCCTGATCATGTCGGCGATGTCAATGGCGCTGCGCATCTGCTTGACGCTATGAACGCGGACGATATACGCGCCGTTCAACACACATGCAGCTACTGCAGCGGCCGTTGCGAACTCAACTTCAACGGCTTGCTCTTTTTGTAAGAAGGCTTTGCGAGAAGGCCCCAGCAGAAGGGGAAAGTCCAACGTGCGCAGGGCTCCGAGTTTGGCAATGATCTCGGCATTCTGTTCGCGGCGCTTACCAAATCCAAGGCCGGGGTCCAAAACAATCTGGTGCTTCAGCACGCCGGCTTGTCGTGCCCGGTTTGCGGCCGCCTCGAGATCGCCATGCAGGGAACGCATTAGGTCTTTGATCGGAGGAAGCCTGGACCAAGTTTCAGGAGTGCCGCGCATGTGGTTGATGATCAGGCCGGCATCGTGCTTTGTAACTGCCTTTGCCAATTGCTGATCGTGCAACAAGCCGCTAGGATCGTTGATAATTTCCGCGCCATGCTCCAGTGCCTTCTCGGCTACAGCAGCCTTATAGGTATCAACCGATATCGGAATGGTCAGCATGCCTTTCAGTTTTTTCAAGACCGGGATGAGACGCCGCAGTTCTTCAGCTTCCGATATACGCGCAGACCCTGGCTTGGTAGTTTCGGCACCAATATCCAGGATGTCCGCGCCTTCCGCTTCCATTTCGAGTGCCCGCGCGAGCGCTTTCTCCGGCTCGTTGTACAGGCCGCCATCTGAAAACGAGTCGGGAGTGACATTCAGAATGCCCATAAGCAACGTCTTTTCAAATAAAACTACTTCGCGTTGCTTCAGCTTCCAGTGATACCTTTTTTGCATTCTGTAACCTATGAGTTTGGCAGACCGCTAGCCCGAATTTCTCACCGATCGTTGGCAAAGGGCCGAATTCATGGCATAACTGAGTTTCCGCTACAGCTTAGCGCCAAGCGAGGATGCCCTTCGCTATGACAGAGTGTAACCAATTGACCTTCGGATTTAAGGTTTGGCGCTGCAGCAAAGGCTTTGTACGAAGAACTGGATTGCGCACGTGGCAATAGGGAGTCGCCGGCCACGTGGTCCACAGAAAACGATTTGCGATATATGCAGGCTAGCCGGTGAGCGCCAGCAGGCCTTTCAGCCGGTCAGCAAGATCTGGATGCGTGAGGCTCAAACGAAGAAAATAGGCATCGGCATCCTCCTTCGGACAGCCGGTGAGAAGATCCGCGGTAGCAAGCTTAGGAGCGCGAAGGAAGCTGGCGAGCGTGCCGCTAGCCAGATCCTCCAGCATTGCAGCCAGTTGGTTTCCGGAAAGTCCGCTGTCTCTGAGTGCCTGCTGCGCTGCCATCAGGATTGGCAATGGGATAGCTGTCAAAAGCACCATAGCTGCGAATAGCAGATGCTTGGCGCCAGAGCGCAGCTCGACCGTCTTCACTTCGCTGCGCTCCACCAGACGGCGCATCTGCCTTACAGCTGTAAGATCGCCCTCCACGGCAAAGCAGACTCGTTTGCCTTCTGTGGTTGCCACGATGCTCGCGATAAAGGCGCCGCGCTCGCGCAGTGGCTGCAGCACCTCTGTCCGCATCCAGGTCTCGCACAGGATGAACGAGACCTGGGTTAGATCAAGTTCCGATGCGCAGATTTCTTGAACAATGCGCGGAATGGAAACATCTGGGACCTTAATAAGAATGATGCGCGCCGCCGCCAAGTCCTGATAGGATGTGACGGCATAACCTGCGCGCAGGAAATTGGAGACTCGACGAGCCACTTGCAGGCTGCCTGATTTTACGGGGCCCAGTTCCTCTGCGACGCTGGCAAGACGAAGGATCGACGATGATGTGGAATTACCCTCTACTACCAGACCGGCCCGAAGCTTCTTCATAAATTCCGCTTGTTTTCAATGCCCTCATACGGTCGCGGAATTGCGCTGCCTTCTCAAACTCAAAAGCTTTCGCCGCTTCTCGCATCTTCGTTTCTAACTCTGCAATCAGTTTGTCCCGCTGCTCGGCGGTCAATTCGACTCCCGTCTCTTCTTCCTCCTCCAAAGGAACAGTTACGTAGTCAGCTTCCGCAATGGCGACCAAGCTCATATCCAACGGCTTGATAATTGACTGCGGCGTAATGTTATTCGCCTCGTTATAAGCGCGCTGGATGATGCGCCGACGTTCTGTTTCTTTCATAGCACGGTCCATGCTTGCGGTGATGACATCGGCGTATAAGACCGCTACCCCATTGAGATTTCTGGCTGCGCGGCCGATCGTTTGGATGAGCGAACCGCTTGAGCGCAGGAAGCCTTCCTTGTCGGCATCGAGAATAGCAACCAGGGAGACCTCGGGCAGATCGAGTCCTTCACGCAGTAAGTTCACCCCGATGAGTGCGTCGAAGTGTCCGCGGCGTAAATCGCGCAGTATCTTGATCCGATCGAGCGTACTTACTTCCGAGTGTAAGTAGGCGCACTTTACGCCAACTTCTGTATAGTATTCGGCTAAGTCTTCGGACATGCGTTTAGTAAGAGTTGTTACTAAAACGCGCTCATTACGTTCTACCCGCAGCCTTATTTCGTGGAGGAGATTATCTACCTGGCCTTTGATGGGCCGGACTTCAATGGGCGGATCGATGAGTCCAGTGGGCCGAATAATCTGTTCCACGACCACGCCGCACGCCTTCGTCAGTTCGTACGGGCCAGGTGTGGCGGAAACGTAAACAAGCTGGTTGACGCGATTTTCAAATTCCTCGAACGTCAGCGGACGGTTGTCGCGCGCGCTGGGTAGGCGGAAGCCGTAATTCACCAGCACATCTTTGCGCGACCGGTCGCCGTGATACATGCCCTGCAGCTGCGGCATGGTCTGGTGGCTCTCGTCAATGAACATCAGTGCGTCGTTCGGCAGGTAATCCAGCAGAGTTGGCGGCGCTTCTCCGGGTAGACGTCC
Organism: Bryobacterales bacterium; assembly: GCA_003163855.1. Classification (GTDB taxonomy): domain Bacteria; phylum Acidobacteriota; class Terriglobia; order Bryobacterales; family Bryobacteraceae; genus Bog-105. The sequence goes on along the minus strand of PLRJ01000091.1, from coordinate 7,192 downwards.
GGAGAAATGCCGCGAATAATTCTCAATTCCATGACAATAGCCGATCTCTTTGATCATTTCCAGGTCAAACATGGTGCGCTGGTGAAGGCGCTGCGCTTCAATCAGTTTTCCGCTGTCTTCCAATTCCTTGCGCCACCACTGCAGTTCATTTTCGATGCTCTGCATGGCTTGCTGGCGCGTAGGAGCATCCATGACGTAGTGAGTCTTCGGGTAAATAGGCAGGCGCAGGTAAGTCTGCTTCACCTGACCGGCTAGAGGATCGATCTGGCTCAGCGACTCAACCTCGTCACCCCATAGTTCAATGCGATAAGCGTTGTCGTCGTAAGTAGGGTATAGCTCGATGACGTCGCCGCGCACGCGGAAAGTACCGCGCCGGAAGTCGTGATCGTTACGGACGTAGAGAATTTCAACTAACTTCTGGGTGATTTCCTTGCGGCTGATGTGCTGACCCTTTTCCAGCATCAGCAGCATTCCGTAATAAGCTTCCGGCGATCCTAAACCGTAAATGCAACTGACGCTGGCGACAATGATGCAGTCGCGCCGCTCGAAGAGAGAGCGGGTGGCGGACAATCGCAGCTTGTCCAGTTCGTCGTTGATTGTCGCTTCTTTCTCGATGTAAATGTCGCCGGAAGGTATGTAGGCTTCGGGCTGGTAGTAATCGTAATAGCTGACGAAATATTCGACAGCGTTGGCAGGGAAGAACGTTTTGAATTCGTGATAGAGCTGGGCCGCAAGTGTCTTGTTGTGCGCCAGTACCAGAGCAGGACGGTTGGTAGCCTCAATTACCTTGGCCATGGTGAAAGTCTTGCCGGAACCCGTGACACCCAGCAGTACCTGGTGATTCTCGCCGTCGGCGATTCCGCGGGTGAGTTGCTCAATGGCGACGGCTTGGTCGCCCTTCGGCGTGTAGTCAATCCCTAACTTGAAAGGCACGCCCTAAGTATAGGGAAGTCGCTTTAACTCAAGATGGAGAGCGAATCCATGCGCTCGCGCTCGGCGTTGAACTCACATCCCAAAAGCGTGATGCACGCCAGCAGATACAGCCAGATGAGCAAAATGACAACAGTGCCCATGCTGCCGTAGAAAATGTTGTAGTTTGCCAGATGATGGACGTACCAGGCGAAACCAGCCGTTGCCAGCAGCCATAAAGACGTGGCGAGCAGGGCGCCGGGCCAGACGCGCGCGAATCGCGAACCGATCTTGTTTGTATGCCGGAGTTCAGGGCGGTGGTTGGGTCCGAAATAGTAGAGCATCGCGGTTACAAATGTGACAGTAGCGAAGGCCACTATATAGCGAGCCATGCGCCAGGCAAAGTGGAGCGGCGCGCTGATGTCAGCGATGTTGTGAATGAGTGCGTCTTCAATGCGATTGCCAAACAGGATCAAGCAGGAAGCCAGGACTGAGGGAACGGCGGCAATCAAAACCAGGAAAATGGCCATGGCGCGCTGCTTCAGCATGGGCCGACCGGACGGGATGCGATAGGCGGCTTGGAATCCCTCGAGCAAGCTGGCCATGGCGCCGGAACCGGCCCACAACGAAAGTAAAACTGAAAAGACCGGGAGCGAAACACCTCCGCCGTGCTCGTGTAAACGCGATACGACCAGATCTTCGGTGCCCGGCGGCAGAACTTCGCGCGCGAACCGGGCAATGACATGCACAACTGATTCGGCGTTCACTTCAAACAGCAGCGCCGCCATGGTGGTGAGGATTGGGAACAAGGAAAGCAGGAATGAATACGCCGCGCCCTTGGCTATGCCAAAACAATTGTCTTCGTAGGCGGCCAGAAACGCGCATCGCAGAAGCCAGCGGTTTTTGGCCCAAAAACCTGGCTCGATGATGATGGTTCGTTCGGCTGCCGTCGATCCAGCTTCCGAAATGACTTGTGCCCTCTCCGGCATAGCTGCTTCAACCACGATAATAGCGGAATAAACTGGACTTTGACCAATGTTCAAATCTTCGGGGTTAAAAGCTCGCAGGCAACGCGGGCTGCGGAGCGTTTCTTTAAGGAACGCGGGGTTTCGGCGCACTCAATCGATCTAAAGCAGAAGCCGATGGCGCCGGCCGAGATCAAGCGATTCATCCAACGCTTTACGCTGGCCGGGTTGCTGGATCAGAACTCAAAGGCATACCTCGATTCCGGGATGAAGTACCTGAAGCTTTCCGAGGCTGAACTGCTTGCGCGCATTGAGCGTGAGCCGAACCTGCTGCTGCTGCCGCTAGTGCGGGGAGCAAACAAAATCGCCATCGGGAACGATCCTGAGGCATGGAAAGCAATGCTTACGGGCTAGAATGGTTCCCATGCTGAAACGGTATGTGGCGGTATTGACGATTGCCATCGGGGCGCTGTCTGCCCAGACGAAAGCGCCGGTAAACGGCGAGCGCTACGCACGGCTGGCTATTCGCAACGCCATGATCATCGATGGCAACGGCACGCCGGCATCGGGACCGAAAGACATCCTGATTGAGAACAACCGCATTGTTGCGGTGGTTCCGCTGGATCCGGTGGCGGTGCAGAGCGGGCGCGCGAAGCGTTTGCCGGCGGACGCTGAAATTGACGCGACTGGCAAGTATGTTCTGCCCGGATTGATTAATGCGCACGCGCATACGCAGGACGAACGCGGCGGAATTCCGCAGCCGCTGGATTACGAACTAAAGATCTGGCTTTCGTGCGGTATCACGACAATACGCGACGTGGGCAGCGACACAAAGAAGACGCTGGCGTTGCGGGCGCAGAGCGCGGCCGGGACAGTGCAGGCGCCGCGCGTCCTTGTGTATCCGATGTTCAGCGCGCAGGCGCCGGTGCCGACGAATCCGGAGGAGGCGCGTGCGCGAATTCGTGAGTATAAGGAAATGGGCGCGGACGGCGTTAAGTTTACCGGCATTTATCGAAACGTGATGGAGGCAGCGGAAGATGAAGCGCACAAGTTGGGTCTTCCGATTGCGCACCATGTAGGTGTCGAGGAGACAACCGCGTGGGATGACATTCACTTCGGCACACGCAGCATTGAGCACTGGTATGGCATTCCAGACGCGGCGATTCCGGATGGAGTGCAGAACTTCCCAGCGAACTTCAACTACAACAATGAGACCGACCGCTTTCGCTATGCGGGGCATCTGTGGCGGGAAGCCGATCCTAAGAAACTCCAGGAGGTTCTGAAGGGGATGGTGGATGCACACGTTGCGTGGGTGCCGACACTGGATATTTATGAGGCCAGCAGAGATTTGCAGCGGGCGCAGAACCAGCCCTGGTTCAAAGAGTATCTTCATCCCACGCTGGAAGAGTACTTCCGTCCGAATCCTCGCAACCATGGTTCTTACTTTCTGGGATGGACTTCAAATGATGAGGTGTTCTGGAAAGAGAACTACCGGATCTGGATGGCGGCTCTGCGGGACTTCGAGCGGATGGGTGGAACTATCGGTGCGGGAGACGATGCGGGTTTCATTTATCAGATCTATGGATTCGGGCTGCTGCGTGAGTTGGAACTGCATGAGGAAGCGGGGTTCAATCCTATTAAAGTGATTGAGCATGTGACCGGGAACAACGCCAAGATTCTGGGAATGGAAGGCAAGATAGGCGGAGTGCGGGCCGGATACATGGCGGACCTGATTGTGGTGAATGGCAATCCGCTGGAGAACATGAAGGTGCTGTATCCGACCGGCATTTCAGCGATCAAGGATGGGCACGAGGTTCATACGGGCGGTATCGAGTGGACCATCAAAGATGGGTATACCTACTATGTGCCGACGCTTTCCGCGCAGGTTCGTCAGATGGTGGAAGAGGCCAAGAAGGCGCGGCACTCGACGCCGCCTACGGCTGAATAGATCCAAGAAAGACGCGCAAGACGGGCGCGGTGTCAAGCGCCCCGCCGAAAAGGCTAGCGAGTTCCTATCTTCCTTGGCGGCGCGCATCCGCGCCCTTTGCGCTTTGATGGAAGTTCCAGCCTTGCATTTCTTCAATCATCTTGATGACGGCGGCCTTGGCGGCTTCGAGAAACTGCTCGCCTTTTTCCGAGGTTGCCTGCTCGGGCATTCCTATTACACCGCTGGTAGACATCTCGTTGAACTCATTGATGAGTGAGAAGGGCATGGGATAGAGCATGTCGTTCAAGCGATAACCCATGTGCGGGCCGGGACCGTCGGTCTTGGCTTTGGTCATGTCTACCAGATTGGAGTGGGAGGTTAGCATGATGGAGGTTTCCATCTCGCAGGCGTGGCCCATGCCTCCTTGTGGCGACGTACGGATCTGGTTGAATTGGGTTGCTGCGAGGTTCCAGTAGGCGGCGTAGACGATATAGAGGTCGGACAGAGATGCAAACTCCGATTTCAATTCGCGCTGGGCGGCTCTGCAGGGAGTATCGTTGCCACCGTGGCCATTAAGGAGTAGAATCTTGCGGGCACCTATAGCGACGAGTGAGCGGCAGAGGCCACAGATCATCTGCACGTAAGGGAAGAAATCAAGGCTGACGCAACCGAAGTGACGGTGATGGGGTGAGTGACCGAGCCATTGCGTCGGCAAGAGGACGATAGAGTCAGTGAGATCGGCTTCGACTCTGCTGGCGACCTCCGAGACTATATAGGTGTCTGTGAACAAAGGCAAGTGATGGCCGTGCTGTTCGAGCGAACCAAGAGGCACAACAAAGGTGCGGCCGGAGATCGCTTTCAGATCGGGCCATTTAAGATTCTGTAACAGCATACTTGACGTTTAGGTGAGGAGTCTCCAGGCGGCGGGACTGCTGCTGCCGCGAGGTGAGACAACTCTCGAGCATGCCGCTGGTGAGAAGAGTTCGCTCCACTGGATAGGGTTCGTGGCCGGTCACGTACATGTGCTCGATCTTAGAGACGAGGCGAGCCGAGTAAGTGACGTTGGGTTCAGGTGTGAGGAGGAACTGAGTGGAGACTAGCGAGGAGTCACTCAAGCGGGCGGCGAAGTTGAAATCTTTCAGGGCGCCATCGAGCATCAGCATATTGGCCCGGAGGCCGTCCCGGTATTCGATAAGGTAGGCGGCGGGTTTCTTGACGAGTGACTGCAAAACGCCAGGGGCACTGAGATCCTGGGTGCGGCCATCGGTTACGGTAAGTCCGAGGGGTGTGTCGCTGCGGGACAAAGCTGAGCGGAGCAACTGTTTTGACCAGACACCTTTTTCTTCGGCAGTCCAGAAGGCATCGCCATCGAGCAGTTGAACAGAGCGCACGCCAGTTTCCCCACCAGCACGGCGCTCCACCATGCACTGCATGGCTTCGAGAGCGTGGAAATCCATGGCGTCGGAGCCGCCGACTCCGATCATTAAGGCTTCCTCGATTTTCGCGCCGAGAGGGATGGCGACTTCAGGCAAGCGCCAGGTAACAGGCAGCGAGGAGCCAGCCATCATGGGAAAGCGCATGCCCCTCGATGTTTGCACCATTTTTTGGGCTTTTTCGAAGCTGTAAGAGAGGTGCTTGTCGCTGTATAAAGGGACGGAGCGGCCGCTCTTCTCGAACACTTCCCGGCACTGCTCAAAGAATTCGAAACGCGGATAAAGCTTTTGACCTTTATCGTTGCTGGGATAGTCGCCGTGTTCGCCGACGATCAGGATGGCGTCGCAGGCGAGGGTTGATCCGCCGCAGCAGATGGCTTCGGCGACGGTGGGATAGACTTTGAAGCCGAATTCAGCGGCTCGTTCAGCGCTCAGGTCGCCTTCAGGCTTTTGATCGACGTATAGCGAGACGACCTGGATGTTGGGTTTGTGCCATTCGCCATCGATGGGATAACCGACCAGAAAGCGGTCGCCGATGTGCTGACCGTGACTGAGATAGCGGTAGACGGTTGTCACGATGGCGAGGCGAAGCGGTTTACCGGGCTGGCCTTCGAGTGAAAGCGAGGCGGCAAGCGGCAGCAGCGCGGAAGTGCCTAGAAATTCTCGTCTGGTAAGCATCATGACCTCTCTGGAAAAACGCGCAAAACGGGCGCGGTGTCAAGCGCACCGCCGGAAGAGCTAGCGACTTCCTGTCCTCCCTGGCGGTGCGCAGCCGCGCCCTTTGCGCTCTCAAAGAATGATTCGGATGGGGTTTTATAGGCGACTGAGAGATGCGGAGTTTGAATGCGAGATTGATCCTGGTGCAGGCTCTCGACTCCTGCAGCGGTGAGGCCAGTTGTGAGCAGGGTTCGCGCAAGAGGGTAAGGCGATTTGCCGGTTTTGAAAAGTGTTTCCATGTTGAAGGCGAGCGGACTGAAGAAGGTAGCGAGAGTGGTGCGACCGTCGGGCATGGGCAAGTACATCTGGGTGGAGAATATTTTGGAAGGGTTATCGAGACGGGCGGCGAAGTTGAAGTCGCGTACGAGGCCATTCATCAGAAGGACGGTGCAGCGGGTGCCATCGAGGTGTTCGTAGTTGAACGCGTAGGGATCTTTCACTAATTCACGCATTTCCGCGGTGGTGGGGAACCGGTCGTTAAAGCCAGGGCGGGCTTGACCGAGGGTATGACTGCGGCACAGGGCGGCGTCGAAGAGATCTTTCGACCAGACGCCGGCGGCGTGGGCCTTCCAGAACTGATCGCCATGAAAAGCCTGCATGGAGCGCACGCCCGTTTCGGCTCCTTTGCGGCGTTCCACCATGCACTGAACGGTCTCGTAGCCGTGAAAATCGTAACTATCGACTCCGCCGTAGCAGATACAGAGAGCTTCGCGAATCTGAGTGCCCATGGGCATCTCGACAGAGGGTATACGCCATGTGACTGGGAGGGAAGAGCCAGCCATAAAGCCGAAGTTCAGGGATTTAGAGGTGGCGGCCATCTCCTGCGCCCAGTCCCAGTTCCAGGAAAGGTGCTTGTCACTGAAGAGTGGGACGCTGCGCTGGCTGGAGCGGTAGACGGAAGTGATCTGTTGAAAGAATTCGTAGCGAGGATACTTCGTCTGACCCTTCTCGTTTTTGGGATAGTTGCCGTGCTCGCCTACGAGGATGACTCCATCGACAGCCAGTTTGCCAGTTCCGCGAGTAAGTGCCTGCTCGATGGTGGGATAGATGGTCATCCCAGGATGGCGGGCAGCGCGTTCGCGGCTCAAGTCATCGCTGCCGACCTGATCGACGTAGAGCGAAACCAGATCCATTTCCGGGTAGTGATAATCGCCGCGCCAGCCATAGCCGTCGAGAAAGCGGTCGCAGATATGCTGCGCGTGTGAATATTTCCGGTATACCGTGATGACGGCGGCAAGTTT
>PLRJ01000043.1 GCA_003163855.1 Bryobacterales bacterium | reverse complement strand
AACCCAAACACCTTCCGCGTCCTCGCCTGCGAAAACCAGGCCGCCTACGACGATCTCCTTCACCAACTCACGACCGATCACAAACCAACCGGCACGACCGAAACACTACTGGTCACCAGCATGGCCCAGCACCGCTGGCTCCTCGACCGCGCCAACCGCCTCCAGGAGACCGCCTTCAACCAGGAAACCGGAGAAATTTCCGATCAAAAGCTCTTCGCCCTCTATCTCCGCTACGCAACAACGCATGAACGAGCCTTTCACAAGTGCCTCGCAGACCTGCTAAAGCTAAGATCCACAAGGCAAAAGATCGAATTTGGCTTTGAATCGGAAAAACGACGCGTAGACCGCCACAACAACTTCCTTCAACTCAAAGATCTGGAGTTGAGCAGCCGCCAAATGAAGATTCTGAGGGATCAAGACGAGATACACCGCCCCGAACACCCCGAGATCTGGCCGCCAATAGGCAAAAAGGCTGCCTGATCGGCGTCCAAAGGCACCCGTTCGAACCAGTACCGCACCCAAATTGCGCCCAAACCGGGGATTCTCTTCGCGCTTTGACTTGTTTGTAATATGTCTTCTACTACAAGGCTGGTATACTCACCTTCTAACCCCAGTCTGGTTCCGATCACCGCCCTTGTAGCCCGGCTTAGACAACACCTTTTCAGGACACGAATGAAAAACTATTTTTGCAAGGCCGTCTCCGCGCTCCTGCTGTTCAGTGCGGCTTTAACCTTCGGCGTCAGAGCCAATGCCCAAACTGCGGCGGCAGGAACTATCAGCGGTACCATAACCGATTCCTCCGGCGCCGTGGTGCCCGCGGCCACCGTCATTGTGCACAGTACGGACACCGGTGTCGATCGCACAACCACCACAAATTCCGACGGTATCTATAACGCCACCTTTCTGACGCCGGGCCACTATGACGTTACCGTCAACAAGACAGGCTTCGCCAAAATTGTGCGCGAGGGATTGACGCTTGAAGTTGGACAAACGCTCACCATCAGTTTGCAACTGCCGGTGAAAACGACGCAGGAGACGGTGACCGTTACCGGTGAAGGTCCGGTGGTGGATACCGAGAAGACCGAACAATCACAGGTGGTGGACCAGAACCTGGTGAAGAACCTGCCGACCCTTGGGCGGCGCTGGGACAACTTTGTGCTGCTGACGCCTGGTGTCACCACCGATGGCGCGCTGGTTTCCTATCGAGGCATATCCGGACTGTACAACAACAATTCCGTTGACGGCGCCAACAACAATCAGGCATTCTTCTCCGAAGCGCGCGGCCGCAGCGCCGCCACCACCGGCGTGCCTTACATCTACAGCCTGGATGCTTTGCAGGAATTTCAAGTCAGCACCAGCAACTACAGCGCCGAGTTCGGGCAGGCGGCCGGGGGCGTGGTGAACGCCGTCACGAAATCCGGCACGAATAGCATTCACGGCGACTTGTTTTATTACCTTCGCTATCCCTCCTTAAATGCTCTGGACTCCTACAACAAATCCAAAGGAATTTACTCGCAGTCGGTCAAGCAGCAGCAACAGTTCGGAGGCAGCGTCGGAGGAGCCATCATTAAGGACAAGCTGTTTTATTTTCTGAACTACGACGGCTCTCGCAAGGTTTTCCCCATCACCTACACCAGTTCTGCGACCTTTCCACTCACTTGTCCAACGCAGGTTACAGCCGGTCAGTGCTCGGCGGCTAACAACTACTTGGCCTCGCTGGTCGGATCCTATCCTCGCTCGGGTGTTAATGATATCGGGTTCGGCAAACTCGACTACTATGCGAACTCGACAAATCACGTAAGCGCCGCTTTTGATCTGGACGATTATCACGCGCCCAACTCCTATAGCTCGGGCACTACCTATAACAACAGCTCGGTTACCACAAATGGACCAATTGTGCTGCATGAACGCTTCTTCGTCACCAACTGGGATTCCACTCTCACGCCGACTATGGTGAACAACTTCCGTTATCAGTGGGGCGTCGACGATGAAGTGACCGGCGCAAACTTTGGCGGTCCCAGCATCTCTATCGCCAGCGTCATGACTTATGGCATGCCCAATGCATTGCCGCGGCCCGCTTTCCCCGATGAGACGCGCAACCAGTTTGCCGACACCCTGTCCATTTCAAGAGGCAAGCACCAGATGAAGGTGGGCTTCGACATCAACATCATTCACGAAGTGGCGGTGAACCTGTTTCAGGGCGGCGGAGTTTATAGCTACTCTGGCGCCGCTCAGACGGCCTTCAATAACTGGGTTCTGGATATCTACGGCATCAATAAAGGGGACGGCTTGACCGGCCGCCACTTCAGTTCTTTCACCCAGGTGACCGATCCGATAACCGGTGTGGGCCGCGATGACTTCCATGACGATGACTACGCCGGTTTCTTCGAAGACAGTTGGAAAGTGCTTCCGACGCTGACACTGAACCTGGGCGTTCGTTATGAGCTGCAGGATGTGCCGCAACCTCCGAAGCCAAACACGTTGACGCCTCTCACCACTCTATATACCAGCACGCTGAATATCGACAAAAACAACTTCGGCCCGCGCATCGGTATCGCCTGGAATCCTTTTCCGAAAACGGTGATCCGCACCGGCTACGGAATGTTCTACGGCAAGACATCGAACAGCACTTTCTATGCGCTGCGCGTTGAAAATGGCGTTTACCAGCAGACGTTCAACTGCACCCCAACGTCGTGTCCCGCGCTCGCCTTTCCCAACCTGATATTCACTCCTCCGGGGCCGGCGCCGCAGGCTCCGTTTGCGGGTGCGCTTACACCAACCGTGGTGCCGTTCACACCTCCAGCGGGAACGCAGTTGGCACACGGCCTGACTCCCGATTTCGTGAATCCCCTGGTTCATGAAGCCGAGTTCACGGTGGAACAGCAGTTGCCTGGAGGCTTGGCTTTATCCACCGGCTATTTGTTCAGCCGCGGCTTGCACCTGCCCGTGTTCACCGACGCGAATATAGCTCCGGCCACCACCACGCATACCTACGACATACTCAACGCCAGCGGTGCCATAGCGCAGACCATTACGGTTCCGTTCTATACAACGCGTCTTAATCCGGCCACGGGTTCCATTTTGAATGGCTACAGCATCGCCAACTCCATTTACAACGCCCTGGTAGTAACGCTGCGCAAACCGATGGCGCATGGCGTGGAAGCAGTCATTAACTACACGTTCAGCAAGGCGGAAGATGACGGCGCGGTCGCCGGCGCCAACGGCACCTTCTTTGGCACCGACCCGCCGCTCGATCCCAAGAATCAGAAGCAGGAAGAGTCACTCTCCGATTTGAATCAGAAACACCGGCTAGTGGCAAGCGTGGTTTGGGCGCCTCCATACGCGCACAGCCTTCAGAACAAAGCATTGCGGCTCCTCCTGGATGGCTACTCATTTTCGAGCGTCGGTACTTTCGCCAGCGGCCAGCCGCTGTTCGTAACCATCAGTGGCTTCCCATCGGGTGGCGTAGATTCCGGCGTCACCGGCGGCGAAATCACCAACACCGGCGGCACTACTGGCGGCCGTCCTCCGCAACTTGGACGCAATGTTTTCATTGGACCTTCGCTCTATCAGGTCGATTTCCGCGCTATGCGGCAGTTCACCCTGCATGAGAATTTCAAACTGCAGTTCCTGGCTGAAGCGTTCAATATCTTCAACCATACAAACATCAGCTCGGTTAATACGACTGCGTTTAACTATACGGCGGTTGGCGGATCGGGTTGTCCGGCCAGTATAGCGGCGGGCAGCAACGGTTGCATTATTCCCAACGCAGCCTTTGAAGCGCCTACGGCTTCTTCCGCGTCGAATGGCCTGTACACCGCGCGGCAGTTGCAATTCTCGGCGAAGCTGGTCTTCTAGCTCCAACACCCGCGCGCTCTTCGTATTGCTATCCTCAAAACTTCGATCACGGAAGAGAGCTTTATGTCCCTACAACGAGTTTTGATGACTTTGGCTGTTTTCTCCACGGCTGTATGGGCGCAACAGCCACGCCAGTACACCGATGAGGATTACGCCCGGGCTGAGCGATTCATGGGCTACAACGTCACTCCGCTGGCGGCCACGGGTATTGTGAGGCCGCACTGGATTGACGATTCGCGTTTCTGGTACCGCGACACCAAAGGTGCTGTCTGGACCTACCTGGTCTTTGACGCTGCGCGCAAGACCACGGAACCGGCTTTCGATCACGAGAAACTCGCCGCCGCGTTGAAGGAAGCCTCGGGCGGTGATTTGAAGGAAGATCCAAAACATCTCCGGATAACGGATTTGACGTTCGGCCCCGACCTGCTTGTCAGCATATCTTCACAGCAGTATCGTTGCGATGTAAAAGGCAACGGAACTTGCACCAAGGTGAAGATGCCGGCCGATAAAACCCCGTTCGCTCTTTCGCCTGATAAGCAGAAGGCCGCCTTCATTCGCGATTACAACCTGTGGGTGCGGGACGTAGCCAGCGGCATTGAAAAGCAAGTAACCACTGACGGAGTAAAAGACTATGGCTACGCCACTGACAATGCGGGCTGGAAACAGAGTGAGAATGCCATTGTTCTGTGGTCGCCCGATTCAAAGAAGATCGCTACCTTTCAACAGGATCAGCGCAAAGTCGGCGAGATGTATCTTGTTCCTGTGACGAACTCGCATCCAACCCTGAAGGCGTGGAAATATCCGCTGGTGGGCGACACCAATGTGACGATGATTGAGCGAGTAGTCATTGACCTGGAGACCGGCAAAACTATCCGGTTCAAAATGCCCCCCGACCAGCATCGCTCCACTCTGTGTGACGACATAGTTTGCCGCGGCAGCGCCTGGGATGACGTGCAATGGAGCGACGACGGCAGCCATCTGGCATTTGTATCCACTTCACGCGACCATAAGCAGGAATGGCTGCGCGTAGCCGAAACCTCGACTGGCGAGATTCGGGAAGTGATGACTGAGACGGCGCCAAAGTTCTATGAAAGCGGTAACGGCAAGGTCAATTGGAAATATCTGCCGAAGTCAAACGAAATTCTATGGTTCAGTGAGCGCGACAACTGGGGTCAGCTGTACTTGTACGACTTGTTAAGTGGCAAATTGAAGCATCAGATTACGCATGGTGAAGGCAACGTCACCCAGGTGCTCCGGGTAGACGAAAAAACGCGCACCATCTATTTTGTGGCTGTCGGCAAAGAGGTTGGCCGCGACCCTTATTTTGAGCATTTCTACAGCATTAAATTCGACGGAACGCAGCAAAAGCTGTTAACGCCCGAGGATGCCGACCACCTGGTGCGCCTCTCCAACGACGGCCGCTACTTTACAGACACCTACTCCACTCCGACAAGTCCCCAGATTGCTTTGGTTCGAGACAGCGCCGGAAAGCTGGTGACTGAGATAAGCCGCCAGGACATTGCTCCGTTGAAAGCTGCCGGATGGACACCTCCCATGCCTATTACAGTCAAGGCTCGTGACGGAAAGACGGATCTTTATGGGCTTCTCTTTAAACCCACGAACTTTGACGCCTCCAGGAAATATCCAATCGTCAACTATGTATATCCCGGCCCGCAAACCGGTTCCTGCGGCGGACGGAGTTTCAATCCCGCGCACGGCGATCTGCAGCCTCTAGCTGAACTGGGCTTCATTGTGGTGTGCATCGATGGCATGGGGACGCCATGGCGATCAAAGAATTTTCATGAAGCTTACTACGCCAATCTGGGAGACAACACCATTCCCGATCAAGTCGCCGGTATGAAGGAACTAGCAGCTAAGTATCCCTGGATCGACTTGACTCGAGTGGGGATGTACGGCCACTCAGGCGGTGGCAATGCCACTGCCGCGGCCATGTTTCATTATCCGGATTTCTTTAAGGTTGGTATTAGCGAGAGCGGGAATCACGATAACCGGGATTACGAAGACGATTGGGCCGAGAAGTGGGCTGGCCTGCTGGTGAAGAACTCCGATGGCACCAGCAACTACGATTCGCAGGCAAACCAGCGAACGGCAAAAGACCTGAAAGGGCATCTTCTGCTGGCGCACGGAACGATGGACGAAAACGTTCCGCCTAATAACACCATGCTGGTAGTGGATGCGCTCATCAAGGCCAACAAGGATTTCGACCTGCTGATCATTCCCAACGCCAACCATGGATACGGAACAGCGTCGCAGTACATGACGCGCCGCCGCTGGGATTATTTTGTGCGCTACCTCGCAGGCGGCACTCCGCCGTATGAGTACAAGATGAAACCCTACTCGGCCGTAATCGCGGCCATGGCCAGCGGTCCCGAAGAAGACTCATTACCGTAAGGGAAAAGTGGGATGGTAGTCCGGATACGGCGGCCGCTTGTAAGTTGGTTGAGGATTCTTCTCCAGTAGTTCGAGAGCGGTGCTGACCGCCCGTTCCAGCTGCGGATCGTGACCCTCGCGAACGAGTTTCGGGTCTTGATCTACCTCTATATCCGGTGAGATGCCATGGTTCTCAACTTCCCAATCTCCCGAGAGGCCATAAAACGCCCAGCGAGGCGCCATCACTGTTCCGCCGTCAAGCAGAGGCGGGTATCCCCCGATGCCGACCAAGCCACCCCAGGTCTTCATACCCACTAACGGTCCCACGCCGGCTTTGCGGAAATACCACGGCATAGCGTCACCTCCTGAACCGGCAAATTGGTTGATGATCATCACTTTCGGTCCGTAAATCGCCTGGGTGGGATCTGATATGTCTTCACCCTCGCGGGTAGTGATGCGAGCCATGGGCTTGCGATTCAGGTACTCGATGATGTAGTCGGCGATGTCGCCTCCATGGTTGTACCTTTCGTCGATCACCGCTCCTAGCTTCCCAATTTGAGCGAAATAATAGCGGTTGAAACTGGTAAAGCCGCCGTTCGCCGTGTCGGGAAGATGAACATAAGCGAGTTTGCCTCCGCTAAGCTGATCCACCTTACGCCGGTTACCTTCAATCCATGCCAAATGCCGCAACGAAGCTTCATTCTCCACCGGAACGACAGTCACGTCACGCGCACCCGTTCCATCCGGAGTGGGACCAACACGCAAAACTGTCTGCTTACCCGCTGTCTCCTGAAAGAAACTGTAGAGATTATCGGTGGAGTGCAGTTCACGGCCACGAACCGCGAGCAAGTACTCGCCCGCAACGACATTCACACCCGGCTGCGTCAGTGGAGCCTGTAGTTGCGGGTTCCAGTTTTCACCGTCGTAGACTTTAGTAAATCGATAGCGCCCATTTTCAATCTTGTAGTCGGCGCCAAGCAGCCCGCACTTCACTTCAGGCACCTCCGGCTGCGTTCCGCCTCCGACGAACATATGCCCGACGTTCAAATTACCCAGCATTTCCTCGAACAAATAATTCAAGTCAGACCGGCTGCTGATATTCTCACTCCAGGCCGAGTAGAAATCTTTCGCCCCATTCAAGTCAAGGCCGTGAAAATGAGGGTCATAGAAGAAGTCACGTTCAATCCGCCACACTTCCCGGTACATTTGCTTCCACTCCGCCTTGGGATCGACGTAGACCTCCATATCGGCAATCTTGAGTTGGCCGTCACCCGGCTTCGGAGCAGCTTCAGCTCCTGTAATGAACCAATTCTCGCCTTGCAGATACAGCATTTTCTCACCGTTCGCGGATAGCTGAAAGTTTTGTACTCCGCCGATAATGAGATCGGTTTTGCGGGTCTTAAAATCGAACTTGCTGACAATGAGACTGGGCGGCCCGTAGTTTAATTCGACAATAGGACGTTCCTGAACGAAGATGACGCCCTCCTTGCCAGGAGTGACGGCAAAGTAATTCTTTTCAGGCAAGGGAACGGCAAGAATGCGCTGGCTGATCTTGTCGAAATCGATATTTACTTTGAAAGCTGGTTTGTCTTTGTCATCTTTGGCTTTGTCGTCCTTTTTCTCGGCGCTTTCATCGTCACTGAGGGGCGCGAGTGGGGACGGAAGATCCTTTCGCAGAACCATCACATAGATGGCGCTGGTGACTGGGCGCGCGATGCTCGTCATATCGATCCAGCCGTTGCCTAATCCTGCGTTGGTGCTGGCCAGAAAGTAGATATATTTACCGCTCTTGTCGAAATCGGGCGCGGATGCATCGCTTAAAGTATCGGTAAGTTGAGTTGTCTTCGCGGTGGCTGTCGAGTAGACAAAAATCGAATGCAGATGATTATGCATCTGCCTCGCGTACACGATCCACTCGTTATCAGGCGACCAATGCGGACGCATGTCATAACCGGGACTGTCGTAAAGGTCCGTATCAACCTTTACTGGAACCTTCTTGTCGAGATCCACATACCACAGGTTGAGACGTTTGTCGGTATAGGCAATCTTCTTATTGTCGGGCGACCATACCGGCGAATAGAAGAAAGACGGCGGCGTCCCCAGATTGATTTTCGTCACAGCACCTAAACCGTTCTGATCGCGAATATGCAGCGCATACTCACCGCTTTCGTCTGAGAAGTAGGCGATCGATTTTCCATCCGGAGACCACGACGGATCGCGTTCAGCTACGGCTACCGTATTAGTGAGATTGCGAATGTCGCCCTTGTCTGCCGGCACCGTGAGAATATCGCCATGAGCTTGGAAGACTGCACGCTGGCCGGTGGGTGAAATGGCCGCGTTATCAATGTTCTTAGCTTTCATTTTCTCGAAGCGCGGCCGGACTTCAGCCAAGTCGGCCGTGACATTGATTGTCAGGGGATGCGACTGGCCGGATTTCAGATCAACCAGATGCAGCGAGCCGAATTGCTCATAAACCACGGCATCTTTGCTAGCCGAGGCGGATTTGAAATCGAGCCCTTTATTCGGAACCAGTTCCGAGACTTTGTGCGAGGCAACATCGTAGCTCCAGAGACTGATAGGGCCATTGCGGTCAGAAAGAAAGTAGACTTTCTCCCCGACCCACATGGGATTAAAGTCGTTGGAGTTTTCCCGGGGAACCTCTGTCACGCTGGAGTCTGCCAGATCTGCTATCCAGATCTTCAGAGTTTGCCCTCCGTGATAGCGTTTCCAGGCCGCTTGCCAGTGAAACACGGGTTCATAGGCGATATGCGACCCGTCCGGCGAATACCAGCCGCCTTCTGCCATCGGAAGAGGCAAGGCGACGGGCAGCACTCCATTTACTGGAATGGTGTAGAGTTGTCCGCTGTCGGCGAAGCTGTCTCGCCGTGAGTTGAATAGAATGTTTTTCCCGTCGGGAGTCCAGCCCACCGCACTGTCGTAGCCAGGATGGTACGTAAGGCGGCGTGGTACGCCACCACCCGATGGCACGACATAAATGTCGGAGTTTCCTTCGTATTCACCGGTAAAAGCCACCAGACTTCCGTCGGGCGAGAAGCACGGGTTGGACTCGCGTCCCACTCCGTTGGTCAATTGCCTGGCGTCTCCGCCTTCGCGGGAAACAATCCAAAGGTCATTCGCGTATTCAAAAACAATTTGCGTTGCACTGATGGAAGGACTTCGCAGAAGGAGATGCTGGTTTGCTTGTGCCGCCAGCGGTGAGGTCTTGATGAATGTTAGAAGGATTATGAAGATAGTGAGGCTTACGGTGCGCATAATTGAATTGTGGCCATTATAAGTTAATGCAGCCCAACGTAAGCAAGGACCACCCTTTAATGATCAGCAAAGAAATCCGGCTCAGGTCGCGACCGCAGGGGATGCCTTCGGACGACAACTTTGAACTTGTGGAACAAGAGATCGCGACGCCGGCTGAAGGAGAAGTGCTCATTCGGAACCTCTGCATGTCGGTGGATCCGTACATGCGAGGGCGCATGAATGATACGAAATCGTATGTGCCACCGTTTGAGGTTGGAGATCCGCTAAGCGGCGGCGCCATCGGTGAGGTGGTCGAGTCGCGCACGAGTGATTTCAAAGCTGGCGACGTGGTTTCGTCCATCTTCGGCTGGCGAGAATACTTTGTCGCGCCGGCTAAAATGCTGCGTGCGGTGAATCGTGACTTTACTCCGCTGTCGATTCATCTCGGAACGCTTGGAATGACCGGCCTTACGGCTTGGGCGGGATTGAGGCTGATAAATGTCAAGCCCGGCGATGTGGTCTTTATCTCGGGAGCGGCCGGTGCGGTGGGGAACGTGGCAGGCCAGTTGGCAAAGATTCACGGGTGCCGCGTGATCGGGTCTGCCGGTTCCGCGGAGAAGGTCAGGGTTCTGCTGGAAGAGTGCGGCTTTGATCGTGCGTTTAATTACAAAGCCGCTCCAGTTCGCGACCAACTGAAACGCGAAGCGCCGGACGGTATTGATGTTTATTTCGACAACGTAGGCGGCGAAACTTTAGAGGCGGCCTTGGCGGCGCTGCGTGTTCATGGCCGCGTAGTGGCATGCGGGAGCATCTCTGGTTACAACAATGAAAAGCCCCAACCGGGACCCAGTAATTTATCCAACATTGTTACCAAGCGCCTGACTATCAAGGGCATGATCGTTACCGACTGGCTGCACCAGATGGGCGAGTTCCAGCAGGAAGTAGGCGGCTATGTTAAAGCAGGCAAAGTGCGGAATGAAGAGACCGTTGTAAAGGGAATAGATAACGCTGTGCAAGCTTTCCTTGGGCTCTTCCATGGAGACAATGTTGGCAAGATGATTGTCGATTTATCATGAACGGCTAAGTTGGTCAGCCTTCAGCGTTACGCTTCTTAATTCCGTCACATCCCGTCCCGCCCCTGCAATTGCCGGGACAGTGAAATAGAACGTCGTTCCTCTGTCGGGCTCCGATTCTAACCATATTCGGCCACCATAGCGTTCTACAATTCTCTGGCAGATAGCCAGCCCCACACCGGTGCCCGAGTACTTTCCATTCCTTGCATGCAGCCGTTTGAAGACACCAAACACTTGCTTGTGAAACCGGGGTTCAATACCAATCCCGTTGTCTTTAATGGCGAACTGTCTGAATGGGCCGACCGGGCTCGCCGAGATGTGCACCCGCGGCCTTTCGCCGTCTTTACGATACTTTAACGCGTTACCGATAAGGTTTTGAAGGAGTTGATGAAGATGTATGGGGTTTACTGCTATTTGCGGCAGCGCATCATGAGTCACCTCAGCCTTGCTTTCGCGGATTGAATTGCCCAGAGAGGATAACGCCTCTCCGAGTACAGCCTCTGTATCAACCGGCTCCACCGGTCCGTCATCTATTGAAGCGGCGTGCAAGTAGGCAAGCAGATCGGATACCATCTCACTCATGCGCTGCGATCCCTCAACTACCCGCTTGATTAAAACCTCGGCATCGGCATCGAGTTTCGAAGCGTAGCGTCTCTGTAGCAGTTGGGAGTGAACGGCCATGGTACGCAGAGGCTCCTGCAAATCGTGGGAAGCGGAAAAGGCGAACTGCTCCAGATCCTGGTTCGCCCGGCGCAGTTCCTCTTGTGTCTCCAGTTGCTCGGTAATATCGGTGTTGGTTCCGAACCAGCGAACGATCTTGCCCTCTTGATCATGAATGGGACGGGCTCGGGAAAGGAACCACCGCCACCGGCCATCCTTGTCCCGTAGCGGAAATGTATCTTCCCAGACCTGGCCACTCTCGAAACACCGTTTTATGCCCTCGGTAACTCGGCGAACATGGTCCGGATGATGCACCGTTTGCCAGCCCCAACCCTGTGTTTCTTCAAGCGTTGTGCCTGTGTAGTCGTGCCACCGCTTATTGAACCAGAATACGTTTCCGCTTGCCTCCGCCATCCAGGCGAACTGCGAGATGTTGTCGGCCAGTTCGCGAAAGCGTTTCTCCGAATCGTGCAGAGCCTCGGCCGCTTGTTTGTTATGGGTGATGTCGCGGAAGTAAATAGAAAGGCCGCCCGTGGTGGTCGGATAAGCTTTTACCGCGAACCACTTTTGCCACGGCGCATAGAAGATCTCGAACTCCACCGAACGACCTTCGTCGACGGCTCGGCGGTACTCGTGCTCTGCCAGTGTGCCGACAGAGCTCGGATACAGATCCCAATGATTCTTCCCCCTCAATTCGTCGAAGGTAGCGCCTAATAGCCGCTCGCCCGTTGAGTTTACATAGGTAAAGCACCAGTCTTTGTCTAAGGTAAAGAACCCGTCAGTTATGCTCTCCAGCACATCTAGTGCTCTATCGCGTGCTGCCTCAGCTTCTGCGCGGAGTTCAGCTTCGCGCTTCTCCGATCGCTTGCGCAAACGCGAAAGTCTAAGGTGCGCCCCAACGCGCGCCGTAAGTTCTCGCGCCGTAAAGGGTTTAACCAGGTAATCATCGGCTCCTGCGTCCATTCCTTCGCTGCGAGACTCCTCGCCGGCGCGGGCCGAAAGCAGAATCACAGGAATATTCTTCGTGATCGAACTCGCGCGTAAAGCCTTCAGGAGTTCGAACCCATCAAGTTCGGGCATCATCACGTCTGCCAACACAAGGTCGGGAGGTTTTTCCAGCGCCTTGTTTAGTGCCTCGTTCCCGTTACAGGCAGTCTCCACTTCGTACCGCTTACGCAGCAGTTTGCCCACGTAGTCGCGCATGTCGGCGTTATCATCCGCTAACAAAACGAATCCCTCCGTCTCCTCTGGCGGAGAGGGCAATAAACTTTGCGCCGGCTGTCGCTTTTCGGCATCTTCAGTTTCACACTGTCTATCCGGCAGCCAGCGCCCGGCCTCTTCAACGTAGCTTGCAACACTAGCCTTCTGAAATGAATGTGGTCGCGGAGCAGTCAGGCGCTCCAGCGGGAGATGCGCACTGCCTAGAGGAAGGGAAACGGTAAACGTGCTGCCCGCACGTGGCTGGCTTTCAACAGATACGGCTCCACCATGCATCTTAACCAGTTCTGCCACTAAGGCCAAGCCAATCCCCGTTCCTTCCTGCGTTCTTCCGTGCTCGTTCTCTACTCGATGAAAGCGCTCGAACAAGCGCGGCAGTTCTTCTTCGGAGATTCCGATGCCTGTGTCCGAGACCGAGATTACCCCGCATCCACCGGCTTCCCGCATTCGAATCACAACCGAACCTTCGAGAGTGTACTTGAAGGCGTTTGAAAGTAAATTCAGCACAACCTTCTCCCACATCTCTCGGTCTATCCAAACAGGCTCCGATAGCGGCGGGCAGTCAATCACAAAAGTGAGTCCCGCATTTTCCATCACCGAGCGAAAAGTGGAGGCCAGGTCGGCAGTGTACTCTGCTAAGTCCGTTGCTTCGAAAGATGCCTGCATTCTGCCTGCTTCAATCCGCGAAAAGTCCAGGAGCGTATTAACCAGCTTCTGAAGTCTCAGTGCATTGCGATGCGCAACTTTCAGCGGACCTGCTAGTTTTGACGGCAGCTCTCCAGCCGCCGATAAAACTTCCTCCAAGGGTGCCAGCATCAATGTGAGTGGCGTGCGAAATTCATGACTGACGTTAGAAAAGAACGCGGTCTTGGCGCGGTCTAATTCAGCCAGGGCTTCCGCACGCTGCTTCTCATCTTCATAAGCGCGAGCTGCTGCAAGGGCGGTACCCATCTGCTTTGCCACCATCTCCAGGAATCCACAGTACTCATCGTCAAGGTGTTTACGAGCACTCACGCCAGCGAGCAAAAAAGACTCTGCCTCGCCCTGTATGGGCTTGGTGACCGGATGAATCACCACCGCCGAGGGGCGATCTCCCCATGGACCGGGCGGCAGTGCGTTCAACAGTTCCAAATGGGACAGCGTCTGAACGCCCCCGCGCCGCGCCGCCTCTGCGACTGGTGAGTCGTCAGCGGTATGTAACTGGATAATGTCCGGGGTCACCGGCGAGCCCGGCGCAATGCCCGCGGTGGCAGCTAAATGCGCCTCTTGGCCATCCTGCGTTACCTGGTAGATTGCGGCAAACGGAATGTCGTACGGGTTTTCAGCTAGCGTCTCGGCTGCACTCGCGTATGCCCTCTCTACTGTTTGCGCGCGGTTACTCCTCTCGGCGAGTTCCCGCAGCGTCCGTAAACGGCGTTCGGCCACAACGCGCTGCGTGGTGTCGCTAACCGGAGTAAAGACCCCGCCAATGCCCCCGGACTCATCGCTGATCGGGCTATATGAAAAACGAAAATAACACTCTTCCGGATAGCCGCTGCGATTCAGGAAGAGCTGCATATCGTCCGCCCAGTTCGCCTCGCCCTTTTCCATCACCTGTCTCAACAGAGGTTCAATTACCGGCCAAACTTCGGCCCACACCTCGTGTCCGGGTAGGCCAAGAGCGCGTTCGGGATGTTTCGTCCCCAGCACCGGGATGTATCCATCGTTGTACAGTACAGTCAGTTGCGGACCCCACCACAGGATCATGGGAAAGCGCGAGTTGAGGCAAATGCTGACAGCCGTGCGCAAAGACTGGGGCCACAATTCAATCGGTCCTAACGCGGTCAGAGACCAGTCAAGCCCCCGCATCCGTTCGCCCATCTCTCCGCCGCGTGCTAGAAAACCCGGCGAAGACTTGTTAGCTCCTACCTGCAGATTACTGTTCAGCATTGGCTCGTCTGGTTCGTCCCACGTTCTGGTGGCATAACTACGGACGAACGATCCTCGAAAGTAAGTTCAACCTACGGAAAGCGCAGCTAAATTGAAGCACAAAATGTCGAGGTTTTCCACTGGTATAAATCTGATCGCGAACCACCTGCCGCACTTGCCGCCGACTTGCCTTCAGTCAGCTTTGAGAAAGCGGTAGGGTTAGTCGTTCGATTTCTCGCACCGCTTCCTCTGTTGTTCGCTGCCGCGCGTAACCCTTTGTAAGGCGGAGCGACCAGTCATGTCGGTCCTGGCTGAGGGTTGCACACGCATCCGTAATCGTTGTAACCAGATAGCCGAGATCGCATGCGTCCCGCACCGCGGAATCCACGCATTGATCGGTCAGACAACCGGCGATCATCAGAAACTTGATTCCGAGATTGCCCAGAATGTAATGAAGATTGGTCGATATGAATACCGAGGACGAGGTCTTACCTATTACCATCTCGTCTTCATCGGGTTTGATTTCATCGATGACCTTCGCATCCCAGGATCCTTTCGGCACGTGCAACCGGCTGATTTTATAGTCGAGCGAACGGTCACGTCCGTCGCGAGTAGCGCTCTCGATAACGGTGTAGAGCACTTCGATTCGCGCCTTCCGGCAGGCTTTTTGGAGCTGCCGCATATTGGGAACGGCTTTCGTGTGCAGCGTTTCGAAGAACCATCCGTATTCGCGCTGCACTGCATCAGCCGCCATTGAGTGAAATTCCCCGCCGGCGGCCGTCGCATTGTAGTTCTGGACGTCTACAAAGAGCAGAGCGGCGTGTTCCGGGACGATCTCAATTTCTCGGCTTAGCTGTTCCATGTTTGTGCTCAGTTAAAAAATGCCGGCATAAGCTTCGCAGACTGCTTGTGGATCCAACGTCGCCATCGCCTGCACTTCCTCACGCTTAAAATTCAGATACAGTGATAGAAATTCGGGACCCAGCCATTCTCTTGCTGCCGGGGTTTGGTCGAGGGCGTCTAGTGCTTCGCTGAGAGTTTGTGGGAGCGGGCGCATGCCCGCTTCGCGGCGTTGCTCGTCGGTCATGGAGCCGAAAGCGATCTCCGGTTTGGCTGGAAGACAGAGGCGCCGTTCTATTCCGTCCACGCCAGCGTGAACCAGCGCACCCAGGGCAAGATAAGGGCACGCAGTGGCGTCGGCCACGCGGTATTCTACGTTGAACTTGGATGCAGACCCCGGACAGACGCGCAGACTGGCTGCGCGATCCTGCAGACTGATGTTCGCCCATGTCGGAGCCCAGCGATTGGGCGTGAGTCTGTAGAACGAACCTACGGAAGGTGTGGTGAGGGCGCTCAGCGCCGGCATATGTTCGACGACCCCGGCTATAAAGTGTCCTGCGATTTCAGATAAGCCATAAGCTCCTTGCGGATCGTGCATGCGGGGTGTTCCGCTAGAATCACGAAGGCTCATATGGATGTGAGTCCCGTTGCCTACGCCATTGGGCTCCGCCATGGGCGCAAATAGAGCTCGATGGCCCGCCTGAACAGCCAGCGCGCGCGCAAGTTCGCGCAGCATCACTGCCTCATCCGCCCCCCGAATGCCGATGGCTGGCGCGACGGTAACTTCAAATTGCCGCGGTCCATATTCAGCCAGGAAGCTCTCGGGAGTCATGCCGGCGCTTCGCAGAGCGGCGATGAATCGAGGGCCGAAGTCGCCCTGATCCCGGAACGATGTCAGCCCATAGGGGCGGTGCGGATTCGCGGATGCGCCTGTATAGATAAATTCCTGTTCGAAGCTGGCCAGCAGCAAGGTGTCCGATTGTGCCCGAAGACGTTCCAGTGCGCGGCGAAGGAAGTGACGGGGACAAAAATCCCACGGGTCACCCTCCTTAGTCAGAATGTCCGACAGGCAGAACTGTTCAGCCACTCCCGTCTCGGAGGGAATGCGAACTATCGTAGAGGCATCAGGTACCATCACGATATCCCCGCGCGTGCCGAATGGCGTCGAACCTATGGCCCCTAAAACTGACAGGCAAATGTTGGCCGGCGTGTATCCGACACCTTGCTGCAAGGCATCCTGAAAGGCAACAGCCGGAATGGCTTTACCTCGGACCTGGGCTGCCAGGTCACAGACGCCGATAAAGACGAGTTCTTCTGGCGTGAACGCTGTGTCGTTCATCGAGTCGATTCCACCCTGAGTATGTCAGTAGGGAGCTCGGCTTGCACTAACGCCGGCCTCACCCATAGCAACAGCGCTCCACAGAGAAGCCAGGCGAGCAGAACGAACGGCCATAAATTATCAGGATAAGCGGGAACCGGATAAATGCTGTTGTAGAACGGCCACAACATGAGCAAAACACCAGTGATCCCAATCACTGATCCCCGGTTGCGCCACTGCTTGCGGGTGCCGAATGCTTCGGCCAGCGATACGCCCATATAAACCACAATCAACGCAAGCGTTCCCACGGTTCCACTTGAACTGTAATACGCGCCGGGTCCGCCGATGGGCGCCCAAGCCATCATGGCCAGCAGTAGGATTGCGCCGGCAATAACAGTTGCGTTGCCCGGTGTTCCGTATCTGGCGTGAACTCGGTCGGCCATAGGAGCCAGGCCCGCCCGGCTTAATGCAAACAGCATTCTTCCCGAAGCGCTAACGGCTCCCAGGACACAGGAGAAACCGCCGAGAGCGGCAGCCAGGTCAAGGGCGATGGCATAGCCCCGCGAAACATATTTCACGGCCAGCGTGCCTACGGGTGCCGGGTCATTTACCAGTGCGTCGGTGCCATTCAGTCCAAAGCCTATGATCTGGGCATAAGAGATAACGACATATAAGACGCCCGAGCCTAATAAGGTTCCCAGCAGAGCGACGGGAATGTTCCGGCGCGGGTCGTTCGTCTCTTCGCCAAGCGTGGCGGCCGCCTCAAAGCCGCCGAACGACATGACTGCGAATACCATGCCATAGCCAACGCCCGCCCAGCCGTGATGATCGGGCGAAGGAACAAAGGGACGCCATGACAACTGACTCATGGGTGGGCCCTTCGTAAGAATCAACACCGCCAGAAACACAACCGCCAGCAGCGAACCTGCCTCCAGAATCAGCATTGTCCTGCCGGCCATCCGCATATCCCGATAGGCAAGAAGAATGGCGATGAGGATGGCCGCAATACTCACGCCGAACCAAAGCCGCGGCTCCTGATATCCGTAAGTGCGCGCAGCCGCCTGTACGAAATTGCCTACCAGCGCGCCAGTGCCCGATCCATAGGTGAGATAGGTCAGCAGCAATGACCAACCGGCCAGGAATCCCCATCGCTTGCCAAAAGCCTGCGTGACGAATCCGTACGCCGATCCCGCATGCGCCAGGCGGCGGCTCCAAATCGCGAACGATAATCCTACAACCACCATGGAGACAGTGCCAATGGCAAAAGCCAAAGGCGCAGCCGTCCCCGCCATCTTCGCGGCTAACCCGACGTTGAACGACATAGCGAGCGTCGGCGCGATGATCGAAATCGATAGGCCCACCGCTTCGAGAAGACCAAGCTTCTTGTGCAGGCTTGCTATGGCCTGCCCTCCGGCGAACTCATCCGCATCTAGAGGTTGTCCTTCCAGAACGAGATCATGGCTTTATCACGATGGATCTTTGCCGGCATATCAATGAAGCCGTGCTTGCGCATGGGATACACCACCACCTCGTAAGGCTTGCCCGCCGCGATCAACGCGTTTATGAACGCCAGTTCGTTTTGCGGGTGAACGTTGTCGTCGTAAGTGCCGTAGATGATGAGCAAGCGTCCGCTCAGGTCGCCGGCACGATTCACCAGCGACGTGCTCTCATAAACGTCAGGATGGTCCTGCGGTTGCTTTACCAGCGACTCGGCCCATTTGGAATCGTAGAACCGCCAATCGGTCACCGGTGCGCCCGAAATGCCGGCTTTGAACTCGTGAGAACGAGTCATCAGGTTCAGCGTATTGGTTCCGCCTCCGCTCCAACCGTAAACACCGACGCGAGATCCATCAACCCATGGCTGAGATTTCAGCCAGCGTACGCCCGCGACAAGATCGGCTGTTTCGCTTACGGCGGGATTCGCCGCCAATGTGTTTTCCAGAGTTTTACTGATGGCTGTGGCGGCGCGATTATCAATCGCAACCATGACATATCCTTCTCTCGCCATCAGATTATCGAACAGTGTCTGGGATTGCCATGCGTCGCTTACGGAGGGTGCCGAAGGACCGCCGTACACATGCAGGATAACTGGATACCGCTTCTTCGGGTCAAAACCGGCAGGCTTCAAGATTTGCGCCGGCATAGGAAAGCCATCCGCCGCCGGAATAGTGGAAAGTTGCGCGAACTCGATTCCCTCCGGCAGAGCTTCGGGACGCGGCGTCGCCAAGGTGTACTTCAGCTTGCCGTCGGCCGCGTAAAGCTGCAGTGCCGGCAACGTATGAATATTCGAATAGCTGTCGAAGTAGAAGCGCGCGTCGGGCGACATCACGATTCGATGGGTTCCACGCTCAGACGACACTTTTGCGAGGCCGGTGCCGTCCGTTTTCACCACGTAAAGTTGGCGCTCTACCGAACCGTCCTTTAGAGCCGTAAAATAAACCAGTCCTCGTGATTCATCGATGCCCACTACCGCTTTACGAACCCAATACGGAAGCCCTCCCGAGGAGGCCATCGCCCAGTCACCGTTCGTAACCTGATTCACCAGCGTTCCGTTGAGATCGTAGCGGTACAAGTGCATGTACCCATCTCGTTCCGAGGCCCACAGGAAGTGCTTATGATCCTGCAAAAAGTAGATATCGTCATGAACGTTCACCCATTGCGCGTCGCTCTCCGTCAGAATATGCTTGCCCATGCCGCTCTCGGCGTCTGCAAAGAAGAGGTCTAATTGCGTTTGTGCGCGATTCAGGGTTTCAATAGCAACCTGCTGCGAGTCGGGCAGCCACTGAATTCGAAGTGTCCACTCAGCCGGCTTACCGGGCAGATTAATCCAGTGCGTAACGGCCGTTGCCACGTCTACCAGCCCCACCCGAACTTTAGGATTGTTCTCGCCTGGTTTTGGGTAGCGCTGATGAATAATCGTTGGATTAACCGGCTCAAAGCTGACAAAGGTACTCTCCGGCACGGCCGATTCGTCCGTTTGGAGATAAGAAAGGGACCGCGAATCCGGAGACCACCAATAGCCTGTGTCTTTACGGCCGAAGATCTCTTCCCAGTACACCCAGGAGAGAGTTCCGTTCAGCGTGCTGGCGCTTCCGTCACGAGTCAGCCGCTTTTCTTTGCGCCCAGCTATGTCGTAAACGAATAGATCGTTGTCGCGCACAAACGCAATGCGCCGGCCGTCGGGAGAGAACTCCGGATCTTTCTCTTCGCTCGCGGTTGTGGTTACTCGCGTGAACGACGACGATGCAAGATCGAGCAGGAAAATGTCGCCGCTCCAAACGTACACAGCTTTCGTTCCGGCCAGATCGAAGCTGGATGGCCACTCGATGGTGGAGGGCGTCTTACTTCCAAACTGAAGAGACCGGAGCGAAGTGACGGCTTGCGCGGCGTTTACAAGTGGTTCGCGATGACCGGTTGAAGGATCAAGCCGTTCAAAGGTCCGGTCTGCCTCTGGCTTACGTGTGTCGTAAAGAATCGCACTACCGTCCCGGAGCCAGAAGGTCTGCGGGACTTCGGCCACGTGTGCGCCTTCCTCGGAAATCCACTCGGCCGTTAATTGTGGCCTTTGAGCGAGTAAGGAACTCGATGTAAGAAGGATAAGGAGAGCAAGTGATCGCATAGCGGTAATTTCTTTTTGGCGGTCTTACCACTCGGCTCAACGCGGATTAGAGTGAAGATTCACATCTTACCGTACAAACGCCTTTCGTTTGCCGCGCCGATTGTAAACTCTCTTCATGGTGTTCACCAAACGGCTTCGGGAGGGAGTCCGGCGTGGCGAGATTACTTGCAGCGTACGCATCTGGACGCGTCCCCGTGTCAAGGTTGGCTCTCGCTATCCGATGGAAGAGGGTGAGATCGAGATCGATTCGATCAAGCCGATTGGTTTCCCGGATATCACTCCAGACTTGGCAGGAGAGTCAGGTTTCCTCGGACTGATCGACCTGCTTAAGGTCGCAAAGCACGGAAACGGTGACAGGATTTACCTCGTGAATTTTCACTATGTGCCTCCAAAGGGGGACATTCAAAACACTCGCCTGGCTTGATAAGCAAAAATCAGCCGCCCTTTCCGGTTCGGCGCTTGGCTTCTTTGGGTACTGGCGGTTCCATGACCTGCGAATGGTCTCACCGCCTGGATTGATCTCGCTCCTCCGCAGCAATCGCCAAGTACCAGTATCGCCACGTTCTCGTTCCATTGATCCCCAACACCAGTAACGTCTACGTTTGAAGCTGGACTTTTTGTGCCAGGCCTGCTGGGTGCCATCACTCATTGCATATAGGCTTTCGCAAAAGATCTAAACGGAGGATTTTTAAACTTGTTAAAACCAAAATCTAATTCCCGTCGAACCAGTTTCCCCCTGGTCTTGACGGCTTTGGCCTCATCACTGCTGCCCATGGCAGCGCAGGCCGGAACTGCGCAGATTGTGGATGTGGAGCAAGGCGCCACGCCCTTTCTCGCGTTTGCCGGCGCAAGCTACAACGGTGGAACGATCGCCAGCGTTAGTTATTCCATTCAGCCGTTGAGCGGATCATTGACGCGTCCGCTTACGGCAAGCTTCTCGGCCAGCTATCTCACTTCGCACAACTATTTCGTACCTGGCGCCAACGCCGTCATCATACCCATATTCGGCCTATATGCGGGAACCACGAACACCGTCAACATCACGTATTCCTTTACCGACGGTACGTCCAACACGTATCCCACAACGATCAAGACCCCAGCCTATACCGAACCTTGCGCGGCTGTCGCCAACCGGAGCTTCTATGGGGTTCGATCAAGCACCGCCAGTCTTGGCTACGATTACTTTCTTTTGAAAGACTACTGCAGCGCCAACGATCCGGCGCTACTCGATACCGACGGCAATATTCGCTGGGTTGGAGACTCTGGCATCAGTGGTTCCGAGGACATCGCCTTCTTCAACAATGCCATCTACCTCAGCAACGGAACCGTGATCAACCGGATCGACATCACCAACGGCGCCGTGACCAAGTTGTTGGACCTCGCCAGCGCCGTCACCAGCGTGACCGTGACCGGTACTCACCACCAGATCGATCCCGGCGCCAAGGGGCTGATCGTCGACGTCAACACGACCACTGAAACCGAAGCCACCGCCGTCGAGTTTGACCCGAACAATAACGGCGCCATTCTGAACGTTTGGGATTTCGGCGCCATCATCTCCGCCGCGATGTCGGCCGGCGGCGAAACCGCGGCCAATATCGCAGCCTTCGTCCAGGGCACCAATCAGGACTGGTTCCACAACAATGCCGTCGCTTACGACGCAAAAGATAACTGGCTCATCGTGTCCAGCCGCGAGAACTTCGTCATGGCCATCGATTACGCCGCGCCAACCAGCGGCCAGCGAAAGATCCACTGGATATTGGGCGATACGACGAAGGCCTGGTACAACACGCCGGCCAAGTCGCTGCAAAAATACGCGCTCAAGCTCGCCAACAGCAGCACCCTGCCGCCGGTGGGTCAACACGGCGTCTCCATCGACCATCTGGGCAATTTGCTGCTGTTCGATGACGGCCTCGGCAGTATAACGGCGAGCAATACTCCTGCCGGCATTACCCGCAACTACAGTGCCGCCCGCTCCTATCAGATCAACACCAGCGCGATGACCGCCACTTCCACCTTTACGTACACGGCATCCAGCGGCCAAGACCTCTTTAGCCCCATTTGCGGAAGTGTGTACGACGTCGCCGGTACCTACATCGTGGATTTTGCAACTACTAATCAAGCTGCCGCTGCTGCCACCCCGGCTAGTGCGGCTTCGACGGTCCCAGGTAATCTGGGCATCATAGAAAACTACCTTGAGACAGCGTCCAACAACCAGACATCGGTGATTTTGGTTGGCGTGGGCAACTCTAGCAACATTCAGTTCGTTTCCGCCATTCCGGCGCCGTATCCTACGCCGGGTCCCTGCGCTGGAGGATGGAACGCATTTCCGTTGGCGCCCCCGGCCAGCGGCTCTTTGTTCGCGTTCTAGACTTTGCGTCGCCAAATCGGAAACCTAT
The DNA here is from genome assembly GCA_003163855.1 of Bryobacterales bacterium. GTDB lineage: Bacteria > Acidobacteriota > Terriglobia > Bryobacterales > Bryobacteraceae > Bog-105. Next base: position 13,058 of record PLRJ01000043.1, on the reverse strand, counting down.
CAACTGTTTACCTGGGCGGAAGTGGCCAAACCATTTCCGCCCACATCGTTCAACGCCAGCCTGCATCGCGCACCCAACGGCATACAAGTTCAAAGAGGGCGGAAAACTCACAACGGACTGTGTCGCGGCCCGTTAGCTGCCATTTGCTGCTGGTCAGGCTATGCCTTCTCGGCAATAATCTGGACGATATGAACCCGATCCTCCAAAACATTCCGGGCGAAATTGCCAATCGCTGGCGTCATGCCAGGCCCCAGAATAAAGAGCGCACTCAGCGGATCAGGCGCTGTCTCCGCTTTCTGCTGTTGCTCGCGCTGCTGCCGCAGTTCGCGGAACCATCGCGCCCCTCGCTCTGTTTTGTCGATAACCGACAGGTTCTTGAATCCAGCTTCGGTCAGCGCATCGGTCATCCCCTTCTCGCTCACAATAAAGCTGATTGCCTCTTCCCGCGCCCAGGGAGTCGGGTAGAGGACGGGTCCATTGCTTCCCTGAATTGCATCGAAAACGGCCAGTCTCCCGCCAGCTCTCAGCACCCTATGAAAGCCCTTGTATAGTCTCGCCTTGTCCTCGATATTCATGGAGACATGCTGCGTCCAAACAACGTCGAACGTGTCATCTGGGAACGGCAACTCGGTGGCGTCGCCCTCTGTGAAAATGAGTTTGTCGGTCAGGCCTGCGCGTTCCGATAGGTAGTTGGAAATCTCAATGAAGCTTGGCGTTAAGTCGATGCCGGTCACGTTGACCTCATGCACGGCCGCCAGGTAGCGCGCCGGGCCGCCCAAGCCGCTGCCAACATCCAGTACAGACTGGCCGCTCTTCAAGTTCAAGTCGTTCGCCAATTCTTTGGTGGCCTCCAATCCGCACACGTGGAACTGATCGAATGGCACGAGATCGCTCCATCGCAGCGGCCCGCTACCGCTTCCAGCCTTTTCCAGTCCCTGTTTGACTCGCTCCACCAATGCTCCGGTGCTGTAGTTTTCCTGAATGCGCTGCGTGATAGCAGTGGACATGATTGTTTCCTTTGTCAGTGACGTTACGGGCGAACAGCGGCATCCAGCAAACCCGATCGGCTCGTTTCGATGATTTTCCCAATCCCAACTGCTGCCGGCGCTATCCCCTGCAACCCCATCTGCTCGGTGTGTGATTGCCTCCAGTCCCCATCCTCCATACAATGCAGAGGCCTGGATGGAAAGGGAAATTCCAGCTTCCGTTCATACGCATTTATGTCGTAACCAGGATAAAAGGGTGTGATGTTGAAGTTGACAAATGCCTTCAGTCGATTAGAAAACGTCTGTTGCGCAAAAGGCATCGCCGCGTACCGCCGCGTCGTAACTTCAAAACTTTCCGCCGGTTTGCCCGTCAGTTCCTGCATCACGTTAGTTACTCCTCCCTCGTAGGAAAAGGTCCCTTGCCTGTGGTCTTGGACATACTTCATCAGCGCATAGATCTGGAAGGGATCCACTTTTTGCATACGCGCCACTTTGCTGAACATCCAGGCTGGCAGGTTCACCGGCAGTACTCGATGACCCACAACGTTGGCGATGATGGCGGCCATATCTCTGCCCGAGAGCAATTCCGTGCCGGTTGGACGATAGCTCTTTCCAGCATGCTTGGCCGGATCGTCCATCAGCAGTGCGGCGGCGGACCGTGCCATATCTTCATTCGAAATCGGTGCGGACTTGCTGTCGCCCATCAGCGTCGGAAAGATGCCTAGCAGCGCGGCAAAATCCATCACGCGCAGGAAGTTATCGGCAAACATTCCGGGGTTGAAGATGATATGTGCAACACCCGGGATCATGGACAATATCCGATCGACCAGCCAGGTCTGGCGCGTCATGATGGCTGGATGCGAGGCGCTCGATGTCCATTGGCTCATCTGGACGATGGATTCAAGCTTTGCTTCCCGCGCTGCGACAGCGAACGCCGCGGCGGCTTGAATCATATACGGACGCATCAGCGGCAGATAATAAGCCCGCTGCGTGCCTTTTGCCGCCGCAATAAGTTGTTCCGGGTCGTACATATCGGCGGCCACCACCTCCGCGCCTAACCTTCGCAGGTTGGCGCTTCGGCCGTCTTCGCGGCTCACCATCGCGCGCACCGGCCATTCGCGCTTCAGGAGTTCAGCCACCAGCGCCGTGCCGGTCTTTCCTGTCGCTCCAGTCACCAGAATCTTTGGTTTCATTGTGATTTGTCCCTTGTCGTTTTAGATGATCGTTGACATCTTTATTGATGACAGATATCATCTAAAGAGTCAAGACAATTAACTAGGGTCAATTTAAATGCGCGTTTCTCAAACCGAAATGGATAAAAGCCACAAGCGGATCGTTGCCGGCGCCTCGCGTCTGATGCGCAAACACGGCATCGAAACTACCAGCGTGAACGACGTCATGAAAAAGGCTGGCCTTACGCACGGCGGCTTTTATCGGCACTTCGATTCGAAGGAAGCGCTGGTGAGCGCGGCGCTTGAAGATGCCTTTAATGAAGTAGTGCAAGCGATCGAAGAGTTCTATCGCGCCCGGGGACCGCGGGATGGGGCGGAGGGATATTCCCAACACTACCTTTCGGAGGGCCACATGAAACACCCGGAATTGGGCTGCCCAATCGCCGCTCTAAGTATGGATGTGGCTCGCTCGGCCGCCTCATTAAAAAGTGAATTTGGCATGGGATTTGGACGAGTTGTGGATAAATTCGCCCAAGCCGGAAGTGGAACCGCCGAAGAAAACCGCATGGCCGCCCTGCGCAAGATTGCCATGCTGGCGGGCGCGGTGATGATCGCCCGCGCTTCAGACCCCAAGACAGCGGCCGAAGTGCTTGCGGCCTGCAAGTCTGCCTAAAAATAGTTCATGGCTGTGGGCGGCCGCTCCGCTTTCGCCGCCTGAACTCGCCGCACCTGGCGTGTTCTTGTCGAAGAGAACGCGGCTCACGACGCTAACGATTGCTCGCGCTTGTTGATATAAGCAAAATCGCCTGCACATCTTCCACCGGCACGCGGTAGTCATCTGCAAGTTCTTCCGCAGTCTGCCGGAGTTCATAGCCTTGCTCAAGCGTCTCGACAGTTAGGCGATAGTCCCGAAGCGTCGGCTCGCCGTCCATCCGCTCTGGGTCCTCTGCACGATTGGGCAATCCTTCCAGAAATCCAAAGCGTCAGCCATCAATGAATAATCCCCTTCCGTACCGCATAGAGAATCAACTCCGGCACCGTATGCAGATTCAACTTCTGCAGGATATGCGCCCGATGCGTCTCCACCGTATAAGGACTCAAATTCAAGAAATTCGCAATATCCTTATTGCTCTTCCCTTCGGCCGCCAACTGTAGAATCTCGCGTTCCCGCGCCGTCAGCAACTCAAACGTATCCGCCTTCTGCTTATCCGCCATCTCACGGAAATAATCTTCCTGCAGCAACTGGCCCACTTTCGGACTGAAATACGAATGCCCCTGGCTCACAGCATTCACCGCTGCTATCAGGTCCGCCTTTACCGAATCCTTTAATAGATAACCGCGCGCACCTGCATTCAACGCCCGAATAACATAGCTTTCGTCATCATGCATGCTGAGAATGATCACCGCCGTAGGAGCGCATGTTTCGACAATCCGCCGCGCTGCGTCGATGCCATTCAGATGGGGCATCGCAATATCCATCACCGCCACATCGGGCCGATGTTCCTCCGCCAGGCGCACAGCTTCCCGTCCATCGTCTGCCTCCGCCACCACGCTGAATCCCTGCCGCTCCAGCAGCAGCCGCAAGCCATCGCGCAGAATATTATGATCGTCGGCCAACAGGATCCGGATCGGTTTCATGCGCCTCCTCCATGGCCATGCTCGCCATGGGCAGAGCTATGTTCAGCGCCGTTCCGCGGCCCGCCTGCGAATCAATCGTGAACACCCCGCCCAGGTGATGAACGCGTTCCTCCATGCCCAGTAAACCCAGTCCCCTGACACGCTCGGCATCAAAGCCGCTGCCGTCATCCTGCACGCTCAACTCAATTCGGTCGCCGGTGCGCTGCAAACGCACCTGGACCGCGCTTGCCTGCGCATGTTTGGCGGCGTTGTTCAGCGCCTCCTGCACAATGCGGTAGATGCAGGTCTTGTGTTCCTCCGGCAAATCGCGCGGCAGATCCGCTGCCGACACCTGCACCCGCAAACCGGTCCGCTTGGCTGTCTCCTTCGCTTGCCACGTCAGTGCCGGTACCAGCCCGAAATCATCCAGCATTGACGGCCTTAGCAGCAGCGCCATATTCCTGGTTTCCGCCATGCCGCGTTGCGCCAACAGCCGGATGGATTCAAGATGCGGACGGGCGCTTGTCGTCCCCTCCATGTCGAGCAGATTCTCCGCCTCCATCAGGATCGCCGTGAACGACTGCCCCGCTTCATCGTGCAACTCGCGCGATAAGGCGCGCCGTTCCTCTTCCTGCGCGCGCACCAGTTTGGCCGAAAGATCGCGCAGGTTGGTCTTGGCGTCGATATTTTCTTCCAGGCTGATGCGCACACTATTTTGCAGACGCAGTATCGTCGTGCTGGTATAGATTGCCAGAACCGACCCGCCCATCAGCGTCACCACAATCATGCCTATCAACCCGAACCGCAGCCGCTCAAACAATCCGGCCAGCCGCTGGTCGCCCCGCTGCAAACTCTGCTCATTCAACTGCCCTACGCGATCCGCAATTTGCAGCATCGACGTGCGCCTGGGAATTAATTCGCTGTAGAAGAACTGGTAGCGGTACTTCTCGCGTTCCGCCTCGGTCCACGCGAATGTCTGGTTCAGCACCCGCCAATAAGCCTCTATCTCGGTGCGCAGACTCGCAAACGCGACGCCTTCCTCCGGTTCAAGCGATTTCCGGTACTTTTCGAGCGCCTCGTCCGTCTGCTTATGCAAACTCTTTATTTCAGCCAGTTGCGACGAAGCGCTACCCGCCGGAGCCAGCAAGGAATCACGAGCAACGGTTCCGGAAAGGTAGATGGACGAGCGAATCTGCTCCAACATACGGCTGCGTTCCAGGAAGCGCTGCTCCACATGCGCATCGCTGGTGCGCAGGCCGTTCAGCATAAGCAGAGAACCCGCTTCGGCCGCTGCCATGATCAGCAGCAATCCGCCAAAACCCGCCGCCAGTGCCTGCCAAGGGTGCCGCCGCATAGCTTAACTCACTAGGTTGGCATAGTTGCCGCCACTTCTGCCATCACGTCGAGACAGTATATCGGCGGCGCAAAGATACTGTGCCGGGGTGATTTCTTTAGCCGCCCTAACCAATTACTGTGGGACCAAGGAAGCCTCGCCAAGCAAGAGGAGAAGCTCCTGAACTGCCAGCTCCTAGACAGATTCTCGGGTTCTCCTTTTGCTGCGATTCTGCCTGAGGATAAAAAATGAACTACAAAATAGCCAGTACGCTTACTTTCGTTGGACTGCTAGCTTTTATGGCGGGATGCCACAAGCAGGTTGCTGTGGCCCCGCCGGCTCCTCCACCCCCTAACGCCGTTGCCAAAGCAACCCCTCCGCCTCCGCCATCCCCGCAGCCGGCCGCGGTGCAAGTGACTAAAGAAACCGCCGTCGTCGCCATGCCGGATGACAACACCAAAGCACGCATCCAGGCGCTTATCGATCGCATTCAGGATGTCTACTTTGGTTACGACAAACACAACCTGACGCCGCAGGCGCAAAGCACACTTCAGGCTGATGCCTCAACTCTGCGTCAGATTCTGCAACAATATCCGCACTACAAGCTGACCGTGCAAGGCTTCTGTGACGAGCGAGGTTCGGAGGAATACAATCTGGCTCTAGGAGACGAACGAGCTAAGAAGGCCGAACAGTTCCTGGTGAATCTAGGCCTGCCCGCATCGCAACTTCGAACCGTCAGCTTCGGCAAAGAAGATCCGGTGTGCACCGAACATACGGAAAGCTGCTGGCAGAAGAACCGCCGCGCCCACATCACGCAAGATCAACAGGCGAGCTAAGGAGACTCTCATGCGCATCGATAGATCTTGCTGGATTCGATTTGCATTGATTTTCGCCGCTGCTTTCACGCTGGCGGCGCAAACGCCTGATGTTTCCGGAACCTGGCTCTCTGACACCGACGCCAACCAGAAGTGGGTGCTCGATCAGAAAGACGGAAAAGTTCATGTCCAGGAGATGAAAGAGGGGCGGGTAGAGGCTGACTTTACCTGCTCCTTGACCGGCGAGGAGTGCAAGGCCAAGGAAGGCGGCCACGCCGAAAAGATCATGATGTATTTCAACGGCACAAAGCTAGTTGAAATATGTGAACGGGAAAATGGCTCTATCAAGAAGTGGCTCATGGTCAGTCCTGACGGGAAAACGTTGACGGTAGAAACCGTTCCGCTTTCGTCCTCGCAACGATCGGAAAAAATTTCGTTCCACCGTCAAACTGCGTAACAAGCCCAAAGGAAAACGAATGTCTAAGAAATTAATAATCCCCGTTTTATTGGGCGCTTCCGCTCTCTTCGCCGCCACTCACAAGCCTTTTTACGCCATTGGCAGTGATGGATCGTTCGTTGTCATGGCCGCCCAGGCGGACATGATGATCGCGCATCTCGGCAAAGATGCCGAAGGGCGCGGCGCTAGTGAAAGCGTCAAACAATTCGGTAAATCCCTGGTGCAGGACCACACAACCGAGTACCAGGAACTTACCGTCGCCGCTGCCAAGGCGCAAGACGTTATCCCGAAGGGTCTCGACCGGCAGGATATTCGAACCATCAATGCCCTGAATTGCTATTCCGGCAAAGCTTTCGACCATGCCTTCCTGACGGGCCAGGCTACCGAGCACGAACGCTTGGTTCGCGCGTTCAAACAAGAAGCCGAGCACGGTTCCAACGCCGATCTGAAAGCCTATGCCAACAAAGCGCTCCCTGTCATCGAAAAGCATCTGCACGATGCCGAAGACCTGTTAAAGCAAAAAATTTAGCTACAGCGGAAAACCGGGACTGACACGGCTTTTGCCGCCGAAACCTTCTTCAACACGTTAATGATGAACGGCAAACACTGTGTCTGTACCGGCTTTCCACCCTCCGAAAACCTTGTCTTTTACTGGCTCTTCTGTGGATTTTCACTCACCGTCCAGCCTTCACTCTGTCCCTTGTTCTGCTCTTTGAGCCAAGTTAGCAGGGGAGCGAAGTATTCCAACATTGGCCCCGCGTCTGCCTTATCTTCTCCAGTCATGACGCGCATCGCCTCCGGCCAAGGTTTGGACGCTCCCATTTTTAACATCGCGTTCAACTTCGCGCCCGCCTCTTTCGACTCATAAAACGAACACCGATTCAACGGCCCTTTGTAGCCTGACGCGTCGCACATCGCCTTGTAAAACTGGAACTGATAAATCCGCGCCAGGAAATAGCGCACATACGGCGTGTTGGACGGAATGTGGTACTTCGCGCCCGGATCAAAGTCCGCTTCCGACCGGTCTACCGGCGGCGCCACGCCCTGGTACTTTTCCCGCAGCCGCCACCACGCGTCGTTGTAATGCTCAGGCTTCACTTCGCCTCCAAAAACTTCCCAGCGCCACTTATCCACCACCAGCATCCAGGGCAGCGCGGCCACTTTGTCCATGGCCGTTCGCAGCAACAAAGGAATGTCGGCTTCCGGCGGCGGAATGGTATCCACCAAGCCTACTTTTTTCAGATACTCGGGCGTAATCGACAGAGCAATGGAATCGCCGATCGCTTCATGAAAGCCGTCGTTGGCGCCGTTGCGGAACAGAAAAGGCAGCGTGCGATAAGCCATCTGATAGTAGTTGTGGCCCAGTTCGTGATGCACGGTGGTGAAATCGTCGGTGGTTACGTGGATGCACACCTTCAACCGGACATCTTTATCGTTATCGACATCCCAGGCGCTGGCGTGGCAAACGACATCCCGGTCGCGCGGCTTGGTCAGTTGCGACCGTTCCCAAAAAGTCGCAGGCAGCGCCTCGAAACCTAGCGACTGGAAGAAATGCTCGCCGTAAGTGACAACGCCCTTGGCATCGACATGCTTCTCCTGCAGCGTTTCGCCGATATCCGCCGTCTTGTAAGACTCGGCAGGAGCCGCAATATCGTAAATGTTGCCCCACTCTTGCGCCCACATGTTGCCTAACAGATGCGCCGGTATCATGCCGTCGGCGCGCTTGGCGTGCGCCCCGTACTTCTCAATCAGCTTGCGTCGCACGTAGGTATGTAGCTCTCTATACAGCGGCTCAACTTGCATCCAAAGGCGCTCCAGATCGGCCGAAAAGGCATCCGCTGGCATGTCGTAGCCCGCGCGCCACAAGGCGCCTGTGTCGGCAAAGCCAAGCTCGCGCGCCCCCTGGTTCGAAAGCTTCACCAAGTCCGCGTACCGCTCGCGCATCGGTGCGCCAATCTTGTGCCACCCCGCCCACAGTTCGGCCAGTTCCCTGGGATCGCGGCTCTTCGCCATACGCACATCAAGCTCATCGATCCCGATGCATTTAGACGTGTCCCCATTCGGGCAATACTTGCCTGCGCCATAGCTGCCATCAAGCGAAGCCGCCACCGCAGTGGCTCGCGCGCGCAATGCTGCCTCGTGCGGAGCGGGTAAGGGAAGACTCAAACGCATCAACAGGAACTCCCTAGCCAGTTCGGGCGGCAGCTTCAGTCCATCAAACTGCCTGGCCTGATCAACCAATTCCGTCGTACGCGCAATCAAACGTTCCTGCGCCTTGGCTGATTCTGTTTCCGTGTCCTGCGTAATATAGGTTTCTTCAATCCACCCGGAACGCTGCGCTTCATTGGTTAAATCCAACAACTCAGCTTCGGCTTTGTCCATAAACGCCCGCGCATCGGCGACGCTAGGTTTCGCAGCTGCGGCCGCAACGGCCGCAAGCAACAAAGCTAGAACAACGGTTCGCATGCTTCTATCCTCTACTAACTCTGCCCAGGCGGCGAATCTTCATAAGACTGTAACCAACTTCCCTGTTTCTCTCCCATTCAGCCGTTGAATCTAACTTGCCGAATGGAACAAGTCTCTAACGACCAATGGAAGATCATGTTCATCTCGGGCATGGGCTTCTTTACCGATGCCTACGATCTGTTCATCATCGGCGTTGTCATGGCCCTGCTCAAGCAGCAATGGCATGTCACACCGCTCGAAACCGGTCTGGTGACCTCCACCGCCTTACTGGCCTCCGCCGTCGGCGCCGTCCTGTTCGGCCGCGTCGCGGATGTGCTCGGCAGAAAGCGAATCTATGGAGTTGAAGTGCTCGTCCTAGCCGCCGGAGCTGTCGCGAGCGCCCTCGCCCCCAGCATCGGCTGGCTCATCTTCTTCCGCATCATTCTGGGGCTCGGCATCGGCGGCGATTACCCCGTCAGCGCCACCATCATGAGCGAATTCTCCGGCAAGCAGTCCCGAGGCATGCTGGTCAGCCTGGTCTTCGCCATGCAGGCCGCGGGTCTCATCTTCGGCCCGCTACTGGCAGCTTCCTTGCTCGGCTCGCATGTGCCGGACAATCTGGCGTGGCGCATTCTGCTGGCGTTTGGCGCCGTTCCCGCTCTGGCCGTCTACTATTCGCGCCGAAAGCTGAAGGAGACGCCTCAATTTGAAGCCGCCCACAAGAAAAACGAAAAAGCCCCGAAAGGCAATTTCCTCGCAGGATACCAGCGCTTCCAGCAAAGCCACCAAATGCTGGTGCGTCTTTGGGGCGTCAGCATCGCCTGGTTCGTCATGGATTTTGCCTACTACGGAAACACCGTTAGTAGTCCTTTGTTGCTCGATGCGTTGGCGCCGCACGCCAGTCTCCTGAAGCACACCCTAACCCAGCTCGCCGTCTTCGCCGTAGCTGCCGCACCTGGCTATTTTGTCGCTGCCCTCACCATGGATCGCCTTGGCCGCAAGTTGATTCAGTCGTTAGGCTTCACAGTGATGGCTGTTTCCTTCGCTGCGCTGGCGCTTATCCCTGGCATCGAAAAGATGGTAACGCCGTTTCTCTTGATCTACGGCGTAAGTTACTTTTTCACCGAGTTCGGCCCTAACGCGACAACCTTCGTCTATCCGGCAGAAGTCTTTCCAGTCGATCTTCGAACCACAGGCCACGGCATAGCCGCCGCCACAGGTAAAGTTGGTGGCTTCGTCGGCGTCTTCCTATTCCCGTTCCTGATGAAATGGCACGGCCTCCTGGCAGCCGAGCTGGCGGCTGCCGCCGTTAGCCTTGTCGGTGTTGTCGTGACCTTAACGATGCTCCCGGAAACCAAGGGAAAAACGCTGGAAGAGCTGAACGAAGGCGAACCCCAGCCCCGGCAAAGTGCCCAAACCGCCGCCAAATAGCAGTCGAAAAAACGAACCCACCCCGGAGTTCGTTTCGTAAAACGCCGTATCTGCTTCATTGCGAAGACACTTACATCAAATGGCTTCGTTTCGCAATTCAGGATTATCATAGAGAACGGGACCAATCGATGACATTAACAGTCGATATCAAGCCGGAGTCACAAGCAGAGCTGGCTCGCCAAGCCGCCGCCCAAGGCATCGGCGTCGAACTTTATGCCGCCCATCTTCTGGACAAGCGGCGCATGCGCCCGAAGAGCTAGGCAGCCAGGCCGAGCCGCCGCGCCGCGCAGTGTCCACGTTCGTCGAAGAGCCCTACGACCCACAACCGCTGGAAACAACCCTGCGCGAGATGGCGCAGTTTTCCCATAAGATCCCCTCCCTGCCCGATGAAGCGTTCTCTCGCGCGAGCTTCTACGGGGAGGATGACTGATGTGGGGCGATTGCCTCCTAGACACCAACATCCTCCTGCGGATGACCAGAAGCGATGATGCGCAATACGGCAAGCATGTATGTCCACGCCGTCATCACCGTGCTCGACCCCGCCGATCTCGCCGCTACCAGACACTGATCTCTCGGCCCTCCACAAATTAAACTCTTGCCAACTTCCAATTTTGTGGTATTCTACTTGAAGGTTTCCACACCTAATCTTGGGAGGCGCAGACTTCTATTTAGTCTTAGCCGTTTGGACCAGTCAATTTATGAGTCAAAAGCCCGGCAAGAAGTACGAAGCTGCGGCGAAGCAGGTTGAGGCTAAGCCTTATCTCCTTCCCGAAGCCGTCACTCTCGTTCAAAAAATCAAATTCACCAAATTCGATGAGACCGTCGAGGTGCACATGCGCCTTGGCGTCGATCCGAAGCATGCCGACCAGATGGTGCGCGGCACCGTCGTGCTNNCTCCGCGAAGCGCAGGAAGCCGGTGCCGATTATGTCGGCGGCGACGACATGGTCAACAAAATCCAAACCGAAAACTGGATCGATTATGATGCCGTCATCTCCACTCCGGACATGATGCGCTCCGTCGGTCGTTTAGGTAAAGTCCTCGGCCCGCGCGGCCTGATGCCAAATCCGAAAACCGGCACCGTCACCACCGACATTCGCACCGCCATCATGGAAATTAAAGCCGGTAAAGTGGAATTCCGCGTCGACAAGACCGGAGTCATTCACGCACCGGTAGGCAAAGTCAGTTTCGCCACCGAAAAGCTGCTGGAAAACACCAGTAGTCTGATTCAGGCGGTTATCAAAGCAAAGCCATCCGCCGCCAAGGGCAAGTACGTGAAGAGCGCAACCCTGTGCTCCACCATGGGACCTGGCGTGCAGTTGGATGTAACGGCATTCAACGCCAAAATCGTTTAGGAATCGAGGGCTCATATGAAGAATAAGAAGGATAAGAGCAAAGACCTGGACGATCTGAAAAAGACGATCGCCGAAAACAAAAACATCTTCGTCACCGGCTACGAAAAGATGACCGTGAAGCAGGATTTTGAGCTGCGCAAGACCATTAAAGGCGCAGGCGGCGATTATAAGGTTGTCAAAAACAACCTGGCGGCCATCGCGGGTGAAGGCACCTCGGCGAACGAACTGCTTGGTTCTTTGAAGGGCATGACTTCGCTGGTGTTCACGCAGGCCGATCCAGTAGCGCTGGCGAAAGCGCTCACCAAGTACGCCAAGGACAATGCGCAGTTCACTTTCAAGGCCGGCATGGTGGAAGGGCGTGTCATCGACATCGCCGCCATCAACGACCTGGCGTCGATGCCGCCGAAAGAAGCTATCTATGCCAAGCTGTTGTTCCTCATCAATGCCAATGCAACGCGGTTGGTAAGCAGCATTAACGGCGTGGGCCGGAACCTGGCGGTTGTGCTCGATCAGGCCATACAGGCGGAAAAGTTTAAGCAGTAGGATTTTGCGCGGCGGCTGAACAATGCCCCGCGTAGGCAGGAAATAGGGAATTTTAAGGGAGTTAGGAACATGGCGGACATTAACGCAATTGCAGATCAGATTCAAGGATTGACTTTGCTCGAGGCCTCTCAGCTCGTTAAGATGCTGGAAGAGAAGCTCGGCGTGTCGGCGGCAGCGGCTTCGGTCGCGGTAGCGGCTCCGGGTGCAGGCCCGGCCGCAGCGGCGGCCCCGGTGGAAGAAAAGACCGAGTTTACGGTTATTCTTAGTGCAGTCGGTGCCAACAAGATCAACGTCATCAAGGCCGTCCGTGAAGTCACCAGCCTGGGTCTGAAGGAAGCAAAGGACCTGGTTGACGGCGCGCCGAAGCCGATTAAAGAAGGCGTGAATAAGGACGAAGCCGAAACCATCAAGAAGAAGTTCACCGAAGCCGGCGCGACAGTAGAAGTCAAGTAGCGTAAGCGGTCTGGGCTGGTCAGATTTCTGGCCCGTCCGTATTACTGCATTGAAACTTTTAGGGCCTAGCCCGTCCACAAGACGCGGCTAGTTCCCTTTGTGGTATTGTTAATAAGACGTCAACCGGGGACGGTCCAGCTATTTATCTTGTTGTCTAAGTTTGTTAATTTTCTCCCTGCGTGGCCCTTCTGGTCTGCAGGGCTTTAGCATGTCCGAAAACAATTCTGCGTTCTCTGGTGCTCCGGTTTCGATCTTTTTCTCTTTCGACAGATGCCTCTTTTTTCCAATTTAGCCCTTGCACAAACACTATCGTCAGTTGTGTCTTTGGTCAATACTTTTTCTTCTTCCACGCGCGGTTCTATTTTTTCGCTCCGCGCAAGCATGCTTCGGCGCATCGCCTGATGTGCCGGAGATGAGTTCGTGGCAGTTCGCCGCGGAATCGGGCTCGCTTGG
>PLRJ01000070.1:6829-14293 GCA_003163855.1 Bryobacterales bacterium | reverse complement strand
AGCGCCCCGCCGAAAGGGCTAGCGAGTTCCTTTCTTCCCTGGCGGCGCGCAGCCGCGCCCTTTGCGCTTTTAACAAACACGCGCAAGACGGGCGCGGTGTCAAGCGCCCCGCCGAAAGGGCTAGCGAGTTCCTTTCTTCCCTTGCGGCGCGCAGCCGCGCCCTTTGCGCTCATAACGAATCTATCGGTGGATCTAGAACCTTTGATTAGACTTAAATTCTGACTGCGAGTAGGTGACAACGAACGGTATGAAATTAAGAACCTTGGTTGGATTTGGATTAGCCGTTTTAGCGAGCGCTCAATATATGGATACGGCGGCAAAGCCAGGGCGAAGTAATGATCCGGGCGCAGTGGAACTCTTCCGCGACAGAGGATTTGGCCTGTTCATTCATTGGGGAGTGGACGGGGCGCTGGGAGGAGTGATTTCACACTCTCTGGTGGGTGCTTCACCAGATTATGTTCAGCGCTTCTTCGACACCTTACCCAGCTACTTCAATCCGGATGAGTACCGGCCGGACGATTGGGCGCGGCTGGCTAAGCTGGCGGGCTTTAAGTACGTCATGTTCACGGCCAAGCACCATGCCGGCTTTTGCATGTGGGATACGAAGACCACGGATTTTAGCGTGATGCATACACCGTATGGGAAAGATGTGATGGGGGAGCTGATAAATGCGTTCCGCAAGCAGGGTATCGCAATCGGCATTTATTTCTCGCCGGACGATTTCTGGTGGCTGCATCAGTATCACATCACAATCAACCGGCATGTGAAAGGTGTCTACCCGCAAGAGCTACCGGAGTTCATGGATTACACCAAGCGGCAGTTGAAGGAACTGCTGACGCAGTATGGGCCGATCGATTATTTTTTCTTCGACGGGCCGGCGCAACAGCTGGTCGAGTATGCCTGGCAGTTACAGCCGAAGCTGGTGATAACGCGGGGAGTGATGGAGACGCCGGAGCAGTACACGCCGGGAGTGGCGCTTGCGGGCGCATGGGAAGGCAACCTGACGATGGGCACCGAGTGGCCGTGGAAGGCGACGAATGAAGAATACAAGTCGGGCACGGAGTTGATCGATACGCTGATTGAGACGCGAGCCAAGGGCGGGAATCTGCTGCTCAACATCGGTCCAAAGCCGAATGGAACCATCGCACCGGAGCAGGACGCGAGGCTGCGTGAGATAGCGTTGTGGAATTTTGTGAATGGCGAAGCAATCCGGGGAGTTCGTCCATGGACAGTGACGAACGAGAAGAATATCTGGTTCACCAAACAGAGCCACGACGATACGGTATACGCGTTTATTACGCATGAAGAGCAATGGCGGCTGGGCGATGCGAAAACGATTACGCTGCGTTCGGTGCGGGCTACGCCGCAGACGAAGATTTCGGTGCTGGGCCAATCGGACGAGATGGTTGAGTACAAGCCAGAGGTGAAGCCGCAGACGACGTGGAAGCAGGACGAGAGCGGGCTGCATATCACGGCTTACCGGGCGCAACGGCTTTATACAGACCGCAAGTGGCCCGACCCTATCGTCTTGAAAATGACGAACGTCGAAGCGGCGATGAGGCCGCCGGAAGTGGTTACCTCAGGAGCGCGGTGGAATTCCGAGACGAGTTCGGAGGTACTGGAGGGCAAACTGACGAACCTCGGAGATGTGAAGAGCGTGGAGGTTGGGTTTCAGTACAGAGTGAAGAAGGACGGCACCGACTTGTCGGAGAAGACAGAGCCATGGACGGATTTGCCGACAGTGACACAGACGGCGACGGGGGATTTCAGCTACCCACTGGGAGGGCTGACGGCAAATCGTGAGTACGAGTTCCGAGCCCAGGTGAGGCATCCGCTGCTGACGTTGTATGGACAGGAGAAGACGTTCCGGACGATGGCTAAGCCCAAATGAACAGGGGGTCAATCCACGTGCACAACACCGTCGCGCATGGTCACAGTACGGTCCGCATAAGCCGCCGCTTCCGGATTGTGGGTGATCATTAAAATCGTCTGCCCAATGCGCTTGTTAAGGTTGCGGAGAATATCCAGCACCGCATCCGAGTTTGCCGTATCCAGATTGCCTGTCGGTTCGTCGGCAAGCAGCAAGGCCGGCTGATTTACCAACGCCCGCGCAATGGCTACGCGCTGCTGTTCGCCGCCGGACAAGGCGCTGGGCTTATGATCCAGCCGGTTCTTAATGCCCAGCAGTTGCAAAGTTTGATCGAAATCCGCCGGACGCTGCTTGATGCCCGCCAGCGCTTGTGCCAGTTCGATGTTGTCCGCCGCTGAGAGGGTGGGCAACAGATTATATTTCTGAAAAACGAAGCCCACTTTGCGCTGCCGCAACTCGGTTCTTTGTGAATCTGAGAGTTTCCTCAAATCCACTCCGTCAATCAGCACCTCACCCGAGCTAGGGGCCGCCAATCCTCCGAGAATATTAAACAGGGTCGACTTCCCTGAACCTGATGGGCCCACCACGGCCAGAAATTCACCGTGACCAACGTCCATATCCACTCCGCGCAGCGCATGTACATCCACTTCGCCCACGCGATAGGTCTTGCGCAGGTTTCGCACGTGAATCATGCCGCCGTTGCTACTCATAAGCTAGGGCCTCGATGGCATCTTGACGCGCAGCTTTTAAACCCGGATAAATCGCGCCCAGGATGGCGCCGGACAACGCGATTAAGGCGGCGCGCGGCCACCAGTCAGGTACATCAATCACCGTCAGCGAGGCCGGGATCGTATTCATGATGGCGAACTTCGCGACAAATGCCAGCAGGATGCCGATAACACAACCGGCCAGCGCAAGAAAGATCGCTTCGCGCAACAGCATGTCCATAATCTTGAACGGTTTCGCGCCCAAAGCCTTTAGAATCCCAATCTCGCGCGTGCGCTCAACAACCGCCGTGTACATCGACAAAAACACCACCAGGAAGCCGACAAAAATAGTCATGACGGTGACAACAGTGATAAAAATCTTCAACTGCGGGATGTTATTGATGCTGAACTGCGACACGATGTCGGCTATTGAAATCGCCTGCAGGTTTCCCTCTGCCGCCTGATTCAACTGCTTCACAGCCTCATTTGTGTTCGCAGGGTTATCCAACTTCACCAGAATTTGCGAGATCTTACCCTTGTTGCCCGATAACGACTGCAAACTCTTCAGGTCCACAATCATATGCGCCAGCATGCCGCCTTGCACGATGCCGGTCAAGTGCCATTGGTGTTTCAGGATCTTCACCATTTCGCCAATGTGGAGATGATTCTGGCGCGCGTAGTATTCATCCACCACCAGGTCGTCCGGCTCCTTCGGAGGTCCGCCCTCCAAATAGTGAAAGCCGCCGTTGAGCTTGGCGAACTCCGGAATGTCAACGCCATTCAAAGAGGTGATCACTTCTACTGGAATCATCAACACGCCGGTCGCTTCAACCACGTGCGGCTGCTTGGCGATAAACGGTACAAACTTCTGATCAAGCTGGCCCGTGGAAAACGAGACTGACCCCTGCGAACCGGGCTTCAGGAAAATATCCGCGCCCGTGCCTTTCGCTCGGTCAGCTGAATCCTCCAGCAGCCCGCGGCTCAAGCCAATCAGCGTCAGAATCATCATGATCTGTACGCCCACCACCAGCGCGCTCAGAAACGTGCGCACCCATCGATACTTCAAGTTGGCAAAGACTAATTTGTTAACCATTCATAAACTCAAGGCTGGGTAGCGAGAAAATCGCGGGCAACCTTTTCAACCGCTTCGTGCTCCGCTTGCACACGCCTGTTCAACTGGCGCATTGTGTCGTCGCTAATACGATTCTGCAACATGTTCAGCGCATCACTCACACCGGAGTATTGCTCCAACGTCTCTTTCCTCACCAGGTAACAGGCGTTATAAGCGGGAAAGGCATGCCTATCGTCGGCCAATTGCACATATTTGGAATCGATCAACTGCGCATCGGTTGACGAACCGGCCGCCATATCCACTTTGCGTTGATCTAGCGCCTGGTATAGCAAACCCAGGTCCATACTGCTGGGAGTTCCTTGCCATTTCAAATCGTAGGTTTTATCCAGCGCCGCCAATCCATCGGCGCGCGTAACGAATTCATAGCCAACTCCCAGCCGCCAACTGCGCCCGGAAGCGGCCGAAAGCGCGGGCTTCGCCAGTTTTGCCGCATCCGCCGCGCGCACCACCATCGCGAACGAATCGTTAAAACCCAACGGAGGAAGCCAAACGACGTTGAACCGCTTCAAATAAGCGTCTCTGACGGCGATGTAAGCTTCCGCTGGATCACGCGGAGCCTTTATTCGCAACACCGCGCTAGCGCCTGTGCCCGTGTACTCGGGATAGATGTCGATGTCGCCATGCAGCATCGCTTCATGCGCCAGCAAAGTTCCACCCAGGTTGAGTTTTCGCTGTACTGTGATGTGCAGCTTCCGCTCCAGTTGCTGCGCGGCAATTTCACCCAGAATCAACTGCTCGGTAAAATTCTTCGACGCCACGATAATGCCGTGATGCGGCGCACACGAACTCAATAAAAGCACCGCTGCAAAAGCGCTGACTATCTTCATCGAATCGACACCTTGCGTTCCAACCTGGACATCAAACCATCCGCCAACAGCGCCATGGCCGCCGCCGGAATGGCTCCGGCCAGTATTTGCAGTGTGTCCACCGACTCCACTCCGCGAAAAATCAAAACTCCGAGCCCGCCTCCGCCGATAATCGCCGCAATCACCGCGGTCCCGATATTGGTCACAAGCGCGATGCGAACCCCCGCCAAGATAGTGGGTGCCGCCAGCGGAAGTTCTACCAGGCGTAGCAACTCGCCATCCGTCATGCCCATCGCGAGCGCCGCTTCCCGCACGGGACGATCTACCGATGTCAGCCCGACGATGGTATTCCGCAGAATAGGCAGCAGGGAATAAAGCACGAGGCACAGGATGGCCGTGTGCTTGCCAATTCCTCCGATCAGGGGCACCGGCAGCAGGAATCCAAACAACGCAACGCTAGGTATCGTCTGCAGCACATTCGCGACACTAAGCGAGACATTGCGCAGCGCTGGCCGCCGCGTACCTGCGATCCCAAGCCCGACTCCAATAGCAATGGCAAAAGCAGAAGAAACTCCTACCAGCATCAGGTGCTCGCCTGTCAGGGTGACAACGTCGCTTACCAGGCTCTTGATAACGATGGGGTCCAAGCTTATCTACTTAGTCGGAGACTGTACTTTCTGCTGGGTAGTGACGGAGAAAAGGTGACATTTTTCAAGCTGTTCGCGAAACCGGAACCTAGGATGCAGGAACAACGCCGCCCTGGCGTCGCCGCTGCCTTCCACCATCTTGGTTAACCATACGCCATCGGGCTGCCGTTCCTGCACCAAGTGAAGTTGAAAGCCTTTATGCAGACTTGCCACCAGGCCGCCGCCGATCTTGATGTCCTTGTCCGTTTGAAAGCGCACTTCCAGCGGCGTTCCCGACTCTTCGTCCAGCCAGATCTTCCCGGTCAGCGCCTGGGCGAAACGCTCCTCCAGCTTATGCGGCTTGAAATTTGGATCGCCTGAAAGGTCATATACAACGACACTGCGATTTCCTTTACTCTCACGATACCCGTTGGTAAAACGGAGCGCGCGCAGGAAAGTATCTACCTGCTTCTCGTCCTGGTTGTGCTCCTTTTGTGCCTGCTGAGCATCGCTATACTTCTTCACGTCTTTGTTCACGCGCTCCTGTTCCTTCTTCGCCTCGGAAGCATCCAAAACTTTGCCATTGCGCTGCAGCACGTGGTCAATCTGAATCCCGTTGACGAAAAAGCGCTCCTCCACTTTGGAGTTGTCCTTTTTCACAGACCCGTCGCCGTTCAACTCCTGGCCCGATTCATGCACGATGCACGAGTAATTCTCCAGGTCATGTTCCGACTTCTCCATACTTGCCCGGGCCCGTACCAACAGTTGTTGCGGATCGGGCAGCGGTTTTTCATTTGCCCGCGCGCGACCCGCCCCCATTATGAGGGCGGCAACAAACCAACGCCATCTCACACGCGCATGTCCTTCGTCAGCGCTGCCGGCAGTGTTGTCAAAAATGCGCGCGCCACCGGACTCTCCGTGCGCAAGAATTCAGCCGGCGTCACCAGACACTCAAGTTTGCCCTGGTCCAGGACCGCAATGCGCGTGCCGACAGCCAGCGCCTCCATCAGGTCGTGCGTGACGAATACCGAAGCCACGTTGTAGTGCTCGCGTAAAGAAAGGAATTGCTGCTGCATCTCATGCCGCGTAATCGGGTCCAGAGCACCAAAGGGTTCGTCAAACAGCAATAATCCTGGCTCGGCAGCCAAAGCTCGCGCCACCCCCACCCGCTGGCGCTGCCCGCCTGAAAGCTGCTGCGGAAAGCGGCCGGCAATAGAAGGATCGTCCAGGCCGGTCTGCTGCAAAAGTTCGCGTGCGCGGGCCGCCTGCTTCTCCGCCGGCCACTTCAGTAAGCGTGGAACGAGGGAAACATTCTGCTCAATGGTCCAGTGCGGCAGCAGCCCGAAGTCCTGAATTACATAGCCGATCCTGCGGCGCAGCGATATGGCATCCTGTTTCAGAATATCCGCGCCATCAATCAGGATGACGCCAGAAGTGGGCGTTAGCAGACGATTGATCAACCGCAGCGCTGTGGTCTTGCCGGAACCGCTTCGTCCCAGCAGAACCAGTGTCTCTTTGCGGTCCACTTCAAAGCTCAGACCTTTCAGGATCTCCCTGCCATCGACGTTGTAACCGACGTTCTGAAATGAAAGGTAACTCAGTGGAAGCGGCCGCCCTCATTCCATTATGAACGCCGGTTAAAAGACGGCTTGTGAGCGTTGCGGTAGGGGACACGCCTGCACATCGGACTTGGGTAGAAATGGGACGGCGAGCCCGGAGTGTCCCCGAGGGCTTCTCGGTTGCGGGAAGTAGAGGCGCACCACCTAGTACTAAAAGTGAAATGGGTTATTACAAAAATCCATAGATACCATTGGCAACACGAACTGATTCGTGGTAAATAGGTTCTAGGTGCAAGGCGGGGTCTTCCACTGGATCCTACCGTTAGTTGAAACCCGCCACCAAATCAAGCTTTCCAGTGTATCCAAAAAATACTTCGTCTGGAATCCGGGAATAATGCACTCGATGTACGTCCAGTTCCCCTAAGAACACCAAGTGACAGTTGTGCACTTACTCAAAATCTGGACACCCAAGGAGTCGATCAACGCATGGACGGAGATCGCAAATACAGACAGTCGGGTTATCAGGATTCGGGCTCATCGTCCGGACCATACCGCGCAGACAGGCCAAAGCAACAAGGCCCGAAGGCGCCGCTTGACATAACTGGACCTAAGCTTCCCAGGCTGGTTCAAAATGTAGCGGCATCCAGGTGCTTCAATTGCGCCATGACGCTGGCTGCCGACAAAGATTTTACGGGCAATTGTCCGAAATGCGGAGCGGCTTTGCATTGCTGCAAGCAGTGCGTGCATTTCGATTCATCAACCCG
>PLRJ01000070.1:0-6822 GCA_003163855.1 Bryobacterales bacterium | reverse complement strand
GACAGCCTCTTCAAGAAAGCATAACCCTGCGTTAATTCATGGGTTCAGCGAAAATCAAGAAGAAGGGTGCGGCCGCCGCCCCAGTGTCCCGCATGCCGCGCCAGGCGGCCATTCCGTGTCTAGTTTTAGTAGCAGGCGCCTTAGTATGTCTCGCCCTGGTGATGTTTTTTGCCCTCCGCTCGGCCACTTAGAAATATGAGAACCGATGGCAGAACGCCCGACCAACTGCGCCCCACCAAGATTGAAACTGGCTATCTGGTAACCGCCGAAGGTTCGGCCTTAATCAGCGTGGGCCATACCCGCGTACTTTGTGCAGCAACGATTGAAGATTCCGTTCCGTCCTTTATTCGGGGCACCGGCAAAGGCTGGATTACGGCTGAGTACTCGATGTTGCCGCGCGCCACAGCAACCCGCAATCCTCGCGAACTGGCCAAAGGCCGTGCATCCGGCAGAACGCATGAAATCCAACGCTTAATCGGCCGTGCCCTGCGGGCCGTCGTCGATCTCCAGGCGCTTGGAGAGCGCAGCGTCATTCTGGATTGCGATGTTCTGCAAGCCGATGGAGGAACCCGAACCGCCGCCATTACCGGTGCCTTTGTAGCGTTATCCATCGCCATAAACACGCTGGTCAAATTCAAAGCGCTGACTAAGAATCCTATTGTGGATTCGGTCGCCGCAACCAGTGTTGGACTTGTCGCCGGAATGCCCCTGCTCGACCTGGCTTATGAAGAAGATTCCCGTGCTGACGTGGACATGAACGTTGTTATGACAGGCGCCAACAAGTTCGTCGAGGTGCAGGCTACTGCCGAGCACACCCCCTTTGACGACGATCAGATGGCGGAACTGCTGACTTTGGCGCGTACCGGCATCCTGGAACTGCGCACTCTACAGGAACAAGCGATTCAAACAGGTACGAAAGCGTAAATCCATAAAGGCGTGGCAAAATGATTTGGATTTACACCTGCTCCACCAACCCGGGAAAAATGGTGGAATTCGAATTAATCGCCAATGAGGCGTGTCTCGCCGGTTATCAAATCGCGCCCTTACCGGAATTGCGTGAAATCAAAGCGCCTGAAGAAACAGGTGACACCTTTGAAGCCAACGCCGAACTTAAAGCGCAGTATTACTCCCGCTTTAGCAGCGAACTGGTGCTGGCCGACGATTCAGGCCTGCAAGTATCCGCGCTGGATGGTGCGCCGGGTGTTTATTCGGCGCGTTATGGCGGTGAAGATGCCACCGACGAACAGAACAACGACCTTCTACTGGCCAACATGGCCGGCGTGGCTGACCGCCGGGCGTGCTTCGTCTGCGTTATTGCCATTGCCAAAGCCGGAAAAACTGTGCACCTGGCGCGCGGTACGGTTGAGGGTGAACTGCTGACGGCGCGCAGAGGCAGCGGCGGCTTCGGCTACGATCCCGTGTTCTACTATCCGCCTTTAGCTGCCTCCTTTGGCGAGCTAACACGCGAACAGAAGCTGACTGTAAGCCATCGCGGCAATGCCTTGCGCCAGATAGCCAGCCTGCTCAAGCGCGCATGAAGTTCCGATAAGATAGACGATATGCACAGCCTTTTGCTTCACAACGGCGCGATTGTGAGAACAGACGCACGAGTGCTGTCGCCCGGCCAGGTCGGCTTCATGAACGGGTGGGGCGTCTTCAGTACCCTGCGGGTGGCGGACGGCGTGCTGTTCGAGTTCCCGCGGCACTACGCGCGCATGGAGCGCGACGCGGCCCGCATGCATGTTCCCTTCCCTTTCTCGCAGGATGAACTGGAAACGCGTCTGTTGTCGCTGGTGGAAGCGAACCGCGCATTTGAGGCCACCTTGCGCGTTGCGCTGGTCCGCAATCGCGGCGGCATCTTTGAAGGCGCCGGAATTGAAAGCGAATGCGACCTCATAGCTTTCACCGCAAACATTGCCGCCTGGGGCGCGGGCGTGAAGCTGACTTATCAACCTAATGGCCGCTTTGGCGCATGTCCTTTTGCAGGCGCGAAAATCACATCGTGGGTGCAGAACCTGGTTTGGAACGAGAGCGCAAAACAGCGCGGCTTTGATGAAGCCCTGCTGTTGAATGAGCGCGGTGAGGTCAGCGAGTGCACCTCTGCCAACATCTTCGCCATCTTTGGCTCTGAAGTCTTCACGCCTCCTTTGTCCACTTCGGGTTGTCTGCCCGGAGTAACGCGCCAGGTTTTACTGGAAGAGATCAAAGTTCCGGGCATCACTGTTTCCGAGCGAGTGTTAACGCCTGCCGACTTTCAGAACAGCGATCAGGTTTTCATCACGTCCACCACGCGCGATCTACTGCCGGTGCTGGAAATCGATGGCATGCCGCTGCGGCAAAATGCGCCGTCGCTGCAGCGCCTGCTTGCGGCTTTTCACGCCTATCAAAAGTCGTACCTCAGCGCGCATGCGCGCCAGAAGACCGCCTTGCTGGCATGACGGCGGAAGATAATGCCGGCGGCTTTCCCTGCGCCCATTGTGGAAGCCACGACATCCGCAGGTCTCACCGAAAGAACAGTTTCGAGTCCTTCAAGATGGCGTTCGGTATCTATCCCTTCCGCTGTCTGAAATGCGGCGGCCGATTCTACGGCAACATCTGGCGTCTTTCGCTAAACAGGCGCGTCAAATGTCCACGTTGCTTGCGTCTGAACGTATTACCTTCCGAGCGTAAAGACGAACGCAAATCGGCGTGGCAGCAACTGCTTGTTTCGCTAGGAGCACACCCATACCGTTGCAACGCCTGCCGTTTAAACTTCGTTAGCTTTTGGTCTAAGAACAATGCCGCGCTAACGGACCAGGGAAGCGGCAGGAGATTTTAGGCGCGAGAGCACCAGCAGACAGCCAATCTGTTCACCCAGCGTGCTCAACATCTCCATATCGCCGCCGGAATGGATGCGCGGCTCACGATGCTGCACATTAATGACTCCGACAACTTTACTTTGCGCAATGATCGGAACAGACAGAAACGCCTCAAAAGAATCCTGCGGCAAATCTTTAAAGTACTTAAAGCGCGGATCGCTGTAGGCTTCGCGCGAAATAGCCAGTAATCGCCTTTCGCGGGCCACCCATCCAGTCAAACCTTCGTTTAAGCGTAAGCGAACGCGGCCAATGTTCTGTTGTCCCTGATCACTCGACGCATACAGAACCAGTTCATTTTCTTCCACCAGATAGATGAGGCAGGAATCGGTATCCAGAAAGTCGCGCACCAACTTCACGATTTCCGAGAGAACGCCTTCCAACCCCATATCGCGAGTCATCAGCCTGCTGACACGCTGAAATAGACGCACTTGCTGCTCGGCACGTTCGAGGCGCGCCTCTAAATCGCGAGTTTTTGACACTATCCGGTATTATGTCAGACATATTTAAGGTTATAATCGGCTTCGTCCTGCGAATAGACGCCGTAACGATTTCTAGGAGTAGTACCATAAGTGGAGAAATCCCGAGGAGACGCCCTTTTGCATGTGGAGTAAACGAAAAGAAGACGAACTGCCACCTCAGCGGCCGACAGATAAACCGGCTATTGTGCCGACATCAACTGCCCCAGCGGCTGAACCAGTGAGGAGAGACACACCAACCATGTCATCGCCAACAAGAACTTTTGAACCGGAATCCATCCCGACTCCGCGTGGACCCGGTGGGTCTGCGGCGCTCGGCAAGAACGTAACTGTTAAGGGGCAGATCTTCGCGCGCGAGGACCTGACCATCGACGGAGAAGTAGAAGGTACCGTTGAGTGCCATGAGCACCGCCTGACCATTGGACCGAACGCCCGGGTGCAAGCGAGCCTTAAGGCCCGCGAGATCATCATCCAGGGTTCTATTCAAGGCAATGTGGATGCGACCGACAAGATTGATATCAAGAAGGAAGCAAAGCTGGTGGGCGACATCAAGACCAGCCGCATTGTGATTGAAGACGGCGCCTATTTCAAAGGCAGCATCGACATTTCCAAGGCAACGGCGCGTCCAGCGGCCGCAGGCGGCGCCACAACGCCAGCGCCAGCGGCGGCGGCTCAGCCTGTACCGGCTCCGGCAGCAGCAGGCACGCCAACCCGCTAATTCGACCGTGGAGGAGATGCTCCCTCAGCTCGTCCTGCGAGCGGGTGCCTCTTCTCCCGGCTCTTCAGACGTCCGTAGTTAGTCAAAGGCTCTTTCCCGCACGCCATGAAATTCGGACTTGCAAAAGCACCTTTCGGCAAGTCGCAGCCGAAGGAAGAACCCACCGTCACCCGGCAAAGCAGTGGCTTTGAACAATTTCATGCCCTGCTGCAGAATACGGAAAACATGTCGGTGCTCGATATGTCAGGCGCAAGCCAAGCCAACATCACTTTCATTACCAGCGCCGGGCACCGCATTTCTTCCGACGACATCATCGGAACCATGCAGCAATGCTTTGGTGAAGACTTCTATGAGAGCCAGCAAGCTGCCAGCACGGCCCAGCGGTTTCTGGAACAGACCCTCACCTTTCCTGACGGCTTCTTCGATGGCGCCCTGGTCTGGGACGCCCTGCAGTTCCTTACGTCACCAGTCCTCGAACAGACCGTGGAGCAGCTTCTGCGAGTGATGAAGCCTGGCGGCGTCGTTCTGGCTTTTTTCAACGCGAACGAAAAAGTAAAATCGATTCCTGTTTACAAATACCGCATCCAGGATCCCAAGACTATAGTGGCCATTCCTCGCGGTCCGGCGCAGCGCTGCCAGTACTTCAATAATCGGAGCATTGAGAAGCTTTTCCAGAAAGCGCAGACTGTGAAGTTTTTTCTGACGCGCGACCACCTGCGCGAAGTGTTGATCCGAAAGTAGACCACGGTCGAACGCCTGCGCTAAGCGCGGACTGCTATAGTCAAAGCTTTATTTCGCCTATGCGTTCACTTACTCTTTTCCTTTCGTTCGGCCTCGCACTGGGGCTTCTCGCCGTTGCTCAGCAACCCAAGGCCAAGCTGGCGAAAGGAAAGAAGACCCTAATCCCGGCCTTCGGCAACTCCGACGCCATCACCGAGCAGGAGCTGAAAATCTACGACTACTTCCTGGCATCGGACCAGTTGGAGGGCCGAAACCTGCCCTCGCGAGGCTTTGACACCGCCGCTCTCTATGTCGCCAGCGAATTAGCGAGTTGGGGTGTAAAAGCAGGTGGCAGCACCAGCGGAACCAACGGACCGCTACAACCCTATTTCATGCCGTTTGAACTGGTGGCAAAGCTGGTAATCCCGAACGAAAGCAAAGCAGCCATCAGCGGCGGCAGAGCCGGACGCCAAGGCCAGCGCGGTGCTGATGGTCCACCCGCCGGCGGCGAAGGCCAATTTCCGGGGCGCCGCGGACCATCCACTTTTGAATACGGCAAGGACTGGGCCGTGCTTGGCGGACGCGGCGCTCCGCCGCTGGATGCCTTCGACGTCAACGCCGCCGCCGTCTTTGCCGGCAATGGCTACGTAGTCAACAAGACTAAATTGAATCCGTTTGAAGGACTGGATGTCAAAGGAAAAATTGTCGTAGTCGCTGGCCTTCCTGCCGAACTTCGCGCGCAACAGGGCCGGGCGGGAGGAGGTGGCGGCGCAAATCCCTTGGGTGAGAACTGCACCGACTTCCTGACCCCCGAAGAAGCCGCCGCCAAGAATGGCGCAGTGGCGGTCGTCAAAGTCGCCACCTTCCAACAGCTTTCCTCACCCGGCGGACCTTTCAGCGGCTTTGGGGCGGCCGGAACCGTGGGAGGCCCCATGGGGCCGAACGGACCCGCCTACCGCGTAGCCAAATTCCAGGGCAACTCGGAATGTCCCTCCGTGCCCTCGGTCACCGTCGGACTCGCGATGACCAGCGCCATCTTTGCCGGCGAAAAGCAAACCGGCGAACAGATCTTCTCAGGCGCCGAGTCAACCGCCAAGCAAGATTCCTTCGCCCTTACCGCCGAGAAGAAAATCAGCCTGCATGTGGCCGTCAAATCCGAAACGAACCACGCCGAGAACGTTGTCGGCATGGTGGAAGGCTGCGATCCGGTTCTGAAAAACGAATACGTCGTCATGAGCGCCCATCTCGACCACATCGGGCTCAGCAACGGCCCCGAAGGAAGCGATAAAATCAACAACGGAGCGGACGATGACGGCTCCGGGTCCACCGCGCTGCTCGCCATCGCCAAAGCCTATGCCGAAGGCGCCGCCAAAGGCATGAGTCCGAAGCGCAGCATTATCTTCTTATGGAATGCGGGCGAGGAGAAAGGCCTGTGGGGCTCGCAATACTTCGCCGAGTTCCCGCCCGTCGATGTCACCAAAATTGTGGCCGATCTCAACATCGACATGATCGGTCGGACCATGGGGCCCGACTTCAAGGACACCAACACCACTCACGTGCTGGTGAAGCCCAACGACATTCTGGTGGTGGGACCCAACATCAGCAGTGACGATCTGGAAAAGACCATCGAGACCACCAACTCCGCTTACCAGAAAATCGGCCTTAACCACTTCTACGACGTCACCGCGCCCGATAAAACCCACGACAATCTGGGCCCTCAACCACGAGGTCAGCGCATCTTCTACCGCAGCGATCATTACAACTTCGCCAAGATCGGCGTGCCCATCGCCTTCTTCACCACCGGCCTCCATCCCGACTATCACCGCCCTACCGATTCGCCGGAGAAGCTGGATTATAAGGAAATGCTGGTGGTTTCAAAGACCATTTCAGCCGTAGGCTGGGTGCTCGCCAATCAGAATGGCCGGCCTCAAATAAACGCCACGCTGCCTGATCAGTTAGTAAAGGATATGAAGCTGGCGAAGGATCAGGGTTGGGGCAAAACCACACCTGTGATTGCGCCTCTGCCTGACGAGCCGTTCTAGATCTAGCC
>PLRJ01000087.1:116363-267981 GCA_003163855.1 Bryobacterales bacterium | reverse complement strand
ACTGGCGCCAATGGAGCTACCGGCTACTCCACCACTTACAGCTTTACGACGACGGGTTCACCCTCGGCGCCGGCTCCGGTCATTTCGAACATCCAGACTTTGGTCACCAGCACCACGGCGACCATCACGTGGAGCACGGACGAAGCGGCCTCTTCGCAAGTGAACTATGGAGTGACTACGACTTACTCGGCATCTTCCCCGCTGAATACAACCTTGTCGACGAGTCACTCGGTGACGCTGACGGGCCTGATGCCCGGGACGATTTATGACTTCGACGTGATGTCAGCGAATAGCAATGGCACATCGTCCACTTCGAGCAACTCGACCTTCCAGACTACGGGTACCGCGCCTGGCCCGGTGATTACGAGCGTCGCCGCGAGCAGCATTACCAGCGGTTCAGCGTTGATTACCTGGACGACGGATCAAGCGTCAACGTCGGTCGTGAACTACGGAAACCAGACGGTCTCCAGCCCGACTCTGGTGACAAGCCACTCGGTGATGCTCAGCGGTCTGACGCCGAACACGCTCTACAGCTTCACCGTCAGTTCGGCGAATGCGGCCAGCGTTTCGACAACCTCGAGCAGTTACACCTTCACGACGTCCACACCCAACGCGACCGCACCCGTCATTTCCTATCTCGCCTACTGGAGCATTACATCGTACGGAATCACCATCTCGTGGTCGACCAACGTTCCCAGTAACACTGCAGTCGCCTACGGAACGACCAACGCGCTGACAAGCGTAACTCCTGTACAGACTTCTTTGAGTAACAGCCACGGTGTAACCCTCACCAACCTATTGCCAGGCAAGACTTATTACTTCCAAGCCCAATCGGCGGATGTGAACGGCAACACCGGCTACTCCACCATCTACTCGTTCACCACCCTACCCGGAGGAACACCGATCATCTCGAACCCCGTGGTCACGCCAAGCAGCGGCAACACGGCCAGCATCAGTTGGACCACTTCGGTTCCTACTTACAGCTACGTGCAATATGGGCCCAGCAGCGGGAATTACATCCGTTATTCGGCGCAAAGCAGCCTGACGGCATCGCCGAACGTCAGCCTGGGTTATGTTCCCAGCGGCACTGTCTATTACCAGCTGGTCTCTACGGATGCTAATGGCGACCAGGTGGTATCGGCGGAGGGAATGTTTGTGGAACCGTAAAAGGAAAAGAAGACTATGGGCTTGGCGGTAGGGGAGTCGCCGAGGGTTTTTTCGGTTGCGGGGAGAAGAGGATTCGTAGAACCATAACAAACTGATACAATCTAGACTCAAGCAGGAAAGTTGTTTTACTGCGGGTGTAAGCTCGCGCCTTTAGCGCCATGGACCTAGATCAGCTTCACACGTTTCTTGAGATTGTGCGTCTCAAGAGCTTTTCAAAAGCTGCGCAAACCTGTTATCGTACGCAGCCAGCCATCAGCGCCCAGGTGCGCCAGTTGGAACTCGAACTTAATACGATTCTGTTCGAACGCTTCGGTACGCGCATCTCGCTTACTGTGGCCGGCCGCATCCTTGCCGAACACGCCGAACAAATTCTTTCCCTGCGCAAGCGCGCTCAGGACGCCATCAACGAACTGGAAAAGGTGCCGCGCGGCGAACTCGTCATCGCCGCCAACGAAGCGACCTGTATATACGTCCTCCCCGGCGTCTTTGCTGAGTTTAAAAAACAGTTCCCTAACGTCCAGTTGCTGGTTGATCGTTCTTACGGCACTCGCGTCGTCCAGGCCGTTCTCGACAACCTGGCCGATTTCGGCATCACCCAGTTGCCCGTGCAGGAGAAGAAGCTGCAGGTGGTGCGCATCCATTCCGACGAAATCAAACTGCTGGTTCCGGGCGGTCATAAGCTTTCCCAATACCCGCGCGTGCTCCCTTCCGACCTGGTGGGTGAGCAGCTCCTGTTGCCTAAATCGGGTGCTACGCGAGCGCGCCTGAATACCTGGCTCGATAGCGTTCACGATGAGCTGAACATTTCCATGGAACTCGATTCCACCGAGATGATTAAGCGCTTTGTTATGGCTAATCTGGGCGTTTCGTTTATAGCGCAATCGCACTGTCAGGAAGAAGAAGCCGCGGGCAAAGTAAAGTGTGTTCCCCTAGGCCCTGAGCCTATGATCAGACGGGTTGGGTTAATCTACAGAAGGGATAAGTCCCTATCGAAAGCGGCGCTTGGTTTTATCCAGGTGACGGTTGATTACGCGGGTAACGAAATCGGCGTTGTTCCGATTCAGCGATTGCGCGCATCGGGAACGTAGGAGTTGACTGCTAAACATGACACGCCTGACTGCTAAGACCTCCACCATATTCATCGCCACGGGCAACGACACGAAGGTGTACCGCTCCGTCGAGGAGGTTCCCGCCAACCTGCGACGCAAGCTGCTGGAATCTACCCAGGGGCTGAATTCGGCCACGATTTTGATAGCCGATAAGCGCGGACGCGAAGAACTGGTTCGTGCGCTGCAAGGCCGTCCGAGCGATTTGGAATGCAGGATTGTCGAAAACATTCGTTCCCGCAAGAAAGAGGCAGCCGCCAAACCCACCAGCCTTCTTCAGCGCTTTCATTGGTCCCGCTTAAACTCGGTTCGTACCTGGCTTGAGCTCTTAGTCCCGATCGCTGTAGGCGCCTCACTCTGGTTCTTTATCGAGTCTCACTTCTAAACTTTTCCTGAAACCTGCCGATAGGTCACTTGTGAACAGCACATTTGATGACTATCAGGCGGGCCCTGCCACTATCCAGATTCCAACCGGTGCGGCCAATGGTTCGAAGCTCGAAATCACATGCTCCTTCACCGGGATGGAAGGCAAGCGTCTTATCCTCGAGTCACCGGAACGGATATCCATGTCCACGCCCGTCAGCGTCGAATACAACGATGCCATGTTTCTGGGCGAAGTGATGCTCTGCCGCCAGGATAGTTCAGGCGAGTACCGCGTGGAGATCAACGTCGAGCAGATCCTCACCGGACTGCAAAGCCTGATCTCCCTGCGCGCCGGTCTCTTAGGCGCCAGCGGCATTCCAGATCCCACTCCAGTCAAAATACCGGCTTTCATCCCGGCTGCCGTGCAAAATCGTACAATCTTCCCTTAGCTCGTAATCTGGCCGTCTAGGACCCATATGCGTTAGGATGAGGGCCAGATTCTCCATGGCCCAAGCTCCAGATGAGCGCCCACAACCGCTGCGGGTTGTAGCCTTGACCTGAAGTTCGCAGGGTTCGAAGACTGGCGGCTCCCAACGCTGGAAGAGGAATGTCAGAGGACACCGGCTGGGTCGTGTACTACCTGAACGGCACCTGCGATGCCGAACGCCTGGCGTCCTTTAATGCCTACGTACGCGCGGTGCGCAGCTGGTGAAATTTGCATCCGCAGCCCGCGCTGAGGTCCCGGCTTCCACCCCTGCTCCGCGATAAGCCGCTCAATCGCCACGAGTCTTTCCTGCGGAGGTGGATGCGATGCGAAGTAACCGATGAGCGAATCCAGCACCACAACATTCGCTATTTCCGCCGGCAAATCAAGAACGCTGCGCTGTCGCCTGGCCTTCTCGACCCTTCTTACCTCCGATTCCAACTTCTCCCACCGCTGAAACATAGCCACCGCTCCGTCCGCCGAATAGCCGGCGGCAACCGCCAGCTTGACTCCGTCGCGATCGGCTTCCAGTTCCTGCTCTTTGCTGTATCCGGCCTGAAAAATAGCGATCGGAATAAACAGCAACTCTCGCAGCGGAGTACCGCTCAGCCGGGACTGCATCTGAGCCCGGTCGGCACAGTGTCTCAGCTCGACATGCTCAATCTCATGGCCAAGCACGGACGCCAGTTCGTCCTCCGTGTCCATCAACATCAGCAGCCCCTTGCCCACGAAAACGTGCCCTCCCGGAAGCGCGAAGGCATTCACAAAGCCCGCCTGGACGACGTAATGGAACTGGTAGTGCAGCTTCCGGCTGGCCGATTTCGCCAGAGCCGCACCCACCTCGCTTACATATTGCGCGATCAACTCATCTTCGGGTCCGTAGGCATCTTGCATTCCCAGGTATTTTCTGGCAGTTTCATCCCCTATCGACCGCTCCTCTTCATCGGAAAGTGGCGCCAGGGAAACAGGCACCCGCATCATGTCCCGCTCCGCGTCGCCAACCAGATGCAGCAGCGCCTGGGGCGACGGAGTTGGCTGGGGAACTACCCGTTCTGCAAAGAACACCGCAACCGCCGACACAAGCAGAATCGCCAGCAACGCTATGCGCTGGTTCATAGATATTTCCTGATCGTTTCTCGAAAACGCGAATACAGAAACGAAACCAGCAACAATGCCGACCCCATACAAATCAACGTCACGTAGCGGTCCCTCGGATCCAATTGCCACACGTCCACCAGTCCAATCTTCCCCACGCACAATAACAACAGCGCCAGACCCGAAAGGCGAAATGTGCGCTCGCCCACCCGCAACGCGAAGAGAAAGACCAGCACTCCCAGCGCGCTCCAGCTTACCGTCAGCAAGCCGCTGCGCATCTCCAGCGCCAGCAGCACCACCAGCAGAACCAGCGGAGTAAAGAAGAAAACCTGCTGCGGCTGACTGACGCAGGCACTGAGAAATGCCCTCACCATTCCGCTCCTCTTCGAAATGGTTGCGGGTGTTTTCAACCGGAAAGCCATAGGCAAGCCCGCAAACAGCATTGCTATCGCGGCCCCGGCGCAAAGCGCGCGGCTGTACCAGAACGGACCCGGAAGGTAACTGCGCTCGTAGAGGTTGTGCAGGCCAGTACGCAGTCCCGTAGAAAAACAGAAAAACAGTGCCTGGTGAAGGAAGGTCACGCGGCTGCTCATCACAGCCACCAGAAGCAACGTGGACGCGCCGGCGGCCCACGCCGCAGCCACCCAGTCCGGACTCAAAGCAAAGCGCAACAGCGCCGCCGCTGCCAGCGCGCCGCACCATCCCGCCCATTGCGCCACGTGGAAGCTCGCCTCAAACTCGTCCGCCAGAGGCTCAACGCGCAGATACACATAGTAAAGAGCCATCACCACTGGGATCACCGTGTAAACCAGCGGCAGAATCCCGCCTGCAAGGCCGGCCGCATTCAGATTGACAAAAAAGATTGCAACGAAGGCCATACCCAGCGTCGTATAGCCTTGCAAACGAAGATCCTTCAACGTAAGACCCAGCCCACACTCCAGCAGCAACAATCCAAGCAGCGCACAGGCTGGCGCGTTGCTCATGGGCGCTAAATCGTAATAGATCAGGAGGATCAGCAAACCCGTACCAACCCACCGGTACGCTGTGGCTAGCGCGCTCCAACGGGAGCCCGCGTAAAGCAGCACCGCAATCAGCGCAACGCTGCCCACGCCCTCCAGCTTTGGAAGGTTCCGGAATAAAGCCAACACCACCGCGCTGCTGAAGAAAAAATGAGCCTCGTACGGCAATTGGTCAAGTTTTAGCCGCTTGCCGATGACTAGCAGACCCAGTCCCGCGATGGCCCAGGCGGGCGCCGTTTGCATTCCAGGGAACGCTGCCCAGAGTGCGGTGAAAAGCATGAAGGCTCCGGCGAAGGAGAACCAATGCATCACCGTCCGGTCGAACATTTCTTCAAACAGCGCCGGCCAGCGCCGCGTCACCCCATGCGAGTTGGCAAGAAATACACACGCCGCCAGCAGGCACAAAGCCGCCATGCGATAGTTCTGGACTGGAGTGAGAAGGATATCGGCCGCCGCCAGTAGCGTAGCCAGCATCGCCAGCCGCCGATAGAGAACCTCCCGCACGGCAATACCCGCCACCAGCAGCGCCTCCGCCTCGAAAATCCAGAGTGCAGCCAGCGTACCGCCCGTGTAGCGGAACGGAATGGCCGCCACCAGCAGCGCAATGCCGATCGTCGCCAGCACTAAGTACGCCATGCGCCGCCGCCGCGTGATCGGAAGCAGGGCCAGCCCAAGCTCTACACCGCCCAAGGCGAGCAAAGCCCAGAACGCCCACTGGGGGTGCGCCGCCTGATAACTCAACAGGGCCAATAATCCCACTGAATTCAGCAGCGCTGCGCCCGTGGCTATTTTTTCCTGGCGTTCATCGCATTCTCGAAGGATGTAGGAGACGCGGAAAATGGCCCAGTAAAGCAACAGGATCGCCACGCTCGGAACAAACTCCGGGAACCCGTGCTTCTCGCTTCCCATCGGGTCGATGATTCGTCTCACCCACCACCAGTGGTTGCCATACGCTGCCGCAATGCCAAAGACCTCCAGCGCATACCACTTGGTTCGCCACACCACTGCTACCAGCCCGAGCGCCAGTACGATTTCGGCGCTCAAACTGTAAACCGTGACCTGGCTGATCGTCAGCGTGGAAAAAGCCAGCAGAAACGCCAACCCTGTCGCTACCTCCGACTTGTAACGCAGTGTGTGCGCCACCATCGCAGCGGCGACCAACAGCATCAGCGCCAAATCCGGCAGTTGCGAACTCAGAATCCGCGTCACCTCTACGTGGTACATCGCGTAGGTTGTGAAGAACGCAAGCGCCCATCCGCCTGCAATCAAGGCGCGCCCGATAATTTTGTAGCTGGGTCGCCTCTCCAGGCCAATCCCGCCCGCGAGCAACGCCGCGCTGACCGTTAGACCCACCACGATCTTGCCCGCGGCGCCCAGCACTCTTAGCTGATACACAAGGAACAGGACTACGCCAAGGACGAGAATCACGATGCCGATCTTGTTAAGCCAGTTCGTGCCCAGCACCTCCTCGATATTCAGTCCTTTAGGCCGATCTTCTTCCGGCGCAATGGGTCGCGGGGGAACAAACCGCGGTTCTGGGGGTGCGGGCGGAGCGATCGGTGCAGGCGCGACCTTCAGGGTTGGTGTAGGCATGGCGACCGGCTGAGGTTTCTCGATTGGCCGCGGAACCACCGGAGGAACGACTGGCACTGGTGGTGCACTCAGCGTCCTTATTTCCACTTCCAGGGCGTCCATTCGCCGGCTTAGTTCAGTCCAGCGCCTGTTCGCCTCTTCCTCTTCGCGCTTGTGCCGGCTGTTTATTACGATAAGCGCCAGCCATGGCAGGCACGCTAATAACAGCATCAGGATGCCCACCATTTACTCTCCAATCGACGAGCCGAAGATTCGTATGTCGAATTCTACACGACACCACGCCGGAGCGCATTCAAGCGCCAAACAGGTCTCTCGCCACGCGGAAAAAGACAGTGATATACTTCCGACGCTGTTTCTTCGGAGGAAAGAGGTATGAAAATTAGTTATCTCAAATTAATACCTGGACGACGGATCAAGCGCAGCCAAAAGTGCCGGGCGGTCTGGACCAAAAGATAGCCAAGCTGGCTGGCTTTTGATTGAAGAGAGAGCAGTCGATTCTGTTCATAAGCCGGAGCGCCTTTATCCACATAAGTTTTTCCGCAACGAAGCAAACGATAGATTAAAGTGGCTGATTTAGGAGCCGTGGCGAACACGGCGATATCGGCACCGATCCGCCGCGAGAGGTGACGATAGTAAGCGCCTAAAGCACTTTGGCTATTGCGCGCCGAGGTGGTAGCCATGCGCGAAGCGGCAGCTACGCGGTGCTCGCGGTATCGCGCTGTTTTTTCTTCAACGATAACGCCCGGTGTAAGCGCACATTCATTTGGTCCAGACCAAGATCTTAAACTTAGTGAACGGGTGAGGCGTCCCCGAGTTCCCCGAGTTCCCACCTAGGGGTCCACTCCACCACTCCAGGGTGAGGCGTCCCCGAGTTCCCCGAGTTCGCCGAGTTCCCCGTCAGCGCGCGGCGCCGTCGAGCGCCAGTTGGAGCGCAGCGAGGTCGCCTTGCAGAGACTCGGGAATGCTGGTCCTTAGACTGTCCAGATCTGCGCCATGAAGGGTCCCATTGGGACGGTTCACGGAGTCCAGAGCCGAGTAAAGGAGTTCGGTTCCTGGCGTGCTGGCGCGCCCGCGCTCCCTTCTTTGTAGTCCCAAACGAAAATTCGCGGCTACCTGAGCGACCGTCGCTGATTTGGGAAAGCGCGGGCCTATCACCTGGACGGTCTGGCCGTCCCAGACAGCGCTCTTACAAAGGGAGAGTTGTTGGCGGACGTCCGGCGGCAGCGCGGCCAGGGTTGCGCTATCCAATTCAGGTGTGCCGGAGTGCCCTTTTACCACTACCGATAAATAGCCCGGAGCAAGGCTGGACGCCACGGTAAAGCCGTTTGACTGCGCCCCGGGCTGGATGTAGGAACTGTCACCGGTGCTGTTCCAGCGTACGACTTGGGCGGCGCTGCCGGCGGAGTTGCCCAGGCTTGCGGTTGCGAGCGCGGCGCGCCAAGACGGGTGTGATGTTACTAGGGAACTGTCCGTCGCTTCGAGGATGAGTTCAGCCGATTCGATTGCCGATTCACTAGCGGCATTATTGGAGAACGTGTAGGAGTAGTGATAGAGGCCCTCGCCGTCTTTTGAGACTGCTGTAGTCACCGCTGCGTTTACAAAGGAGTGGGCAGGCGAATGGAGTGTGACCCTTTGGGCCGTGTCGCCTTGTCCCTGAACATAGGTGATTAGGTATTCGCTCGCCTGCGGCCGGAGGAATACATGTTGGTTCGGGTAGCGGGACACGTCTCCGTCGTTTGGCCAGAGCGGCGCCGGACTGAATCCGGCAAACATCATGGCCGGTTTGTTCTGCGCGAGCGCGGCGATAGAAAAGGCGGCGGTCAGTAAGGCGATTGCCCAGCGGGCGTGGCGTTTGTACATTCTTGTTTGCTCCTTCGATTTGATTATTTTGATTCCCCGGCGGTGATCCGGATGGCGTTGGCGATATCGTCCTCCAGACCGCCGGACTTGGCAGGCGGCAGGTTTTTCAACTCGCGGCGCAGAGACGCCCATGAGTCGGAGCGATCAAGGATCTTGCGGAAAGCACTGAGAAAGTCTGTCGGGCCTTGGCAGTCCCATAATCTGTTGACGCCGTCTTTGAAGTTTTCGACGACTTCCGCAAAAGTGGAGGCCGCGTTGAATTGCGGTCCAATTGTGAGGACGTGCGCGTCGCTCCAGCGCAGTTGGGATATGAATACGGCGTCGACACCCGGAAGGTCGGCATAATCGTCCGGAATGTTGGGGAGGGCACCTTCGGCATAGAAGGTGGTGAAACCGGGCTTCAACTGGGTCTCTATGACAAACCCCGAGGCCGTTTGCCCAGGTGCGAGTCCTTTGTTTTCCGGTGACACGGACATGGACCAGTCTGCGTATTGGCCCCGTGATTCGGTGTGGAGTTCCGCTTGCATAGCGATTGGAACGGAGACGCCCGGGCGCCAGGCTGACCGCGACGCGCTTTCTTGAATGAGTACGCGAAACGGGCCCAGGTCATGTGGCACTACCAGGCTTATGTACTCAATGGCGTCGAGTGAACTGGTGCTATTCGTGACCGTGTATTCGTAAAGCCTTCCTGTCGGGGGCGCCTCGATATGAACTTTGACCTCGGGTTTTATACGGTTGTTCAGGGGGAATTTTTTAACTTCCCCTTGCTGCCCGGCTCCGCCGGACACAATGACGACCTCATAGCCGGACGCGGTGAGGTAGGATCGGTTTCCGCGCCTTAGAAGTTCGGCCTGCGCGCTCTCCGCCTCGGGCCATATTTCTACAGGCGCCGGGACAGTGGCATGGTTGATGCACGAGCTTGTTGCCTTGGCCAAGAGGAACAGGCTAATGAGATACATGCTGAAACCCTAGTGCGGAAAGGTTCTCGGGTCCTGCCAGTTGCAATGGACGTGCGGCGCTTCTGGCGGCACGTGGACAATTACGCGGACGGCTCCGGCGTCCCTGCAAGCGCGTGCAAAGTCGGTGGCGTTGACGATGCTATTGGCGGGGCACTGGCCAGCCGTATCGGCCACGTCCACTGCAGAGCCGCGGTCGTGTTCGGCGTGGGGACTGCTCCAGGTTTGGGAGATGTCGAACTTGCCGCCTATAGGCAGGGTAGCGTCGTTC
This sequence comes from Bryobacterales bacterium, assembly GCA_003163855.1. Lineage (GTDB taxonomy): Bacteria > Acidobacteriota > Terriglobia > Bryobacterales > Bryobacteraceae > Bog-105. The sequence goes on along the minus strand of PLRJ01000087.1, from coordinate 258,067 downwards.
ACGCAGATCTGTGTTTGCGTAGGATGCTGTAAGAGGTACCGCTGAGTGGCGTAATACAGTCCGTCATATGTTGTCAGTGTCATATAACGGTTGTTGTCCGTTGTGCCGTGCCCAGAGCCGCCGCCGGTGTCGGAGCCCCCAATCCTGGTCCATATCGCCGGAATGTCGCCATAAACCAGGTCGCCGTAGCCAATGGCGTAATCGATTCCGTTGTTGGTTAAATTTACCGTGGATGCGCCGACGAAGTATTCGATCTGGCCAATTAACGTCGTGGATATCGTGAACGCAAAATTTCCGTTAGCGTCGGTATAGCCGCTGGAAGGGGAGGCGCTTGAGAAGGGGTGGGTTGAGCTCTCGTGGAGGTGGGCGTTTGTTTGGGCGTAGTACCCCGTGCTGATTGAAATGTCGCATCCTTGGATCGGCGTCGTCCCCGACGCCGTCGTTTGGTAGCAGTGGAAGTAGAACTGGTTCTGGGAGTTAGGTGGCACGATCATGCCGGAAGCCGATGCTGTGTAAGCATATGTGGAAGGGGCTGGGGTTGGCGGCGCAGGTATGCCGGGCGATCCGGAGCTAGCCGAGGTAAAGTTGGCTACCTGGTTAACGACGGTGTTCGAGAAACCCTGCGAAGCAGGGGTGAAGGTAAAGCCAGATAGGGATGGCGTCACCGTGTAGGTTCCGCCGCTCGGCAGGGAGAAGGAATAGTTACCCATTCCGTCTGTCGTCGTGCTTGCCTGCGATGTGCCGGTGAGCGCAACGGTGACACCGAACCCGGCGTCGATTGTCCCGCTGATTGTTATAAGCTGTTCGCTGAAGTTAGCTGTGGCGTTCGCAGTGAGATTGCTCTGGGAGTTTGATGCTGGGCTGAAAGTAACTCCCGGCAGGGTTGGAGTGAGCGTATAGCTTGAAGCTGCGGGAACTGAAAAAGAGTAGTTGCCGTTTGAATCTGTGACCGTTCTATAGTTGCGGGTTCCGGTAAGGGCAATGACTACGCCAAAGCCGCCGGAACCGTTGGCGGTCACCTGTCCCGAAATCGTATAGCTCGCCGCCGCCAGCGCTCCCGATTGCGACGATGTCATCAGATTAATATCCTGATACTGCGTCCCGTTCCAGGTCATTTGATGGATGTTCTGATTCGACGAGATGTAGTACACGTTGCCGCTTCCATCGACAGCCGCCTCTGAGTCCCCCTGCGCTAAATAGCCGGCGCTCGAGGACGACATCAGGTTCGTATCCAGCCACTGACTTCCGCTCCAGTTCATTTTGTGAATATTTTGGGCTGTGTCCACATATTGGTGGAGGTGATGCCGGTTTGGGTCAGGGGTTTGGCGCGCACTGGCGTGCGGGGGGCGGTTTTCGTTGCAGTCGCGGCTGTTGCGGGCGCAGACGGGTGCGGCGAGCCTGGCAGGTCGATGCAGATGCCGTTGACGGCGGTCTGGCAGGTTGGGTACTGTACCTGGGATGGTGTCAGGTTGGCGGCCAAGGCGCCGGGATGGGATAGACGGTAGACGAAGGAAAGAACTACTGCGCGCGTGCCAGGACGAGATGAAATCAGGAAGCACCTCCGATAGTGCGGTGAGTTGAACTTAGCAGGAGCTTTGTTGCTGGGCAATTGGTAGTATTTCCGGACTTGGGTCCGGGTTTGCTGTTGTTCCGGCGGGGCCTCCGCGGTTGGGGCTGCCGTTTTTCACGTTCTGTTGGTAGAAGAGAGCTGCTGCGGGGGCGTGGCCATCAAGTCCTGGCCGTATGTGCTACCGCGATGGAAGGCGCGCTAATAACAGCATCAGGATGCCCACCATTTACTCTCCAGTCGACGAGCCGAAGATTCGTGTGTCGAATTCTGCACGACACCGCGCCAGAGCGCATTCAAGCGCCAAACAGGTCTCTCGCCACGCGCAAGATAGACAGTGATATACTTCCGACGCTGTTTCTTCGGAGGAAACAGGTATGAAAATTAATCATGTCAAATTAATGAAGTCTTTTTGTCTTTTTGCTCTTCTGGCAGTTAACAGCTTTGCCCAGAATTCAGCTTCAATCGTTGAGTTCAATGTCCCCGGGATGCAGGTCACCGTGCCGCAGGGTATAAACGAGTCCGGGGCGATTCCGGGATTCTCGTTTACCGGCGTTCCGGGCAACTCAGAGCCTTTCGTTCGCAACAGTTGCGGGGTTATCACGCCGTTTTTCGTGCCGGGCAGCACTTCAGAAACCTGGGCCACGGTCATCAACAAAGAGGGAGATGTCGGCGGTTTTGCGCTGGGACCTATTGATGCCGGGTACGTGCGAACGAGCAACGGCGCCATCAGTCCCCTTGTTTTTCCGGGCGCCTCTGAAAACGGTGTGAATGGCATCAATGACAAGCGCGACGTTGTCGGGACTTATTACAACACGACCCTAGGATCCGGCGGGGCTTTTTTGAAGACGGCGACGGGGCCTTACCAATCGCTTAGTGTGGCTGGCGCTGTGTCTACTTATGCTTCGGCCCTTAATAACGAGGGAGTTATCACGGGTTATGCAGCTTTTACCGGAAACGTCAATCGTGGTTTTGTCCGTGCCCAGAGTGGTTTAATCACGCTTTTCGACGGATCGACTTCATCCACTATTCCCGTAAGTATCAACGACAAGGGACAGATAGCGGGCGTATCGCAGACCATTGATTTCGGGGGCGAGGAAGCCTCGACCGGGTTTTTTCGCGATGTTGACGGGACTTTAACCTCATTTTCTGTTCCTGGTGCTACTTATACAACGCCATTTACCATTGATGCTGGTGGCACAATCGCGGGAAGCTGGACAGATGCCGGGGGGGTTGAGCACGGTTTCTTCAGAAGTCCGAAGGGCATCATCACAACGCTGGAACTGGGTATCGCCAGTGCCACCACAACACAGGTCCACATCTACGGCATCAATACTTCGGGTGAAATCACCGGACAATATTTCGACCCGAATGGTCAACATGCTTTCCTTCGCGTCCCCTTCGGCCATGCGGACTGCGTTACGACCAATGGCAACACCTCAGTAGCTTTCATCGGCGTGGACACCAGGAGTGAAGGCGCGTGGATGGGCACATATGGCAGCGCAGGGTACATAATCCCCGCTGGCCCATCGGTACCCGCTAATCAGGCAAACATCTCCGAGGCGCAGTCTTTTACCTATGTCTGGGCGAACGCAACCTCTGACCCGCGGGCGTTACAAACCGCTGCTGGCAGCGGAATTGCTTCAGCTTTCACGGCTTATTACGGACAGAGTTTCTCTATCTATATCGACGCTTACGGCGCGACGCCGCGCAGGGTCGCTTTCTATCTGCTGGATTGGGATACGACATCAAGGGCCGAGACAATTACTGTCAGTGATGCCAGCACCGGCCAAGTGTATGATGCGAGATCCTTCTCCGGTTTTCAGAACGGCCAATACGCTATCTGGGATCTGAAAGGGAATTTCAAGATTACGGTAACGCCCACCGCTGGTCCCAGTGCAGCAGTCAGTGGCATATTTGTCAATTGACACTTTGCGGCAAGCTCTTCAAGCGCATCGCCCTCCGCCCAAAGTCGGCCCGCTTTCAACAAGATTTTGTCGGTCTCAGTAGACTCATTGCTCATTTGGTTGGAGTAACTCGGGAGACCGCACTAAAGCTCTCTCCCCTGCAGTCCCCCTCAATAGTGGAACCGCCACCGAAACTCCACATAAATCTCGCGCGGATCATCGAAATGGAACCCGCCAAACGTCAAGCTGTTATCCAGTAAGACCCGCCGGTTCGCCACATTCAGAGCCGTGAGCGACACCTTATACTTCCCCGCCTCGCCAAAACTCTTCCCCAGCGAAACATCTACATTCACGTGCGAAGGAAGATAGTTACCCGGATACTGCGAATCCGGTGACCCATTGGTAAATCCCGATCCATAATAGATATTCGTCGAAGCAAACGCCTTCCACGGAAGACTCGCGTTGAAACCAACATTCAACGTGTTTCTCTGATCATGGTCAACAGGCGAAAGGCCCACCGGCGGCTCACAGGTCGCTATTAGTGCCGCCGGACAGATCAGCCCGCCGGTAAAAGGCGATGATGCCTGCGCAATCTGGTTCGAATAAGCCGCATGGAATTGCCCGCGGTTCCACAGTCGCGGCGAACGCAGCGTCGTCTCCCAGCCTTGAATCAGCGCCTTGTCCCACGTCAGCGGCCAGAAGAGGTTAGATTCCCCTATGTTGCTATGGTCCAGCCAGTTCCGCGCGTTCGTCTGAAATGTATCTTCCTCCAGAACCCAGCCATGAAAAGGAATCGAGATGCCGAATTGATATTCCCGGTCCCGTTCTCCCCGCAGCGGCGCAAATGCCAGGCTCTGGCTGCTGGCCAGATCCAGCACCGGACCGGTCGCCGTCAATAAGGGCGGCGCCTGGTAAAACTCACCCCAGAATCCATGCAACACCCAGTTCAGTTTCGGAATTCTGATGGCTGCGCCGAAGCGCGGATCGGTCGCGTTCTCCACAACGCCGGATTGCGTTCCCGTAATTCCGCCCACCGAGAAGTGCGTTTCCCGCAGGCCCGCAATCAGCGTCAGCCACGATGTCACCTTATACCGGTCACTCAGGTACTCTTCCATCACCCCGCCCGTCACGGAAGCCGAGGACGGGCCAAAGTTCTGACAACTGGTGCCGCAATCGGTGAACACATTGTTAAACACATTGCTCTGGTGCTGGGCAAATCCATATAACCCCACCTGTAGGTCGTTGTTCTTAAAAGAAGTAATCGCCAAGCTTGCCTGCGCGCCACCGTAATTCGAAGTCTGGTCCACGGTCGAGACGACTGGATAGTCATTCGGAGACGCGTTGTAACTCGCCTTGTTGTAATGATAGAAGGGCGAAATGGTCATTACCAGGTTCGGGTTAAAGGTGTGAAGCCAGGAAAATGTCAGGTACCCGTCAGGCTCGCGCTCACTGTCGTGAAGACCATAACTGGGGTACACCTGATTGCCGGACGAGTTAGGATTCGGGTCAATCGGAATCTGATAATAGTCCTGCCGCAGCGAGGCCACTATGCGGTATTGGTTGGAGGCATTCTGATTGAAAATGAAGGAGGCGAACCCACCATAACCGTTGTCGGCGTCATGAACCACCTGTCCAATCGGCGGCTGCAGGCCATAGTCGCTGCGGTTTCCGTTAAAGCTTGCATAATAGGCAAAACGCTCCGTGTGCCCGCCGAAATTAATTTGATCGTTCGTCTGGTACCAGTTACCGACTGATGTCACCAGCTCTGCCTCATTGTCCCGCTCAAAGCCCGAGCGCGGCACAACGTTGAAAATGCCATAGGTGCGGTCGCCATACTCGGCGTCATAACTGCCGCGCTGCACCTCCAGATACTGGATGTCCTTGGGGTCAATCTGCGGTCCCAGATTTGTCGCGATATTCGTGTTAGGAATCGGCACGCCATCAATCAGCCAGTCCACCTGGTGCCCGCCGCGCATATGCAGCATGTCATGCGTCATATAGGCGCCCGGCGTGAAATCGGTGATCATCGCCATGCTGTTTGTCCGGTCCGCGCCAGGAGTCTGGGCAATGTCTTCCCGGCTGACCAGCGTTGTGGGCGTCACCGAATCCAGCGGGATTGCGGTAGCTTGTCCCGTCACCACAGCCGTCTGGCTCAAAGTCGCAATTGACAATTGAAAATGGAGTATTGGCGACGATCTCGAATCCACCGTCACCGCTTCCTCCGCGGTCGCGAACGTTGGCTGCGTAACCGAAATTTTATAGTCCCCAATCGGCACGGTCAGGAACGTAAACTCACCATTGCTGTCGGTCTGCGCAGTTTGCAAAAATTCCGAAGTCACTGCGCTCAGCTTAACCTGCGCTCCGGCGACCGGCCGGTGCTGCGGATCATGCACTATTCCATTGATTTTTCCAAAAATGGTGGCATGAGCCACCGAAGAAACAAAACAAAAACATACCAGAAGCTTGAACACTCCAATAATCTCCCTTGTACACACTTCTCCATAGGGACAATGTCCACCATCGTCAGACAAAAATGGCTATAGAAGAGAAAAAACAGGAGGGCCGCGCTTTTGGCTGCTGCGGTCAAAAATGATTGGAACCAGTCCGCCTGCTTGCTCAGGCGTCACCAGGCGGTGCGTTATGCCCTGCCAGGTGAGCATCGGAGCAGGAACGGGAAACGCCGACAGACTGATGGTCGCGCTACTGACCACCGGCGCAAACGGACACTGGTCCGACTCAGAGCGTAAGCCAGATTTGCGGCTAGACTCCTGGAATGCGCTCCGAATCGCACAATGATGCTTGCCGGAGATTCGGCAACAAGCCGGCAGGCTGTGTTCGCTGTATAGGCTGGCAAAGGCAGAACCGAACGGCAAAAAGCCGATCGCGCTCAAAAGCAGCATGGCCAGCACACGCTTCATCTGTCTGATTGTACCCGCTCAGGATGTCGGGACCCTAGTTAGTGCCCAGCGCCTCCTCGATATTCAGTTTCTCTGGCCTATCTTCAGACGCGTCTTGGGCGACTCGAACTGCCGGTGTACTCAGCTTCCTGAATTCGGCTTCCACATCGTCAACTCGCCGACTAAGCTTATTCCAGCGCTGACTGGCGATTTCCCCTTCACGCTTGCGGCTCATGCTGACGACAAAAAGCGCGATCCACGGACAGAACAAAAATGCCAGCCCCTACATTTTTACAAACACAAGGTAGATTCGTATGTCGAATTCTACAAAATCAACCGACGGGTGCCACCTGTGAAGGAGGCGAAGTCAGCACCCTAAGTGTGGCTCCTTCAATCCGCCCGCCAAACCACTTTCCCCGCCACCACCGTTGCTACCTGTCCACCCAAAAACTTCCGTCCCTGGAACGGCGAATTTCTGCTCTTCGAAGGCGACTTATGAACATCATAAGTCCACTTTCTATTCAAGCTAAACACCGTCACATCCGCCGCCGCACCCACCTTCAAAGTCCCTTTATCCAGCTTCAAAATTCCCGCCGGATTGACCGTGAACAACTTCACCAGGTGCATCAACGTGACATGCCGCGGATGGTAAAGCTGCTCCAACGACAAACCAATCGCCGTCTCCAACCCAATAATCCCGAACGGGCAGCGCTCGAACTCCTGCATCTTTTCATCGCCTGCATGCGGAGCGTGGTCGGTTGCAATCGCATCAATCGCCCCACTGATCAACCCTTGTGTCACCGCTTGCACGTCAGGACTCTCCCGCAATGGGGGCTTCATCTTGTAATTCCCGTCGTAAGGCAGCATGTCCTTATCTGCCAGCACGAAATGATGCGGCGTAGCCTCCGCCGTTACTCGCAACCCGCGCGCTTTAGCGAACTCCACCATTTCAACCGAGTGATGGGACGAAATATGCGCCACGTGATAGCGCACGCCCGTCACTTCCGTCAGCAAAATATCCCGCGCCACCATCACGTCTTCCGACGCCCTCGGAATCCCGCGCAATCCCAGCCGCGTCGATTCGACGCCTTCATGCATATCGCCGCCCGCGCTCAAATGCAGGTCTTCGCAATGCTCAATCAACGGCAAATCGAGCGCGCACGCGAACTCCATCGCCCGCCGCACTACACGCGCATTCATCACCGGCCGGCCATCGTCGGAGATGGCCACAATGCCGGCCTGTTTCATCGACGCGAACGCGGCCAACTCTTCACCTGCGCTGCCTTTGGTGATGGCTCCAATCGGATAGACATTCACCGGGGCAAAGCGCCGCGCCCGATCCGCAATGTAGCTAGTCACCGTGGCGCTATCGTTCACCGGCTTGGTATTCGGCATGCAGCAGATGGAAGTAAACCCACCCGCCGCCGCCGATTTCGCGCCCGATTCAATGGTCTCGGCATGCTCAAATCCCGGCTCACGCAGGTGCACATGCATATCGATGAAGCCCGGCGCCACCACCAGTCCCGACGCATCGAAAATCTCGCAGCCCGTGGTTGCAATATCCACCGCAATCGCGCGCACCGTGCCGTCTTCTATCGCCACATCGCAGACGCGATCCAGATTCTGGCTCGGGTCCACCACCCTGCCATTCTTAATTACCAGCCGGTTCACGATGTCAGCACCCGTTCCAGCACCGCCATGCGAACCGCGATACCATTCCCCACCTGGTTCAGAATCGCCGAACTCTGCGAATCCGCTACTTCAGACGAAATCTCCTGCCCGCGGTTCATCGGTCCCGGGTGCATCACAATCACGTCCGGCTTGGCTCGCTCCATATGCTCGCTGCGCAAGCCAAAGAATCGAAAATACTCGTTCGCAGGAAACGACGCTTCATGCTGCCGCTCCAACTGCACACGAAGCATCATAATGACGTCCACACCGCGGATGGCATCTTCCATGTCGGTGGTCAATTCAACACCCGGGGCAATCTTCCCTATCTCGCGCGGCAGCAGCGACGCCGGTCCGCACAGCACAATCTGTGCCCCGAATTTCGACAGCAGGAAAATGTTCGACCGCGCTACCCGGCTATGGGCAATGTCTCCGATGATCGCTACGCGCAAACCTTGCAAGTTTCGCCGCCGGTCAAGGATTGTAAGTGCGTCCAGCAAAGCCTGCGTCGGATGTTCGTGCGTACCGTCGCCCGCGTTCACAATCGGTATGGGCAGATAACGCGACAGAAAGTGCGGAGCGCCCGACGCCGAATGCCTCATCACGATCGCATCCGGCCGCATCGCGCCCAAAGTATTCAGCGTGTCCACCAGGCTCTCGCCCTTGGAAACACTCGACCCCGAAGCAGTGATCGACAGAATCTCGGCGCCAAGCCGCCGTCCGGCTATTTCAAAGCTGGTGCGTGTGCGCGTGGAGGCTTCGAAAAACAGATTGACAATGGTCTTGCCCTGCAGCAGTTGATGCCGCTTATAAGGCTCCCCTGGTGGCGGCTGGAAAAACTTGGCCCGCTCCAGAATGACTTCTATATCTTGGCGTCCCAGCGATTCAATATCGAGCAGTCCTTTGCCCATCCCGTTCGCGGTTCAAGCCGCTGTGGAGTCGCCGTCCACGCGCTCCACCAGCATCACTTTCTCCTGCCCGTCGATCTCCTGAAACTTCACCTCGATGATTTCACGGCTGCCCGTCTGCACCATGCGGCCCACGTAGCGCGCCTCAATCGGCAATTCACGGTGACCACGGTCAATCAGCACCAGCAACTGCACCCGCGCCGCGCGTCCCTGGTCGAACAAGGCGTCCAGCGCCGCCCTTATCGTTCGCCCGGTGTAAAGCACATCGTCCATCAGAACAATGTCTTTGCCGGCAACCTCCACCCCAATCTTGTTCTCCTGCACCACCGGCCGCTCGCCCACCGTAGACAGATCGTCGCGGTAGAGATTAATGTCCAGTATCCCGACCGGAATCTTAATTCCTTCCAGTCCCGCTATCTTTTCGGATATCCGCTGCGCCAGCGGCACGCCCCGGCGTTTAATACCCACAAACGCCAAACGGTTCAAATCGCTGCTCTTCTCCAAAATCTCGTGGGCCAACCGGACCAGGGTTCGGTCCATCTCGCTGGCGCTCATTAACTGTTTCTTCTCGCGGACGTTTGCTGTAGCCATGGAAAAAGCTTTTACTGACACGCCAGATTAACACGTCGCCACACCCGTTTGGAGGCTTAAGTGCTACTACACTGAAGTCAAGCCTGTTGGGTGCCCACCTATCAAGAAACACAGCGTCGACGACGTTGTTGCCGCTGATCGAGAGGTGTATAACATGGGAGCTGGAATTGTCAGAAAAATCGATGCAGATCCGAAACCGCGCGTGCTAAGACTCTTTATAAGCTATGCCCGCGAAGACGAGAAAATCGCGATAGCCGTGTCTAACGCAGTCCAGATCGCGCTTGGTCCCTCGGCTGAAGTCTTCATCGATAGCGGCCTGCGCTTCGGTCTGGACTTCAAGCAGGAGATCAAGAAAAAGCTCGACCAGACCGATGTCCTCATCGCTGTCTCGTCCGACGCGCTTAAGCCTGCCTTCGGTTTCACCGGCATGGAACTTGGCTACTTCATCCACGCCATGGAACGCGATCGCGAACACAACACTGGATTTTCGCGGCGCATCGTCCCTGTTTACCTGGAAAAGCTTCCCGACGTCCTGGCGGAGGAAGAAGGCGTCAATATAGGTATCTCGCGCAACACGCTCGGCCTCACGTTTGAAGAATATGAAGCCTCGCTCGTTGTCGATTATGACCACGCCATGGTCAAATTCCTGCGTGAATTTCAGGGCATTGTTGATCGCCTTCGCGAGGAGAGCGGCGCTCCCAAAATTCCCACTTCTCCTGACCAGCGCGATCTTTTAGGCCTGGTCAAGCGAATGCAACTGGCAATCTTCAGCCATCTGAAGAGCACTCCCGAATCCACTTTAAAGCCCCAGAAACAAATCACCATCAAGACCAGCGATGCCGCTTTGGAGGAAGCCGATAACGATCTTCCCGCCGACGCCATACTTATCCCCATGGGCAATGGCAATCCCATGGCTATTTTCGGCCTTCCCAGCAACGAGATGACCTGGTACGACTTTCATAAGCTGACNNCAGTTGGACGTCGATAACAGCCAGGTGATTGTCTCCTACGATGAGAAGCATGCTTATCGTGTCATCCTAACCACCGGCACTCGCTACTTCGATGGTGTTCGTGAGTTTAATCTTTACTTCGTCGAATACCTGAAGCGCGGCGATTTCGGCGACCGCAGCACAACCGTCATATTTAAAGGGCTCGAACTCCTCTGCCGTTTCCGCTCTTTATTCATGGAGCGCAACAGCGAGTTCTCGAGCTTAAGCTTTCAGACCGCGAATCCCAAATCGCTAAAGAATCTGGCCCGAACCATGGAGCGTGAACTGAACCTGCTGCGCCGCGACGCGCTGGAGGTGGGTTTAGACCGCGCCAACGTGTGGGCCGAATTTGTCGATTGGTCACGCCTGCTGAAGATGTCCGAACTCTGGCGTCCCATCGAGGCACGCATCCGCGTCACGCTGGCTGAAATCCGCGTGGTCGACGAGGAGGATCTCGAGATCTGCCGCGCCGCTCTGATCCAGGAACTCCAAGAACTCGAACAGTCCATGCACACTATCAACGCCGAGGCCATCGCCGAGATGACCGAGAAGCTGAAGAAATATACCAGTCCATCAATACAGTAAACAGGCGAATCAGGCCATCGAGTTCCTTGCCACTCACCAGGATCCCGATGGATTCTGGCGCGACTACCATCTGCAGCCAGGCGCAAGCACCGCCTGGACTACGGCCTGTGTAGCCTGGTCGCTTGCCGCTTGCGACCCACAGAACCCCGCCTTGCAAACAGCCGTAGAGTCTCTCCAGGCCTCGCGAAGAACTGGTGGGTGGGGATACAACTCAAGTACGGCTGTAGACGCTGATTCCACCGCCTGGGTTCTGCGCTTCATGGCGCGGATGCAACATCCCTGCATCCGTGACGCCGCCCGTTATTTGGCGCCCTTCATCGAGCAGGGCGGGGGAGTGCGGACGTTTCCATCCCAGCGCTTCGGCACATGGGCTCAAACGCACGCCGATGTCACTCCCGTCGCCGGTCTTGCGCTTCTGGAATGCGCAGGCGATCCGGACATCATTCAACAGTTACGAAGCTGGTCCCTGGCAAATCAATCCGCGGAGGGCGGCTGGCATTCGTTCTGGTGGTCTACTGACGCCTATGCAACCGCCCGCAACCTGGAGTTTCTGGCTGCTTCCGGAGGCCTTACCGACACCGCCATTCACTCTGCCCGCCGCTGGTTCGCCAGCCAATCTCCCGCTGGCTCGTCATTCGAGGCCGCTCAACACTTGATTATTGCGGCCCTCTTAAAGATTCCCTCCGATCAACTCGCAGACAACCTGATTCGTCTCCAGTTGCCCGACGGCAGCTGGCCCGCTTCCACTGTCCTCCTGGTGCCCAATCAAATGAATGATGGCTTACTATCCACTCACGCCGACTCCAGAAGGCTCATGAGTACTGCCATGGCGCTCCATGCCTTGACTTGGCCACTTACGCGCTAGTAGACTACGTGACTAAGTTGTTGCAAGTTACTTGGAGGTAACATCAGTGAAACCGCACGTAGGAATCTGGCACGGCACATTCGCCGCCCGCAATGTAACATTTCCCATTTCCATCACCCTGGACCAAGTCAATGATGACGGCACTTTGTACGGCACCTTTGAGGTTTTGTCTGCTAACTGGGAGGGGCCGAACAACGGCGAATTTCAGAATGGCAGCTATTCGGTTTTTGGGACCATTCACCTCGAACAGGAGAACGAAGTCGCAGGAAAGAACTATCACGACAGGATAAAGTTCGACGGGCGATTTGATGTTCCAGATAAATCCGTCGGGGCCCTATGGGGTACTGTTCTCGTTTCCCATCAGGATCCCGGCGCCAAACCGACCGACATCAGTACCGGAACGTTGGCGGCTGTTTTCTCAGGCGCTAAGCCGCCCAAAGGAATCATCCTCGACAACGTGTGGGGCGACGACGAGCGTCCTGGCGCTTAAAGCGGGATTCACGTGTGGGCAGATGAATCGGAAAGTGCCTATCGCCCGGTTTCTGCCCTCGCCCAGACGCTAGCTCTCGCCCTGGCCGGCAGCGGTCTTAAAATGGACGCTGCCGCGCAAGCCCAGGTTCGTTCTCGCACACTCGAATTCGGACACGCCGAATGGAATCTGTTGGCAGGTAATAAACTTGTCGGAGTTAAGCCATCCAAAGCGCGGCGTCTATTAGGCGTCGGCTACGCTCTCACTGAATTCCTGGCCGCTCCGGTTCTCGGTATCCGGCCTGCTGTCGAGATCTGCTCGCTCGGGGCCATCGTCAACCTCATGGCTGTTCTTTGCGATGCTGCGCTCGACGCCGGCGTTCCCATGGCCGAGATCCTGCCGGACTCCAGCCCAATCGATCCTCCTGTATCCGCCTTGCTCAAGATCCACAAGCTCCAACTTCAAGCCCTAAAGCCTGACCCCGCGTTGCGGTCACTCATTGAAAAGCTTCTCCGCTCAATGATCGCTGCCGAGGCTCAAACAGTCGTCCTTCGCCATCGTCTCCCCTATAGATTGTGGCTCCGAAAATCGGCCTTTCCCATGGTTCTCATGGGAGTCACTGCCTGGGCCATCCCTCACTCCCACCCCGCAGCCCTGCAACGCGTCCGCCACATTCGCTGGCTTGCCAAGGTCGGCCGCTTCCTCGGCGCTATAGACGATGCGGCGGACTACCAAGCGGATTTCGACAATCATCACCCTAACTATTTTCAATTGCAGCCGTCAGTTCACCAAGCCGTTATCGGCAATAAAATTGCCTTTTGGTGTAAGGACATTTTGCAGGAGTGGGATAGTTGGGTTGCTAAGGGTTCGGAAGCAGACAGCATGCGCGCAACATTCTTAAATGTCACCTGGGCCTGGCTTCAACCTTCCTAAAACGTGCCACTCATAATAGGTCGATGGCTGAAATCACTCACAAGCGCCTTCCACTCTTTGCGGGCATTGCCACCTTGTCGGTGTTGCTGGTCGCAAGCTTGCTTGTGGTGTCCCTGTGGGGCTTCATTCGTCAGCGCGGAGTGCCTGCGGTGGAAAGCTGGTCAGCCAAGCCCACCGGCAGCCTCTGGATCATAAAAGACGTCGATCCTAAAGGCCCCGCCGCCGGAAAACTGCAGGTGGGTGACCGCCTCTTGTCCATCAATGGTTCCGCCTCCGCAGCCGAATTCGGGCCCGTCCTTGAGCTGACTAAGCCTTCCGCCTCCTACAACATCGAAGTGAAACGTAATGGCGAAACGTTGCGCTTCCAGCTTCCAGTCTGGCATGCAAAGGCATACGCGGAACAGTACATCTTCTACCTGCCGATGGCGCTACTTTATTTCATGGTCGCTGTCTGGATAGCTCTGGCGCGGCCCAGTTACCGCACGGCGCAGACAGCTTTCTTTCTATTTATCGCTGGTGCCGTCGTTTTCGTTACGCAGACCATTCAGGCTTTTCAGCCGCCACTTCCCGCTAGCTGGCTGGGGCTGGCGCTTATGCTAGGCTCGAGCGCCTGGCAACCCCTGGAGTGGGCCCTTCTGTTCGATTTTTCTTTGCGCTTCCCAGAAAGCAAACAGCCTCACCGCTTTCTTCGCCTGACGCGTATCGGCTTTTACACCTTTGCGATTGCCGCCTCCTCAGTGAGCGTGCTGCCACTGTTAGCGGAACTTCTTCAATTACATTCGCGAGCGGCATTAATGCCGGCCTGGTATCCGCTTGCCACAATCGACGCTTGGCGCCATGCCGTTAGCGAAAGTTTCAACGCCCTTGTGCTCGTCGCCTCGCTCGCTGTCCTGACCTTCAAATATCTAAACGTACCTGATCCTTCTGCCCGCGCCCGCTTGCGTTGGGTTGCTTTCGGGATCGGTGTCGCTCTTACGCCACTCGCCTTACGAATGGTCCTCGACATGTTCTTTCTCATGTTAGGTCAGGTCGCACTGGCTAATAGAACCGCTGCCACGCTGGATCCCATCGCCTCCTGCTTCTCCGGCTTCGTTCCTGTCACCTTCTTATACGCCATCGTCAAGCATCGCGTCATGGGCATCCGCTTTGCTCTGCGCCGCGGCTTACAGTACTTGCTGGCCAGGAACGTCCTGCGCGTTATCTGGTACCTGCCTCTGATCGGCATCGCCGTCACCATCGCTCTGCATCCGCGCGAACCCCTTCAAGAATTTATTCTTCACGAATCCTGGTGGTACTATGCGTTCCTCTTTATTAGCATCTCGCTCATCCTTCGTTACCGCACCGCTATTGAGCGTTGGGTCGATAAGAAATTTTTCCGCTCTGTTTATGAGGAAGAATTGATCCTTTCCGAGCTACTCGAAGAACTGCACCAGTGTGACGTCTCCGACGACGTCGCTCGGGTTGTAGCCAGCAAGCTTGAAAATGCCTTGAAGCCGAACGGCGCCGCCGTACTCTATCGCCGCGATGAAAGCAGCCGCTTCACTGTCGGTTACGCCCACGATGCCCCTTTTGCCCTCCAGTTCTGCGGTGAAACAAACTCCTGCCTGGAACTTGCGCTGCATCACCAGCGCCTGACACCCTTACAAGTGGATCAACGTGAAGCTATGGTTGTCCCCATCAAGTCTCCCAACGGGCAAATCACTGCCGCCCTCCTGCTGGGTCCCAAAAAGTCGGAGGAAAAGTATTCCAAGCGCGACTTTACACTCCTCCAGGCGGTCGCTACCCAAACCGGACTGGTTCTTGAGGTCATGGCTCTGAAGGAACGCGTTCGGGAAGAGGGCCGCGTGCGCATTGAAGTCCTGGCGAAGCTGGACAAAGAATCCATCCAGTTGCTGATGGAGTGCCCCACCTGCGGCCTCTGCTATTCGGGTGCGGAAACCAACTGCCGTGCTGACGGCCAAAAACTGGTTCTCACTTTGCCCATCGAGCGCGTCATCGATGCCAAATACCGCCTGGACCGGCGCATCGGCGCAGGCGCTATGGGCGCTGTTTACGAGGCGACCGACCTCCGCCTCAGCCGGTTGGTTGCGGTCAAAGTACTCACCGGCCGCTGGTTTGGTGACAGCATCGCCTTGCGCCGGTTCGAACGCGAGGCCCGCGCCGCCGCTCGCTTGCAGCATCCCAATATCGTTCCTGTCTATGACTTCGGCTCTCTTCGCGGCGATGGCGCGTTCCTCGTTATGCAGCGTATTCGCGGGCATTCCTGGCGTACCGAACTTGAACGCTCGGGCCCGTTGTCCATTCAGCGTGCCGCCTCGTGGTTCCATCAGTTGGGCGACGCCTTAGTGGCAGCCCACGCCAGTGGCATCATCCATCGCGATCTTAAACCTGAGAACCTATTGATCTCAACCAACGGCAATGGCTCCGAAACGGTTACTGTCCTCGATTTCGGACTTGCCAAGATAAACGCACTCGACGTTCCTGTTGACCGGCTCACCATGGAGAACGGCATCGTCGGCACCCTCGCTTACATGTCTCCCGAGCAGCGCGCCGGTGACCGCGTCGATGCCCGCTCCGACGTGTACTCCTGCGCCGTCGTCGTCGTCGAAGCTTTGTCCGGTCATGGACCCACCCAACTCGGAGCTTCCCAACGCTGGCTTCGTGACTCGCTCGTCTGGAGCCATCCAACTCCGCCTTGCTACCAGCTGCTTCGCTTACTGCATCACTGCATGGCCACCGCCCCCGCCGATCGCCTGGAAAGCATGACGCGTTTCCAGCGCGAACTCATTCCGCTGTTAAAAGAGTGCCCGCCGCTATCCATCGCCAGGGCCGCCGCTGTGGGAAAAACTGATGGCCTCACTTTGCCTTTGTAATACCGAATGGCGCCATTCGGCTCACCGGCCTGCTGCCAACCGACCACCTGCCAGCGTATGAAGCCCTCATCTTGCCGCGCTGCGCCAAATTCGGGGACGGAGCATTCCGTCTGACAAGAAATCAACAAGAATCATGGAAGAACCCGCGGATCGGTCGTGAGAATCGGTCCGCGGGCAACTTGCAGGCAGCAGCTACTTAGGTGCGCCTGGCAATGGCGTGATAGATAACCAGGACAAGAATCGAGCCGACTACCGCCACGAAAATGCTGTAGAGGTTCAACCCGGTAACTCCATGGCCGCCTAACAGAGAGAACAAATAACCGCCGACCACCGCCCCAACAATGCCGAGGATGATGTCGAGGAATAAGCCCTCGCCCGATTTATTCACAATCTTGCTGCCAATGAAACCGGCAATCAAGCCAAGCACGATCCAAGCTAAAAAACCCATCTTTTCTCCTTGTCAACAAGACATTGATCTTTAGCAGTATGTAACATTTAAACACTGGTGAAAACCTCGAATAGTTTTAGCGGTGAAACTAAACCGTTTACGGAAGGTTCCGTACACGGCTGTCTGCATTTGCCCCTCAATGAATGCGGCAGCAACGCGGTAGTTCTTACCCACGGCGCCGGCGCCAACTTTGAAGCGCCTCTCCTTGTCGTGCTAGCGAATGCACTGGCCGCTGACGGCTATCTTGTCCTGCGCTGCAATTTGGCTTTTCGCCAGCGTAAACGTTCGGGTCCGCCGCATCCCAGTGGCGGGCCTGCTGATCGTCAGAGTTTGCGCGAAGCCGTCGCAGCAATGCGGCATTTGACGCAAGGCAAGATCATTCTAGGCGGCCACTCGTACGGCGGACGCCAGGCTTCCATGCTGGCCTCAGAAGATAGGACGGTGGCTGAGTATCTACTCCTTCTCTCCTATCCACTTCATCCGCCGGCAAAACCCGAGGCGCTGCGTACCGCTCATTTTCCAAAACTGAAGGTTCCCGCGTTGTTCGTTCATGGAGCAAAAGACGGCTTTGGCTCGATCGACGAGATGCGCGAAGCTGCCAAAATCATCCCAGCCGCGGTGGATCTGTCCATCGTTGAAGGGGCAGGACACGACCTAGCGCGCGGCCGCTTCAACATCCAGGACCTCGTCTTAAGCAAGCTTCCTAGCCGACCGTAGCCACAGCCTCTGGCCGTGCCTGGCGCGCGTCCTGAGCAAGGTAGACAACACACAGTGCGCCCGCCGCGAGGCTGACGGCGAATCCGGCGAGCACATCCACCGCATAGTGATAGCGCCCGTAGACGGTGGCGATCGCCACGCTGGCGGCGTAAAAAAGCAGCACCCAGCCATCGCGCCGCCCTTTAGGCATCAGCAGCAGCATCGCAAACGCGCTTGCAAAGACGGACGATACATGGGCGCTGGGAAATACCGAGGTATGTATTGTTGTTTCGCCTAATACAAACTCATTCAGTTCCCGCAACCAGGTGACGACGGTTGGCGCTGAAATGTCGGGGAATGCCAGCCGTGGCGGCTGCGTGGGAAAAAAGGGAAAGAAGGCATAAGCTCCCAACGTGCCCACCAGGTAAATGGTCCAGAACCGGTTCACCGCGCGCCGTCCCGCCTTGTCGCCCAGCGCCGCAACGCAGTAGAGAGCCACCCCGTAAACCAGCAGGTAACAGAACTCAAGATACAGCGGAATCACCGGCCCAAGCGACTCAATCAGTTCTCGCAGCTTCAAGCCATCCAGCAGAATCCAGTCGAGCCGCACCCACGAAACCTCGCGTAACAGATCGTAACCGGAAGCGGTAGTTGGAGCGAAATAATTCATCTCGCGGAACGCCACCACCACCAACAGGATGGGAAGCCAATCGCGAATGATTCGCATGCCGCGCGCCAGCACACCTTGTTCCAGCCGCAGAATCACATAAAGTCCACCTGACGTTATCAGGAGAATCCACAAGGTTCGGATGAACAAAAAACGGTTGGGAAAAAACGGAGAGAGCAGAACGTTGTAGGCAAAAAAGGCGAGCAGCATCCACTCATGCACGCGCGGTTTGAGTGGATGCATCGCCTTAACCTTAAACCTAGGGCACAGCCGTCTCTGGCGCCGCTGTTGGAGTTAAGGGTTTGGCGCCGTTGCGAACAAACAACGCCAGGCCGGATAGAAGTCCCGCCCAGATCGCCCATTGGGCCAGCCAGTTCTTTTGTATCAGCAGGCCGCCTACAATCGGCGCGACTATCTGCGCAATAGACATGATTGATTGTGTCAGCCCAATGATGACGCCTTGCTCGCGCCGTCCGGCGCTTTGCGTAATCTGGCTGGTCAGAGCCGGCCGGATGCCTGCACCGACGATCGATCCTAAAGCCAGCACACCAAGCATTTGGCCTACGGTGTGCGTGAAGCCAAGCGCCACGTAACTGACGAACGGCCCAAGGAAACCAAGCATTACCACCCGTTCCTCGCCCAGCCACTTGACCATTCGCCCCACCAGGCCTCCTTGCATAATGATGCCTATAAAGCCGAAAAAGGCGAAAACATATCCAATTTCATGCGCGCCGAAACGATGGCCATTCCAGGTGTATTTGCGTTCCGCAAATAGCGCGAATCCCGACATAAACGTGGCGAAGGACATAGCGAACAGTGCCCATCGCACCAGCAGCCTGGCTAGGGCCGCGTTCTTAAAATAGCGGCGGTATTCGCCCCACGAAAAGAGCGAAAGCCTTTTGCCGCCGGGTCCGCTTTCCCCTTGGCTGGCGTTTTGTTCGTGTACGATTTCACGGCGCGGCAAGAGAAAGAATGTGCACAGGATGCTGGTAAAGGAAAGGCAGCAAGCTGCAAGGATGGGAGCTTGATAGCCCCAGCGCGCCAGGAAGCCCGCTATCGCTGGACCCAACAGAAAGCCCATGCCGAAAGCAACGCCAATAATGGCGAATGATTTGGCGCGGTCTTCCGGCTTGGTGACGTCGCTGATATACGCCTGCGCCGTGGTCAGGTTACCCGCCGTCGCGCCGTCCAGCGCGCGCGCCAGAAACACCATCCATAGCTGACTGGAGAAGGCCAGAACAATGAACCCGACGAAAGTACCCAGTTGGCTGATGAGTAGAATGGGTCGTCTTCCGAACCGATCGGAAAGCTGCCCCAGAATAGGACCGGCAATGAGCTGAAAGAAAGCATAGATGGAAACGATAGTTCCCACGACGGCCGGCGAGGCACCGAGCCGCTCTGAGTAAAACGGAAGTAGCGGGAGAATGATGGTGAAGCCGAGAATGTCGACCGCGACAATCAGGAAAATGGGCAGCAGCGGCGAAGATCGGCGCTTAGCGGCCGGCACGTCTACAACATTAGTCGGCTGCGATGTCACTATACCTGATTTTACAGATTGCGTCCGAAAGCTGTATAGCACGTAGTTTTGCTCCCATCTGCCGTAAAATCTACAGGCTAATGGCCGGCTAACCACCAGTATTTGCAACATCTGCGGTTTGGCCTCCAGAGTGCATCTCACTAACGTGATATGAGACTGTTTAAAATCGCGCTGTACATGTTCTTGCCGCTTACCCTGTTGGCACAGAACCAGAATCCGCTTCAAAATACTCCGCAGCCCGCCGATACGCAGTCGGGCGCAAATCCTATTTTTCGCGTGCAAGTGGTGTCCCGTAGCATCGCCGCCGTCAGTTATCGCAATCGCTCCGGCTGGACCAAGATCGACTTTCAGGGCACCTCGCTGGCTCCGGCCGCAAAAGGCACCGCTGACATCAATAGCCGGTTGGGCCACATGGAAATCAAGGTCGACATAAAAGGTTTGCCGGCTGCCCGCCAGTTTGGACCCCTGTACCTGACTTACGTACTCTGGGCCATCACGCCTGAGGGTCACTCTGCCAATCTGGGTGAAGTGGTGGTGAATTCGGATGGAAACTTCAAAGCAGATGTCACAACGGATCTGCAGGCCTTTGGACTGATCGTAACCGCCGAACCCTACTACGCTGTGCCGGAACCAAGTGACGCCGTGGTGATGGAAAATGTCCTGCGTAACGACACGGTTGGCAAGCAGGAAGTGGTCAATGCCAATTACCAGCTTCTTCCGCGCGGTCAATATGAGTATCACGTGCCGGAAAGCCAAATTAAGCCGATCGGCTTAAATGCCAACAAAAAGAGCCCGCTCGAACTGTACGAAGCCATAAACGCCGTCCAGATTGCACAGTACGCTAAGGCCGATCAGTTTGCCGGCGACACCTATACGGATGCCTCTAAACTGCTGCGGCAGGCGCAGGATTATGAGGATCGAAAACAGTACAATCCTGCGATTATGACCGCAAAAGAGGCGGTGCAGAAGGCGGAAGACGCGCGCACCATTTCCCTTCGCACGCAGCAGAAGTTAGCCCTTGAGCATGAACGCGAAGTAGCGGCGGCGAAAGTAGCGGCTTCTCAAGCTGAAGCGCAGGCGCAGGCGCAGCAACGCGCTCAGGCCGATGCTTTGGCTCGTCAGGCGCAGGAACAAGCTCGTATTTCGGCTGAACAGAAGGCACAGGCGGACCAGGCGCGCCAGGAAGCAGATGCGGCGCGAGCCGAAGCTGCTGCCCAAGCTCTAAAGGCCCAACAGGCTGCTGCTGAAGCGGATCGCTTACGGCAGGCGGCTGAGATGGATAAAGAGAAGTTGCGCGCTCAGTTGCTGCAGCAGTTCAACGCTGTTCTTCCCACCACGGAAACGCCGCGTGGTTTAGTGGTGAACATGCAGGATGTTTTGTTTGACACCGGCAAATACACGTTAAAAGAGCCAGCCCGCGAAGCCTTGGCCAAGATTTCGGGAATCGTGATTTCGCATCCAGGCTTGAACCTGCAGGTGGAAGGATACACCGACAGCACCGGAACTCCGGAGTTCAACCAGAAACTATCTGAAGAACGAGCCAACACTGTCCGTGATTTCCTGGCGGCAGAAGGTCTTAATCCTCAGTCGATGACCGCTGTTGGATACGGCATGAACTATCCCGTGGCTCCAAACGACACGGCTGCCGGCCGCAAGCTAAACCGCCGCGTTGAGCTTGTCATCTCGGGAGAAGTAATCGGCGTTAAGATCGGCACTCCGCCCACCGCCAGTGCGCAACCGATGGCAATGCCGTTGACTGCACCGGCCCGCTAAACTCCGCCTGCACAAACTTGCACCCTGGGCCCGAAATACTAACGGCTCAGGGTGCAACCTTCCCGCTACTTAATAATTCCCAGCCGCTGAAACTCGGCCTTGGGCGACGGAGCGTTAAACTTCGCCTGACCGAATGTTTGCTTCACCACTCCATCTTCAAGTACAACCCCATACGGCGGATCGACGAAGGGAAATGCCTTCTTCAATTTGTCCACTTCAAGGCTGGTTTGCGCTTTCAGATGCGTGTCGCGAAGAAAACTAGCCGCCCACTGAGGGTTGATCGTGGGAATAGAGACCACGCGCGTATCGTTCCAATCGAAACCTGCCATAAAGCGCGCGGCGGCATCGCAGTGCATGCACGACGGGTCGTAGAAAAACAGGAACACTTTGCCACGCGTCAGATCGGCGGGTTGGCCGTCCACAATAACTGGATTCGGCACCTGCACATGCGCCAGTTCAGCCTTGTTCACCGCGTAGCTTGTACCCGCCAGCAGCGTTAAGGCGGCGAGAGCTGTTAACGGTACTTTGAAACTACCCACGCTTTTTGACCACGCCCAAGCCGCCGCGCCCAGCAGCAGCATGACGCCATCGCTCACAAAGAACATGGGTCCAATAGTTCGTTTGATCAAAGGAAAGCAACTGCATTCGCGCCCCGCCAGCGTGTGATAGTAAAACCCGATCCAGCCGATGAAGAAAATGAGCAACGCCGAACCCAGCATTCCACCCCAGCGCCGATAGCGCGGCACAAACAAAAGGAACGCGGTCAACAACTCAATGGTTCCTAAGGTCGCTGCCCCTAAGACGCCAAAACCGGCTGGCACCTGCGCCTGTTCTAGTAGCTCGCCCGTCTTAAAAGGCTGGAGCACTTTCCAACCGCCGGAAACCAGGAATATGATGCCTAGAAGTACTGCCCCTATGGCGGCCGCATTCAACTGCCATTTCGCTCGCTGCATAGCTTGATTGTATTCTTAACTGTTCGCGGTAACAGCAAAAGCAAATGAGTGGGAAATTGTCACAGACCGGTTACGCGTCGAAAAAGCATAAATGGATGATAACCGGCTTGCTTTTCGCGCAGCAGCTTGTGGCGCAGCAAACTGTAACGCTGGCACAGGCCGTCGAGTTGGCCATCAGGAATTATCCCTCCATTAGAATTTCGCAGGAACAGATGAACGCAACGGCGGCGGGCATTGATCTCGCACGCACCGCCTACTTGCCTAGAGTCGATGCTCTTGCCCAGGTCAATCGCGCCACCCGCAATAACGTCTTCGGGGTGTTGTTGCCGCAGAGCGTTATACCGCCCATGTCCGGACCGGTGATTGGGTCGAACAATCCGGGATCGGTCTGGGGAAGCGCCGTGGGCGTCCTGGTGACGTGGGAGCCATTCGATTTTGGTCTGCGCAGCGCTTCTGTTAGCGCCGCCGGTGCAACCAAAGCACGGGCCGACGCAGCGGTTAAGCGCAGCCAGTTCGATGTAGCCGCCGCTGCTGCCGATGCTTATCTCACTCTCGTGGCCGCTGCCGAAACGGTAAAAGCAGCCCAGGCGGGAGTGGATCGAGCAACCACCATAACGCGTACAATTGCCGCCCAAGTGAAGGCGCAGCTTCGTCCTGGCGCAGATGAGTCGCGCGCCGAAGCCGAATTAGCGGCAGCGAAGACTCAACTAATCCAGGCGCAGCAAGCGACTGAAGTGGCCAAGGCGACGCTGGCGCAATTCACTTTGTTGGACCCCTCGCAAATTCAGATAGCCAACAAAAGCCTGATCCAGTTGCCGGCTGAACAAACGGCCGCTCCGTTGAATGCGGACCTCAATCCAATAGCGATGGAGCAAAGCGCCATCGTAGAACAGGCTCTGGCGCAACTCCGGACGTTAGAGCGCTCCTACTTCCCGCGCTTCTATCTACAAGGTGCGGCCTACGCGCGCGGCACCGGCGCTGAGACGGATGGCGCGCGTTTGGGAGGTCTGAACGGGCTCGCGCCCACTACCCAGGATTACGCCCTCGGCTTCACGGCCACGTTTCCGATTATGGACTTTGCGTCGTTGCGGGCGCGTGAGGCAGCGCAGAATGCAGCCATCCGCAGCGAGAAAGCGCGAGCGCAGCAGATTGCCCTTGAACTAAAAGCGCAATGGAACCGCGCCGTCGCAGTCTGGAATAGTGCTCGCCTGATCGCAGGCAATACGCCGGTACAAGTTTCAGCCGCTCGGATGGCCACTACACAAGCTACCGCGCGCTATCAGGCTGGACTGGGCATCATTGACGACGTAGCCCAGGCGCAACGATTACTTACGCAAGCCGAGATAGATGATGCTTTGGCGCGCCTGAATGTCTGGCGCGGCTTGCTTGGAATTGCAACGGCCTCTGGCGATATAAAACCCTTCGTGGCGAGTGCCACTCCTTAGGCCGAAAGAGAAAACGAAATGCGCTTAGTCTTCGCAGCTTTGTCCCGGCCATTCACGGTCATCATCGCCCTTATCGCGGTCGCTCTAGCCGCTTGGCTGGCGGTTCAGCGTATGCCAGTGGATATCTTTCCGCAGGTGGGAGATCCGGCCATCTACGTGGCCCAGCCCTATGGCGGTATGGATCCCGCACAAATGGAAGGCTATCTGACTTATTACTACGAGTATCACTTCCTCTATATCAACGGCATTGATCACGTGGAGAGTAAGAGCATTCAAGGCGCGGCCCTGATGAAACTTGTCTTTCATGAAGGTACGAACATGAGCCAGGCCATGGCGGAAACAGTTGGCTACGTCAATCGGGCGCGCGCCTTCATGCCCCCTGGAGCCGTGCCGCCCTTCATTACGCGCTTCGACGCGGGAAGCGTAGCCGTAGGGCAACTGGTCTTCAGCAGCCCCACCCATACCCAGGGCGAGTTGCAGGACTTTGCCATTAATCGTGTACGGCCCTTATTCTCTACCCTGCCGGGCGTTTCGGCGCCGCCGCCTTTCGGAGGAAATCAAAGGACGATAGTCATCACGCTAAATCCGGGCAAGTTGCAGCAATATCGCATCTCGCCGGATGAAGCCATTGCCGCCGTGAGTAAAGCCACGCTGGTGATGCCCTCCGGCAACATGTGGACCGGAACGCTCGAACGCATTGCTCGAACAAACTCGGCATTGGGCGGCAATCTCTCGGAGTTATTAAGCACGCCGATACGTCCCGGCCCTGGCATCGGTGTTTATTTGAGAGACATTGCCACTATCGAAAACGGCACTGACTTGATAACGGCCTACGCGCATGTGAACGGCAAGCGAACTGTTTACATCCCAGTGACAAAGCGCGCCGACGCTTCGACGCTGGCAGTCATCGAAGCCGTTAAGGCCGCCCTGCCTGGCTTCAAGAAAGTTGTCCCGGATGGAGTCGATATCCGTCTTGAATTCGATCAATCGCCCTTCGTAAGCAACTCAATCCGAGGACTGATAACGGAAGGCTTGCTGGGCGCCGTGCTCAGCGGGTTGATGGTTCTGATTTTTCTCCGTGACTGGCGCAGCGCCTTCATCGTGGTGATTAATATTCCATTCGCCTTGTTCAGCGCGGTGGTGCTGCTGTGGCTGACCGGCCAAACCATCAACATCATGACACTCGGAGGACTGGCGTTAGCCGTCGGTGTCCTGGTTGATGAGTCGACGGTGGAAGTAGAAAACATTCACAGCCAGATGCGCCTTGGAATTTCCAAAGCTAGGGCGGTAGTGGAGGCCTGCCGGAGAACAGCAACGGCACGGCTGTTTTCCATGTTCTGCATTCTTGCTGTATTCGTGCCCGCGTTCTTCATGGTGGGTGCGGGGCGTCAATTGTTCATTCCCCTGTCGCTGGCTGTGGCGTTCTCGATGATCGCCTCTTACGTTTTATCCAGCAGTCTGGTCCCCGTCTTCTCCATATGGCTGATGAAGGAGAAGCATGAAGGAGTCGACATGTCGGCGAAATTGCGTTCGTTCTACCAGCGCTATCTAACCGGAACGTTGAAGATTCGCTGGCCGTTGGCCGTTGGCTACCTGGTTGTCTCAGTGGCACTCATTGCGCTTCTGCTGCCGCGGCTCGGCACCGAGATCTTTCCCGATGCCAATGCGCCGCTTATGCGTCTTCGTTTGAAAGCGCCCACGGGAACACGCGTCGAGGAAACCGAACGCATTGTTCTCCGGGCACTAGATGTTATTAAGGAATCAGTCGGGCCGGACAATATCGAGATTACCAGCGATTTTCTCGGAGTGGTGCCATCCAGCTACCCGGTTGACCTCATCCATCTATTCACCAGTGGACCGCAAGAGGCTATTATTCAAGTGGCGTTAAAGCCCTCAGTTGCGCGCGGCGAGGCGTTGCGAGAGAAAATGCGAGCCCAGTTGGCGAACAAAATACCCGGAGTGCAAATATCTTTTGAAGCCGCCGACATAGTGTCGCAGGTAATGAGTTTCGGCTCACCAACTCCCATTGAAGTCGCGATTCAGGGAATCAGTCTGACCGACGACTACGCCTTCGCCCGTAAGGTCCGCGAGCAACTGACTCACCTGCCTTTCCTGCGCGATTTACAGTTGGCTCAAGCCTCCGATTTTCCCACCCTCGATATCAATATTGACCGGGATCGAGCCGGCCAGTTTGGTTTAACGATGGCGGATGTGGTGAGGTCGGTCGTTCCGGCTACTTCTTCCTCCAGATTTACCCAACCAAATTATTGGCGCGATCCAACGAGCGGCAATGCTTTCCAGATTCAGGTGCAGTTGCCGCAAAACCTGCTTCAGAGTGTGGAAAGTGTAGGCAATGTGCCAGTCATGGAGTCAGGCGCAAACGATGCCCGTCTCATCGACGTAGCCGTAATGAAATTAGGCACCATGCCAGGGCTGATTGAGCGCTACAACGGGCAGCATGTGGTCAGCCTCACGGCGAATTTACACGACATCACGCTTGGGGAAGCCGCGCAAACTCTAAATCGGGCGATTGCAGCGGCAGGGGATCCTCCAAGGGGCCTTAGCGTCAAGCTTCGCGGCGAACTGCCCCCCTTAGAACAAACGTTGAAGAGCTTGCGGACGGGCTTGCTGCTCGCCATTGCAGTGATTCTGCTGCTTTTGACCGCGAACTTCCAGTCCATGCGGCTGGCTTTTGCCATCGTGTTAACTATACCGGCGGTTCTGTGCGGTGTGCTGATCGTGCTGCTGCTTACCGGTACAAGTCTAAATGCACAATCGTTCATGGGCGCCATTATGGCGATAGGCATAGCTGTTGCGAACTCAATTCTGCTGGTGACTTTTTCCGAGCGCGCACGACGCGATGGAAAGACTGTTCTGGATGCGGTTCTCGAAGGGGCCGGCTGGCGTTTGCGCGCAGTATTAATGACAGCGATGGCCATGATTGCTGGCATGTTGCCAATGGCCATCGGCTTCGGAGAGGGAGGTGCGCAATCCGCGCCGCTCGGGCGCGCTGTAATCGGAGGTTTACTCTTTTCTACGTTTACAACACTAACCATCCTGCCGTCCATCTACGCCATCCTGCAGGGCAGGGCATCGGTCAGTTCCCCATCTTTGAATCCAATGGATGAAGGAAGCCGCTACTATGAAGCGATTTAACCTGATTTTCTTCGCCATGCTGCTGTTACCTTGGCTGGCGCGTCCACAAAACGCAAACCTTGTGGCAGTGTTGTCCAAGCCAATCACCAGGACCATTGATCTGCCTGGAGAGTTTCTCCCGTTTCAGAGTGTGGCCATCCACGCGAAGGTCCGCAGTTATGTCGAAAGGGTCCTGGTGGACAGAGGCAGCGTCGTCAAACGCGGCGCCTTGCTGGCCGAACTCTCAGCGCCCGAGATGACTGAGCAGATTTCCGAGGCCGAAGCAAAATTCCAAGCTGCCGAAGCCGATCGGTTGCAGGCGGTGGCGCAACTCGCCGCACTACAGGCCACTCTCGATCGATTGAAGGAAGCTTCGGCCACGCCTGGCGCCATTGCGGGTAACGAATTGGTTCAGGAACAGAAACAAGTGGAAGCGGCACAAGCGCTGGTGAATGCCAAGCAGCAGGCCAGCTCATCGGCAAGTGCGTTTGTGCGCGGAGAGAAAGATCTGGCGTCATATTTGAAAATCACTGCGCCCTTTGATGGCATTGTTACCGACCGACTGGTACATCCGGGAGCCCTGGTTGGGCCAACCGCCGATCCGGTTCTGCTGGTGATTCAAGAGGTGTCTCACCTAAGATTAGTGGTCTCGGTTCCCGAAGAAAACGTCGGAGGCGTCAGTCGCGGAGCCAAACTGGATTTCCGCGTGCCGGCTTATCCGGAGCGGACGTACTCAGGCATCATTGCGCGAATCTCGCACGCTCTGGACGAAAAGACTCGCACCATGGCAGTGGAACTGGACGTGTTTAACCGGGATGGCTCGCTCTCGCCAGGCATGTACCCAACCGTGAAATGGGCCGTGCGTGAAGCAAAGCCAGCCTTGCTGGTTCCCAAAACGAGCGTTGTCACTACCACCGAAAGAACCTTTGTCATTGCCGATGAGAATGGCCACGCAGAGTGGATAAATGTTCGCAAGGGAACGGCGGATGGAGATCTGGTGCAAGTGTTCGGAGATCTAAAGCCGGGCGAGTTCATACTCCGCAGAGCAACCGACGAAACTCGCCCTGGAATGGCTCTTAACGGCGCAGTTAAATAGCTTGCAATCCTCACTAGTTGAGGTTCAATTAGGACAAGCTGCACGCAAACCGAAGTAATTTAAACCCAGGACACTCCACTTACCGTTTACCTCCCGCATCGACAAGCCCATGTTTTGCGCGCCGAAACCGTCGGTCCAGTTACCCCATTGCTTCTGGCCCTTGAGTCGTTCGCGAGTCACGTCGGCGGACAAAGAAATCTGGCCCTGCCATTGGAGGCCATTCATCTTATCAGCCTCGGACAGCGTCTTGGGGAACGTCTCGATTTTCATCCGTAGATTCTTGAACTGATATTCAGTGTTGGAGCTAAAGTCAGTAGGCCCTAACTTCCTGTAAACACTGCCCCATACATCGCCGCAGTTCTTGAAGCCGACGTCGAGTACCTGGGCCTTGGCAACGTCGTAAGCTTCCTTTGGTACGTCGGATGCTACGTCGGAGTTCGCTGCGGCTCCTCCCTTTCCGTGAGAGCAGGCGGCTACCACGAGAACGACAGACAACACACATAGCTTCATGCTGTTCTTCATCACGGTGTCTTTTGACATTCGTACAGCATATCAACTGGCAACGAGCCTCCTAATGCGAAATAGCTTGCGCGTTCACCAGTTGGTGATGGAACCGTCCGGCCGGAAATAAGTCTGTGCCCGCGCCGTTATCGGGTGCGTGTACTCGGCGATTTGCTTCAGGTACTTCATATCAAGTTCAACACCCAGTCCTGGCCGGTCGTTCGGGAACAGCTTGCCGTCTTTGAAATCGAGACATACAGGCAGATGCTGCAGCGTCTTTCCCTGAAAGTTGTATTCCATCAGCAGCGGTCCCGAAAAGGTACCCAGGCTATTGACCAGCGCCGCTGTGGCGATCGGCCCTGTAAAGTGCGGAACAATGCCCACAAAATGCGTCTCGCACAGCGCCGCAATCTTCATCATCTCGGTGATGCCGCCCACGTTGGGCAAAGTGGCCCGAACATAATCGATGCTGTGGTTCTCTACCAATTTATTGAAATCCCAGCGGTTTCCCCACTCTTCGCCCGCAGCCAGGGGAACGCTAACTTTGCTGCGAAGTATGGGAAGGTCTTCGTTAAAAGCCTCGGTCCGCACGGCATCTTCGACGAAGTAAGGTGCAAGCGACTGAATCAGCTCACAGCCCCGAATAGCGTCGGAAAGATCAAAGCGTTGATGAAAATCGATACACCAGTCGCCGTTTTTGCCGACCCCTTCTCTCACTTGCGCGCAGTCTTCAGCTAATTGATTGACTCGTTCGTGTGTGTTGTAAGTGGTGTTGATCGGTTTGTCGGCGGCTCCCATGCGGAACGCCCGGTAACCTGCTTCAATGGTCAGTTGCGCGCGTTCCTTCAAGCTCATTCCAGGCTTCACACCGGGTATGATGCCGGCCGTGTTGTAACACTCGCAGTGGTCGCGCACCATGCCGCCCAACACCTGATGAACGGGCATGTTCTGAACTTTGCCTTTGATGTCCCATAAGGCCAGATCCAGAGCTCCAAGCGCATCCTGCTTTTCTCGGCCGGGGGGATAGAAGTAGGCGCGGCTCATATCCTGCCAAAGCTTCTCAATGAATTGGGGATCTCGGCCGATCAACCTTCCCGCGCATTGCTCCAGCGTATCTCTTGAGCCGCCCTCGCCAATGCCAGTAATGCCGGCATCGGTCTCTATGGTCACTACGAGGTCGCTTTGATTGAAAAGCGGAGTCGGGTTCGGTGGTTCATACACCCGCACGCGCGTGATCTTCATTTTTGGCAGCGCGGCGCTCGCATAGCGGCTTCCCGCTAAGCCAAGCGCTGCGGAGCCTGTCAGTTGTAGGAAAGTTCTCCGGTTCATGTTGTTCATCTGCTTTGACCATGCAATAGTCTATGCGAAGAGGCATGAACGTTTTAGACAACAACCGGTCTTCTGGCGCCGGTGTTGGTTGCCTGTTCAAACGCGAAGCCTAATTGCAGCAAGCCCCACTCATCGTGGTGCCTGCCTACAATTTGTACCCCTATAGGCAATCCGCCCGGAGAGAATCCGCAAGGCACCGACATGGCAGGCGCTCCTGTGATGGAGATGTAATACGCCGACTTCATCCACGAAATATAGTTCTCCATTTTGACGCCCGCAATCTCGGTCGGATAGTGCGTGTTCACATCGAACGGAAGAACTTGATTGACCGGCAGAATAAAAAACTCATATTTCGAGAGAAAGGCGCACATGCGCTGATGCAGCGCCGTACGCTTCACCTCAATCCGAGAGAGTTGCGGCCCGGTGATCTTGCGGCCTTCTTCCACATGCCAGTGAACATACTCGTTCAATTGGCTACCTTGCGTAGCCATAAGATCGCCATAGCTGGCTTCACTCGACCAGTGGCGCAAAGTCATGAAGCACTCCTCGGCATCTAAGAAATCCGGCTCTGCTTCCTCGACAATGCAGCCGAGTGACTCGAACACTTTTCGCTGCGCCTTCACAGCGCTTGTCACTTCCGGCTCCCACGGCAGTCCCAGATCTTTGAACATCGCCACACGGACGCCCTTAAAGTCTCTTCGGCCTAGCGGTTGGGCGAATTGCGCGCCCGGCTGGTCAATCGAAATCGGAGAATGGTGATCGTATCCGGCCAAAACACTTAGAAAGAACGCGCAGTCTGTAACGTTTCTCGCAACTGGTCCAGGAACCGACAGCGTGAACCAGCCCATCTTGGTTGGAAAATTCGAGACGCGTCCGGCGGAAGGCCGGATACCTACGATGTTGCAGAAATTTGGAGGGTTGCGAAGAGAGCCTCCCATATCACTGCCGTCGGCCAGCGGAACCATGCCGCACGCCATAGCGACCGATCCGCCCCCAGTGCTGCCGCCACAAGTTTTGGTTACATCATAGGGATTGCGCGTGGCTCCGAAAACCTTATTGAACGTTTGCGAACCCAAACCAAATTCCGGAACGTTTGTCTTACCCACGACAATGGCTCCAGCAGCCTTTTCGCGCTGCACGACGCGGCAATCGAAGTCGGGGATGTAGTCGCTGTGTAAAGGAGAGCCGAACGTGGTGCGCATACCGGCTGTCTCATGCAGATCTTTCACTCCGACGGGCATGCCATGCAAAGGTCCCAGCCATTTACCATTGGCGAGTGACTCGTCTGCCGCGGCGGCTTGGGCCATCAATGCTTCCTCGGCCGCCAGCGTGACAAATGCATTCACCTTTGGATTGACGCGGTTAATCTGCTTTAAATGAGCTGCCATTACCTCGCGGGCGGAAAGCTTCTTGCTGCGAATGGCATCGGCCATATCCACCGCGCGCAGGTAGCAGATATCGCTCGATGCATTCGACGCCAGCAGCGGCGCTGCGGCCACCGACAAAGCTGCCAGCGCATCGCGGCGCGTCATAGCGTGCCGTCTTTCGAAACTGCGGGCATCAGCATCTGTCTCTCTTCGGCCGCGGCTTCAACAGCTTTTCTTGTGTAGGGCATGGGATGGTAAGTGCCATCCGCCCAACCTTCAATAAGATCGCCATAGTGAGCAGTCCCCGGAACACCCGATTCACCAGGCTCGTTTGTCATCACTGACCGGTCCCAGTTACTGACGTCGATCACCTGCCGATAGGAGGCTCCGTGACTTTGTGAGTAATTGGCTCCGCCAGTGGCGTTTACAGTGTAAGCATCACCTGGGCGCGAGTGAGCGGGCAGATCTAGACTTGCCACTCCCAGCGGATGGCGAAAATAAGCCTTGTGGAGATTGCCCCACTTCCATTCAGTCTGGTCCGCTCCCAGCCGGCTTCGAACCTCGGTTAGGCTCTCTTCCAGCGTCTTCTGGAGGACGCTACTCATATTCGGATTTGCCGCCAACTCGTGCAGCAAGATATCGGGCGCCAACCGCACGGACCCGAGACCTTTCGGGATGGTGGCGCGATGAATATGCTCAATCCAAACCTCATAGATCAAGGCGGCGTTTGAATCCATCGCGACGTTGCAATCCCAATTCAACAACTCAGCTCGTATCTTGGCAGCCTCGCTTCCCTCAGCGGGATGCCAATCCTTCAGCATCACCTGAAAATCGCGCGCCGGAAGCGATACTGTGTCCTGCTGCATGTGGGCGAAGTCGCTGACGTCGAATTTGTGTCCGGTAGTCAGCATCTCCACAATGCGGTTGTAGCGTGTCGGAGAAGCCCATGAATAGCCGAGTTCATGCGAGTAGCCGGGTGGAAGAATATCATGATTCGCCGTAGCTATGAAGTGCCGCGCAGGATTGAAGCTCGCGGGATTTTCCGTCACCGGCAGGAAGCCAGTCCACTCGTAATCTCCGGAATCTCCGGGCACGGGAAACAAACCCGTCCAGCCTTTACGGATTGGCGCCTGACCGGCGGCAATCCAGCCGATATTGCCTTGCCGGTCTGCGTACACCAGGTTCTCCGATGGAATTTTGTAATCCGCCACAGCCGAGTGGAACTCGGTCCAATTCTTTGTGCGCGCCAATTTCAACGCCGGAAGGTAACCCGCGCCGCCCGCCGCCGTGCCTACCCATTGCAGAGCGTAAGCGCGTTGGCGGCTTTCATCTTCATAAATGACAGGACCATGCAAAGTGTACTTTAGAGTCACTTCCTGAGCGGGCTGCCCCTTTATTTCCACTGACTGACGTTCCGTCTCAAAGTTTTTCCATTCGCCTCGATACAAATACTGCGCAGGATTCGCGGGATTGACTTTCTCGACGTAGAGATCTTGCTGATCGATACCGACAATAGTGAAACCCCATGCAATATTCTCGTTGTGACCAAGAGCGATTCCTGGTAAAGCGGGTTCGCCTGCGCCAATTACGTCCCAACCAGGTGCAACCAGGTGAACTGTCTTGCGCAACGAGGGCAGTTCGATGCCGCGGTGTGGATCGTTCGCCAGCAAAGGCTTGCCCGTCCGCGTCATACTGCCATCCACCACCCAGTTGTTGCTGCCTTGTTCGCCGGGGAAGTGAATGGCCCCAATGGCAGCGACGTAATCTTTGACGATGGCAGGCGTAATATCGGCGATATTAAGGCCTCTCGGCAAAACCAGTGGAATATGCGGCTCAGGTGGAAACAAACGGTCGTCCGTCGCTAGACCAACCTTTTCAACATCGAGAGTACGATTCACTTCCGCCAGCATGTTGCCGGTCATCAGCAGACCCGCCACACGCGCGGTGACATCCTCCGGCGCCCAAAATCCTGGATCGAAGCCTGCAAGCTTGAACTCCGCGGTGCGCTGACCTTTCAGTGACCGAATGTATTCGTTGATTCCATCGGTGAACGCCGTCGCAATCTGTTTAGCATCAGGTGAATAACTGGTCCACTCTTTCTGCCAATCGCCTCGATAACGAACCAGCCTGGCGATTCGATCACGCTTCAGATAGGCTGATCCCAAAACCTCAGACAGTTTGCCGGTGCCGATGCGCCTCCACAGATCGAGTTGGAACAGGCGGTCCTGTGCGGTTACATAGCCTTGCGCGAAGAACAAGTCGTCTGAGTTCTTCGCGTAGATGTGCGGAACGCCCCAGCGGTCGCGAAGTACTTCAACTGGCTGCTTAAGCCCGCTGACGTGAATTTTAGTAGTGGGCACACCGGTTTCATGCGGAAGAACCGTCAGCGTAAGAAAGCCGAGCAGAAACACCGTAAACCATCGCGCAGGCTTTAACATTTACACAGTCTAACCAAAAAACACCCGCCGGTTTTGCGATAACAGAAGAAATGAGCTGTCGACTGATCCTACTTGCACTTATTTCGCTACTGGCGGCCAGCCTGGAGGCTGCACCCTCCAAGGTCACCTTCTATCACGACATTGCGCCCATCGTTTACGGAAACTGCGTTACTTGTCATCGTCCAGGTGGAGCGGGGCCGTTTTCACTGATTACGTATGACGATGTCAAACGGCATGCCGGTCAAATCGCCGACGTGACGAAGCGGCGCTACATGCCGCCTTGGCTCCCAGAGGCGGGTCACGGGGATTTTGAAGAGGAGCGCCGTCTCACCGATGCCCAAATTGAGTTAATTCAGGCGTGGGTAAAGCAAGGGTCGTTGGCAGGCTCAAGCGCGAAGGCTCCGCAGCCTCCCACATTCAACTCCCAATGGCAACTCGGTCCACCGGACTTGATCGTGCGCGCCGCCCAACCTTACCAACTCGCCGCCGGAGGTTCTGAGGTCTTCTGGAATTTCATCATGCCTGTGCCCATTACCACCACTAAGTGGGTGAAAGCGATTGAAGTGCGGCCCGGCAATGCCCGCGTTTTCCATCATGCCAATGTAATTGTCGATCGAGCGCGCAGTTCACGCCGGCGTGAGGAAAAAGTAGGTTTCGGCTTCCCAGGTATGGATCTGTCTGTGGAAGAGGAGACCTTTGATCCAGATGGTCATTTTCTTTCGTGGAAACCTGGCAGCGAGCCTGTGATTGAGCCTGATGGCATGGCCTGGCGTGCCACTCCCGGCATGGATCTTATCTTGAACGTTCATCTGCGTCCCTCGGGCAAACCGGAAACAATTGAGCCGTTAATCGGCCTTTACTTCACCGATAAACCGCAAACCAAGTTCCCTATGCTGGTTCAACTCGAACGCGATCTGTCCATCGATATTCCTCCAGGTGAGAAAGACTTCAAGGTGTCCGACGACTTCCGCGTTCCTGTCGACTTGAACGTGCTGACTATCTATCCGCATGCCCACTACATGGCCAAGCTGATGGAAGGCTACGCCACTCTCCCAGATGGAACTCGCAAGTGGCTGATCCGCATTCCGGATTGGGATTTGAGCTGGCAGGGTGTTTACCGCCTGAAACAACCCTTATTTCTGCCAAAAGGAACCGTTGTCTCCATGCGATATCACTACGACAATTCAGACTCGAATCCACGCAACCCGAGTCACCCTGCAAAGCGCGTTTTATTCGGGAACAACGCCACCAATGAGATGGGGCACTTGTGGCTGCAGGTCTTGCCTGTTGCCGAAGGCGATCAGCGCGCGGTTCTACAGGAGGCATTAATGCGGCAAAGGCTGGAGAAATATCCCAGCGATTTTTCGGCCAATTACAACATTGGAGATTTGTTGCTTACCAAAGGCGACGCCGCCGGCGCTATTCCTTATTTTCAGCTTGCGGTTCAAGCATCTCCAGAAAGTGTGGTTGCGGCCACCGAGTTAGGCATTGCGCTGCTGTCCGCCTCTCGCGCCGGCGAAGCGGAAGACCAATTCAAACACGCATTAAACAGTGACCCGCATTACACCAACGCTCGCTTCGGCCTTGCGAGCATCGAGGCAGCAAGCGGAAAGTTCGCGGATGCCGTAAGCGACTTCAAACAAGTGCTGGCTGAACGTCCGGATGATGCCAAGGCGAGCCAGCACTGTGGCGAGGTGCTGATCTTGTGGGGCGATCAACTGGCGAATACCGATGACAATCCGCTCAATCTTGAACAGGCGATTGCACGGTATCGCGAAGCGCTTGCCTTTCGTCCGGCCGACGCCGATCTGCATACAACCTTGGGTATCGCACTCGCTCGCTCACGCAAGTACGGTGAAGCCCAGGTGCAGTTTCAAGTAGCTTTGAGTATCGATCCTGCGTTCCGGCCTGCTAAACAGGCCCTTGAAAAATTAGCGCTTGTGACGCATAAGTAGGTATACAAAGAAAACTTAAGAAATCGCAAGCAGGTTCTTGTCGTTTTAGTGTGGACTGGGTATTATCACTAGTGACCGCCCTGTACTCCGTTCGTCTGCGCCTTGGGCTCAGTTGCTCAAAACAAATAAAGACAACCTAATTTAGAAAGCATGAGGGGGACTTGCTTATGAGGTACAAAGGCGATCTGCCTTTGCAGTTGCACATCTGTGCGGCACTTGCGGCTTTGCTGTTCATGTTTTTACCTGTGCAAGATGTTAAGGCGCAGGTTCTGTATGGCTCACTTGTTGGAACTGTTACCGATCCAAGCGGTGCAGTTGTTCCGGGTGCCACCGTGGTGGCGTCAGGCGTAGGAAATGGCCAGACTCGTGAAGACAAGACCGATTCCGGCGGCCGCTTCAATCTGGTGAACTTGCTGCCCGGCACCTACAACGTAAAGATAACCAGCGCGGGATTCCGTCCTTCTGAGGAAACAGGCCTGATCATCACGGCTAACAATGTCTCGCGACTCGATTCTCATCTAGAAGTCGGGCAAATTGCTGATACCGTCACCGTAACAGCCGATGCTCTCATGCTGCAAACCGATAAAGGCAGCACACAAACCGAGATCACCGGTCAGGAAGTCACGTCAATGCCACTCGGCGGCTATCGTACTTACCAGACACTGGTAAATCTTGTTCCTGGCGCCATGCCCGGCGCTTTCGCCAACTCCACAACCGACGCTCCCGATCGCTCACTGGCAACCCATATTAACGGCGGCAATGCGCAGACCAACGTAACCCGGATTGACGGCGCCATCAGCATTAACGCGTGGCTCCCGAACCACGTCGGCTATAACGTTCCCGCGGAAACCGTTGAGTCGGTAGACGTGACATCCAGCGCAGCCTCGGCGGATCAAGGTCTGGCTGGTTCGTCCGCTATTGTTTTGATCACCAAATCCGGAACTAACGAATTGCACGGGAGTGCCTTCGAAATTGACGGCAACCAGGAATTCAACGCGCGTAACTATTTTCTGAAGGCTGGCACAGCTAAACCTGACAGCATATACAACAACTACGGCGCCACTCTCGGCGGACCAATCATAAAAAACAAGCTGTTCTACTTTGTAAGTCTTGACGCCACGGCTCAAAAACAAGTAGTAAATGGCACATACACTCTGCCGACTACAGATCAACGTGCGGGTAACTTCAGCGCATACCCCAGCATCATCTACGATCCGAGCACCGGAAATGCAAATGGAACCGGTCGCACTCCGTTCGCCGGAAATGTGATTCCTTCTAACCGGCTCAGCACAGCGGCATTGCTTGCTCAGAATTACTATCCTCTCCCTAACGTCTCTGGCACATCGAATAACTACTTCGCCGTGGCGCCTTCCATCTTGAATCGTTATTACTTCGACACCAAGATAAACTGGAACCGGAATGACAAGCACACCATTTGGGGAAAGTATGGCTTTATGCGTGCGACCTCGGGCGGCACTGGCATTCTGGGTAATGCGGGCGGTCCTGATCCGGACGGTAACGCCGGTCCTGGTTTAGGTCACACCTTTGTTCAGGTGGGAACAATCGGTCACACCTACTCGTTCTCACCCACCGTGGTTTTAGACGGTACCGTTTCTTATCAGCGCATCAAGCTGGAGGTGAACCCGCAAGGCTATGGCACAAACTATAGTTCGGCTCTGGGGATTCCAGGCATTGATGGAGCGGACCCGCTGCAGAGCGGCTTCCCGAACTTGAACATCGGCGCCTATGCGGCTTTTGGCACCCCCGACTGGATGCCCGAACGCCACACCGATGAGACTTACAGTCACAATGACAATGTCACGTGGACCAAAGGTGCGCACGAATTCCGCTTCGGGTTCGACATGGCGCGCATTCACTTGAACCATTGGCAGCCTGAGTTGAGCGCCGGTGGAGCGCGCGGCTACTTTAACTTCGGAGGCCAAGTGACCGCCCTGAACGGGGGCGCCGCCGCAAGCCAGTTCAATGCTTACGCTCAGTTCCTGCTGGGCGTCTCGGATGATATTCAAAAGGGTTACCAATACATCCTGATGACTGGCCGCGAATGGCAATTTGGCCTGTATGCAAAGGACCGCTGGCAAGTTAGCCGTAAGTTGACCATCGATTACGGCCTTCGTTACGAGCTGTTCCCGCTGATGACACGGTCGGACGGCAAGGGCCTTGAGGCTCTTGATCCTTACACGAACACCCTTTATCTTGGCGGCCGTGGTACAACGCCGGAAGACGTCGACATGACGGTCAGCCACAAGCTGTTTGCGCCTCGCATCGGTATGGCTTACCGCCTGACCGAGAAAACAGTCCTACGCGCAGGCTACGGTTTGAACTACGATCCGCTTGCCTGGTCGCGTCCTTTGCGCGGCTTCTATCCGCTTACCATCAACTACAACTATCCGAACGCCTCCACGTTCGCTCCGGCGAATACACCTTCCGGCGGCACGCTAGCCGGTGGCGTTCCGGATGCCACCGCGAGTTTGGCGTTGCTGACCTCGCAACTGAACTCAGGTGTCCTGAGCTTGCCGGGCAACGTTACTGAGCGCAGCCCCTGGAACGGACCGCTTCATCGCGGTTACGTTCAATCCTGGAACTTCACTATCGAACAGAAACTACCCTCCGATGTAATCGCTTCGGTGGCTTACGTCGGTCAACACTCGGTTCACTTGATGGCCGATAACAACATCAACTCGGAAGCTCCGGGCGGTGGTGTAGCGGGTCTCCCGTTCTATGCCTCCTTCGGGCGTAGCGTCGCCACCAGCATGTGGGATGGGTATCTTAGCTCCAGCTTTAACTCGCTGCAGGTTGCGGCTAACAAGAGCTTCACCAAAGGCTTGCTGATTAAGGCCGCTTACACCTATTCCAAAGCTATCGATTACACAGATGATGATGGCTGGGCCAGCGTTAGCTATAACTACGCTCCCACCTTTCAACGCAACCGAGCCGCCGCCGGCTTCGACCGTACACAAAACCTACAGATGTCGTGGGTGTACGATCTTCCCGTCGGTACCGGACGAGCTTTCCTGAACACCGGCATTATCGCCAAAATAGTGGGTGGCTGGCAGACCGCGGGAATCATGTCCTGCTACACGGGCACACCTTTGACAGTTGGCGCCAACGACAACCTTAACGATGGAGGCAGTGGTTTGCAAACGGCTAACCAGATCGCTCCGCTGCAATTTGTCGGAACGGTCGGTTCCAATGGTCAGTGGTACAACCCTGCTTCCTTCGCTTCCCCTGCGAATGCGGTCTTCGGTAATACCGGCCGTGACTATATTCGTGGACCAGGAACGTGGAACACGGACATCAACCTTAACCGGACCTTCGCAATCAAGGAACGTCTGAAGTTGACGTTTAAGGCGGAAGCTTACAACCTGCCTAACACCTCTCACTTCAACGCGCCTGACGTAAACGTAAACGACGCGGCCTTCATGAAGATCACAAGTTCGTACGGTGAGCGTAACATTCGCTTCAACCTCCGAATGCAGTGGTAATGATGTATTAGTGGTTTCGTTCGTCCATAAACTGAGCCGGTCCCGGCAATTGGTTATTTTACTGATTGCCGGGGCCGGTTTTTTATTGCGCGCCCAGGACAATTCTCTCGCCGAGCAGTCGCACCACGCCAAGGAATTGATGGCGGCAAGACGATATGAGGAGGCAATCCCGATTTACCGGCAGCTTGTAAAAGCGCTGCCTGGCAATCCCGGACTGGTTCTCAATCTCGGACTGGCTGAAGAGATGGCTGGCCATCCCGATAGGGCGGTTCCTGAATTTCAGTCGGTGCTAAAAGTTCAACCTGACAACGTACCGGCGTTGACTTCTCTAGCTATGGCTGACTTGCAACTCCGGCAACCAGAACCGGCCGTTGCTCCACTCCGCAAATTACTGACTTTGCAACCAGACAACCGGAATGCCCGTGGCATGCTGGCTGGAGCCTTGATGGCGATAGGGAATCCGGAGGACGCCGCAGCCCAATATCGTAAACTCTCAGCCTCTGACAGCACTGACGCTAAAGCCTGGTACGGACTTGGAAGCGCCTATGAGGCAGCCGCGAATGCCACTTTCCAGAAACTGACTAAATTAGCAGTGACCTCTCCCTATTGGGCTGCGCTCGTCGCAGAATCGCGGCTGCAGCGTAATCAGTACCGCAGTGCATTTTTCTTCTACCGTCACGCGAGCGACCAAATGTTCAATTTGCGAGGTTTGCACGCCGGGTTGGCACAGCTTTACCGCAAAACAGGTCATGACGATTGGGCCCTCATCGAAGACAAGCAGGAGTCGGAGATTTCAGCCCACCCTTGCATCGCAAAGTCGGCCGAGTGTTACTTTGCTAGCGGCAAGCTTCTGGACGCCACACAGGTGAGTGCCTCACAACCGGAGGCTTTATTCTGGCGTACCAAGGCTTTCAACGCCCTTGCCATAGACTCTTTCTCGCATTTGGGGGAACTCCCGGACTCACCCGAATTGCACGCCATCAAGGCCGAGATTCTAAAGGGTCATGAGCAGTACAAAGAAGCTGCGGACGAGTGGCGCGCCGCCTTGAAACTGGCTCCTGGAGATCCTCGTCTGAATCATGAATTGCTAACCACTCTGTTTCTTGCGCGCGATTACGACGCCGTTATCCCTATGCTCCAGGCTGCTTTGCAATCTGACACGGCCGCGCCTCATACCAACTTCATGCTGGGCGACAGCCTGTTGAGGATGGAGCATCCCGACAAGGCCATCCCCTATCTTGAGACCGCACTGAAAGCCGATCCTCACTTGTTGCAGGCGCAGGCATCGCTTGGTTTCGCACTGTCTCAAACCGGACACCCCGCTGAAGCCATTCCCTATTTCGAGCGAGCCTTGGAGATCGACGAAGATGGCAGCCTGCACTACCAATTAGCGCGCGCTTATCAGAGTGCAGGCAAACCAGATCGGGCTCGTGAACTTATGGCGCAGTATCAACAGATATCGGAGAAAAGTCAGTCGGCTAAAGAAGAAGTGGCTAAAGAAGCCGAGATTGTGGCGCCATCACATTGATCGCCTATAGAGATGCCATCACCTCCCGATATAGATACTTGGCGCCCTCAACTCCGTCCCAGGGTCCGTCTTCATACTCCAGAGCGAAAATCCCCTCATAGCCGTTGTTCAACATTATCCTCACATTGCGTTGCACATCAGGGTCTTTCCAGCGGTCCCAATACTTCGCGTGCACGGTGGTGTGGGCATAAGGAGCAAGATCGTTTAGCGCATGAAACAGGAGATATTCGTGCTCCCAATTGCAGAAATCGGGCGACGCCTCGCAGAACGGATGGTTCACCTCCTCGACAATAATTTTGATATTAATGGGATTCGCTGTCAGACCCCAGTGGTTTTCAAGTGTAACCTTAACGCCCAGCTTTCCTCCGTAATCGGCCATCACTTTGAATGACTCAATACAATTTGTCAGGTATTTCGCCAACTCGCCATTCTTGGGATAGGAACTGGGATCGGCAACCGGCCACGGCGAGATGCGCGGACCTCCACTGTTCACGCGCATTGATTTAGCACCGAGCGTCGCTGCTCCGTCCAACCAGTCTTTCGCCACTTGAATGCCCGCTTTGCGCTTCGCTTCATCAAAGTCGCATATATCGCGCGGAGCATTGTTCGAGATATGGTGAACCTTTGTTCCGGTCTTGACGCATTTGCCGGCAAACGTCTCCAGCCAGCGCCTGCCTGATGGAGAGGAAGGATCAAACTCCGAGTAACTTCTGCGTTTTCCCAGTACTTCAAGCTCTCTTTGCGCGTACATGCTGTCGTCAGTGGTGTCGCCAAAAAGCGAACTCCAGACGTCCATGCGGATGACACCGGGGAAATGTTCCTTGGTGAAGTCGGGAAAATCAAGCATGGTAATTTCGCCATACTTTTTCTTCATTTCCGCAGACTTTTCGGCGTTTTCAACATTCCGTGTTTTGAAATTGAAGCGGATTGGATAGCTGTTCGAAGCGATGCGCGCCGTTTTCTCGGCATCGGTCAGAGGGCGGCTCACTCCAGCATGTTGGAGGCTCTCGGGAGTCGCTTGCTGTGCGTGGCCGCCGGTTGGAGTTGCGGCAGCCAGCATCGCTGCTGCGCCACTTCGGAGAAAATTGCGTCTGTCTGTCTTATTCATTCCTGCTTCCTTTCATTTACGGTAGTGCAAACGCGATGTAGGCGCCATTGTTCATTACGGGCGGCGCCCCGGCGCTGCCTGGCGGAACAACTTCGGATTGGGCAGCCGCACAGAACACGATGTACTCACGCCCCGCTGCCTCATAGATGGCGGGGATACCCTCCATTCCGGTACCCACCTCGGTCTCCCAGATGACTTTTCCCGTTTCTTCATCCAACGCGCGAACTTTACGGTCGCGCGTACCCGTAAAAATCAAGCCGCCTGCCGTAACAACCGGCCCATACTTCGGATAATGCACGCCGGTGTTAACAATGCCCTTTGCAGCTAACTGCGGCACTTCACCCAGCGGTACTTTCCATTTGATGGTCCCTTTGTTAAGGTCATACGCAGTGAGCGACGACCAAGGAGGCGCAATGGCAGACAAACCGGTAGACGTCAACATGAATCCGAAGCCGCTGCGATACCTCGCCACCGGCTTTGACGATGCCGTTTGCGCGAGTGGCTGCACACTGGCAGGGGCATTGCTGAACAGGAAGGCACCCAGGTGAATCAGGTCCTGGGATGAAAACGCCGGGGACGCTGGCATCAGACCCTTTCCATGAGTGACCATAACCTCAAGCTGTTCCTGGTTGAGCCTTGTACTCAGGTGTACCAGCGAGGGAACGGTCGGAGGTTGGCCCTTGAGGTCGGCATGGTGACACAGTTGGCATTTTGCCCGGTAAATCGCCATTCCCATCTGTTCCGGAGATCCACTTGCCGGTACCGGTAATTCCATTTCAGGCTCAAGTTTCAACATAGCGGGCAAATCCTTTGAGCCAACGTACATAGTGCCGTTGGTTGGATCAACCGCGGAAGAACCCCAATTGGCGCCCCCATTATTCCCAGGCATTTGAATGGTGTTGCGCAGACCCGGCGGAGTAAACAAGCCCTCGTTCCGCGCGCTGTTTACCGCGTCTTTAATCCGCGCTCGTTCTTCAGGTTCTAGATACGGACTTACATCCTCGGCTGTGAACTTCTGGCGGGCGAAGGGCGGCGGATTTGTGGGAAATGGTTGCGTTGGCGATGTTTCTTCCCCTGGCATATCCGACTTCGGGACCGGCCGCTCTTCTATCGGCCAAGGAGGTTCGCCCGTCACTCGATTAAATACCCACAGAAAGCCCTGTTTGCTTGCGATGGCAACCGCATCAACCATCTTTCCATCGTGGTTTAAGGTTAGTAGCTTGGGCGCCGTTGCATCGTCGTAATCCCAGATATCGTGATGAACCATCTGGAAATGCCAGATCCGCTTGCCCGTGCGCGCATCGAGCGCCAACAGACAATCGCCAAACAGGTTCGCGCCCTTGCGATCTGCTCCATAAAAGTTGTACTTCGGACTTCCGGTGGGAACGTAGAGAATAGCGCGCTTTTCGTCCACCGACATTTCCCCCCAGGAGTTTGCGCCACCGATAGTCTTCCAGGCATCCTTTGGCCATGTGTCGTAGCCAAATTCTCCAGGATGCGGAATTGTATGAAAGGTCCACACCAGCGCCCCACTCACTGTGTTGTAAGCGCGTATGTCTCCAGGCGCGGACTCGTACTCTTGATTGGTCGCCGAACCAAGAATCAAGAGATTTTCGAAGACACGGCCAGGCGTGGTGGATTGAACTAAAACAATTCCTTGGGCATCGCGGCCCAGGCCTTGTCGCAGATCCACTCGCCCGTTCGCTCCGAACGAGGCAAGGGAGGTACCTGTTCGAGCATCAATGGCTTGCAGGAAATTGTCCTGCGCATAGAGCAGGCGCCGGTCCGATCCGTCTTTAGACTCCCAATAGTTAATTCCGCGATTGGTAATTAAATGGCTTTTCTGGTTAGTGGCGTGCGTCCAAATTTCTTTACCGGTGACGGCATCAAGCGCAACAATGGAATTGTTCTTTGCCAGCACGTACATCAAGCCATGAACCACTATCGGATTGAAGTAATAGCGATTGTGGTCTTGGGTCGGATAGGTCCAGGCGATCTTCAGACTTCTAACGTTTGATTTGTTCACCTGCTGCAAAGCCGAATATTGGGCGGAATCGTTGTTTCCGCCGTAAACTTCCCAATTTCGATACATAGCAGGGCTAGTCAGATTCGCCGCGGCAATTGCAAGGCAAGCACCGATTCCAAGGGCACTGATAAATTTAAAACTCAAATTGGTTGTCCGTGGGCTATAGCAATAGTAACCTCAAACAATGAAATTCGAAACAAACTTGAAGCTGTTGCTTGCGCTTCCATTCTTGGCGTTATTCGCCAACGCACAGACTGACAAGCCAAAGCTGCCAGGCGAAGACTGGGTGTCCTTGTTCAACGGTAATGATTTATCAGGCTGGGTAAAGATCGGCAACGAGAGCTGGACAGTCGAGGATGGCGTCATTCACGGTAAAGGTGTAACCAAAGATTATGGCTACCTGCAAACCGAGAAGTCATTCCAGGACTTTCAACTGTCTCTAAAATTCCGTTGCGAGGGGGATGGTAACAGCGGCGTCTTCTTTCACACGGTATTCAAGCCCGGCACGGCCGACGTCACGCAAGGCCTTCAGTTCGAAGTAGATTGCACGGTCGGCAAACACACGGCCGGCATCTATGGCGACGGCCGCGGCTGGGTGGTCTGGCCGGCGCCCGAGAATGAGACGGTGGTGCGCATGGGTGAGTGGAACGAATATCTGCTGGAGGTGGTGGGCAATCGCTACCGGGCGCGTTTGAACGGTGTGCAGATGCTCGATTTTACCGATCCGAAGCCTAAGTCATTCGACGGCCCCATAGCCCTGCAGTTGCACGCTGGAGGACGCGGCAATATG
Source organism: Bryobacterales bacterium (assembly GCA_003163855.1). GTDB lineage: Bacteria > Acidobacteriota > Terriglobia > Bryobacterales > Bryobacteraceae > Bog-105. Next base: position 213,520 of record PLRJ01000087.1, on the reverse strand, counting down.
AAGTTCCGCGACATCATGATCCGCGATCTCTCGAATCGAAAATAGCTAAACCGGCCGCTTCAGTTCGCCCGAGAGGATGAGGTTGAAGCGGCGGCACATTTCTTTCAAGTAAGTCGCCTCGCCGCCCTCAAGTTCGAGTGTCGCGGTCCCCTTGTAGCCAATGTCTCCCAAAGCGTCGTAGATGGCCTTCCAATCGATGTCACCTTCGCCGAGCGAAACCCATTCAGCCGTCAGTTTCTTTGTAGCCGGATCGCGGCGGAACGAGAAGTCCTTAAAATGTAACTTGACGATGCGCTTTCCCAAGGTGCGAATCCAATCCTGCGGATAGCCATAAAGCACCACATTGCCGACGTCGAAATAAGCACGCACCCTTGGTGAATCGTATTCGTCTATATAGCGGGCAAATTCCAGCGGACTCAGCAGAAACTTGTTCCACACCTCCTCCAAAGCTAGAGTGACTTTCACTTCCTCCGCCAGAGGTATCAATTGCCGAATGGCAGGTTGCGACCGTTCGTAGGCTTGCTTGTAGGTCGTCTGCGCATTCACCACCGCGGGTACCAGCAAAACTGTCTCGGCGCCCCACAAGTGGGCATTCCGAATGGAGACCCTGGCGCCCTCCAGACTCTTGGCAACTACCTCCGGATCAGCCGACGAAAACGGATATTTCCAGTGATCGGAGTTCATCACCGAGTGTATCGGCAGCCCCGTCTTCTCTGAAGCTGCCTTCATAGACTCGGCATCGGCCGGGTCTTTCGTGGTGGGGCACTCAATTCGCTCGAATCCGCAGTCTTTCGCCAGTTGAAAGCGATCCAGAATCGAAAGCTTCGCTGGCAGCATGTTGTATTCCACCGCCATCGCTATGGGAAGACGCGCAGAGTTGGCGCGCGCGGCGGAGACGCAGGCAAGTGCGGCAGTAGACTGCAAAAAGGTTCGGCGAAGCATAGCTGTACTTCAAAGATTCGCACCGTGCGGCGCTGAGAAGCAAGAAACTTGCGATTTTCGATGTGTTTTTTTGTTATTCTGTCCCTTACCTTTCCTTCTTTTGCCCATGAAACAAGCAGATTCAGTTCATTCAGATCGACGCGAGTTTGTGAAAGGTGCGGCTGGCGCCATCGGCGCGTCTCTAGCCGGCGGATTTCCCGCCATTATCAAGGCGCAGACTGTAACCAACGCCATCAAGATAGGCCTGGTTGGCTGCGGAGGCCGCGGCACGGGCGCTGCCGGTCAGGCTTTGCATGCCGACGATTACGCTGAACTCACGGCGGTAGCCGACGTTGCTCAATCGCAAGTCGACCACTCGCTGGCAACGCTGAAAAAAATCTCAAAGATAGCTCCCCGTGTGATGGTGGAACAGACCAACGTGTTCCTGGGGATGGATGCGTATAAAAAACTTATCGACAGTGGCGTTGATGTTGTTCTGCTGGCTACGCCTCCCGGCTTCCGGCCCATTCACCTGGCCGCCTGCATCGACGCTAATAAGAATGTTTTCTGCGAGAAGCCAATTGCTACGGACGCGCCTGGTGTTCGGTCCGTATTGGATACCTCCGAACGAGCTAAGCAGAAGAATCTGTCGCTGGTTGCCGGCTTCTGTTGGCGTTACAGCAACTATATTCAGGACACCTTCCAGAAGTTGAATGAAGGGGCAATTGGAAAGAAAATCGCCTACTACGCCACCTATTACACAAGCCCGGTGAAGCCCATGCCGGCCGAGAGTACTCGCCCCGCCGGTATGAGCGACGCGCAGTGGCAATTGAAGAATTGGTACAACTTCGTCTGGAGTTGCGGCGACAGTATTGTGGAACAAGCCGTTCATAGCGCCGACAAAATAGCCTGGGCTATGGGAGATGAACCGCCCGTCAGTTGTGTTGGTGTGGGTGGGCGCGCCATTCCCGCCGAGGGCGGTAATATCTTCGACCACTTTGAAGTGAACTACCTTTATCCAGGCGGCGTGCGTGCGTTCCTGGCCAGCCGGCAGATAGAAGGCTGCTACAACGAAAACTCGGATTACATCATGGGCACGGAAGGCACAATTACTATCGGCCGCGGACCCGCTCCCAGGATTGAGGGCAAGACGAATTGGACTTGGTCGGGACAGAAATACGACATGTACCAGCGCGAGCACGATGTTCTGTTCGCTTCGATTCGCCATCAGAAACCAGTGAACGATGGCAAGCGCATGGCTACCAGCACGCTGCTATCCATGATGGGCCGCATGGCCGCCTACACAGGGCAGGAGATAACGTGGGATATGGCGCTGAATTCCCAGGAGAAGATCTTCCCTGAACACCTTGAATGGAACAGCAGTCTGCCGGTCACTCCGCGCGCCCAACCTGGGCTCACCAAGTTCTCTTAATTGATAGATGATAGCCGCCCTAGTTGCGTTCGGGCTGTTCTTAGCGGCTCCTGTCGACTTTCAGAAAGACATTGCGCCCATCCTGGAAACCCGCTGCACCAGTTGTCATCACGACGGCTCAGCCGCTGGACATCTGGACCTGACTACTCGTGATTTCGCTTTAAATCATAGCCAAGTCCTTCTTTCAAGCATCGAGAGTGGCGTTATGCCCCCGGGTGGCAAACTGAGTTCCGCGGAAATCGAGAGCATAGGCCGATGGATAAAAGCGGGCGCCTACTGGCCTCAGAATTACGTTTTGAAGGTTCCGGCGAAACCAATCGAGGCGACACCAGCTAGCCTGGAACTGGATAACGTGCGCAAAATAGGGGAGCGCATTGCCGCGCAGGCCTCGCACAAAACTGCGTCACCCTACAGCGTCACCCTGCCGAACACAACTGTTTCCTTTGAGATGGTTCCTATTCCAGCCGGAAAATTCGTTATGGGGTCGAGTGACTCCGATCCGATGCACAAACCAGATGAGCAACCGTCTCACCAAGTGACAGTGGAACCGTTCTGGATGCAGGCGCATGAAGTCACCTGGGATGAATATCGCTTGTTCATGTTCGCCGCGCAGGCCGGAGAGATAGCGCGCAAAGACGACACCGTAGACGCCGTCAGCCGCCCCACGCGCCCTTATGTGGAGATGAGCTTTGGCATGGGGATCAATGGCTTTCCCGCCATCAGCATGACTCAGCACGCCGCTAATAAATACGCTGAATGGCTGAGCGCCAAGACTGGCGAATTTTACCGTCTGCCCACCGAGGCCGAATGGGAATATGCCTGCCGCGCCGGAACCACAACTGCCTTTTATTTCGGTAGCGACGCCTCGCAACTCAAGGATTATGCGTGGTATTCAGCCAACAGCGGCGGAAAATATCAAAAGGTTGCGACGAAGAAGCCCAATCCATGGGGTTTGTATGACATGTTGGGGAACGTCATGGAGTGGACCCTTGATGCCTACGCGCCCTATAGAGACGGTTCCGAGAACGAGCCTTGGGTAGTGGAGACGCAGCCGTATCCGACGAGTGTTCGCGGCGGATCGTGGAACGATCCGGCTGATCAGCTAAGGTGCGCGTCGCGGGTAGCCTCCGACCCATCGTGGAAGCAGCAGGATCCGCAACTGCCGAAAAGCATCTGGTATGAGACTGATGCGCAGTGGCTTGGCTTTCGACTTATACGGCCGGTCAAGTTGCCGACGGTTGAAGCCATGTTCAAGTATTGGAATAGCGGCGTGGAACATGATGAGCAATAACTTCAGACTTGCAATTCTGTTCACAGCTTGTATTTCCGTGATCAATGCCGCCCAACTTTATGAGTCGGTGGAACCCCATATGGGTACGCTCTTTCGCATCAAGCTGTACGCGAAAGATGAATCCACCGCAAAGGCCGCCTTCAAAGCTGGCTTCGCGCGCATCGATGACTTGGACCGAATATTCTCCGATTACAAGCCGGATAGTGAGTTGAACATAGCGTCGCAGAGGGCTGCCGATAAGCCGGTCCACATCAGCAACGACCTGGCGCGCGTTTTGGAAGCCTCCCAGCGGATTTCAGACGAATCGGACGGCGCCTTCGATATCACGGTCGGACGCCTGACAAAGCTCTGGAGGGAATCGCGTCGCACCCATCAACTACCCTCAGTCGAAGCCTTAGCGGCGGCGCGAGCGAAATGCGACTATCGAAAGGTACACGTAGACATTAACAGCCGCACGCTTAGACTTGATGCAAGTGGCATCGAATTGGATTTGGGAGGCATTGCCAAAGGCTACGCCGCCGAGGAGACTGTAAGTGAACTTTCCAAGCTGGGAATTACCAGCGCGCTGGTGGCGGCTAGCGGAGATCTGGCATTCAGCGACGCTCCTCCAGGTCAGCCGGGATGGAAAATAGGTATTGATTCCTTCGACAGCGCCGACAAGCCCTTTACGCGAGTGTTTATCTTGGCGAATGCGGCAGTCTCCACTTCCGGCGGCACGGAGCAGTATCTCGAAATCCATGGCAAACGCTATTCGCATATCCTCGATCCGAGTACCGGTATGGGTTTGGAAAGGGAGATTGCCGTGACTACGGTTTCCCGCGATGGAATGCGCGCAGATGCCGCCGCTACTGCGGTCAGCGTCCTGGGGCGCAAAAAAGGAATGGCATTTATCGAACAGCAGCCTGATTTAGCCGCGCTCATTGTGGAAAATAGCCGCTCGTTCGAATCCACGCGATTGAGCTTACTCAAGGAGTTTTATGCAAGCCGCTGATCGGCGTCAATTTATCAAATCGGCGGTGGCGCTTACAGCGGCGTCGTTAGCTACTGGTGCGGCAGTAAACAAACCCAGACTAGGTGTCGTGACAGATGTGATCGGGAAGCATTCGCCCGACGAAGCCATAGCCCACGTAAAGTCGTTTGGATTAAGCCAGTGCCAGGTTCATGTCGGGTTATCTCCTGATGGACTAGCTGCGCCACTAAAAGCGGCGCTGGCAAAGTACCAGGTTGAAGCTACCGCGGTCATGACACTGGGTTCGGGCAAGATGGTGTGGGATTTCTACGATGGTCCGAAGACCATCGGGCTGCTTCCGCCAGAGACGCGCGCGGCGAGAATCGACGCTTTGAAACGCGCCTCCAATTTGGCACTCCAATGCAACATCAAAGCTGTTCATACTCACTGTGGCTTCATACCCGAAGACCCGAACAGCGCGATGTACCCCGAGGTCGTGGCCGCTATCCACGAAGTTGCTGCATATTGCAAAGCAAACGGCCAGACATTTTTAATGGAAACTGGCCAGGAGACGCCAGTCACTCTGCTGCGAGCCATTCAAGACTCTCAACTGGACAACATAGGGGTGAATCTGGACACTGCCAACCTGATTCTCTATGGAAAAGGAGATCCGGTTGCGGCTTTGGATGTCATCGGCGAGTATGTCCGAGGTTTGCACGCGAAAGACGGCCGTTATCCCACAAATCCGCGGAAATTAGGGGAAGAAGTGCCAATCGGTCAGGGCAAAGTGGACTTCGCGGAAGTCGTCCGAAAGCTGCATGCGCTAGGGTATGCCGGCCCTATCACTATTGAACGCGAGATCTCCGGGAGCCGCCAGGAAGAAGATATCCGAGCCTCCCTTACTTACTTGCAGCGCATAATTGATACAACGTATTCGACAGGGGTGTAATCATTGTTCAACTTTACTTCGGCGCGTCTTAGCCTGATGATGTTCCTGAACTTCTTTGTTTGGGGCTGCTGGTATGTCACCATCAGCACCTATCTGACAACAACTTTGAAGTTCTCGGGAACTCAAGCGGGGTTGGTGTTCGGTACAACAGCGTTGGCTTCCATGATTTCGCCGTTCTTTGTCGGGCTCATTGCCGACCGGTTCTTTTCCACAGAACGCGTACTTTGTGCGGTACACCTGATCGGCGCAGTGCTGTTATTCCTGGTGACGAAGGTCACCAGTTTTGCCGCCGTTTACTCGCTGATGCTGGCCTATTGCCTCTGTTATTTTCCGACCCTGGCACTTACAACTGCCATCACTTTGAAGAATTGCCCTGACGCCCGGCAGTTTCCTTTATTTCGCGTGTTCGGGACTTTCGGGTGGATATGCATCGGTCTGCTTATCGGGCATTTTCGGATTGAGGCATCCTCAACTCCGTTCCTTCTTGCCTCTGGCATGTCTGTCGTCACTGGCCTGTTCTGTCTGACGTTGCCCCACACTCCGCCCGCCGGGAAGGGAAGAGCGATAACTGCCAGAGACATTCTGGGACTCGACGCCCTTGTGATGCTAAAGGACCGTTCTTACCTGATTTTCGCCATCGCTTCCATACTCGCCTGCATTCCGCTGACGTTCTATTTTTCCTTCACCAATGCGTTCTTAAACGATGTAGGAGTAGTGAATGCCGCGGGGAAAATGACATTGGGCCAAGTCTCGGAAGTTGGAGTCATGCTGGCAATGCCGCTGGTTTTTCGGCGCGTAAGTGTTAAAGCCATCTTCCTGTTGGGCCTGGCGGCTTGGAGCACCCGTTACGGTCTGCTCGCCTTTGGCAACGCCGGACCGGCCGTGTGGATGTTCTATCTGGCAATCATCATTCATGGCGTCTGCTATGACTTCTTCTTTGTAACCGGTCAGCTTTATACCGACCAGGAAGCGCCCCCGGCGTTGCGAAATACCGCCCAGGGCCTTTACACCTTCATGACCTATGGCATTGGAATGCTGATAGGCTCGTTGCTTTCCGGTGTGGCCGTTGACTTTTTCACATCAGCCAATGGCACACACAATTGGAAAGGGTTCTGGCTCAGTTCCAGCTTCGCCGCCTTCCTGCTGTTCCTCGCCATGGCAGTCTTCTTTGGAGGCCACACCATGATTCGCAGCAAACAGGCCGAGCCCGTGACTGACCCCAGTCTTATCGAAACTACGCCTTAGCGACTGTTACCTTATCGCCGCTCCATTGCAGATATTGGCGCGTTCGATAGGATTCCACCGCCATATCGCACAGAACGACACCATACATGCCCAGCATGCAATCGCAGTTGAGCGCGGCATTGGTGCGAATGGCTTGCTGCAGGTTCCGGTGGTGGAGGGTGACATCTTCCGCGCCCTTCTTTTCGTAAGTAAACGGCTGGACATCGTTCTCCGACGCCTTCTCCGGCTTGATGGTAAACCCCGTGCGACTGAAGTAGAGAGTGGCTTTGTGGCCGCGGATCATGTGATCAATAGGTGCATCATTCGCCATGGAGGAAACCAACTGCATGGTTGGACCGCCCGGAAAATCGGCTAGAACATCGAAGGTGTCCGGAATCTCGGCAAGGCTGTCCTTAAACTCGAACTTTCCTCCGGTTGCCACCACATACTGTGGATAAGTCAAGCCCATCGCCTTCAACAGGCGCGTAGCTCTATGAATAAAAAGATCGCTTGCGATGCCGCCTGAGTAATCCCAGTAGCGCCTCCAGCGGAAATAGCGTTCCGGATCCCATTCCCGCTTGGGCGCCGGGCCGAGCCACGCATTCCAGTCGAGATTCACGCCGGGTTTCGCGCCGGCATCAATCGGATAGTCGTTGCCGGCCCAGAAATCACCTTGATAATTGCGTGAATAATCGATCTGAGCCAGCACGATGGTCCCCAGTTCACCTGCTTTGATATGTTCGTTCGCCACCGCGTACGACTCGTCCGACATGCCTTGCACACCCACCTGCAGTTTGCGGCCGCTAGACTGCACCTTGCGAACCAGTTTCTGCGACTGCTCAATGGTATGCGTCATGGGCTTCTCCACATACACGTGCTTACCCGCATCCAGCGCGTCCATCGCCATTTGAAAATGCCAGTGCTCCGGCGTTGCAATCAGAACATAATCAATATCCTTGTTCTGCAGCAGCGTACGGTAATCGTCAACCGGTTTACCACCAGTCAGCTGCGCCGCAATGTCGCGGCGTTTAGTGTAAACGTCGCAAACGCTCTCTATGGAGAAGTTATCGCCAGCGCGCATCTTCACTAGAGCTTTCATGTGATTGGTGGCCATTCCTCCCGCACCAATCACGCCGATTCGAAGCCGGTCGTTTGCGCCAACAATGGCCGAGTAACTTCGCGCGCTTAACAGCGAGGCCGCGCCTGCAGCGCCCATAAAGTGTCGTCGCGAAACGGAGGAGTTCATTCAGCGATTGTAAGATACGGCGCCATTAAATCGCTACTATGTTGGTTGCAGGTCAAACACGCATTAGCTCTTCTTGCGGGACTGGCGGCCCTCAACTTCTCGGATGTCGCCGACTCTTCCGGCGTCTCTTTCACCCTGGAGAACAGTCCCACTCCAAACAAATTCCTAATTGAAACCATGCCGGGAGGCATTGCCGTGTTCGACTACAACGGTGACGGAAGGCCGGATATCTACTTTACCAACGGCGCTGAAGTTCCCTCTCTGAACAAAAGCTCGCCCAAATACTGGAACCGGCTCTTTCGAAACGAAGGCAACGGCCGCTTCACCGACGTCACTGAGCAGGCTGGAGTTTCCGGAGCCGGCTACTCCATGGGAGCAGCCGCAGGCGACTACGACAACGATGGGCATGCTGACTTATTCGTAGCCGGCGTGAATCGCAATCTCCTGTACCACAACCGCGGCGATGGCACCTTTGAAGATGTCACCGAAAAAGCTGGCATAAAAAGCGGCCAATGGGCAGTTGCAGCCGGATGGTTTGATTACGACAACGACGGCAAACTCGATCTTCTCGTTGTCCACTACTCCGATGCGCCGCTGCAGGATCGCTTCTGCGGGAATCGCGACAAGGGACTGCGCGTCTACTGCAACCCCAAATATTACGAGCCACTCGCTGCCACTCTCTATCACAATCGTGGCAATGGGTTGTTTGAAGACGTTTCAATGAAATCCGGCATAGCTAAGTTCAAGGGCAGGGGAATGAGTGTAGCGTTTGCCGACTACGATGGCGACGGATTTCAGGACATCTTTGTAACCAATGACAACATGCCCAATTTCCTGTTCCACAACCTGCGTAACGGCACGTTTGAGGAGGTTGGTCTGTTGTCGGGCGCGGCCCTCACTGATAGAGGCAAGCCGATATCAAGTATGGGTACCGATTTTCGCGATGCTGATAACGATGGCCGTCCCGACATTATCTTCACAGCGCTTGCCGGCGAAACGTTTCCCTTGCTGCGGGGCGTTGGCGACGGTTCCTTTTCCGACAACACTTACGCCAGTCGCATAGGCCCCCTGAGCATTAATCACAGCGGCTGGGGAATCGGCCTGGTGGACCTTAACAACGATGGCTGGAAAGACATTTTCACCGCAAATTCCAACGTTAACGATCGAGCCGAAGAAACCGAATCGCACCCGTACAAGGAAGCCAGCAGCATTTTCGTGAACCAGAACGGCAAGTTTATCGATGCCACTCCCGCCGCAATGAAAGCGGAGGTGAAGGCGCATCGAGGCGCGGCTTTCGCCGATTTCGACGGCGATGGCCGCATCGGAATTGTTGTCTCATCGCTAGGAGAGAAAGCTGAACTTTGGAAAAATACCTCGCCTGTGCTGGGGAACTGGGTGGAGTTTCGCCTCGAGGGAACGCGCAGCAATCGAGATGCGATAGGGGCAGTTATCCGCGTCGACAAGCGATGGAACCAAATGACCAGCGCGGTCAGTTATGCCTCATCCAGCTTGTGTCCGGTGCATTTTGGAGTGGGCCCGGCCAGCGAGTTGAACGATATCGAGATCCTTTGGCCCAGCGGACACAAACAACATCTAAGCAAGGTACCAGTTAACCAGTTAGTCGATGTAAAAGAGCCGGAAAATTAGTCCTGGACGATTGTTCCCTGATGGAACACGATCTGCCAACCCTCGGGGGTGCGCCTCCAGATCGTTGTACGCCGTGTTTTCCTGCTTCCTTCCTGGACCAGCGTGTAAGTCAACAGGAAGAGATCCACCGCCAACTGTTGACAGCGGAAATCGCCCGCTTCCAGTTGCTCCGAAACCGGGTTGGCGTGACGCTCCTCCAGCAGATCCAGCACAAACTTGCGGTCATATCGTTTCCCTGACGCTCCCACCTCCCAGAACTCAGGGGCCATCATTTTTTCCAAATCGGATCTCGATGTTCCGAATTCCGGCCGATGAAAAATCGGCTCTCGAACTTGCAGTTCCTTCAGAATATCGCCAGGTTCCACATTAGACAGGTTCGCAATCAAGCTGGAAAAGCACAAGCGAGTGCGAGGTGACACCGTATTCAACGCCGCTTTTTATTTCGACGTTGTCTGCCTTGCATGGTTCGTTTGTGTCTACCAATACAAGCCAACGGTCTCCGCCCACGCACTCCGGCAGAGTAAAGTTGACCAGATCGGTATGAACGTTTATGAGCATCAGCAGTGTAGCTTCATGCCCGCGCTGGCGAATACCCGAAGTCTGCGCCCGCCCATCCATCAACATACCGAAGCATCGCATGAGGCCGTCGCCCCATTGCTCCTGCTCCATCTCTTTACCGTTGGCGTTTATCCAGGTGACGTCCTTAACACCCAAGTCTTCTTTATACTCACCTGTGAGAAACAAGTTGCGGCGCAGAATCGGGTATTTATGCCGCAGGCTGGTTAGTTTCTTGACGAAGCTAATGAGGCAGTTGCCTTTTTCCTTGATGTCCCAATTGAGCCAGCTTATCTCGTTGTCCTGGCAATACGCATTGTTATTGCCCTTCTGGGTGCGTCCGAACTCATCGCCGGCCAGCATCATGGGAGTACCCTGCGACAGCAGCAACGTGGATAGCATGTTGCGTATCTGACGCTCGCGCAGTTTATAGACGGCGGGGTCGTCACTGGGGCCTTCAGCCCCGCAATTCCAGGAACGATTATCCGAGTTCCCGTCCTTATTGTCCTCCCCATTAGCCTCGTTGTGCTTCTCGTTGTAAGTGGCGACATCGTTCAACGTGAAGCCATCATGAGCGGTAACGAAGTTAATGGACGACCACGGTCGCCTGCCTTGATGATTGAAAAGATCGCCTGATCCGCACAGGCGCGCCGTCAAAGCGGAGGGTGTTGCTTCGCCTCTCCAGAAGTCGCGCACGGTATCGCGAAATTTGTCATTCCACTCGGCCCAGCCAGGAGGGAAGGCACCCACCTGATAGCCGCCTGGACCGCAATCCCAGGGCTCGGCAATCATCTTCACACTTCTCAACACAGGGTCCTGGCAACACGCCTTTAGAAAGCCGCTTCGGTTATCGAAACCGTTGGGTTCACGCGCGAGAATGGTTCCTAAATCGAAACGAAAGCCATCTATGTTCGTTTGTTCCACCCAGTAGCGCAGGCTGTCGGTGACCATCTGCAATACCCTCGGATGGCTGACGTTTACTGTATTTCCGGTGCCCGTGTCATTGATGTAGAAGCGGGGTTTGTCCGGCAGCAGGCGGTAGTAGCTGGAGTTGTCCAAACCCTTGAACGAGAGCGTCGGACCTTTTTCGTTGCCTTCGGCGGTGTGGTTGTAAACGACGTCGAGGATCACTTCCAGTCCGCCGTCGTGCAGCCTCGCCACCATTTCCTTGAACTCGCGCAAGCTGTCTTCCCGAACCGCCGCGTACCTCGGATCGGGCGCAAAAAATCCGATGCTGTTGTATCCCCAGTAATTGGCTAACCCCTTTTGCAGAAGAGTGTCGTCATTTATAAACGTGTGGACCGGCAGGAGTTCGACGGTTGTCACGCCGAGGGATTTTATGTACTTCACTACCTCCTTATTTCCCAATCCTTCATAGGTGCCGCGCAGGTGCTCCGGCACAGCAGGTTGCAGCTTGGTAAAGCCTTTTACGTGCAGTTCATAGATGATGGTGTCATCCCATGGAACGCGTTTGCGTCCTCTAGAACCGGTCCAATCGAAATTAGGATCTACCACTGAGCATTTCGGCATGAATTCTGCACTGTCGCGCTCATCGAAAGTGAGATCGTCTCCCGTTTCCATTTGGTAGCCGAAAATGGCTGGATTCCACGTCAGTTCACCCGCGTGAGCACAAGCGTAGGGATCGAGTAAAAGCTTATTCCTGTTGAAGCGCAACCCCTGTTCTGGCTCGTAAGGTCCATCGGCGCGAAAGCCGTAGATGGTCCCGGGTGTCACATCCGGCAAATAGCCATGCCAGATCTGATCTGTATACTCGGGTAACGCAATCCTGTCTACTTCCTGCTTTCCGTCGGCGGAAAACAGGCAAACCTCGATCTTGGTCGCGTTCGCCGAGAACACGGCAAAGTTGGTTCCTTTGCCATCCCAGCAAGCACCCAGTGGGAACGGCAAACCTTCCCTTATGGTGTTTTTAACAGTCTCGGCCAAGTGATACTCCCCATTTTTAAGTGACGGATAAAGAGCAAACACCGGGGGCTTGCTCTCGCGCTGGTTGGACCTCCAGACCGGGTTTATGGTTTCAGAAGCGGTAGGGATTGTCACTCGGATATCGATTCAGCTTATGATGGGAAAGAAAGCGATTCACATGTCTTCACTCACAAAGTCCCTGGAGAAACGAATTCAGGAACTCACAACATCTATAGAAGCTCAAAAACACGAGCTTGCGGCTTATGAGAAGGTTCTTGCTGTCGAGAATGGCAAGACGGATGCGCCGCAAGTGGCCCCGTCGATAACGCCCGCCAAGCATGCGGCTGAACACGCGGCTCCGACACAAGAACACACAGCAGAGTTGTCAACGTCTGCTGCGACACCGGATCTCTCAGAAGTGGAGTTTACCGGCAATAAAACTAACCTGGTTGCGGCTATTGTTGAAAAGACGGGTAGTGCCGGCGCCACTCCCAAGGAAGTGGACAGTGTTTTTACCGAGCGGAAGATCGCGCGCAGCAAAAACCTTATCTACAACACACTCAGTTATCTTGTTGCTCAAAAGAAGCTGGTACGCAGAGATGGCCGTTACTTTGTTACCAGTGGAGCACGGTCCGTGTCTCCGAAAAAAGTCGGTCGTCCGGCAAAAGCGGCAAAGCAGCCTAAAGCAGCGGCTCCAGTGAAGCGGAGAATAAGTGCCGAGGGCATTAAACGTATTCGCGAAGCCAATAAGAAGCGTTGGGCTGCAAAGAAAGCAGCCGATCAGGCTGCGGCGAAGACGGCGGCCGCCAAGAAAACACCAGGTCCTAAAAAGAAAGCTGCTTAACCGAGGCCCCAAATAGTAACTCCCGCGAACCATTTCTGGCGCGCGGGAGTTTGTTTGGTAAAGCTCAGGTCGTTTAGAAGTTGTAGCGGAGCGACAACTGCAAGTTGCGGGCGAGTCCCGTCTTGCTGGTGATCATGCCGAACTGCGATGAGGTTGGATTCAGATTCGGACCCGACCAGTTCGGATGGTTGATGAAGTCGTAGGCTTCCGTTCGGAATTCGAAGTAGTTCTTCTCTTTAATGGTGAACTTCTTATAGAGAGAGATGTTCCAATCCTGGAAACCAGGCTGGTAGATGCTATCTCGAACGCCGGGCTGCAGGTTAAATGTCCCTGCTACCGGCTGGGTGAAGACAGCCGAACCGTTCGGATTGGTTACCGCAAAATAGCGTGGTGAACTGGACGTCGTTGTGGCACCTGCAAAGTTGCCAAGAATGGTGGGCGTACCGTTCTCCACCCAGAATTGACCTTCACTGCCGCAGCCGAAACTGCCGAGGTCGGTTGAACTGACCCCCGCAAAATCGTTGCTGGTTCCAATGCCGCAAGGTGAGCCCGTCTGGAACTGGGTAGCTCCCGCGATCTCCCATCCGCCTAGAGTTTTGCCGGCCAGGGTGCTGTGATTCTTGAAGAACGGCAAAGCGTACAGGTAATTGATGATCACCATGTGCCGTGCGTCATATTCGGAGGGTCCCCACAGATTGCTCGTATTGTAGGTGTCGGGAACGATGTCGCGATAGTTTGAGCTGTTGTCCATGCTCTTGGAAAGCGTATAGCTAACCCCGAACATGGAGCCTGCGGTGAAGCGCCGGTTCCAGGAGACTTGAAGGCTGTTGTACATGGAGTTAACAACGCTCTCCTCTTCCTGAATGGCGGCGTATCCCTTGTAGGGACGCAGCTGGTTGATATTCGCGGTCGGATTCGCCTGCAACGTACCGGCCTGCACCTGATTGATGTCGTAGACATCCCAGCCGTGATAGCCGCGGTGCGCAACGTAAGCGACCGAGAGAGTGGAGCTCAAAGGCAGTTGGCGTTGGAAGGTGACGTTCCAGTTCCATGCCACTGGCTGTTGTAGTTTCGGGTTCAGGGTGGTTACGGTAATGGGTGCAGCCGTGCCGCTGGTTAGCGCAGCACCTGGGTTATCCACCTTAACGTTTTGCACCGTCACGAAGGGCTGGAAGGGCGAGTTGCCGCCAGGGAAAACGTTGTCCAGCAGGGGCATGGCCGTGGAGAACTCGCCAGCACCCGCGCGAATTACGGTCTTCTCGTCCAATTGATAGGCGATTCCAAGCCGCGGCTGGAAATCGTTCGTGTTCTTTATGTAGCTTTTCGGCAGATTAGGATCGAACAGACTGTTGCACGATGCGTTATCGCAGATGTTCGAACTGGCTGCTAACACGCGTCCATTGGCGGAACTCGGAAAGCTGCTGAATCCGGGGATGACAATGCCGTTGTACGGGTTGCCGGTTCCCAGAATCACGTTGCCCTGGGCATTGACTTGCACCGCCTGCGAGGCGTTGTAAAGTGCGCCGTCAAAGTAGTCGGCGTTGCCCCACAGCGGATGGAAGCCGACGACGGTGGTCATCCGAACGCCGTAGTCGATATGGAGTTTCGGCGTAACCTTCCATGAATCCTGGGCGAACTCTTCAAACATCGGCCTGCGCCAGATGGTGAAGGCGCGCGGCCCAATTTCGGTGTAGCTGTCGGCATAGCCCATCGCCAGGTTCGCTATGCTGACTCCCGAGGTTGCTCCAGTGCCGCCATCGGTGAAGACAAAGTTTCCGTTCTGGTTGTTGCTGCCTCCGGGAACCGTCGAAACGTTGATCTGGTCGCCGTCGTTCTCGCCCGCGTATTCGAAGTAGAAGCCAAACTTCAAAGTGTGATTACCCACAACCTTGGTCAGACTGTCCGAGGCCGAGAAGATGGGTCCAGCTGAGTGTGACGGGTAAGGACCGCCCGCCAAACTGTAGAAGTTGTCGTTCAAGCTGACGGTGGGAATCTTCCCCGTGATGTCTTTTGCGCCGAACAAATAAGGGTAGGTGATCGGATCAGGCAAGTTCTGCCGGTTGAACCCGATCTCGCTCTTATTCACTGGGATGTAAACGTCGTCCAGGCTGTAGGTAGTGCGCAATTCATTGATCAGCGTGGGATTAACGGTCCATGTCCAAGCCACGGTATTGGTCTGGTTAGGACGATTGAAGTATTTGGCGGTTTCGCCCGATCCCTGGTCGAACGGGTCATATTCGGAGTAAGCCAAGCCTGAACGTCTGATCTCGATGTGATTGTTGTTGTTTGGAACGAGATCCAGGTTCCAGATATCCTTGCGCTGATTGATGGGCTGGGCCGCTTGCGCCACCCAATTCTGCGTTCCTTGCAGAAATCCTGGTGTCACGGCCGGGTAGGCATTCAGGATCGCGATGCCATTGGGGCTTAGAAGACTGGCAGGAATGACGTTGCCCGGAATCGGTACACATCCCGCCGCGCCCACTTTGGTGCAGGTGCCAGGATTGTAAATCTGGTGCACACCGCTGTACCAGGGATTGGCCGAAAGCAATTCACTGAAGTTGCCTTGACGCATCAGAGTTGTGGGAACGGCCTGCGTCTGCGTCTGCGTATTCCGCTCTCGTGTCCATTCGCTAGCCACGAAGACGAAAACCTTCTGACGTAACTTCTCCCACTTGCCGGGAATCGCTATCGGACCGCCGAAGGAGAATCCGAAATTGTTGTAGCGGAAGGGAGACGCAAAATTTGTGGAAGTACTCAAATTCCGGCTCCAGGTGTTGGCGTTCAAATCGGAATTCCGGAAGTACTCATAAAGACTGCCGTGAAAGTCGGTGGTTCCACTCTTGGTAACCATACGAATCTGGCCACCCGCCGCGCGCCCATACTCGGCCGCATAGTCGGCGGTCAGCACTTGAATTTCCTGGGTCGCATCCACGTCGCCAACGCCAATTACGGCGCCATTGGCACGCGTACGCATGGCCGGCGCGCCATCCACGGTCACCAACGTGTCCTGTGAACGCGAACCGTTAATGCTGAACGGATTTCCGCTAAGACCAACGCCGTTGAAGTCGCCCAGAGTGCCGCTGCTGCGCACGCCGGGAAGAAACTGCGACGCGTAGATGGGACTGCGGCCATTCAGTTCCTGGTCCTGGATCTGCGTGCCGGTAACTTCAGCTTGCACTGAACCCGATTCGGTCTGCAGCACTTGCGCCGTTGCCGTCACCTCTACGGTTTCGGTCGTCTGGCCTACTTCCAGGTTGCCATCGAGTTCGATGCTTGAGTTCGCCTGGAGCGTGTTGTGTTTACTTTCAAAATGTTTAAAGCCCGGAACTTGCACTTCAAGGCTCCAAAGGCCCGGCACCAGGTTGGTGACGGTGTAGTGTCCGGAGGCATCAGTAGTTACCGCGTGTTCTTCGCCGGTTGCCTCACTCTTAATCAAGACTTTGGCGTTTGGCACCACCGAGCCGGTTGGATCTTTGACAAAGCCGGAAATGGTTCCGGTGTCGGATTGGGCGAATGCGGATAGGCAGACGCAAAATGAAACTGCAAGAAGGATGCAAACGTGTGCACACCATCTTAATGTTGTATTCCTCATTTTTTTCCTCTAACTGTGAGAATCAAGTTTCCCCTGTTACTCCCAATACTTTGCGAGTATGTTGTCTAGCATATTCTGGCAACCGTTAAGTCGCAATAACAAGCTATCAGAAAACGAATTAGGATTTTTACTATCTATTGGGTCTGCGGTAGCTTTTGTTGGGAAAGCGGCGCAGGAGTGGCGGTGTAAACGGCCCCGTCGAAAGGGGAACAAATTCGACTTTCGGCAGGACTGAATGGCCGCCACGGGTGTTGAACAGGCGAAGTTGGGGCGCAGGCGCGGGTGGTGCCGTCTGGTTCGAGGCGAAGTCGCGCCTGATTTCGGGTTTGGCGGCGTTTGTTTTGGCGAATTCGGCGGCGTACTCCTTTCTTAGCTTCCTGGTGCGGCGGGGAATGGCCACTTCGGGGAACTCGTCGCGTTCTTTCCTTGCTTGCATGGTGGCGACCTGGGTGAACATTTCGTCAAGTGAAAATTCGAACCCCATTCCGGCCGGAATGAAGGTCCAGGCGGGGTCCTGCTGGCAGCAGAGGTAGTATTCGGCGGCGCGTCTGATTTTATGCCGCTCCTCGCCTCGGCGGCGGGATTGCATTTCGTCGACTTTCCTCCCTGGGGGGGCGCAACCGCCCCCTTTGCGCTTTCGCAATGTTCAGGCGGCGGCGGGTGAGGCGGCTGTGCTGGCGCGAGAGGTTGCTGGGGTCTTTGCGGTGGGGATTTGGGATGGGGTGAAAGGGGCGGTTTTGGGCGTTTTGCGAAACGAAAGGTGGTGGGTTCTTGGGAAGATGGCCTCCGGTATGGCTCGTATAGGAAGGTCCAGAATTTGCCGCGGAATTTTTGCCCCTGTTCGGTTGGTGCGGGAGGTCAATGCGTTGAGATGACAGTCGCGGAAGCCGCGGAAACCCTCTGGTAAACGAGTGAGACGTCCCCTAGTTACCCCTAGTTACCCACGAGTGAGACGTCCCCTAGTTACCCACTCTAGTCAAACTTGTTTGTTCGAACAATTACTTTAGGGCAGTTCTATTTGCCACAGGCTCGGTGGCTGTCCCGGAAACTCCGGAAACCCAAGAATCACAGTTATTGAAAATCCCAAAATGGCCTAGGGAGAGCCCAAAAAACAATTTCACCAGGGCGCGGCGATACGGTCGTACCAGCACATTTATTCTGTGGAACGACGCCGGAAACGGAAACTTCTGCAACTCTGATGAGACGCGAGTTCTGGTCATTACAGTCGAGATATGCGACTCGTGCCGTCTCTGCTCCCTTTTTCGGTCCACTAAGCATGATGAACTTCGTAGCTCCGGGCGGTACGTCGAAGCGCGCAACACCGTCACTGTTGACCATTACTTCAGAGGACATAAAGTCCTGGTTCCAACGGATAGTCACTTTCTGTTGCCGCATCGGTTTCCCGGATTTGGCGTTCAGGAGTCGAATAGTGAGAATACGCGGAGAGACAGATTGGCTCCGCAAACCCGCGACGAATATAACTGCTAAACTGGCGGCGAATCGCCAAACAGCAGATGTTGATATTGGTGCACGCATTACGGTCGGCCACCGGTCGATAATTCGACTGGGTAACTAGGGGACGTCTCACCCGTTTGCTGGGTTTGAGATCTTATTCTAACGTGCGCACTCCGGGGCGATCGACCTTATTGAGAAACCCTGCCTCCATCCACTTTTGGCCTCTACTCGTGCTGCGCTGCCGGCGCCGGCAGCGGCGGCAACGGACGTCCTGGCTTAAACACCAAGACCCCAAGCGGTGGAATAATCAACTCAGCCGATGCCGGTTTCCCGTGCGACGGCGTCGGCTCCGCATTGATGTAACCGCCATTCCCCATATTGCTGCCGCCGAAAATCTCTGCGTCCGAATTGAAAATCTCCCGGTAATGGCCCGCTTCCGGAAATCCAATGCGATACCTTCTTTGCGGCGTTGGCGTGAAGTTGCACACGAATACCAGGTGATCTTCGCGCCGCTTCGCCCTGCGGATGAACGCGACTATCGAATTGTGCGAATCGTGGAAGTCAATCCACTCAAAACCCGTCCAGTGAAAGTCCACCTCATACATCGCCGGCTCGCTCTTGTAGAGCGCGTTTATCGCCGCGCAGAACGCCTGGAAGCGCCGGTGGATCTCGAAGTCGAGCAGCCACCACTCCACCTGCGACTCCGAATTCCACTCGGCAGTCTGGCCTATCTCGGAGCCCATAAAGAGCAGTTTCTTGCCAGGATGTCCCCACATGTATGACAGAAAGGCCCGCGCGTTGGCAAAGCGCTGCCACTCATCTCCCGGCATTTTGTTCAGCAAAGCTTTCTTGCCGTAAACCACCTCGTCGTGCGAGATGGGCAGCACAAAGTTCTCGGTAAACGCATACACCATGCTGAAGGTGATGTCATTCTGGTGATATTTACGGAAGATCGGGTCACGCTCAAAGTAATGCAGCATGTCGTGCATCCAACCCATGTTCCACTTCATGGTGAAGCCGAGCCCGTTCAGATAGACCGGACGCGAGACGCCGGTGAAGGAAGTGGACTCCTCGGCAATGGTCATCGCGCCCGGCACCTGATGCACCAGTTCGTTTGTCTTGCGCAGGAAACTGATGGCTTCCAGGTTCTCGTTGCCGCCGTGAATGTTTGGAATCCACTCACCCGCTTTGCGCGAATAATCCAGGTAGAGCATGGAAGCTACCGCGTCCACGCGCAGCCCGTCAACGTGATACTTTTTAACCCAGAACATTGCATTCGAAATCAGGAACGAGCGCACTTCGTTACGGCCGAAGTTGAAAATCAGCGTGCCCCAGTCGCGATGCTCGCCCAGCCGCGAATCTTCGTGTTCGTAAAGCGCGGTGCCATCGAAGAATGCCAGCCCATGCGCGTCTTTCGGGAAGTGCGCCGGCACCCAGTCGATGATGACGCCGATGCCCTCCTGGTGGCAGCGATCGACGAAGTACATGAAATCTTCCGGTGAGCCGAAGCGCGATGTGGGAGCGAAATATCCCGTTACCTGATAGCCCCACGATGGCGCATAAGGATGCTCGGCAATGGGCATCAACTCGATATGCGTGTAACCCATCTTCTTCACATACGGCACCAGCTTGTCGGCCAGTTCGTGATAAGTCAGATAGCGGTTGTGCTCGCCGCGCACCCACGAGCCCGCATGAACTTCGTACACCGACATGGGGCCGTCCAGATTTTTCGCGGTTGAGCGCTGCTCCATCCAGGCCTGATCGTTCCATTGGTACTTATCCAGATCAACCACGATGGAGGCGGATTTAGGAGGCGTTTCCATGGAAAAGCCATAAGGGTCGGACTTCATCTGGCTATAGCCGCGAAAGCGCGATTTCACCGCGTATTTGTAGGGCGTTCCCAATTCAACGCCGGGAATAAAGATCTCCCAAACGCCTCCGGTGCGTGCCCGCATGGGATGACGCCGCGTGTCCCAGTCGTTAAAGTTGCCAACAACGCTAACCACAATGGCATTGGGGGCCCACAACGCAAAGCGCGTGCCCACCACTCCCTCCACCGTCACGACATGGGCGCCGAAGGAGTTGTAGCCTTCGTAGTTCGTGCCTTCGGAATGCAGGTGGAGGTCGAAATCGCTGATGAGCGGCTGAAACCGGTAGGCATCCTCCACTTCCGCTGTGTGGCCGGCATAATCTGTAACCAACAGCTTGTAACCAACCGGCTGCGCAGGCACCGAGGCCGTGAAAAGCCCGGCTGGATGCGAGCGCTCCATTGAGATGTCGGTTCCATCAAAGCGCAGGCTTACTTCTTTCGCCTGCGGTTGCAGCGTCCGAACTTCCCAATGTGCCTTACCGCTCCCGTTGTGGCTACCCAGCGAATGCGGTCCAAGCACGGCGAAGGCGTCACCGTGGTATCCGCCTGTTATTGCTTCTATCTCTTGGTCAGTCATATCGCACGATCATTATGTCAGGGAACATCTGCTGTAGTAGAGGTCTAGTGTCAGACGACGAAAACCTTCAAGATTTCCTGCGCTCGCTGCCGAAAGCAGAGCTGCATCTGCACCTGGAAGGCTCGGTCGATCCGGCCACCATTCATGAGCTTGACCCATCACTGTCAATGGATGACATTCAATCGAACTTCCATTACAACGGTTTTGCCGGTTTTCTTAAATCTTACGTCTGGGTGACCAAACGCCTGGATTCACCCGCCGCCTATGCACTGGCTACGAGGCGGCTGCTGGAAAAACTAGCAGCGCAAAACGTGCTCTACGCCGAAGTTACTCTGTCCGTCGGGGTAATTCTGTGGAAAGGCCAGCAACTGGAACCTGTTTATGAAGCCATTCAGCGCGAGGTGAAGGCGTTCAAGCGGATTGAGGTGGGCTGGATTTTCGACGCTATCAGGCAGTTTGGAGCCGCCGACGCTGCCAGGGTTTTCGCCTTGGCCAGGGAGAATGCCGCTAACGGAGTTGTGGCCATCGGTATCGGCGGTGATGAAGAGCGCGGACCCGCCCTGCTGTTTCATGAGCTGTATGCACAGGCGAAAGAAGCCGGCTTAGGTTTGACCTGCCATGCCGGAGAAGTCGCCGGACCCGATTCAGTCTGGCAGGCGCTGAAGATCGGCGCACAGCGCATCGGCCACGGCATCCGCTCGATAGACGACCCGGAATTGCTGACCTATCTGCGCGAAAAGCAGATTGCTTTGGAAGTCTGCCCTACCAGCAACGTCTGCACCGGAGCCGTTGCCACGCTGCGCCAGCACCCATTGCGCAAGCTGTTTGACGCGGGGGTGCCGATAGTCCTGGGTACGGACGATCCGGCGCTGTTTTCAACCGACCTGCTGCATGAATTCACGCTGGCGGCACAGATCTTCGGGTTCTCGCGCGAAGAATTGAAGCTGCTCGCCGCAAACAGCCTGCGCTACTCGTTTAAATCTCAGCCGCGGGCTTGACCGACGCGTTCATCCAACAGCAGCCTGATCAGCGCTTCCAGTTCGCGTATGCGGTCGTTCAACTGTTCAAGATCGGCCGGTTCCGATTCCGCGCAAGCAGCTATGCGGCCATGCTCCAAGGAGCCAAACGCGTCCTTAGAAGACTTCACAACCTTGCCCGGTATTCCTACCACGGTGGCGCCAGGCGGGACCGAATGCACCACCACGGCACCCGCGCCCACTTTCGAATCGTCGGCCAGGGTAATGTTTCCCAAGACCGATGCCCCTGTACCGACCACAACCCGGTTCCCTACCGTAGGATGCCGTTTGCCACGCTCGTTGCCGGTCCCGCCCAGCGTCACGCCCTGGTAAAGCAATACATCGTCACCCACTTCGGCTGTTTCTCCGATGACGACCCCGAAGCCGTGATCGATAAACAGGCGCTGCCCAATGCGAGCGCCGGGGTGAATCTCAATCCCCGTGAGGATGCGGCCGATATGCGAGATTACGCGTGCGATCACATAGCGTTTTCGCCTGTAGAACCAGCTTGAGACGCGATGCAGCAGAACGGCGTGGAAGCCCGGGTAAGCCAGAATGATCTCCAAACTGCTCTTGGCAGCCGGATCCTCCCGTTTTATGGCCCTTATGTGCTCACGTAGCGACATTAATTACTACATTATAGTTGTGGCGACGAAACGTCTCTATTACGCCGACAGCTACCTGCGCGACTTCCAGGCGAATGCCGTTGGCGATGTCGCGGATTCAAACCGGATTTATCTCGACCAGACAGCCTTCTATCCCACGTCCGGCGGCCAACCGCATGACCTAGGCACCCTGAACGGCATTCCCATTGAAGATGTCGTAGATGAAGGCGACCAAATCGCCCACGTTTTGCGATCGCCGCTTAAGGGTTCAACCGTCAGCGGCGCAATCGACTGGGAGCGCCGCTACGACCACATGCAGCAACATACCGGCCAGCACCTGCTTTCCGCCGTATGCGACCAGATGCTGAATGCCGCCACGCTCAGTTTCCACATGGGCAGCGAAGTTTCCACCATCGACCTCCAACTAAAAGAACTGAGCGAGGCCCAGCTAAGCGCGCTTGAGGAACAGGTGAACGAAGCCGCACGTGGCTCTTCCTGTGTCACAGTCTCGTTTGAAGAAGCCGAATCCGCAGCCGGTTTGCGCAAACAGAGCGACCGGTCAGGTACTCTGCGGATCGTCAACATCGACCATTACGATCGCAGCGCCTGCGGAGGTACGCACGTCCGCAACTTATCGGAGGTGCTGCCTATGCAATTGCGCCGAACGGAAAAGATGCGCGGTAACATCCGCCTGGAGTTCGCATGCGGCCAGCGGGCAATCCGTTTGGCTCGAAAAGACCTGCGTACACTGTCCCAACTGGCGCGGCTGGCGGGTACGCCATTTGATCAGACGCTTGATCACTTCACGACCCTGCGCCAGCGTCTGACCGACGCCGAGAAGGAACGGCAGCGTCTTGAGAAACATCTGGCCGAACGCGAGGGCAGGGACCTTTACAATGCTTCTTCGCCTTCCGCCGACGGTTTACGCCGCTTATGCCAGCGAGTAGCCCGCATCGATGAAGCTCAGCGTTCCAAAGCACAGGCTTATCTTTCCCAAAGCAAGGCGGGAATCCTGCTGCTGAGCCCGGACAGTGTCTTGATCGGATTCTCCCCCGACAGCGGCTTGAACGCAGGAGCCGTGCTGAAACAGACGATCGCGGGTTGCGGTGGTAGTGGCGGCGGTTCACCTACACTGGCGCAAGGTAAATTGACCGGCGGCATGGGCGAGCAGACTCTTGCCGAAGCCGGCGGCTTTCGCCTCCCATGCGATAACCTCCAAGAGTGATTGCCGCTATCCTCCTAATGACTGTTGCCTTCCAAGCAACGCCTGATCTGAGCAAGATGCAGACGCAACTCGCGCACGACGAAAAGATCCTGCATGATTGGGCGAATTTAGGCCGCTATCGTGATGAAAATGCCAAAGTACCCCCGCCAACGCCGCTTGAGAATCGCGTGGTCTTCCTGGGCGATTCCATCACCGACGCGTGGGGCCGCACGCACGGCAAATTTTTTCCCGGCAAGCCTTATCTCAACCGCGGCATTAGT
Source organism: Bryobacterales bacterium (assembly GCA_003163855.1). Classification (GTDB taxonomy): domain Bacteria; phylum Acidobacteriota; class Terriglobia; order Bryobacterales; family Bryobacteraceae; genus Bog-105. The sequence goes on along the minus strand of PLRJ01000087.1, from coordinate 189,939 downwards.
GGTCAAACCACCCCCCAAATGCTGATCCGTTTCCGGCCTGACGTCATCAATCTGACACCGAAAGTGGTCGTGATCCTAGCTGGCACTAACGATATTGCCGGCAACACAGGTCCAGAAACCCTTGAAGAAATCGAAGGCAATCTGACATCCATGGTGGAACTGGCCCAAGCGAATCAAATACGAGTGGTTCTATCGTCTGTGATGCCTGTCTGCGATTACATCAAGCCGCAAACCGAGCGCCGGCCGCCCGACAAAATTATCGCCCTCAACAAATGGATAGAGAGCTATTGCGCCAAGAACGGCCTTGTCTATCTGAACTACTATTCCGCCCTGCTCGACGACCATAAGATGTTCAAGCAGGAACTGACTTACGACGGCCTGCATCCGAACGATGCAGGCTACCTAGTGATGTCGCCGCTAGCCGAAGACGCCATTGCGAAGGCATTAGCCAAGTGATGCCGTTCTTCCACTCCAAGCCTGCACCGCCCGGCAAACTAAAGAACGTGCATTTTCGTCAAAATGGTCTGGAAGTTAATAGTTGCCCCGCCGTTCAGCGACTGTTTGTTAAGGTTGGTATCTATCAAAGGCGGAGTAGTGACCTGATGCGTGAAGTAGCCAAAGAAAGTAATGTAGGGCGTTACTTTCCAATTTGCCCTGGTAAATACCCGGTTGCCGGTTAGAAATGCATCTCCGTTCATGGAGAAGCCGAAGAGTGCCATAATCCGTATCCCAGTCAGCACACCGTATTGCTCGTCAATCCCCGCATAGCCGCCTTCCAGTTGGAATCGCTTGGCAAACGTCTTCGACGCGGTAATCGCTAAACCACTTCCAGAGTCATAAGTCTGGCCCGAGAGCACCTTGTCATTCAATCTCTGGTAAAGTTCCGGCCGCACCGAGTCGATCGCCTTCAACTCGGGCACTTTCAAGAGCAGCGCTTGACGGAGGGTATGCGTTCCTTTGTCGAACGTGTAGTCGATCGACGTGCTTAGGCGATTGCCGAATCGTTTGCTCGCCAGAAACTGATGATAGTTGGATTGCCCAAGGCGTTCTGCACGATTGAAGAAACTCGTCTGGAAAAGGTCTCCTTCATAAGCGAAAGTGATCGCAATCTGGTCAAAAAACAGATGATCGGGGGCAAGAATACGAAGACGTTCACCCGTCAGATAACCGTCATCATCGTACGTGGTAGCCTCCGTGGATGCACCTCGCTCTATGCCAATCGACCCATATTCGAATGACAATTCCTTGACTGGCGTGGCGCTGAAATAGAGCTGGCGAAAGCTCATCTCCCAGCCGCGTGAAGGCGCTAGCTTAGCCATTTGGTAATCGGCCGGATCAGCAAGTACTGCGGAATAAAGCAGCGGAAGAATTGCCGCCGGTACGGCCGCTGTGGCTCCGGTAGTTCGGTATTGGAAATCGTTTCCTATCTCATCTGAGTAAGCCCAGTTAAAGGTTCGCCCAGAAGATACATGAAAGTGAACGGCATATTTGCCGTCGGCGTCCAGCTTGAGCCGGCCATCGATAAGGCTGCGTTGCTGCCAGTTATCAAAAAAACGATAGTCGTCTGAATCCGTCTGATTCCGATACCGGAAGCTGAACGACAGGGTGTTCAAATCGAGCCAACGCCGAATTCCCTCGCCTGAGTTCGAAGTCGCGGCCTTATCCTGATCCACTTTGGGGGCGGGATTTGTATCATCCAAGGCCAGCAGTTTTTCAGCCGAAACGGAGAGGCCTATGGTTAAGGCGACTAGCGCAAGCAGTCTCCCGCGCGATCTCGATCTATAAAGTAGCAATCTGAATACCTCAATGCCTTATCGCGCGGAATTAGGATTAGTTTAGGGTTCTGAAGAACTTCGGCGCGACGCAATGATTCTTACTTCGCCAACAATCCTAAAATGCTGAACCAACACCTGACATATCATGGTTTACATCTGAAAGAATCTGTGCGAGCCCAAGACGCCACGCGAACGTCTTTAGCCCAATAACCGACTACAACTGTGTCAACCTCCGCCTCTCCAGCAACCATTAACGAGACGTACGCCACGCGCAAGTCCGCCCTACCCTTGCCATTGCTATTCGGCGTCACCATACTTACCAGCGCCTGCCTGCTGTTCCTGGTCCAGCCGCTGGTCTCGAAGCTGATCCTGCCGTGGTTCGGCGGCTCGGCCGCGGTCTGGATTACCTGCATGCTGTTTTTCCAGGCGAGTCTGCTGCTCGGTTACCTTTATGCGCACGCCTTGGCGCGCCTGTTTCCGCTCAAGTGGCAGGTTGTAATTCACTCCGTCTTATTGGTAGCCTCGCTGGCAACGCTGCCTATTCTTCCTAACGCGAAGTGGCAACCCAATCCCGGCGACGACCCCACATGGCTGGTTTTAGCCGTTCTTGCCGGTTGCGTCGGGCTGCCTTACACCCTGCTGTCAGCCACCAGCCCCCTGTTGCAAAATTGGTATGCTGCCAAACGCTTTGGCGAGCTGCCCTACCGCTATTTCGCTTTATCGAATGCCGGCTCGCTGCTGGCGCTGTTGGCTTATCCGGTGCTGGTGGAACCCCTGTTTCCGGGCCATCAACAGGCTTGGATGTGGTCGGCGGCATTCGGTATTTTTGCCATGCTGTGCGTGTCTACCGCCCTGATCGCCTCCCGCACCGCTTCATCAAGCCCCCAAGCGGATGTCGTGGAAGAAAATGCGCCGCCGTTAAAAGCCATGACAGTTTTCTTATGGCTGGCTTTAGCCGCATGTGCGTCGGTTTTGCTGCTTACGGTAACCAACCTGTTGACGCAGAACATTGCGCCCATGCCGCTCCTCTGGGTCCTCCCTTTAAGCATCTATCTGCTGAGCTTCATCTTGAGTTTTGAAAGCAGCTTCTGGTATCGCCGCATTCTTTTCATCCCGCTGGTGCTACCCGCACTCGCCTGTTTCGCGTCGGCATCGGGCACACTTGAGAACGGTGAAATCAAAATCATAGTTCCGCTGATGTCGCTTTCCTTGTTCGTATGTTGCATGGCCTGCCACGGGGAACTGGCACGGATGAAACCGGCCGCCGGGCACTTGACGGCTTTCTATTTATGCCTGGCCGCTGGCGGAGCATTAGGCGGCGTGTTGATCGCCTTACTCGCACCTCACCTGTTCAATGGCATGTACGAATATCCCATCGCCTTTGCCGGCTCCGCCGCTCTGTTGTTATTCGTCTTCTGGCGCGAGCGCGCCACCTGGAAGCCGTTCCAACTATGCATGGGTCTATGGCTTACCGCTGCAGCCGCCGCTCTCGTGTTAACAGCCTATTCGGGAGACCTGCTTCGCCGCTCTATGAACGTCTCCATTTTTGCCGGCCGCAACTTCTATGGCGCCTTGCGAGTTGACCAATTCAAAGACGAGCAGAACCTGGTAATCCGCCAGCTCAATCACGGCACCATCACGCACGGCATGCAGATTATGGCCGTGGCGCTGCACACCTCGCCCACTACTTACTATGGCCGTAACTCAGGCGTGGGCCTGGCATGGAGAACGTTGGAAACGGCCGGACCCATGCGTGCCGGGATCATCGGACTGGGCGCCGGCACAATGGCGGCGTATGGCCGAGCTGGCGATTGGATCCGCTTTTATGACATCAACCCGCTGGTGTTTCAAATTGCCCGTAACAGCTTTACCTATCTTAAAGATTCGCCCGCGCATATCGAGACCACTTTGGGCGATGCCCGCCTGGTCATGCAGGGGCAGCCGCCGCAAAACCTCGATTTACTCGTGGTCGATGCCTTTTCGGGCGACGCGATTCCGGTTCACCTCATCACGGCCGAAGCATGCGCCATGTACTGGCATCACATGAAGCCGGGCGGAGTGATTGCCTTTCACATTTCAAACCACTATCTCGACCTGGCGCCCATCGTCGCCATGAACGCCAAGGCCGACCACAAGCAAGCCTGGCAGATTGAGACGGACGACGAAGATAAAAACGAAGTTTACGGAGCCACCTGGATACTGGTTTCCAGCAACGAAGCATTCTTCAAGAATCCGCTGTTCAAGGGCCAGCTAACCGCCATCCCCATTCCCAAAAACCTGCGCCCCTGGACCGACGACTTCAGCAATTTGTGGCAGGTACTCCGCTTCAGCGACTGACATAGTGCGCATGATAGCTTCGGATGAGCCATGCGAGCTGCCTTATTTACCCGCGAATACCCACCCAACGTCTACGGTGGCGCCGGAGTCCATGTTGAGTATCTCAGCAGGGAACTGGCCAAGAAAATTGAAGTTGACGTTCATTGCTGGGGAGACCAGAACACCGACAACGGCCCACTTCACGTCCGCGGCTCCGAACCCTGGAAGGAAATCAGCGAAGGCACCGAGGGCAAATTCAAGACCGCGCTCGAAACTGTCAGCCTGAATCTAACTCAAGTTAAGGCGCTGTCGGGCGTGGATGTGGCGCATACCCACACCTGGTACGCCTCCATGGCGGGATTTCTGGCCAAGAAGCTCTACAACATTCCCTTCGTCCTGACCACGCACAGCCTGGAGCCCTTGCGCGCCTGGAAAGCCGAGCAACTGGGAAGCGGTTACGCCATGAGTTCCTGGATTGAAAAAACGGCCATTCTTGATGCCGACGCAGTCATTGCGGTTTCGGAAGGCACGCGCGAAGACATCGTCCGCGCCTATCCGGCGATTGATCCCTCGCGCATACATGTCATCTACAACGGGATTGACCTAGAAGAATATCGACCGGCGTCGAACACCGACGCGTTAGACAAATATGGCGTCGATAAAACGCAGCCTTACGTGCTTTTCGTCGGGCGCATCACCCGCCAGAAAGGCGTAACGCACCTGGTGGAAGCCATTCAATACCTGCCGAAAGACACGCAGGTTGTTCTTTGTGCCGGAGCGCCCGACACCCCTGAGATCGCCGCTGAAATGCGCGCCAAGGTGACCGAGGCACGCAAACAGAATCCGCGCATTCTCTGGATTGAAAAAATGGTTACAAAACCCGAAGTCATTCAGCTCTACAGCAACGCGCGCGTGTTCTGCTGCCCCTCCGTCTACGAGCCCTTTGGCATCATCAACCTGGAAGCCATGGCCTGCCACGCGCCCGTCGTAGCCAGCGCCACCGGCGGAATCAAGGAAGTGGTGGTCGATAACGAAACCGGCTTCTTAGTGCCATTTGAGCAGGACCCAGCCACCAGCTTTCCCGTTCACCCCGAAAAGTTCGCGCGCGACTTGGCGGCGCGAATCAACGATCTGCTGGCTGACGAACCGAAATGCAAACGTTTCGGCGAGGCTGGAAGAAAGCGCGTCGAAGATATTTTCAGTTGGACGGCAATTGCGGACCAAACAATCGACCTCTATAGCCATCTAATCAGCAAAGGTTAACAACATGGAAAAGCCGCGATTAGACGGACGACAACGTGTAATTATCGAGAGTGTAACGCCGGAGGTGGATGGCGGCCGTTTCCCCGCCAAGCGAAGCGTCGGCGACTCAGTGGTGGTGGAAGCGGACATCTTTACCGACGGTCACGATTCCGTGGCCGGCGTGCTGCTTTACCGCCATGCAGGCGAAACCAGTTGGCGCGAGACTCCCTTCACCTTTCTAAACAATGACCGCTGGACAGCTTCCTTCCTGGTGGAAGAACTGGGCCGCTATGAATACACGGTCCATGCGTGGGTCGATCATTGGGAAACGTGGCATCGCGATCTATTGAAGCGCATCAACGCCTTGACCGATACGAAGCTCGATTATCTGATCGGTGCGAATCTGATCACGGAAGCCGGCGAGCGCGCCAAGGGCGGAGATGCCGCAAACTTGAAAGAAACTGCGGAACTGCTTCGGAGCGAAGATAGCCTGGAAGCCTTACGCACAGCAGCCACCGAGTCGTCGCTTCATTCTTTAGTACTGCGTTATCCGGACCGCCGTTTTGCGACCGAACTCGATCACATCCTCCCGCTCACCGTCGACCCCGTCCGCGCGCGCTTCAGCGCCTGGTACGAATTCTTCCCGCGTTCCACTGCGCCCATTGAAGGCCAACACGGCACCTTTGCCGATTGCGAAGCGCGCCTCCCTTATGTGGCCGAACTCGGTTTCGATGTCCTCTATCTGCCGCCCATTCATCCCATCGGCGTGCAGTTTCGCAAAGGCAAGAACAACAGCGTAGTGGCTGAGCTGGACGACGCCGGCAGTCCCTGGGCCATCGGCGCCGCTGAAGGCGGACACAAGGCCATCCATCCCCAGTTAGGCACGCTAGATGAGTTTCGCAGCCTGGTTGCCAAGGCGCAAAGCCTAGGCATTCAGATTGCTTTAGACATCGCCTTTCAAGCCGCGCCTGACCATCCCTATGTCAAAGAACACGAGGAGTGGTTTCGCAAGCGTCCTGACGGAACCATCCAATACGCTGAGAATCCGCCGAAAAAATACCAGGACATCTATCCCTTCGATTTTGAAACAGTCGATTGGCAAGGCATGTGGACCGAGCTGAAAAGCGTCTTCAGCTTTTGGATCCAGCAGGGCGTTCGCATTTTCCGCGTAGATAATCCGCATACCAAGGCCTTTCCCTTCTGGGAGTGGTGCATCGCCGAGTTGAAACGCGAATGTCCCGAGGTCCTGTTCCTTTCGGAAGCCTTCACGCGGCCCAAGATCATGTACCGCCTGGCGAAAATTGGCTTCAGTCAGTCCTATACTTACTTCCCCTGGCGCAATGGCAAGGTGGAGTTAACCGCTTATCTGACGGAACTGACAAAAACGCCGGTAAAGGAGTTTTTCCGCCCCAATCAATGGCCCAACACTCCCGACATCCTCACTGAGTTTCTGCAGTTGGGCACGCGGCCTGCTTTCATGATCCGCTTCCTGCTTGCGGCCACCTTGGGTTCAAATTATGGCATTTACGGGCCTGCCTTTGAACTGATGGAAAGCAAGCCGATCAAGCAGGGAAGCGAAGAGTATCTGGATTCGGAAAAGTATCAGGTCCGGCACTGGAACCTGGAACGGCCCGACAGTTTGCGCGAGTTAATAGCGGCGGTGAACCGTATCCGGCGGGAGAACGCCGCTATGCAGAGCGATGCTTCGCTTGAATTCCATCCTGTAAACAACGATCAATTGATCTGCTTTAGTAAACGCTCTTCCGACGCCGCAAACGTCATCCTTACCGTGGTAAATCTGGACCCCTATCATGTCCAATCGGGAATTCTAGATCTTAATCTTGATCAGTTGAAAATAGACGGCAGCCAGCCCTATCAGGCAAACGACCTGTTAACCGGCGCACGCTACCTGTGGAAGGGTCCGCGCGCGTATGTCGAACTCAATCCCTTCAGTGTGCCGGCACATATCTTCCGTCTTCGGCGGCGCGTCCGCACCGAAACCGATTTCGAGTACTTCGATTGAAAGCCTAAGCCACCATCCGGTGTCTTACGCGTATGGGCTCTACCATCATCGACCCCTTTTTGCTGCAGATACAGCAAGCCCTCCCGGTATTCCTGGTCAACCGCCGCTGGTATCGATCGAAAGCCCGGCAACTTGTCTCCGTTCACATCCAGGATGTCGCCACGGCTAACGGTTTCTTGATTCTGCTAGCCCAGGTGCAGTTTGAAGATGGCGAAACGGACAGCTATCTGGTGCCCGCTACGTCATCTGCCCATCAAGGTGAGTTCGAAGACGTAATAGCCACACTCGAGACCGAAGACGGCGTGGACGTCACGGTTTATGGCGCCCTGTCGGAGCGCGGTTTTCGCGATCTTCTCTTCAAGTCGCTGGCATGCGGAGCCAGCTTTCCTGGGCAGTTCGGCGAATTTGTGGCTGAGCCCAGCGCCTATTTTCAGACCGAGTGCGCGCATATGACGACGGTGCCCGACAGCCGCATTTCGCGCGCGGAGCAAAGCAATTCATCAATCATTTACGGCGACCGCTACATCACCAAGCTGTTTCGCAAGCTTGAAGCCGGAATCAATCCCGATATCGAAATAGGCCAATATCTAACCCGCCACAAGTTTCCCAACACGCCATCGGTCCTGGGACTGATGGAATATAAAACGGACACTGCATCCTATGCAGCGGCGCTTTTGCAGGAGTTTGTTCCCAATCAAGGCGACGCCTGGAAGCACACGCTCGATTCCCTGGGTGCATTCTTCGGCCGGGCCCTGGCTGCTACCAACACCATCCAGCCGTCTCTTCCGACGCAGAACATTTTGCAGCTGATGAAACTGCCGCCTCCATCTGATGTCGCCCAGCTCATTGGCCCTTACCTGCAATCGGCTGCCTTACTAGGCCAGCGAACTGCGGAGTTGCATATTGCCCTATCCTCGTCGAAAGAGGGCGCTTTCGTTCCCGAGCCATTTGCGCCTTCCGACGCCGAAGCCCTTCAGGAAGAGATGGTCACTCAGGCCTTATCTACCTTAGCCTTGGTGCGAGAAAAAGATGCATCGCCTACTTTGCTGCTCTATGAAAGTGAAATCCTGGGGCGATTCTCCTGCTTGAAAACGGAGCCCGTCGCCGCCTCGCGCATAAGACATCATGGTGACTATCACCTCGGGCAAGTGCTTTACACGGGCGCCGATTTCATGATCATCGACTTCGAAGGCGAGCCTGCCCGGCCCTTGGCGCACCGGCGCGGCAAGACCCTGGCGCTGAAAGACGTTGCCGGCATGGTCCGCTCGTTTCACTATGCCGCGTACGCCGCATCTTTCGGGCTGATTCCCAGCGTTCCCAACGACACAGAGAGCCTGCGCAAAGTGGAAGAGTGGGCCGACGTATGGAACGGCTGGGTCAGCGCCGCTTACTTGAACGCCTATTTTCAGCACGCTGCAGGTCATTCGTTCGCGCCAGCCTCCGAACAGGAGCGCTACGCTTTGTTGAACGCCTTTCTTCTGCAGAAGGCTCTCTACGAAGTTTCCTACGAATTGAACAACCGTCCGGGCTGGGTCGGCATTCCCATTCGCGGCATTCTAAGCTTGGTGGAATAACAAAACCAAAAAATGGCAACTATCAGCCGCTATTTAACTGAAGACGATATTTATCTTTTACGCGAGGGCACACATACAAAACTTTCAGACGTTCTAGGGGCTCACTTTTTTCCTGAGCGCGGCGGCACTCAGTTTGCTGTCTGGGCGCCAGCCGCCAAATCCGTTTCCGTAATCGGCACCTTCAACAATTGGAACACCGGCGCTTCCTACATGCAGCGCTCCGACGGCGGCATCTGGCAGCTTTTTATTCCGGGAGCCTATCCGGGCGCGCACTACAAATATCACGTCGAAAATGCATCCGGATTTCACGCAGACAAGGCCGATCCCTACAGCTTCTTCAATGAGACGCCACCGCAAAATGCATCCATCGTCTGGGATCTGAGTTATCAATGGCACGATGACGATTGGATGGCGAACCGCCGCGCCAACAACGGTCTGGATGCGCCTATCTCCATCTATGAAGTGCATCTCGGATCCTGGCGGCGCGTACCCGAAGAAAACAATCGCAGCCTGACATACAAAGAAGCAGCGGAGCAGTTGATTCCTTACGTCAAGGAGATGGGCTTCACGCATGTGGAACTGCTGCCCATCATGGAGCATCCGTTTTACGGTTCATGGGGATATCAGACTACCGGCTTCTTCGCCCCCACCAGCCGATACGGCACCCCGCAGGACTTCATGGCGCTGATTGATCTGTTCCATCAGAACGGCATAGGCGTCATCCTCGATTGGGTTCCCTCCCACTTTCCTCAAGATGAGCATGGCCCCGGCTACTTCGACGGCGCCGACGAGTACGAATCCTCTGATCCACGCCGCAGAATTCAGCCCGATTGGAACAGTTTCGCCTTCGACTACGGACGCAACGAAGTTCGCAGCTTCCTGTTGAGCAGCGGACTGTTCTGGCTCAGCCAATATCACGCCGACGGATTGCGCGTGGACGCTGTGGCTTCCATGCTGTATCTCGACTACTCGCGCGGCCCCGGTCAATGGACTCCCAACATCCATGGCGGCCGCGAAAATCTGGAAGCTATCAGTTTTCTGAAGCGGCTAAATGAAGATATCTACCGCGCCTATCCCGATGTGGAGACGATTGCCGAAGAATCCACTGCCTGGCCCTTGGTCTCGCGCCCGGTTTTCATGGGCGGCCTCGGATTCGGCATGAAGTGGGACATGGGTTGGATGCACGACACCCTGCAATACATGGCCTTGGACCCCGTTTACCGCAAATTTCATCATGGCGAACTAACGTTCCGTCAGGTCTACGCTTTCAACGAGAATTTCGTACTGCCTCTGTCCCACGATGAAGTGGTCTATGGCAAAGCATCGCTGCTGGGCAAAATGCCCGGCGACGATTGGAAGAAATTCGCCAATCTGCGCTTGCTGTTTGCCTACATGTTTGCCGAGCCCGGTAAGAAACTGATCTTCATGGGAGGCGAATTCGCCCAGCGGCGCGAATGGGCCCATGACTCAAGCCTCGATTGGCATCTCTTAAAGCTCGCTCCGCACGCTGCCATAAGTCTCCTGGTGGGCGATCTCAACCATCTCTATCGATCGGAACCGTGCCTTTATAAGAACGAGACCAGCAGCACCTGCTTTCAGTGGATCGACGCCAACGATGCTGAAAAGAATGTCATCAGCTTCCTGCGCCTGGATGGTGATGGCAATTTTGTGGCAGTAGTGTGTAATTTCAGCGCCGTGCCGCATGACAACTATCGCATTGGAGTACCCGCCAAAGGATGCTGGCATGAGATGATGAACACCGACGCCAGCGTGTATGGCGGCAGCGGACGCGGTAATTTCGGCGGAGCAAGGTCGGTGCCCATTCCGCTGAATGGCTTCCAGCAATCGCTTACCCTGGATCTGCCTCCGTTAGCCGCACTGTTCTTGAAGTGGGAGAGAAATCAGTGATGACCATAGCAGAGGTTCTGCTCGGAGACTTTGACGTCGAGATGTCCAACACGCGCCGAACGCTGGAACGTATCCCGGAGGACAAGCCCGATTACCGGCCGCACGCCAAGTCGATGGCTATGGGCCGGCTCGCCATGCACTGCGCCACCATGCCACTTTTCGGAATCTACATCATGCAGGACGAAGGCATGGACATGGCCGCCTCCAAGCATCCACAAGCAGACCTCACCTACAAGTCACGGGAAGAGTGTTTAAAACAGTTCGATCAGAATGTTGCCGGCTGCCGCGCGGCCGTCGCGGCAGCCACCGATGAGCAGATGGCTGCCGTCTGGCGCTTTAGCTTCGGCGATTACCTGATCAGCAACAAGTCGCGCGCCATCACTTTTCGGACTTTGTTCTTCGATCATCTGATTCACCATGTCGCCCAACTCGGAGTCTACCTGCGCCTGAACGACATCCCTGTACCCGCCTTGTACGGCCCATCCGCCGACGAACAATGGATAGCGCCATAGGTGGTGCATTCCTGCTTGCCGAGACCTTTCCATGGTGCCGCTCTACTTACGTAAAGCCGCTCCCAACAAATTCAGCAACCCAACGCCGGTTGCCATGCCCCGCCGTGCATTCGCCGACATAGCCTGCTTCCCGATCTCCCACAGCGAAGGCGGCTTGGCATCGGTCGCCGCCAGCAGCTTATGCAACTCATCCGCATCAATCGAATTAAGCAGATTGCTCACCATCAACAGCGCCCGCAAAGCCGTAACCGCCTGCTTCGAGCTGATCACATCGACGGCCCTGTCCACAACCGTGTCACTGGCGCTGAGCAAGCCGTTAGCCAGCTCAATCAGCCCCTTCTCATGCATCCTCTGCAACAAGTCATAAGCCGACAGCAGCGCCTCCGCGTGCTCCTCCGGCGCCTGCTCCAGCTTCCTGATCAAGTCCGCCCGCGAATTACGAGGCGTGAACTGCCGAAAATCTACCGCTAGTGCCATCGTCGTCTATTCCTTAATGCTTCGTTTGAATCTGAACCAGCGAATCCGTGCCAGGCATTCTGTAGTCGCTACGCTTCCACTTGCGTTCCACCTCGACGCCCGCTTGCGGCGTCGGATGCCCGTTAAACCGGAAGTTCAATATCTTTAGCGGATTGCTCCCATGTTCATTCAAAACCTCCAACTTGATCGCCGTCTCTTTGTAGGCGGGCGTGTTGGTGGCCGAGTCCGTCTGGGAGCCGGTTAGCACATTCACCGGGCCTTCCTCCGAACTAAGCGGCAGGTAAACCTGTTTTCCGAAGACACGATCGGTCACCAGCGCTTTCACCTTCACGGCCCCGTGCCGGCTAACCAGACGTACCCACTGGCCGGTCTTGACACCGCGTTGCGCCGCCAGTTCACTCGATATCTCAACGTATCGCTCTGGATTCTCCAAATGGATCCCCGCCACACGATGCGTCATATTGCCTTCATGGAAATGCTCCAATTGCCGCCCGTTATTAAGAAACAGATCGAACTCGGAATCAGGCTGGTCTGAAGGTTCGCGGAACTTAAGCGGGAACAGACGCGCCTTCCTATCCGGGAAGGCAAAGCCGTTCAAGTACAGGATCGGCTCGTCGCTCCCGTCTTCATGAATGGGCCACTGTAGCGTGTTGTATCCCTCCAGACGGTCGTAGCGAGCTCCCGCATAGAGCGGCGTCAACGATGCCATTTCCGCCATAATCTCCGAAGGATGCTGGTAGTTCCAGTTTGCTCCCAACCTGCGCGCAATATCCTGCGTAATCTTCCAATCGGCCCTGCTGTCGCCTAGCTCAGGCAGAGCTTGATACAGCCTTTGCACACGCCGCTCCGTGCTGGTGAACGTACCGTCTTTTTCCAGCGCTGGAGCGCCCGGCAGAACAACATCGGCATAACGGCACGTCTCCGTGAAGAAGATATCCTGCACCACGAAGAAATCGAGCTTCTCAAATCCGCCCGCCACATGATTGGCGTTTGCATCGGCGGAAATCATGTCTTCTCCCGCCAAATACATCGCCCGCAGCCGCCCATCGTAGACGGCATCGATCATCTGGTGATTATCCAGGCCTCGTTTCGGTGGCAGAGTTACGCCCCAAGCCGTTTCAAAGCGCTGCCGGATGGCCGCGTCTTCAACACTCTGGTAACCGGGAAAATTGTTGGGCATGGCGCCCATGTCACTCGCTCCCTGCACGTTGTTGTGCCCGCGCAGGGGATAAGCGCCGCAGCCAGGACGCATATAGTTGCCGGTGACCAGTAGCAAATTGGAGATCGCAGTAGACGAATCCGATCCCATGGTGTGCTGGGTAATTCCCATCGCCCAAAGCACGCACATGCTCTCCGCCTTGCCAATCTCTTCCGCCACTTGGATGAGCGTCTCAAGAGGCACCTCGCAGATTTCGGATGCGAACTGCATTGTGAACGGTTCCAGGCTCCGCCGGTACTCTTCCAGCCCGTTCACCCACTGCGTGAGAAATTCCCCCCGCGCATAGCCATGGTCCAACATGTAGCGGCTGAAGGCTGATAGCCAGACCAGGTCAGTGCCGGGGCGAGGCCGGAAAAAGATATCGGCACGCGAAGCCATCTCATGTTCCCGAATGTCGGCAACAATCAGCTTCTGGCCATGCAGCTTATGCGCCCGTTTCACCCTGGTCGCCAGCACCGGATGGCTCTCCGCCGTGTTGCTGCCGACAATCAAGATCAATGCCGACTTGGCGATATCCTCAATGGAACCCGAGTCCCCGCCGAGACCGACCGTGCGGAACAAACCGATCGTCGCCGGCGACTGGCAGTAGCGTGAGCAATTATCCACATTATTTGTGCCGATTACCTGCCGCGCCAGTTTTTGCATCACATAGCCGTCTTCATTAGTCGTCTTGGACGAGACGACCACGCCGATCGAATCCGGCCCATGCTGCTGTTTAATCTCGCTAAGTCTGCGCGCTACCAGCCCCAGCGCTTCATCCCAGCTCGCCTCGCGGAATGTCGTACCCTCCCGAATCAGCGGCTTTTGCAGTCTGTCTTTGTGGTTGACGTAATCCCATCCGAACTTACCCTTCACGCAGGTTGAAATCTGGTTGGCATCACCGTGCAGCGGCTCAATCTTCAGGATCTTCCGGCCTTTGGTCCAAACGTCATAGCTGCAGCCGACACCGCAGTAGGTGCACACCGTTTTGGTTTGCTTAACGCGCTCCTCGCGCATCTTCGCCTCTGTCTCCGACACCTTCATAATGGGCCCGTAACCCATCTCCGGCTCAATCGCCTTCACTACGTCGATCATCTTGTTCAGGGCATCCAGCGGTAGTCCGGTCATGAATCCCGCCTCCCCCAGCATTGATTTCTCCATCAACGCGTTGCAGGGGCAGACCGTGATGCAGTGCCCGCACGATACGCAGCTGGATCCGCCAATCTGCTGGCCGCCGTCCCATAAAACCCGCGGGTATTCCATATCCCAGCCGATAGAAAGCGTCTCATTTACCTGCACGGTCTGGCACGCCTGCACACAACGCCCGCATAGAATGCACTGGCTGGGATCGTAACGGTAGAACGGGTTCGACATGTCTACCGGGTACGGCTTCGGTTTGAAAGGATGCACCTGGTGCTCGACATTCAAAGCCACAGCCGTGTTATGGACTGTGCAGTTTTCGTTGTTGTTATCACACACCGTGCAATAGAGCATGTGATTACCCAGGATGACGTCAAATGCGTCGCTCCGGGCCTTGCGAGCTCGTTCCGATGCCGCCGCAACCTTCATACCAGCCGACACCCTGGTCCCGCAGGCACGCACCAGTTGTCCATTCACCTCCACCATGCACGTGTCGCACGTCTGGATGGGCCCCATGAACTCCGAGTGATAACAGACGTGCGGAATAGGCTGCTGGGCCAGCAAAGCTTCAATCAGAAGGTCGCCTTCGCTTGCCTCGACAGGCCTTCCATCTAGGGAAATCGTCACGGGAACCTTAGCCACGCGGGCCGGAACAGCGTGGATCTCGACAGCCACATCACTCATAAACTCTCCGATGACCAGACTCTGGAATTTGCGCTTTTTATGTTGATCTTACTCCCGCCACGAAGGGCGGGCGTTCCTGCTGCGGGCGGCCTTTTCTGGTCGCCTTATTCCATGAAAGCGGAGCGTGGTATGATCCCGCACTAGGTACTTAAATGCGAAGAGATAGCTTATCTGTGCTCATCGCGGCAGGAGTTTCGGCCGGCGTTTTGATCATGACTGGATGTTCAGGCGGGGGGCACGAGCCGTCGGAGAAATACATCCTGGTTGCCGACAACACGAAGATCAATTATTGGCAGACAGCTCAAAAGGGCTTGAACCATGCCGCTTCGGAAATGAAAGTGAAGTCGGAGATGCAGGGGCCTGACGGCCACGATCCGCAGGCTGAGCACGACGCCTTCAAGCATGCCGTGGCCGAGAAACCGGCCGGCATCCTGATATCGGCATCGGACGCCAATTTGCTCACCCCGGACATTAATTCCGCGCTCGATCAGGGCATACCGGTGGTTACTATCGACGCCGACGCCGAGGAAAGCAAGCGCCTGTTTTTCATCGGCACCGACAACTACAATGCCGGAACCATTGGCGGGAAACTCACCGCCAAGCTTCTAAACAACAAGGGCAACGTCGTGGTTTTTACGCTGACCGGCCAAACCAATCTGAAAGATCGTCTGCAAGGCTACCAGGCAGCTTTTGCCGAGCATCCGGAAATCAAAATCACCCAGGTGGTCGACGTGCAGGGCAACTCGGACGTGGCCTTCGACAACGCCAAGAAGCTCCTGGATGGAAAATCCAAGGTTGACGCCTTCGTCTGCCTGGAGGCTGTCTCCTGCCCGGCCGTTGCCGACGTGGTGAATCGCGCCAATATGTCCGGCAAGGTCATCGTCGTCGCCATGGATACGGACCCAAGCACCCTCGACTGGATCAATAAGGGAGTCATTTCCGCCACCATCGCGCAAAAGCCCTGGACCATGGCTTACTTCGGAACTAAACTGCTGGGCGATATCCATTTGCATCCGCCCAGTCCGCTGGCTGGCTCCTGGGGTAAGAACGTTTTTTCACCCGTTCCCACATTTGTTGATACCGGCGCCTTTATTGTCGATAAGACAAACGTCGGGTCGTTGTCACAACAACCACCCGGTACAAATCAATAGATTGTTGTAGCTTCTCTGAAGGCATCCGGGGTCGGCTGCCTCTTCAGGTTATTGGAGTTTTACTTGTCCAAATGGGATCTGACAAAATTGGGTCGACTGGCTACGCGACTGGCCGCCGCAACTCTCATCAGCGGACTGGCTTGGTCGCAAACACCGGCAGACGCTCCCACCCACGAGGAACAGCGCCGCATCCTGGTGGCCATTTCCAGCTACGCCGAACAATACGTCGACTCGCTCCCTAATTTCATCTGCGATCAAACAGTACAGCAGTTTGAGGCTGGCCGGAAACCGAAGAAGTGGCATCAACTCGATTCGCTTACTTCAAAACTCGTCTTTACCAAGGGAAGGGAAGAGCGCTCGCTCGAAATGGTGAATGGAAGGCCCGTGTCGGCGCATCGCCATGTTCGCACCCCACTCACTTCCGAAGGCGAGTTTGGGATTTTACTGCGAGAAATCTTCAATCCCGAAACAGATACAGCATTTACCTGGGCGAATTGGGACACTGTCGATGGCCATCAACTGGCCGTGCTCAACTTTTCCATTGACAAATCGCATTCCACCCTGAAATTGACCGGCGAAATGGGCAGCGGAATCGCACCCTATCGGGGTTCCGTTACAGCCGATCCGAAGACTGGTGAGATCTGGAAAGTTACCGATGCTGCCTTTGACATCCCTCCAATTGTCCAGACCGAAAGCATTGCGACAACTATTGTTTATAGTCGCGTGACGATAGGAGACCGCAGCTTTCTTCTGCCGGTTCACGCAACCGTCCTGTTAAACACTGGCGACAACAACATAAGGAACGAAATGAGTTTCGAGGACTATCGCAAATTCGAATCCGATTCAAAAATCACCTTCACTGCGGTTGATTCCCACGACAATTCTCCGGTGGCTGCGCCGCCGCCCGCCCCCGAATTTTAAAGAATTTGTCCGCTGGTTGCGCACTTCCATACAGTGCCAACCTTCAAACCCCTCCTGCTTAATTTCCTTCTGGCCAGCACCCTAATCAGCGGCTCTTCCCAGGCCTTCGCTCAAGGTCATGAAGGTCCTGAAGATTTCCGAATCGAACTCACTGGTGCAGCCTGGCTCACCGGGCCAACTGGTTCCCTTACCGCTGATGGAACACCCATTAACTTTGTCAGCGACCTGGCGGTGGGGGCACAACAGCCGCGCTTCTTCGGGCGCCTGGTGCTAAAGCCGAGCCGCAAACAACGAATCGTTCTTGAAGGCACGCCGACTTCGTTTTCAGGCGTCAACACCATCGAGCGCAGCTTTATCTACCTGAACCGGGTTTTTAACATAAGCCAGACCGTCAAATCGAATGCCGACATTGATTATGCCTACCTCGGCTATGAGTACGATCCTCTCACCGGACGTTGGGGCCACCTCGGCTTTGGCATTGGGGCAGCCTATCTGGCGGTGGACGGCACCTTGATAGGCGTGCAGAGCAACATTACTGAGTCCAAGGCTCTGCATGGCTTTTTACCTTTGCCCGGCGCGGATTTTCGAATTTTCCCCATTCCCGGCAGCAAAATGCTCGAGGTAGAAGGAACCCTTCGCGGGTTGGCCGTAGGCAGCTATGGCTACTACGTGGAAGGCATGGCAAGTGGAGGTGTACGAGTAAGCTCCATTACCTTCTTGGCCGGTTATCGTGAAATGTTCGCCAATCTGCACGAAGACGGCGGACTTGGAAACGGAGTGGTGCTCCACCTCAAAGGGCCTATTTTCTCGTTGCAGTGGCGTTGGTAGAAACAACACCGGCGTCCACATTTCCGATTTGTGATCTGCGAGAATCAAGGCAGGTGGATAAAACGACCCGTCACCGCCGCCCACAGGCGGATAAGACGCTCTCGGCACGTATACAGCGCGCTCCCGAGACCGCTCGCTTTCTTCGCCGCGCTGCTCCCGCATTCTTCAAAGAGCTATCCAAAGAATATTCGCGCCAGACGGCGGCTGCCCCGCTGCACCCCGACTTTACCCAGTGGCCAGCCACCGGCTTACATGCCTGCTGGCTTGGCCATAGCACCGTTCTCATTCAGGTAGACGGCTTCAGAATTCTAACCGATCCCGTCTTCAGTTGCCGCGTCGGCATCACAGTGGGGCCCATGACGCTCGGCATCAAACGGCTGGTGGACGTAGCTGCCCCGCTGGATGACCTGCCACCCATTGACCTCATCTTGCTTTCTCACGCACACATGGATCACTTCGATCTGCCAAGTCTGCGTACCTTGGAAGGACCGCTCACGAACGTGGTCACAGCCATCAATACCAGCGATTTGCTGCGCTCCAAGCATTATGCCGGCGTGCATGAGCTCGGCTGGAACAGAACCGTGCAGGTGGGTCCCGCCAGCATCAAGGCATTCCAGGTTGAACACTGGGGCGCCCGCATGCGCAGCGACGTCTATCGCGGCTTCAACGGCTACGTGCTGCAGGTAGGACGCTATCGTCTGCTGTTTGGAGGCGACACCGCCTACACAGAAAACTTCAAGACCGTAAAGACCTCAACTCCCGTGGATCTAGCCGTGATGCCGGTTGGCGCCTACGATCCCTGGATCAGAGTTCATTGCAACCCGGAGCAGGCGTGGGACATGGCCAATGACGCCGGGTCGGAATATATCCTCCCTGTTCACCACCAGACCTTTCAACTCAGCCGCGAACCGAATCTGGAACCAATAGAACGCATATTGGCCGCTGCAGGCAGCTCACCCGACCGCGTGTGCCTCCAGGAAATTGGCGGCGAATTTCACCTGTCCCGCTGAACCGGAAACCCCGAGGCCACCCAAACTACGGGTGTGCCGGCGGCGCTGCACCCGGAGCCGGAGTTGTAATGGCCGCCGCTGTGCCATCGGTCTGCGGTCCTGCCGGTGCCGCGCCCCAATCCTCGCGTGTCAGATGAATCATAAAAGGCGTTACCTGGAACGGTAGCTTTTCCTTGGCGTTTGAGAGTACTATGCTTTGCGTTTTAATCAGCTTCAACTGATCGGACCACGGATCCATCTTGATGCGTGACCCCAGCGGCAAAGCCGAAATCTGGCTCGTATCGCGCAGCTTCAGTTCGGGCGACATGTCCATTAAGCCCGACAAACGCAAATCCTTCTTGGTATCCGCCATGCGATTACCCAGCAAAGGTTTTATCAAATGCGGAACATCTTCGCTCCGGGCAGACAGCATGCGGAGGAAAAGACCAACGCGCGGCAGACTGGAACTGTATGGCGAATTCTTCAGCAGTTCCATCGCCTTGACATCGGCCGCTTCTTCTTCCTCTTTGGTGCGCGCGATTTTTAGCCGCTTCAAAACCTCAGGATCGTCGAACAGCAGCCGGTCCGCAAATGCGTACTTGGTGTAGGTGGAATGCCCCAGAACAATGTGCGCCAGTTCGTGCGCCAGCACCGCCGCCAGACAGTTTTCGTCCGGCAAAACGTCAATCAGCCCCCGGCTTATCAGGATAGTGTGGTTCAGCGCAACGGACTCCATCGGTGTCGTCAGCAACACGCGTGCATGAATTTGAGGATCCAGGCTCACTTTGTTTGTGACTATCAGGTTGTTAAGAACCGTGTCCAGCACTTGATCCACTTCGCCCACGGGTGAGACCAGGCCGGCGCGCTGCAAGCGGTCAATAATATTGCCCGAGGCCTGTTCCTCCCACAGGCGGTACTCTTCTACCGGAAGATTTTCCGCCGCAGCCGTGCTGTCGTCTTTAACTCCCTGCGGAACGTCTACCGACATGTTTGTAAATGCCTGGTCGGCTCGTTCACGCGCGCGCTCGTAATCCCAAAGGCGCGTCTGCGCCCGCATGGGTGATGATTTCACCGGACCAAACTTGTAACCTTCATCCTGGGCGTAGATGAAAGAGGGCAGCCAAAGCGCGCCTGTGTTGGTTCGCCACGAGTCGAAGTGCGCAAACTCGTGTGCCGGCGCCGGCCTGTAAGTGCCATTAAAGCGTACTATGTTGTAGTCGTGATCTTCCAGCCAGATGCGGCCCTCAAAACGGTGCTTACCGGAGCCTGCCTTCGGCATAACATCCACCACCAGGCAGCGAACATCTCCTAGAAACTCGCGCCGCACATACTCGAAGCTGTAGTGGCTGCGGTCGAAACTGGCGACATCCAGCAGCATTTCATCGGCGAAGCCGCTGGCGTTGTATTGCGTGGTAAACATGCCCACCAGCAGATGAGTAAAAGCGCTTAGCTTTGCTTTCGGCAGGAACGTGCGGTCGACGATGCCGTTCTTCATGTTCAACTGCCCGATAAAGTAAAAATCGTTCTTGGGAACCAGGCCCAGATCGCCGTCGTTCTTCAATTCCTGAATGTACGTCTCTATGACGGGTTCCTTATCCGTCAAGCGCTTCATCAGAAGGTGTTCGTTGCTGATCGCGCGATCTATCGCTTCATCGAAGTTTCTTGCCGGTGAACTCTGCTCTTGTCCGGCCTGCGCCAAAACGAGTACAGCGGATGCCAGAAAGATCGCTGCCAATTTACTTAAGCTGATGATGCGCGCGTTAGCGTTATTATCTAAGAACATTTGAAAACCATTTTGTTTCTTTAAGTCAGTTCAAAAGTGATGCTGATGGTGGCGCTTTGGTCAACTGCCACGCCGGCCCGTCTAGCCGGTTTAAAACGCACCTGTAAAGCAGCCTGCAGTGCGGCTTCATCAAGTCCATGCCCGAGACCTCTTATCACCCGTACCACCTTTACCGAGCCGCTTGCCTGAAAAACCACTTCAAGCGATACCTGGCCCTCTACTCGCATGTTGCGCGCCTCCGCCGAATAGGTCGGTTTTGGCTTGTATAAGATCTCCACCGGCGTGAATACCGGGGCAACAGCCTGCGGAGTCTTCGCGGCTGGAGCCGCCGCTGCCAGGCTATCGCCAAAACCACTCGACTTTATCGAACCGTGGCCGTTTACGTTCGCACCCGGAGCGGTCGACGTACCATTGCCGAACGACCCTGTCTGCACCGCTCCGGCGTTGTTCCTCGTGCTAGCGCCGTTTTGAGCGTTGCCGAATGTAGCTAGCTTCACAGTTCCGTTCTGCCCAGCCGCCCCACTCTGGCCTGCGCCCGCCGCGCTTTCAAAGGAACCAACCTTTGCCATCAGGACCGGTGCAGGTCGGGATTCGGCCGCGCGTACCGCGTTCGGATCTCCAAAACCGCCCAGTTGCACTTTGGGGACAGGAGGGGCCTTCGCAGCTTCGATGATTTTTGCCGGCGGGAATGCGGGCGTATTATCCAGCTTTGCTACCACAGCAGGCCGTTCGGGTGTTATCACCTTACTAGTTGGAGGCACCACGACCGGCGGCTTTTCCGCCAGCACACTCTTGTCTGGCGGCGCTTTGATTATCGGAGGCAAAACCGGCAAACGCGCGCTCAGGTGCGGTATTTCAATTTTTCGCAAGGGCTGAGTTTTGGGCGTATACGGCGCGATTACCGGGGCAATCAGCGTCACATGCTGCTGTTCTTTTCGGCTTTCCCGCACCACCGGAACGGTAATAAGCAGCGCCAGGACTATCAGACCGCCATGAATCAAGACGCTGGTGGTCTGGCTTCGCCAGCTTGCCTGCACCTCCGTCGTGTGAAACAAGCTCTGTGCGACTATTTTGCTCATCTGACGTTCCTAACGCGATTCAGGTAGAGAAAGTCTTGACTGTGCAAACGACGTTTATCCTCCAAACAACCCTTTACAAGAATTTTAACCCGGGATCTTCATCTGGCGGATGAATCAAAGGCAGCTAACGTACTGTTTTGTTCGGCAAAGAACCAGCGAAGTAACCCGCCATCCCTTACAACCTACATTTATCTCTCTAAGTAAGACGCAAATTCCTGTGGCGCGGCTTCGACGGGAAAAAAGAAATTACAATTACAAACTATTAACAATGCTGGGCGTTAGCCACCAGAATAGCGAAATGGCGGCACTCTTTCGCTTTCTACCTTTAGCGGTCAAATCCACAAAATGGAATTATCTTCATTATCAGGTGAGAATCCAAGTAGGTTAAACTGTTCATCGTGGCTCCGTGGCGGAATTGGCAGACGCAGTGGACTCAAAATCCACCGGGATTCACTTCCCGTAACGGTTCGACCCCGTTCGGGGCCACCAGCATCCAGTATTGAAACGGATGCGGATGATCTGATCCTGGCAAGTCACTGTGTGAAAGACGCCTTCGGATCGGTTCCCCCAAACAACGGATCGTTCTCATCTCCGCGTCCCGGGTGGGTTTAGCCATCTGAGGGCAAGCCTCTTCGCAAAAATGCCCCGGCGCGACCCGAAAGGGTCCCGCCAGGGCCATGTCAAGTTTTGCGAATGAACCTTAAAGGAGATGTCCGCGGTGCATCAGATCCGCCATATCGAAGGTGATGCCACCCTCGGCGGTCGCATGGTTAGTGATGAAGAATTGATAAGGACTGACTTCATGCGAGAAGAAGCCAAAGAAGTATACTCCCGGTGCAACCTTCAGTTTTCCGCGAGCAAAGGCCTTGCTACCCACCATGAAACTATCTCCGTTCCATGAAAATCCGACGGCAATCAGGAACGGATCGCCCGTGTACACGCCGTAATAATGGTCGACATGGTCATACCCGCCTTCCAGAGTCAGGCGCTTGTCAATCGTCTTTGATCCGGTGAAAGCGAAGCCCGATCCGCCAGCGTAAGTAAGCCCGTAGTAGCTTACGGCGTTGAGCCGCTGATAGAGTTCCAACCGAGCCGTATCGATGATATGCAACTCCGGTACTTTGATTTTGACGGCTTCCCGCATTGTGCTGGTCTTGCGCAGAGATGTAAAGTCGGCAGAAGTCGAGAATCGGCCGAACTTTTTGCGAACCATGTACTGCTGATAGTTCACTTGTCCTAAATCATCGCCCCTGGCGAAAAAATTAGGTGTCAGTGCATGCGCCAGATCGGCCCATGTGCCGTCGATTTCGGTAAAAAACAAATGATCGGGATCCGTAATGCGCACGCGGGCGCCGGAAATATAACCGTCATCGTCAAAGGAAGTAGCTTCCGTGTTTTCACCGTGCTCGATTCCCAGGCCACCATACTGGAAGGCCACATTCTTGATTGGTGAAGCACTCAAATAGAATTGCCGAAAGTAAAAATAAGCTCCACGCGACGCAATGCCGGTCGGGTAAGGACTGGTAGGGTCAGCTTTCAGTGCCTGAATGATGAGCAAGGTTTCTGAAAATGGCCGGTACGCTCCCGCATGGGGCACGCCATCCGTAAACTGCCCGTCGATCGCATCCGCGAACGCCCAATTGAAGTAGCGTCCGGACGATCCGTGGAAATTAAGCGAATATTTCCCTTCTTTATCAAACTTGAAGCGTCCGTCCAGCAGTTCGCGATGCTGGCCAAATTGAAAGGTGTGGAAGCCGCCAGAGTTCTCTGTGCTGCGATAACGCAAGCTGGCGGAAAAAGTGTTGATGTCGAGCCAGCGTGACAAAAGGCCTTCGCTGACGTTGTTGGTTGTGTTGTTGGTGGTTGAATTATTGCTATCGGCTGGTGCCTGATTCGCGCTATTGTCACCGGTAAGCGGTTGTGCGGCGACTGGTTCCTGGCCAAACTGCAACTGTACAAAGCACAGCAGGCAGCCGCTTATCAAAAAAACTTTCCTCATTTGTCTCCCCATTAGTGATCTCGGTATCACGGGCGAAAGTCGCTAGGACCCCCCCAAGTACTCTTCGACCTGATTGCGGAGCTTTATAGGTTATTTTGAGGCTGTAAGTTGTATCTCTTGCCGCATGGCATCAGTCATACATCCCATGCACGAACCATAAGCCGCTGTTGGCTTCCTGGTAGATACGGTACAAAGCTCCATCGTCCAGAGCTACATCCCATTCTTCCCGGTTCCAAGCCGTAGCCGCCCACCATTCACCAGAGGTTTTCCAGGGCCCAGCGTGTTCAATCACAATGCCTTTCACGCCCTTGGCCACTACCTTTTTAGGAGCGTTTTGCGCGTGTTTCTCAAAAGCCTGCTGGGCTACCTGTACCCGCGCTTCCAACGGCGGACGGAACAACCGCATAGCCAGACGTAAGATCTCAGCGTTGGCGGCCTGCCGTGCGCTGCCCGCGTTTACTTCGGAGCCTGGCAGCGGCAATAATTCATAAGCATCCGGGCGATGCGTGTTGAGCAATCTTGGGGTGCCAACCTGGGCAGATCCAACCATGCCGGCAATACGCGCTAATGTGAGTTGCAATTTGTCAGGCGGCGGGGTAGGTGGAAGAAAAATCCCGCCTTGCACACGCCGCGGCGCTACCGGCTCCAGCCGCAAACAGAACGCTTTAATCGCTGCGGCCGGAGCATGCCGCTCCAGATGAAGCTGCAACAGTTTTAAAATAGTTCGCGGGTCTGTCAAAGCAACCGGGAACTCCAGCTTGGCAACATAAGCGGGATGATCTTCCAGCGTAAGCGTCAATTCCAACAACTGCGCCGCCTGCGATTGCGAACGTAAAAGGCCGCACAAGTCACCCAGCGTTCGTCCCAGCAGAAAGAGCAGCGGCTCCAGCAATTGCAGAGAGTGTTCAAGTTCGACACGCTGTTCGTAGTTAGTGGAACCAGCCGGCAGCCGCAGCGGGCGCTGCACATCGCCGCGCGCCAATTTACGCAGATGAATACCCGGCTGTCCTAAGCGCTCTGCAACGCCCTTCTCCGGCAGCGCCGCCAGTTCTTCACACGACTTCACACCCCAGCGGTGCAGCACCTCCAGCAGCGCCGGATTGAAATAATCCGCACTATATGACTTGAAAATCTGGGCAAGCGCTATCGGCGCCAGTTTCAGGCGCTCCTCTCCCGGAGTCACCAGCATGACACCTTGAAAATGCCGCGCCAGCAAAATGGCCGCATCGGGATTGGAAGCAATGGCAAGATTGGCTTGCAGCTTGCGTTCATAGCCGGCCCGGCATATTTCCGAAGCGATTTGATGCGGCGATCCAATCAGCTTGCGCAGCGGCAGAATGGAAAAAACAATCGTGTGGCTGGATGTTTGTTCTACTTCCGGCGAAAACTCCAAGCCCAGATCCATCAGCAGCCCTTCCACTTCCACCCTGCCGGATGGCTCGGTTACATGCAGACACGCGTATAAACATTCAGCCGGCATGTCAAGCCACCGTCAGCATTAAAGCGCAAAGGGCGCGGCTGCCCTCCGTCATGGAGGAAGGGAACTCGCTAACCCTTTCGGCGGGACGGTGGCCAAGCAACCTCTCAGGTCGCTTAAAAGCAGTTCTGTCGTCTGATCCGCCGCGCACGCCTTTATGCGGAGACGCTATTACCTCCAAGTTATGTAGCACCTTGCAGGATTCATCCCCGGTCCAGTAAAGAGCTCTCGGTCTAATCTGCAAAGCATGACGGGCGCAAGACTTAGCCTGAAAACTGTCAGCACAAATCAGCAGAATGGCGGGTGTGTTCTCAATGACCCGTTGAAAACGATACCAATAAGAAAGCGGAATTCGATTCAGTGCTCGCAAGGGTGCTTCACTCAAATCGAGCACGACAATCCCAAAACCTCCAGCGTGCAGAAGCAGATCAACCGAACGCATCGCGTGTTCAATATTGCCCTTACATTGAATCCAGACTAATTGATCGAGATGAACCCCGGCCCTAGAGGCTGAATAAGGATCAAAACAAGTGTTTAGATCTACTACTCCACAAACCTCGCCCCTAGAGGTAGATTGGGCTAATACATTCAATGCAGTTGAAGTTTTTCCTGAAGAACGGGAGCCGTTCAGTTCAACCATGCATCCTCTACTTAAACCCTCTGGAAACAATAGTTTAAGTGCAGGAACATCAAGTGGTTTAAATTTAGGTTCCGACCTTAAATTATGCAGTTCTGAAGCACGCATGCAAACGTCTGCAGAAGCAAGATTTTGCAATTTCGCCATATGTTCGCCTACTTAATTTTGCCTGGAGAAGGATTGGAAAGCAATCGTAAAGTGGTTTATGAGAAAGTACTAGGAATCCGGTCATCCACACTGATGCTTACTTACGTAAACTTCATGTGTCGACAGCGCTAGGATAGTGATGTGGATGACGGTTCAACCCCTGTGCAAGACCCTTTTTCGATAACTAAACATCGCCAACTCGCCGAGCTGCGCTTTCAACTCCGCCATTTTCTTCAATTTAGCGAGCAAGCAGCACGCGCCAACGGTCTTGAGCCGCAACAGCATCAGTTGATGCTTGCCATTAAAGGCTTGCCCCCTGCTACTCCGCCTACTGTCAGCGCATTGGCTAACAGATTGTGCCTAAAGCACCATAGCACCGTTGAGCTCATTAACCGGCTAGTGGACCGCGGCGCTGCCGTACGCCGTCCCTGTCCGCAGGACCGTCGCCAGGTTTTAGTGGAACTTACACCTTTAGGCGAAGAACTCCTTGCCACTTTATCGCCTTTTCACACGGAGGAACTGGATCAACTCGCTCCCGCTCTTTTGCATGCTCTTGCAAAGGTGATTCACAACCAAACCGAAGAAACTGAAGGTAAATCCGAAAACATTGCAAAATCATACGAAGCCGCGCAATAGCACGTATGAATAGGTATGAAGACTTACCGCCGCGAACTAACTTTTGAAGTTCCCCAGCGACGCGCTTTCCTCAACATCACCAGCCAGGTAGAAAACTGCTTGCACGACAGCAAGATACAAGAAGGTCTGCTGCTGGTGAATGCCATGCACATCACCGCTTCGGTTTTCATCAATGACGATGAATCGGGTCTGCATGCCGATTATGAAAAATGGCTGGAACAACTTGCTCCGCATGAACCAACGGCGCAATATCTCCACAATCGAACTGGCGAAGATAACGCCGATGCGCATTTGAAACGGCAAGTGATGGGCAGGGAAGTGGTAGTTGCGGTCACCCAGGGTCAATTGGATTTCGGGCCCTGGGAACAAATTTTCTACGGCGAATTTGATGGACGGCGCCGCAAGCGCGTCTTGATCAAAATCATCGGCGAGTAACTACTTCCCCTCGCTATCCTCGCTCTCCGCCTGTTCTTTCGGAGACAATTTCCAAATAGCCCAAAGCGAGGCCGCCAGACTTAAAAAGAAGAGGTAGAACGCACTGCCAGGTTCCGGCACAGGAGAAACACTGGGTGGTGGAACCGGGGTCAGCGGAGTAATCGGCGTGGGCGTAGCGGATGGCGATCCTCCACCCCCAGATCCTCCCGAAACCGACGGTGACCCGCCCGAAACTGCCGGTGCCCCGCCGGAAGAGGTAATCATAGGAGAAACCGGAAACACAGCCGGCCCAGGTCCCCACAAAGGTCCGATGGGCGCTGCGACCGGCGCGGCAGTCGGTGCCGCCCCCTTCTCGTTCGGCACAGGTTCGGCCGCCGAACCACCATTGAGCGGTGCCGGGTCGGTCAAATCCAGTTTGGCCAACATTTCCGGCCGAAATGGCGGCAACGTCAAAAGTGCTTCCGCCGGTTCCGCCGCCATAGTGGGGTCGTGCGGTTGATCCGACAGGCGATTTCCGCAGCGTGCCCGTGCATAGCTGTTCCCATCGCTCCATAGCAATTCGCCTTTTGGAATGCGCAACTTCTTTCTGGTCCAGTAAACCTGGTCCTTCACACGATACGAAGCATACTGATAACGATCGTCGGTCAACTGAACCAACTTTGCCTGCCTGGCGTTGAAATCCGAGTAATGCGCCCGCACTACCGCGTCTCTCATGTTTGCCGACGCAAGTTCCTGCTGCGAATAAATGCCCCCCGCGATGACGGAATAAGGATAAACGGGACGCAACGAACGAATGAGAGCCGAAGGAGCATCTTTGGCAGGGATAGTATGACCGCTGATGCTGCCGGATTGAGGCAAATGCTTGACCGCGGAATGTATGGCAAACCCGCCCGCAATGGCACCAAGCATGTAAACTACGAGCCGACTCTTAGTCATAAGTTCCCGCCATGAGGTTCTTATCGGCTTCTTGGACCAATTGCTAGTGCGGAGAAATCTGAAGGGCGGCTCTTATCAGCCAAAAATACTTAGAACTGAAATCTTGGGGTGAATAGAATCACGCGGCGATTCTATTCGCAGAAAATCCAATATGAACCCGAGTGCGCAATTGGGGACTTGGAAGGAAACTTCATTTGAAAGGAAGCTTCACCCTTAGGGTGCCGCCCACCGCAGGTCCCTGCGCCGCTGTCAGTGGTATGCCCGTTACGAAAGCATTTTGGTGTCTGGTGCGGCGGCCGCCCCTGCCTGCTGGTTGCCTTGCAAGGCGGCCGCCCCTCACCTCAACCCAGAAAACTCAGCGTCTTACTTCCGAAATTCGCAAAATTCGGAAACACCGTAGCTAAGTCCGTACTCGAAACTCCCAGCCACGAGCACAACGTCGCCCCATACTGATCCATCGCTGTCGATGGGATCCAACGCCCGCGCGTATCCGCATCATCCGGTCCGCCCAAAACAAATTCAGGCATCTTCCCATAAATATCGCCGCCCTTCACCGCGCCGCCCATGACAATATGATGGCTTCCCCAAGCATGGTCGCTGCCGTCATTCGTAGTCGGTTGGAACGTCCGGCTAAAGTCGCTCTCGGTAAACGTAGTCACATCGTTTTGCGTCCCTATTTCCTGCATCGCCGAATTGAATGCGGCCAAAGCCTTGCTCAGTTGCGGATACAGTTGCTTGTGCGTCGGCAGTTCGTCGTCATGCGTATCGAAGCCGCCCAGCGAACAGAAAAAAACCTGCCGCCGCATACCCAGGCTGTCGCGCACCTGAATGATCTTCGCCACCTGCTGCAGTTGTGCACCCAAACCGGTGGTGGGAAACGCCGTCTTGATGCTCGCTTTGGCGAGCGCGTTGGTCAGCGCCGTGGCATCGTCAATGCTGTTTGACAGAATGCCGTTTGCCGCCTGCGCCATCTTTAATCCGTTGTCGAAGGTCAGCAGGTTTTCCAGCGCCTTGCGACGCGCCAGCGAAGCTGCCGATGTGTTGAACCCCGGCAGGTCCAACGATCCACCAGGGTTCAGGTCCACCTGGTCGGTCGTAGAGCCATGCCCCATCAGAACATTGCCTGCCACTGACAGGAATGCCGGAAACTTACTTGTGTTCTGCGCGGAGATAATGTCAGCCGCGCGCCCCGCCCACCCCGTGGGACTGGTGTTGGTCAGCACCGATGTCTGCCATTCGTTCTGTTGATCGAGGTGCGAAAACAGGTTCCGCGGCACCGTCACCGATTGTGCCTGATACTGCGCACGCGTAATAGGAGCCACCAGCGTTCCTACATTAGCCGCCACTGCCAGTTCGCCATTCGAAAACAACGAGGCGAGTTCAGTCAGGTCGGAGTGGAACGCATAGGGTGCGCCGCCGGTCTTCGCTGTCACCTGCCCCGTCAGTTCGCCGCCCGATAGCGCCAGGCTGCCGCGGATGCTGCTGTATTGTTTGTAACGGGTATCATCCATCGGGATGATCATGTTGTTTGAATCATTACCGCCAAACAGGAATACACAAACCAGCGCCCGATAATCGGCGCTCGATTGCGCCAGCGCCGGGAGCAGCCCGAAAGGCCGCAAAGCGAGCGTACCAACGGTAGTCGCTCCAAATCGAATCATGCTGCGTCTTGAAAGCATAGTTATTTCCTCATGGCCTTTCTAATGAATTACCTGGAACTCGCTCGATGTTAAAGCGATGTATAAACCTGCCTGCGCCTTCTGCGCCGGCGTCGTAACCGCAGCCATGGCAGTCTCCATGGCCGCTTGCGTCGTGGACGACAACGACTGATGGAAGAACAAGAGGTTAACCATGTCGAAGAATTGGGTCTGGTTGGCCGATCCAGCCGCTGTAATGAACGGCGTCAAGCTGAAGGTTGTGCCCGCATCGAACTTGTTGGCATACACCGCATCGTTTATCAAGGCCGTTCGCGTAACGGCAGTCTGCGTCGTATAAAGGTCCATTTCAGGCGCTAAAATTCCATTCGCCATGTTGCTCGGCGGAAAGTAGCTGAACACACTGGCCGGATAAAACAAGTTCTGCCCCGCCGATATCGAATAGTTGTAGATTTGGCTGGAGTCCATCACCTGGCCATTCAACCCTCGCAGCAGATTCGCTATATAGAGAACCGGCTCGCGCAGATGTCCGAAGTTTGCGGTGGCGTCCTTTTTGTCCCCGGCGCGCGCTTCCGGATCAGTCAGAATGGCATAGACAACGGATTGGAGGTTCCCCCGTTTTCCTTTGGAATCGCTGATGAAGACGCTCGCTACTCGATCAATATAGTTTGCGGAAGGATTGCTGGTTACCAGATGCTGAATAAGCTGCTGTGAAATAAAAGGTGCGATTGTAGGCTGATCGAAAAGAATCTCTAACGCGTCGCTTAAATCTGCTTCGGCTGTGCCTCCAGCCGGGATTGTCTTTCCAAAAATAGATTTCGCCGTGGTGTCATGCAGCGTTTCCACCGCTACCATAGGCACCAGAAAGTAAACTGGGTCGTGGCCCTTGGGTGTCGCTCCGGACGCCAGCCCGTAGGTCCAGCCGGTGCAAACTTTCGCCATGTTGGTGACCGTATCCTGTGTATACGTCGGCACCGGGTTGCCATGGCTGTCCTTCACAACCGAGCCGTTTACGTTCAGTTCAGTTAAGCCAATGGTGAATAATTGCATCAGTTCGCGCGCATAGTTTTCGTTTGCGGCTGTGCCGGACTTGGCATTGGCTTTGTCATTATTAGCCATGTCGAGGTAGTGTCCCATCGCAGGGCTGATTGAAACGTCATGCATCAACTGCAGATAGCTGCCTAGAGCGTTAGCCTGGAAAATACGTAGAAGCGGCGGAAATGCGGAAGCATTGTCCAAGTCCAGGTTAGACACAACCCATATCTCGCTCAAAGCAAAGGCCAACCGTTGCCGCAACTGATCCTGACCGCTGATGCTGTTCTGGAAGAAATTGACTTGCAAGGGGCCAACGTCGGTGAAAGTATTCCCATCGGAAGCCAGTAACGGCTGGCTTGGAATAGGGGAATACGTTGCGCCTACCTGTTCTGCGAACCATTTATCAAACCCCACGGCCTGCAGGTGAGCGATATCGGCTGTAGTCGGCCCCCAAGTGGCCTGCTCCAGAATACGAGCGGCGGCCCGCTGCGACATTCCTGCTGGCGGACTCTGCGCAAAACACACGAGCCCCATCAACAACAGAAGACTGATCTTCTTCATTACATTCCTTTCTTTTCAATTCAGTGACACATCAAGACACACGTCGGGCAGGTGCATTAGCCGAACGCGGTGGGGTGACCATCCAGACCTAGCAATCTGGTAGCGCACCGGGGAATTTACATACTAGGAAACGGGTATCTGCCTGCGAGGTTTACGTCGCTTTGAGCTTCTTTTTGACTTAGGTAAAGTGGCTTAACTCCCGCATGTTTGCTCTTCGGCAAAATCAGTGTAAGTTTTAGCGCCACTTAGGAGAATTCTGAATCCCTTATCATAACGAGATGGCCTGCCGCCAACCGGTCGAACTTGCAACTGACCGCTGCACAATTAACCAGTACCTGCAACAACTGCTGTGCTCTCACAGCGGCACTCCTAATGGAGAAGTGCAGTCGGCCATGGAATACGCTGTTTTCGGCTCCGCCCAGCGTATTAGACCCATTCTTTCCTTGCGAGTCGGGCGGATTTTCAACGCACCCGTTGATCTAACCCTCCGCGCCGCCGCCGCCGTCGAACTTTTTCATTGCGCGTCGCTTGTTGTGGACGACCTGCCATGCATGGACGATGCCGCTTCCCGCCGCGATCGCCAAGCCGTCCACGTTACCTTTGGCGAATCGACTGCCGTTCTCGCCGCCTTCGGACTGGTTGCGCTGGCAGCCAGAAGCGTGCTGGAAGGAACCCACGCCGGACCGTGCCGCGACCGCCTGGTTGGCTTCCAAATTTCTCTGCTGCGCAGCCTTGATTGTTCTTCGCTGCTGGCCGGGCAAGCCCTCGATCTTGCCATGGCCGCCAGCGGCAACGCCGCCTCACGAACAAAGACCAATGTCTCCGATCTGAAAACCGTTCCGCTGTTCAATCTAGCCGTTAGTGCCGGTTCTCTTTTCGCCGACCCTGACGCCGACGCCCTTGCGCTGCTCAGCGGCTTCGGCCGCGAGTTTGGCCTGGCCTTCCAGCTGAGTGACGATCTGCTGGACGGCGACGAACAAGACGCCGCTTCCTTCAAAGAGAAACTGAGCCTGCTGCGCGCCGCCACCGCCCACTTCGGACCTGCCGGCCTGGATTTAGAAGCGTTAATTGAATACCTGAATGACCGAGTTGTCGACCACAAAGCCTGCTAGCCCTAAAAAGAGAATTGTTGTTATCGGCAGCGGGTTCGGCGGTTTAGCGACAGCCATCCGCCTCCAAACGCGCGGCTTCGACGTCCATCTCTTCGAAGCGCGCGACAAACTCGGTGGCCGCGCCTACCTCTACGAACAGGACGGCTTTCGTTTCGACGGCGGCCCCACTGTCATCACCGCGCCCTTCATGCTCAACGAACTCTTTGAAGGCGCCGGCAAAAATCCCGAAGATTACCTGAACCTGGTTCCGGTGGAACCCTTCTACCGCATCGAATTTCACGACGGCCGCCACTTCGAATACGGCCAGGACGAAGCCGCCACCGAACGCTTAATCGGGCAGTTCGCCCCCGCCGATCTCGACGGCTACCGGCGCATGATCACCCACGCCAAAGCCATCTTCCAGAAAGGCTTCGTCGAACTCTCCGACCGCCCGTTTCTCAAGTTTTCCGACATGCTGCGCGTCGCGCCCGACCTTGTTCGTCTGCAATCCTACAAAACCGTTTATCAGTTTGCATCGTCGTACGTGAAGGATCCCATGCTGCGGCGTGTCTTCAGCTTTCATCCTTTATTAGTAGGCGGCAACCCCTTTCAGACAACCTCTATATACGCGCTGATTCACTACCTGGAGCGGCAATGGGGCGTGCACTATGCCATGGGTGGAACCGGCGCCATCATCCAGGCGTTGGGTAAACTTTTTTGCGAACTGGGCGGCCATATCTATCTCTCAACTCCGGTAAAACGGATTGTTGTCGAGAATGGCAAAGCCATCGGAATTGAAACCGTGGCCGATCGTGCTGTGCAAGCCCACGCCGTCGTCAGCAATGCCGATGTCGCCAATACCTATCTGAAAATGATCGATGCCAGGCATCGCCGTAAATACACCGCGGCTAAACTCAACCGCATGCGCTACAGCATGTCGCTGTTCGTCATCTACTTCGGCACGCGCAAGACCTACCCCGGCATCAAGCACCACACCATCATCCTGGGCAAGCGCTATAAAGGCCTCCTGGACGACATCTTCAACAAGAAACTGCTGTCGGACGATTTCTCGCTCTATCTTCATCGCCCCACCGCGACCGATCTCTCCATGGCCCCGCCAGGTAACGACTGCTTCTACGTGCTCGCTCCCGTTCCCAATCAAAAAAGCGGCATCGACTGGACCAAAGAAGCCAACCCCTTCCGCAATGCCATCATGCGTTATCTGGACGAGCGCTACCTCCCAGGCCTGCTCGACAACATCGTTACCGAACGCCTTTTAACTCCGCTCGACTTCGAGACAACTTTGAACACGAACCTGGGAACCGGCTTCTCGTTTGAGCCCATCTTCCGTCAATCAGCCTGGTTCCGTCCGCATAACGAATCGGAAGACGTCCAGAACCTTTATTTTGTGGGTGCCGGCACGCATCCCGGCGCCGGTGTACCTGGAGTGCTATCGTCGGCTAAGATCGCCGAAAATTTAATCTGCCAGCGACTGCAGTGATTAACCAGTGAACGATTTAGAAGATTTGTATCGCCGCGCCGCGATTGAAACCGCCGCAGGTTCTAAAAGCTTTTTCTTCGCTACCCGCTTCTTCCCCAAGCAGATGGCCTCCGCCGCCTATGCTGTTTACTGGTTCTGCCGCTATACCGATGACCTTGTCGACGAATGCAGCAATGTTGAACAAGGCCGCAAAGATCTGGAAGCCTGGACCGCTGCCCTGCGCCATGCTGTCACCTCCGGCTCCACCCCGCAGCATCCTGTGTTGCAGGTTTTTCTCGCTACTGTCACTAAGTACGAAATCCCCGTCGAATATGCCTTTGAACTGATCGAAGGCATGCGCATGGACCTCAACCAGACCACCTACCGCACCTTCGACGAACTGCGCCTTTTCTGTTACCGCGTAGCCTCCGTTGTCGGACTCATGATGTGCCACGTCATCGGCTTCGAAAATGCGTCCGATCGCGACCGCGCTCTCCCCCACGCCATCGACCTCGGTATTGCCATGCAGCTAACCAACATCATGCGCGACATCGGCGAAGACCTCGAGCGCGGACGCATCTATCTGCCGCAGGAGGAAATGCAGCAGTTCGAATACTCCGAGGATCAACTTCGCCATCACGTCCGTAACGCAGCGTTCGCCAAACTCATGGGATTTCAAGCCGAGCGCGCGCGGGGCTTCTACCAAAAAGGCAACGCGGGCATCGAAATGCTAAACCGCGACGGCCGTTTCGCTGTCAAGATCGCTTCAGACGTCTACCGCGAAATTCTCCAGCAACTCGAAACATCCGGCTTCGACGTCTTCGATCACCGCGCCGTCGTACCCGCCAGCCGCAAATACTGGCTCACCGCCAGCAACCTCGCCGGCCCGCTCGTCCGCCACACCGCCGACCGCATTGCCTTTTGGAGAAAGGTGTGATCGTCCGCGAACCTCTACAACGGACTATCCGCCTATCCTCCGCCGCTTCCCTCATTGGTCTGTTGTTTCATTACACGGCGTTCTACCTGTTCACCACGCCGCTGCTGACCGATCAGATCGCCGAATGGATGATGGCACGCACCCCCTCGCGTTACGCCGTCGCCATACTCACCGGCCTCGGAACCTGGGCCAAACCCTGCGCCGCCACCGGTGCCCTCGCCTTTCTCGGATTCGTTCTATTTGTACTTCGCCTCCTCCGCCGGCGCCTTGGTGTCCCCTACATGCTCGTCATCGGCGCCGCTCTCGCCTTCGCCATCTCATGGAACTTCGGCTACTCCTCCTTTGCAGGCGCCCTGGCGTTCTGGATTCCCGCGCTTGCCGTGATTGCCTTCCTGGGCGAATCAAAACCGCCGGAGGTCTCTCAATCCCGCCGCACACTCCTGTTAAAAGCCGCACCCATCCTGATGTCCACCGGTGTAGTGGCCGTAGCTGCGGAGAGTTTCNNATCCTGCTGAAAGCCGCACCCATCCTCATGTCCACCGGCGTCGTCGCCGTCGCCGCCGAGAGTTTCCTGCGCGAAGCCTCACTCGAAAAACGCGCCAACCAGCCGGTCGATCTTTTCCCCTTTCAACCGCCGCTCGACCGGCAAAGCTTCGGCGCGGGCTTGGTTCGCAAAGAAGTCACGCCCATTCCTGAGTTCTACGGCATGAGCAAGAACGCCGTCGACCCGCTCATCAACCTCGCATCCTGGCGCTTGAAGGTCACCATCGAAGGCAAACTCGTGCGCGCCTTCAGCTACGGCGATCTCCTCGCTATGCAGCGTCAATATCGCTTCGTCACTCTGCGCTGCATCAGCAACACCTTAAAGTCCGACTTAATGGGGACCGCGCAATGGGGAGGCATCCATCTCTCCCAACTCATTGGCCGCGCCACCCTGCCGGCTGACATCATAGAAGCCGCGCTCATCGGCGTCGAAGGTCACGACGACAGCCTCAAACTCGATTATGCTTTCGGCAACGACACCCTGCTTGCTCTCGGCATGAACGGCAAGACACTCAGCCGCACCCATGGCTTTCCCGTCCGTCTGCTCGCCCCCAGTTACTATGGTTGCCGCAACGTGAAATGGATCGGCGAAATACGCTTTGTGCGCCAGCCCTACTACGGCACCTGGCAGCGCCTCGGCTATACCAAGGAACCCCTCATCCACACCTGTTCCCACATCGACCACATGAAACGGGACGGCAGCTTACTAGCGTTCGGCGGCGTTTCCTTCGCTGGCACCCGCGGTATAAAAGCCGTGCGAGTCCGCGCCAATAGCGGACCCTGGCAGCCGGCGCGCTTGGAACCCACTCTCTCTCAATTCACCTGGACCCGCTGGGTGGCGCAACTCCCAGCGCCTGAAGGTGCCTTCATCGAAGCCAACGCCCAGGACTGCACCGGTGCCTGGCAGGAACTGCATGAAGGCAATCCATTTCCCAGCGGACTGACCGGCCCCACGATTGTCATCGCCCGCGCATGATTGAATTTCTCTGCATCGCCGTCGCCTGCGGAATTTTCCTGATGCTGTGGAAGTCGCGCCTCAACTACCTGGCACTCCCCAAACTCCCTGTTACAACCGCCGCGCCGCCACCTGATCTCACCATAGTTATTCCCGCCCGCAACGAAGCTCATCAAATTGCCCGCGCAGTCAAAAGCTTCCCTGGTTTACCCGTGGTAGTCGTCAATGACGCCTCCACCGACGAAACAACAACCGCTGCTCTAGCCGCCGGCGCAAAAGTGATCAATGCTCCGCCGCTGCCCCCCAATGCCAAAGGCAAACCCAACGCCTGCGCTGCCGGAGCCGCCCTCGCCACAACCAAGTGGCTACTCTTCGTAGACGCCGATACTTGGTTTGAGCCCAACTTTGCTGCTTCCTTAGTGAACTATGCCGAAGCAAACAGTTTGCAGATGGTAACCGCATTTCTTAAACAGGAATGCCTGTCTATAGCTGAGAAAACGCTCCTCCCCTACGCCTTCGGGCTTTATTTTACCGGCGTCAGCGCCCGCTCCGTCAACCGCCAAGGCTCCGGCGCATCGCTCGCCAACGGACAGTGTCTCTTATTTCTTCGTTCCGCCTACGAACAAATCGGCGGCCACCTAGCCGTCATCGAAAGCGTCATTGAAGACGTTGCCATGGCGCAGCAAGCCAAGAAACATAACCTGCCTCTGCGCGTTATGCGAGGTGAACATCTGGGCCGCGTGCGCATGTACGACGGCGCACCCGCGATCTGGCGCGGTTTTCAGAAAAATTCATTCCGATTTCTCCAGGTCAATCCCATCGGCGGCTTACAGGTAGTCTTGTCTTCCATACTGCTAACCTCCTGGGCCCCACTTATAATTCTCGGCCTGCGCGACTATCCCACCCTAAACAACCCGGCACTGCTGATCACGCCAACACCCGTCTGGCTGCTCTTCATCACACCTTTCCTTACGCTGTTGCCCTGGTACGCCGGATGGGGCGTCCTTTTCGCCCCGTTTGCCATCTACTTTTTCCAATTAATCGCGCTTAACGGCATGCTCACCACCCTTACTCGCCGCAAAACAGATTGGAAGGGCCG
This sequence comes from Bryobacterales bacterium, assembly GCA_003163855.1. Lineage (GTDB taxonomy): Bacteria > Acidobacteriota > Terriglobia > Bryobacterales > Bryobacteraceae > Bog-105. Next base: position 152,716 of record PLRJ01000087.1, on the reverse strand, counting down.
CGGTGTCTGAAGTCTCCTACTCCATCCCGTGGGACTTGATCTTCACCTTAGGTCCCCACATCGTTCACCGCACGCCCACCTCCGTCGACGCCTTTACGCGAGGCATCTGCGATCGCCTCCAACCCAATCCCCAAATTCTCGGAATCGAGAACCTCCCCCCCAGCCCCACCTTCATCCTTGTTGCCAATCACTATCAACGAAAAGGTCTGTGGATCTTATTCCCGGCCGCCATCCTCACCCAAGTCATCCGTCAGCATTACGGCCCCCTCGATGAACCACTGGACCCACCCGTTCGCTGGATGGTCACCGCCAACTGGCCCCGTATAAAATTTGGACCGCTAAGTTTTCCTTCACCCGGTGATATCCTGCTGCCCCGAGTAGCCGACGCCCTCTGCTGCTATCCAGTCTCGTTCGCAGGCTCCAATCAAGCTTTCACCGCCCGCAGCCTCCGCCGCATCCTCCGCGAAGCCCCACGCTCCAACCGTCCACTCGGAATCTTCCCCGAAGGAGTTGCTGGCTCAGCCGGAACCTTCACCGATCCCATCCCCGGAGTCGATCGCCTTCTGAATCATCTCGCCAAAGCCGGAATGCCCGCGCTACCCGTCTGCATCTCCGAATCTGACGGCCATCTGCTTTTCCGCATTGGCCCCCTCATCACCGCGCCCACCCTTCATCAATCCTCCGATGCCGCCAAACTAGTCATGCAACACATCAAAGATTTACGTCTTTGAGAACTCGTGATGCAGAACCAGCGCTTTCAAATTGTGGGACCGAGATGCACGCCTATGCCAATTCCACTCCAGCCGACGTGAGCGCGTCATCAATCTCGAGGAACAGATCCGCTTCAATCTTGTAAAACTCATTGATATCGGACGTTCTCGCATAGGCGAAAATCTCCAGTCCGAAGGAAGCCGCTGTCAGGCTGGTCAGTCGTAACGGTGAGGTACCAACCTCCATCCTCGTGTCGTTCTTCAGCAACTGCTCAATAGCCCCCATGCAGTGACGTATCTTTTCCTTGGCAACTCCGCGCTTAAGTTGCAGCGTAGGATTGAACAGGATTTTGTCCCTCAGTTCATAGTTCTCGAGGTTCATTCCCGCGAAGGCTGAATTCGGGATACTCATAACCGTCCGGTTCAAAGTACGAACGCGCGTTGATCGCATCCCAATGTCTTCCACGGTACCCAGAATGCCTCCAAAGTTGCCGTAATCCCCGACCATAACTGGATGGTCGCCGATAACGGAGACTCCCCCGAAGACATTGGCGATGGTGCCTTGCGCTGCCAGTGCAATTGCAATTCCACCGACACCTAAGCCGGCGATCATCGTACTCATGTTGTAGCCCCAGTTGTCGAGCACAATGATGGCTGCAAGAGCGAAGATGGAAAACTTCGCCGCGCGCCGGCCGATATAGATCAACGAGTGAGAAACAGCCCGCTGCCTCGGATCCAGTAAGGAGTCGAGACGCGTCAGGAACAAATCAACCAGGATGATGAAGCACCATGCGAACGAAAAAACAACCACCAGCAGGATGGCGCGCCCTATATAGAGCCGGCTGAGCGCGGAGGGATCGATAAACTGTTCAGCAATTCGGAAGATTATGGCTGACAACAAAATGAACCAGGGTTGTAAGACAGCTTCAATCCACAACCATCGTGGCGATATGCCGAACCGGCTGGCAAAGTTCTTGGCTAGATAGGACAGCACCGCCGCCATGATCCGGAAAACGATCAGCACCACTCCTGCCAGAGCCAGCAGTGCAATCCACTTCCAAATGGGCGTCTCCATGTAATTGATCCTCACCAGGAAGCGCGGCAGCCTGGCCTCTAGTGCCGACTGCGTGCTTACAGGGGTGAGCGCCGGAATCTCGGAAACTGTAGCGGACGAGAACAGCCAAATGGGCAATCCCGGTGTTAGTTCCACCCTTTCCAGTTCAATCGGAAAGGATTCGCCATTTCTTGAGATGGAGACAACATGTTCCAGTGTCGGGTTGGTGTCGTCGGCCAGATTCCCCTCAGAATTCTGGCTCAGTTGAAGAACATTGAATTGGCTGGCGGAATTTAAGATGGCCTGCAGTTGCCTGGCGAGGCGCGGCCCTTGTTGTGCGCGGCTCGCTTCAGGCAGTTCTCTTAGATCGAGGTACTGCGAGGCGCGGATGAAATCGTTACCGTGGCAGGCCTCCAGGAATGCTGTGACAGTGGAGCGAGGATTGGTTCGATCCAGTGGATCTGAAGCTGTTTTCGTGGCTGCGGCGGAGTAGGACCTACCTGGAAAAAGTAACAGCGTGAAGCAGACAGCAAAAAAGTAACGACTCATCCACCAAGATAACTCGCCGAGTCACTCACTAATGTGGTGTGCGACCCGGCGAAATTAACAGCTTCTCGCTATTGTGCGGCGGTAGGCGTGGGTGTGGAACGCTGCTGCACTTTGCCTGCGTCCAGATGATCCCAGTTCAATATCGCATTAAACGCCAGGAAATAAGTCCCCTGGGTCTGCCATCTCCAGAACGGTCTAAGCGCGAACATGACGATGTGTCCTTTGTCCAGCGGCATATCAATCGCTAAAGCTCGGTTAGCTACTGCTTCGCCGCCGCCCAAGGTTCCCGACAGCAGCATGTCATTGGGATTCGCCGGAAACTGCATGACCACGCGCGGCCGTGGCGCCTGTGGCTGGTTCTCGCCGCCCCTGCCGCCGCCACCACCTGCGCCCCCACGGCCCCCGCGTCCTTCTGTCGCAGTTACGCCGCTTACCGGACCCGAACCGCCGAGCGCTGGCTCCGGAGGCATCGCTTCATTGCCCGGAAGTGGAGCTACTCGCACCGGTACAGCGTTGGGAGTGACATTCTGTCCCGCGCCTCCGTTGATGGGCAAACCGGACAACGCTGCCGCTAAGCCGCCACCACCTCCGCCGCCTCCGCCAAAGCCAAATCCTGCTCCCGCCGCAGCCACATTCAACACCGGATCCTGGTTAAAGTAGACCGGCATATCTTTGTCACTGTAGCCATAAGTTATAGGGCTCTTCATGTCCGAGATAACCGCATGGATGACCGATCCGCGCGCAAAGAACTGAGCCGGATGTTCCACCGCCACCCCCGATGCCATACCGGCATCCGCCACCATGCTGGCCGTTGATCCCTCGGTTATAAGCGTCCCTCCAGCTTTCACAAATTTCTCGAGTTCCGCCAAGCCATCCAGCCCCATGCCTCCTCTTATGTCGTCGCTCTGGTCTAAATATCCAAGGTTCGGAGTCAAGTCCGATTTCTTATACGGAATGGGATCGGTCCCCGTCATGGGAACGCCCGTAATCGACTGCTGGAGGTTGGCTCCCGTATGCGGGAAAATAATCACGTCGTACTTCTCGCGTAAATGCCCGTCACGCAACTTCTGGTCGGCGAAGTACGTGTAGGGAACGCCATAATAGTCAAGCGCTGCCCGTACCCATCCCTCATCCTGCGTGCGCGACCACGTATGCACATAACCGATTCGTGGCGTTGTTAACTCGTGCATCTTCACTTGCGGCATGCTCGCCACCGCAATCGCTTTAATGCCGAGCTCCTTCAGCGTCGGCTCCAGCTTGCTTCTATCCGCATCCGGAATAACGAACGCGCCCGCTCGCATCTTCTTTCCATTCAGCTCGAAATCGTCTTCGGCGGCCATCATCTTCACGTCTTTGTACTTGAAGCGGAAGGCCATCAGCGCATTATCAGTGGTGTGTTCAATCACCAGCGTGCTATCTGTTCCTTCGATACCTCCGGCAGGCTTCGCATCCGCCGTCAGTAGCGTCATTCTGCCATCCAGGATCGCCTTACTCGTCACCGGTGTTACTTTCACGTTGCGCATATACTGCATGGTCCAGCCTGTATCGTCGTAAGGACGAGGGTTGGCCGGCGGATAATTCTGGACACTCATGTACATGTCCACCAGCGTGCGGTAGGGTTGGTCGCCGCGGATTACATAGTCGCCTGGAGCCACGCTTACTTCACCTGCTTTCAAGGCGGCATCGGCGCGATGAATCTCAATGCCCTGATGCCTCAATTCGTTCACCAGGTCGGTAGCATCTATGCGCCGTTTCTGCTCGGCCGGAACCAGCCACGCGTATGTCGGTCCTTCCTTTCCTTTTTCAACGGACCGCTTATTTTTCAGGTAATAATTCTGCAGGTACAACTCATGGTCCTCCGCCACCTTGTGCATTGCTATCAGCAGCGCAGATTCCTGAATGTTGGTGTTATTCCTTGGCCCCCACTTGATGGAAGGCAGCGGCGGATTCGGCCGGTACCACTCACGGCTTGTGACAGTCGGCTGCAAACGCAGATTCTCAGTCACATCCGGCCCGTAACTCTGTACTTCGTAAAAGCGGCCAAACGCATTGTGGGTCATCGGTATCCACAGCAGATAATTCGGAACCCAGCCATCGTAGAAGCCATACGTCCAGACTCCGGGAACGCCTCGCTTGGCCATTTCCATAACTTCAGTCTCGCCCAGCAGCCACCATTCATCCACCGCAATGGGATCGAGCGAGTTATTGTACGGCCCGGTTCCGGTTGAAATGTACAGATACGATTGCGCTTCGTGTAAATCATGTCCTACTGTCGGGTGCCACTCGACAAACGTCCTTGTCAGAGTCTTCGTCAGTTCCAGGTACTGACCCATGCCGTCGCGGTTGTTGTCGTGCTGCACATACTTGCCCCAATACATCAGCGGCGGCCGCGGCTTGCCGGTTTTCTTGCCGTAATACCAGGTATCCACTTCCTTCTCACGTCCATCCACTTCCACCACCGGAGTAAGAAAAGTGATCGAGTTATTCCGTATTTCCTGGATAAACGGAGTTTCCTCCACAATCAACCGGTAAGCCAGTTCAATCAGCATCTCCGGTCCGCCGGTCTCCGGCGAATGCACTCCGCTCATTGCCCAATAGATCGGCTTGGCGGTGTGGATCAGCTTCTGTGCCTCTTCCTCAGTCGTCTTGCGCGGATCGGCCAGCTTCGCCAGCATGTCCTTGTACGTGTCCAGTTGCTTGATAGTGGCTTCGTCGGCGATCGCCAGAATGACAATGTCGCGGCCCTCTTCCGTCGTTCCTATTTTCCAGAACTTCGCCCGCGGCGACGCTTTAGCCAACGCCTCGTAGTAGCGCGCGATGTCTTTCGCATAGGTGAGTTCGCCCGGTTTGCCCGGAATGCGTCCCAGGAATTTAAGCGGAGATGGCACCGTATCCGAAGCCGGCATATGATCCACCAATTCCGTTGTAATGCGCGGATCCTGCAGGTATTCCTTAATCAGCTTCGTATATTCTTCGTCTGTTTTCTGAGGTGCGGCGGTTGCGCTCGCCTTCTTGGCGGGCGGCTTTTGTGCCGTTGCCAGAAGCGGTACGAACGCCAGAATGGAAGCGAGAACGATGTGCGAAATTCTCATGGTAGATCTCAGCAGTATATGGCATTCACCGCCTTTGCTTAACCTGCTTTATCCAAAAGCTCCACTTTTTGTGCTTAAACAGTCGAACGATGTTGCGTTTTCCGTGCGGCCCGTAACGTGCATATCGAGGGGCGAGGCTTGCCCATGCTGCTGATCGATACTGCAAAGTCCGAGAAACTGAAGCTGGATCTTAATTTCGGCGATTGGAACGACCGTGTTCTCCTGTTTTGGAAACATCTGCTCTCCCATTCGGCTGGTTTCGTGGCGCTCGGCTGCGTGGTTGCGGCTGTGGTTGCCTTCTTCTTCTCCACGACCGACAAAATTGTTATCGGACCCTTCAGCGTGCCCGAGGAGTACGAAGAGCGCGGCTACTCCTCCGAGGCCATCAGCAATGCCGTGGTTCAATTCATTCATGGCAATGAATCCACCGTTAGCTTTAATCAGCCACACGACGTTGCCGTGAATTACAACGTCGACGAGATAGAGAACATAGCCGATCACGTCGACGGCAAACACGTTGTTTCCTCCTTTGAACAGGCGGACATCCCGGATGTCAACGTGCCCTTCACCACTTATACGTTTGAGACTCTCATTAATCTGCTCCGCGAGACGGTAGGCCGCCGCCCCACCCGAATCGCCGGTGAGATTGTCGCGCTCAGAGAATCGGATGGCTCTGCGGACGTGGATTCAGATCTTCAAAATACTTCAGTTTTGATCCGCTACAAAATCGAGTACCCGGAGCCGTCGCAGTCCTTCCTCGGATTTCATTGGTGGTCTCGCCGAACCCGCACCATTACCCACACGCTTCCCGCCAATGGCGCCGAAGAAGTGGTACGGAAGCTGGCGCTTGTGACGGCGGATGGACTTGCCACCAGGAGTCTGCCCGGCGAGAGCCAGGAATCTCGTTTGCAGCGGCTGATCTCCCGAGGCAACATCTACTTCGGTCTGGGCGATTACGACCGTGCCGCTCGCATGTACGAGCGAGCCAACGCCATTCAGCGGACGGGGCACGCTTATCTCTGCCTCGGAGCCATTCAGGAACATAAAGGTAATTATGAGGAGGCAGAGAGGCTCTACAGCCAGGCTAAACAGTCTGTTCACAGCGCCACCGACGACGATGTTGATTGGGCATTCCTCTATTGGGGTAATCTCTTGCTTCGCGAAAAGAAGTTCGACGAAGCTAAAGCAAAGTATCAGTCGGTAACCGCCTCCAGTCTAGAAGCACAACTTGTGAAAGCCGCCGCGTTCAATAATCTCGGTTTCATTGAGGTGCGCGCAAAGAACATGAATGCGGCCAGGGCGGACTTCGGCAAGGCAATGGACTTGGCGGGCGCCATCACCAACGATTCCCAGCTGTGCCTAAATTCCGCTTGTGACGATGGATACAACCAGGTCAACCTCGGATTAGCGAACCAGCTACTCGCACGCATCCACTACGGGCATGCTCGCCTTCTCGCCGCGTCCCAGCAGACCGCGGATCTGAAGACCGAATACTTAGCCTCCATCCAAGCGAATCCCGGTTTTGCAAGGTCTCACTACCAGCTCTCCCGCATTTACCTGGCGGAGAACAATTTTGACAAAGGTGTGGAAGAACTCCTACGGACAATCCAGCTGGAACCGGGTTTTGCACCAGCCTATGGCGATTGGGAAAATGTCGTAAAACAGTGCAGCAAACCCGCTAAAATTGCCAAGAGCATCAATCCCCGGAAACGCACGCTCGCCACTCAGTACAAGAAATGGGGAGACTCTTTCGCACGTGCGGGCAATCCCGACGAAGCCAACGGCCGCTACTGTCATGCGGCCCAGCTCGATCCAACCTACAAAAGCCTGTGCCCGGACGAGCTCTTAGCCCATCGTTAGCTGGGAATCACTCCCGATAGGAATCGCCCAAACCTTTCACCAAGACCCCCCGCAGGGGCGAGCGCGCAAGCCATCGGATGACAGGCTGTCCAACTTTTAAAAACCATCGCAGCCGCCTGGACTGAACGTTGGACAGGACCAAAGCAACCACCGCCCTGAACCTCTGCAAAATCAGATCGACAATATCGTCTAGCATCTTGCCGGTCATCACAACGCGTTTCACTGGTTCAATCGTTTCGGCGGCCGTCCCGCAAAGCGGAATCACTTGAATCCACTTCGAAACTTCTGTGGCGCCCATAGCCACGGTTGCCTGACTCGACGACTTCTTGTAAGGGGGCGGAGGCAAAACGCCGAATTCCCGGATGATACCGCTCCTGGCCTCGCCAGGACCTGGAAGTCCCCCAGCGATCAAAGCGTTGTCTTGGGGAAGCGCAAACCACTCGCGAAGAAACCTCTGACAGTTCCTGCGTCCCAGCGCGTAATCGTGCGCCCGGAATCCGCGATAAAAAAACCCCCCGAATGCGCCAAGCGTGGCACACTGAAGCGCCGGCGGAATATCTTCGGGATCCTTATCCTTGCAGCGATCGACTAAATCCTCATCCGAGGGCGCGATCACATAAAGGTCGAACGTAGGGCCGTTCATAATCTTCGTAAGACCCTCACCGAAAAACCTCGACTGAGAAATCAGGGCTGCGATCAGCTTGCCGACAAGGGAGAAGACGTCCGGGGCCTTCACTGCGCCGTCCGTCACGTCAAAGGCGCTCTTCGTCGGGAAAGGCGCTATGTTGATGACCAGACGATCCACGTCCTTCGCCGGCACCGTCATCCGGTTCTTCTCCATCGGTGGATCCAATCGCGCCAGATAATCGTGCGCATAGATGAACGGATCGTTATTCGTCACTCCGCCGTCAACATTCAACGTCAATAGCGGATCTGGAGTATCGTTAGGAAAGCTTGGGCTGATGGGCGGAGGATTACCGGTGGCTGCTGCCGTAACCGATTCCCACATTGGCGGCGTGTACTCACCAAGATTCCGTGATAATACTCGTGGTGCCAGGAAAATTGGGAACGCGCCAGTGGCCATGGCGGCCTTTCGCAGCGTTTCCCACGACAACGCGCTCTTATTTGAAAAATCCAGAACATGGGTGTTCAGATCGGGCTCGTCTTCCGACTCCTCCAGCTTGGTTTGAAAGCGAATCCTGTCACCGTAGAAGAAAGTCGTCTCTTCGACCGATCCGGGAGATGTGCCGTTCAGCGAGTACGGTGTGCCGCGAAGATTTGTGAGTGACAAGTAGAGCCGCAAATCCGCCGACATATAGCGGCGCCGCTTCAATGTCCCGGGCGTCAGCGCTACTTCAGCTATCTTGCCGATGATGGTCGAATCCAGCAGTGAACTGAGTTGAGAATTCTTCACCAGGTCGTCGGTCTTCAGCAACTCGGAAATGTCAATGCGATTCACCCAGCTCTCATAGAACACATTCGTTGTTCCGGTCTTAGTCGTATCGTGAATGTGCTCGAATTCTTGATTCAACATGACGGCAGAGATAGCGGCACACATACCTCCGGCAGACGCGCCCGACAACACCTCTATGCTGACGTCATGCATGGGAACGGCCTGTTTGCCGGCCTTGGCCTTTTCCCACTCATCCAGAGCTTCTGTCAGGAAGTCGAGAACCCCGGCGGTATAGGCGCCGGCCGAGATTGCCCCTGCCATGCTAAGACCGATCTTGATGGGTGCCAAACTGACTTCATCCCCCAGCCGCCGAGTGGTAACTCCGGGCGCCCAAGTTTATAACATTCGTCCCGAACGCCGGGGCGCCGGTACACGAAGGTTTGAGCTTAAAGAGCGCCGGCATCTTAGACCAAGGCTATTCAGTACGCAGCGCAACCATAGGCTCAACTGTTGCCGCGCGCGCCGCTGGGATCCAGGATGCCAGCAACGCCGCGGCGCATAGCAAGAACGTAGCAATGGTCAGCATCAGCGGATCCCATGGCGAAACCCCGAACAGCTGGCTCGTCATTAAATGTCCCGCGAAGATGGCGAGCGGGATACCAAGTCCAAGTCCGATGCCAACCTGAAGGAATGCGCCGCGCAGCACCATGCGGACTACGTCGGCGCGGTCCGCCCCAAGCGCCATCCGCACGCCGATCTCGCTGGTGCGCTGTTCCACCGTGTAGGCCATGACCCCGTACAATCCAACTGCGGCAAGAACAAGCCCGAGCGCGCCGAACAGCATGGTGAGAGTGGCGATCATGTTCGCCTGTTGAAAATCGCCCTCAAGAATTTTCGAGTAGGGAACCACTCCGTAAACCACCAGACTGGGATCGACGGCGGCAATTGCTTTCCGAACCTCTGTTTCTAGAGCGGGCGAGTGGCCGGGTGCCCAGATAACAATGTTATTTAGGAAATGAGAGAAAAGGTCCGCGGTGTTGAATTCCGGATCGTCGTATTTGGTGCTTTGCGTCTCGGGCAGCCAGAACATCGGACGGACTGGGTCCTTGTAACCATAAGTCATGTAGCGAATGTCACGCACAACACCCACAATCTCGAATTTGTCCGCGTACTTAATGCGGTTCATGCCAAAGTGCTGGCCGATGGGGTTCTGGTTCTTAAAGAAATGCCTGACGAAAGACTCGTTGACGACGGCGACCGCGCGCGTGCTGGCGTTGTCCTGCTCTTCGATAGATCGGCCCTGCACAATCTTTGAGCCGAGCGTTTCAAAAAAGCCGGGCATGACGCGTGCCCAGCCGGCGCCGATTTGCTCCTTGGGCGCGGGTTCCGGACGCCCAGCGATGCGAATGCCCTCATTCCAGCTATCGCCGCTCATAGGCGCGTAAAGCGCGGGAGCCACCATGCGCACTCCGGGTACGGCCATCAGGCGCTCGTCGACGCGGCGGAAGAAGGGTTCCATTTGCTCTGGCTTATAGTTGCCGAGCGTCGGATTGATGGAAACAAGATAACGGTCTTTCGTTTCGAAACCAAAATTCTGGTGCTCCAGGTTGCGCAGACTTTGACCTAGCAGTGCAGCCGCGGACAGCAGCACAAGCGACATAGCAGCTTGCGCGATAACCAGCGATTTCTGCGCGATAGATCCGCCGCCGCGCACCGATCGGTTGCTGCCCCGCAATGCTTCAACCGGATCGACATGCGACGTCATCCAGGCAGGAGCCAGACCGAATAGGATTCCAGTCAGCACCGAGACGCCGAGCATAAACAGCAGAACGGGCCAGGAGGGCGACGCATCCACTGGAACATAATTCGCCGGACCCGCGCTGTTTTGAAATGCCAGATAGAGAATCAGCTTGCTGCCCCCATACGCAATTCCTATTCCGAGAATGCCGCCGGCAACGGCAAGCAGCGTGGATTCAACCAGCGCTCTGCGCACCAGCCGCCCCCGCGACGCACCAAGCGCCACCCGCAGAGATGTTTGCGAGCGATCCTTCAAGCCGCGCGCAAGCATAAGATTGGCAAGATTCCCGCACGCGACAAGCAGCACACAGCCGGCTGCGATCAGCAGCAGTTTTAGGCCTTCTTCATATTGATCGCGCATGGCCGCCACACCCGCGCCGCCGGGAATCAGATGCAGCGTCTGCTGACGCCAGGTCTGCCTTTCGCCTGGCTCCATGTCGGGTACGTGGCTCGCCAGCCAGTTATGAAACTCGACCCGCAACTCGGCTTCCAGTGACTTGGGATTCGTGCCGGGGCGCACCCGTCCGACGATATCAAGCCAGTTTTCATTGGACCGTTTCAGACGCTGGGCTTCGCCATCCAGCATCGGTTCAGTGTTTACCGGTATCCAGAAATCGGGCATGCCATAGCCGTCCAGCTTGGCCCCGTAAAAGCCCGGCGCTGCGACGCCGATTACCGCAAAGGCGTGGCCGTTGATCTGATAACTTGCACCCACAACCGAAGGATCGGAGCCGTATTTATCACTCCAGATGTGATAGCTCATGACCGCCACGGGAGTCGCGCCGGGCTGATCGTCGGCGTCGCTCATCAAACGGCCGGTCCAGGGCTGGACTCCAAGCGTCCGGAAGAAATTTCCAGAGACGAACTCGCCATTGCGCGTATCCACTGGTCCCTGCGATCCTGCGCGTCGCACCCCAAGTGCTTCATTGCCGGCTTGCAGCGCTGCCAGTTCCACAAACTCGGGTGTGTGGTCGCGCAAATTCTTGTAGGCTTCGTAGGAGAAGAGCGAAAAATCTCCATCATTGTCCTGCGTGTACCCGCCCCAGTTGCAGCAACGGATTTTGTCGCCCACCCGCCACAGTTCTTCGGGCTTGACGACCGGCAGAGACTTCAGCATCACCTGGTGAACCAGCGTGAAGATTGCCGTGGTGGCGCCAATACCTAGGGCGAGTGTAATCACCGCAGTGGTTGTAAATCCGGGTGCCTTTTTAAGCTGCCGAAGCGCTTCCTTGAAATCCGCCATTTTCGTCTCCCTTTGACTGTCGCCGCCAACATGCAGTTAGCAAAGTCCGCTCACTTCTCAGTTGCAATACTCCGCAAACTTGGATTAGTTACAAACTGCACTGACCTATCCCTCCGGAATTGACCACATTTGGTCAAATGGGTAATATTTTAGAAACTTTTCGCTTCCCTCGTCCGGCCCAAACAGCCACAGGAGTAGGCTTTCCGGATACTTCCAGGCACGTAAGGGAAAGGCCATGAATGTGCATCCTAAAATCGCCTAACCCAAATAAGGAAGGCTTTAGTTGTGCAATTGGCATCAACAGCAGCAGGATCATCGTCTGTCTGGTTGCGATCTGTCCTGGAAAACAGTCCCGAGACAGTCATCATCTTAAACGAGCAGGGGCTCATCGTAAGTACACTCCAGTCGAAGGACGCTTGTGGATTCGAGCAGACTATTGGAGACGGCGAGAATTATCTGGAATTCATACATGCCGGCGATCGTACTCAATTCGTTGGAGCTATGCGTGAGGTGGGTTCCAATCCGCTGAGTCGAGCGCGCTGGGAAGGCCGGATTCGCGATGCTGAGGGCAATTACCGCTGGGTGGATTGCACCATCACTGCTCAGTATCTTGACGCGGAAGTGCCGGCGCTGGTTTTGTACCAGCGAGATATCCATTCCAGAAGAACCGCCGAAGCTGAACGGCTGGAGGCACTCACCCTGTCCAACTTGCGCCTGGAAGAGTTCGCGTACATGGCTGCACACGATTTGCGTGAACCACTCCGAGCCATTTCTTTGTACACCCAAATCCTTTTCAAAAATACCCTGATGAATGCTGAGACCACGCAAATGGTCGGCTTTGTTCGAGAGGGAACCGCGCGTATGTTTGCTTTAATTGACAGCCTGCTTTCCTACGCCCGAACGGGGGCGCACGAGCCTACTCAGGACGTCGACCTGCAGCGTGCAACAGCGCAAGCAATACAAAACTTAAGCACGGAGATTGAGGGCAGCCACGCACACGTGATTGTCGGTCAATTGCCAACTGTTCGGAGCAACGAAATACAAATTGTCCGCCTGTTCCAGAACCTGCTGAGCAACGCCATCAAATTCCGCAGTACACGACCCATCGAAATTCATGTCACTGCCGAGCGGGTTGGACAAAACTTAGCAGTCAAGATAACAGACAATGGGCTCGGTATCTCGCCAGAAGACCAGGCTCGCATCTTTCAGCCGTTCGTTCGCCTTGCGAATCCCGCTGTTCGCGGTACCGGTCTGGGTCTGGCTGTTTGCAAAAAAATAGTGGAAGGAATTGGCGGCAGTCTCCGCGTGGAATCGGCCGTCGGAGTCGGGTCTAGCTTCATTTTCACTATAAAATCCGGCGCCGAACATGGGCTTCCGGACGGCGCCGCGTAGCACTTCGCATTGATCAGCGGCGCTTTCGTTGCGGGAGTTTGTAAACAGAAGAGGCCATTTCGGTGGTTACACTGTAATATGCGCATGCAGGACGCTCAGGGTGAGTCATATCCCTCCAAAGCGACTATCGTCGCCGCAGAGCCGCAACTGTTGGTTACAGACATCAAAAGGTCCTGCGAATTTTTTAGCCAGAAGCTGGGTTTTACTCTTATCTTCAGTTATGGCAGGCCCCCCTACTATGCGCAGGTAGGTCGCGACTCAGCCCGGCTCAATCTAAGGTGTGTCAAGCCAACCATGATCGAGTCGAGTGTACGCGACCGGGAGGAACTGTTGTCGGTCTCCATGACGGTCGCTAGCAAGGACGAGATCAAGTTCTTGTTTCGGGAGTTTCAGTCGGCCGGCGCTGCCTTTCACCAGAAGCTGAAAAAGCAGCCTTGGGGCGCCAGAACTTTCATCGTCAAAGATCCCGATGGAAACCTGCTGCTGTTTGCCGGACCTGCAAATTAACCTCGTCAGATCAGCGAACAGGTGGAAGATGTCCGTTTGAAGCTTCGCCGGATCTTCATTCCAATGACCGTAAACCTCCCACGCTGGACCCGCCAACTTGTGTCCATGTTCCCGGGTCCGCAGAACCTGGTCGGAGGTCATAAGGATCACTGGAAAGCTAGAGGGAACCCGCATCCAGTTTGTGGCCTTCTTCCTCGGCCTTCTCGGCAGAGATTTCCAAATTCCAATGCTGAGAGGGAATTGCATCCCCTGGGATGCTCGTTCAGCCACTGCTTCATCTGGCCGTCCGGCCAGTAGGACCGCTGAAAATTTTCTGAGATCGGACCGATAAAGCTTCGAGAGGTGAAAGCAATGATTGAAGCAATTGAAGAAGTGAACGATACCTCAGAAATTGAAACTACACTGGCGGCTCCTCATACCTCAGCTGCCAAAAGCGACGGCGTTGTCCTGTCCGAAACCGCCCAAGTCGTACTGTTGCAACAGGACGGGCTGAGTCTTGGGGAGATCGCGGACGAACTTGGTATCCCAAAAGCCAACGTAATGAGCGACCTCTTCATCGCATCCGCAACTACGCAGACTCCGGCATCGGCTGTCAATGAAGCAATACCTGGCCAAGCCAGTGCTCAGCTATAGTCGACGTGCGCAGTCGAACCACGGTAGCAAGTGGGGCAAGAAAATTATCTCCCACCGCTTCAACTACATAACCCTGTCCGACAACCCTCCTCCGAACATCTCATGGTCCGCTGATGTTCGGAAAGTAACGCTCAAAAAGCCGCCGCTTTACCTTTTTTAGGAGCAATCAAGTTGTCAACAGAAAAGCAAATTCACGCGAACCGCGAAAATTCCCAACGCAGCACTGGTCCTGTCACGGACGCAGGCAAAGCCGCCGTCTCCCTGAACCGGACCACGCACGGCTTAAACTACAACCCCGACACCTTCCGCGTCCTGGCCTGTGAAGACCAGAGCCAATACGACGCCCTGCTAAAGGCGCTCATGGAAGAGCAAAACCCGCAAGACACCACCGAAACTCTCCTTGTTACGTCGATGGCGCAACACCGCTGGCTGCTCGACCGAGCCAACCGCCTGCAGGAGTCCTGTTTCGACCAGGAAACGGCAAAAATCAGCGACCAGAAACTCTTTTCCCTCTATCTCCGCTACGCCACCACGCACGAGCGCGCCTTCCACAAATGCCTCAACGACCTGCTAAAGCTAAGAAATCACAAGATCAACCAGCAAAATGGCTTTGAATCGGAGAAGCGCAAAGCTGATCGCCACCAAAGCTTTCTAAAAAACGAAGTAAGCCATCAGCGCCTGCAAACGGTGAAAGCGTACATGGCTGAGTACAATGCGGGCAGGCAAATTGAAGCCGACGAAATAGCGAAACTGGCCAAACAAGCCGCCTGAGCCACCTCCAATTGAGCCGCACGAACTAAGTCAGCGCCCGAAGTGCGTCCCGACCCCTCTATCTGGTCGAATGCGACGCAACTTGGCTCGGCAGTTTCCATTCCGGGCGAATGTAATGGCACGTATAGCCATTCGGATACCGCTCTAAATAGTCCTGGTGTTCCGGTTCCGCTTCCCAGAAAGGGCCCGCTGGCGCAACTTCGGTCACCACCTTGGCCGGCCACAGCCCGGAGGCATTAACTTCGCCAATAACTTCCGTCGCGACTTCTCTTTGTTCCTCACTCGTGTAGAAAATTGCCGACCTGTAGCTCGCTCCCCTATCGTTCCCCTGGCGGTTCGGCGTCGTCGGATCATGAATCTGGAAAAAGAACTCCAGCAGCTTCCGATAGCTCAGCTTTTCCGGGTCGAACACCACCTCAATCGCCTCAGCATGCGTCCCGTGATTTCTATAGGTTGCATTTGGCACGTTGCCGCCTGAGTAGCCGACCCGCGTAGAGACCACCCCGGGATAGCGGCGGACCAAATCCTGCATACCCCAAAAACAACCACCGGCAAGAATCGCAGTTTCCGTTGACATACTTATATTCTCTCCCGGAACAGCTTGCTATAGCTGCCATATCCTTCAGCTTCCAGTTGATCCACCGGAATGAACCGCAGCGCGGCGGAATTGATGCAATACCGCAGCCCGCCCGCTTCGCGCGGACCATCGGGAAATACATGGCCTAAATGGCTATCGGCAGCCGTCGATCGTACTTCCGTGCGCTTCATTCCGTAGGTCGTGTCTACATTTTCAACAACGTTTTTCTCCTCAATGGGCTTGGTGAAACTCGGCCAGCCGCAGCCACTGTCGAACTTGTCCATCGACGTGAACAGCGGTTCGCCGGAAACCACGTCAACGTAGAGCCCCGCTTCCTTGTTATTCCAAAATGCGTTCTTGAACGGGTGTTCCGTGCCGTTGCGCTGTGTCACCTCGTACTGCTCAGGAGAGAGGCGTGAAATTGCTTCCGTTTTGTCTTGCGTCAACATAATATTTATCCTGCCTCTCTCTTTGATGCCAGCGGTTTTTCTTTGTCGCAAACTAACTAGCCCGGCAGCCAAGCAGTGCGGATTAATGAAGAGTCATCGGCTCATGTAAGTGTCGTAGAAGCGGTGAGTGTGATCCGAAATATAGCGGAGGCAGTCTTCCACCGCAAAGTGTCCGGCATTCAGCCGGTGCAATTCTGCCGCCGGAAGATCGTTCAAGAAGGCTTCGCCACCCGCTGGAGTGAAGAAGAGGTCGCCTTGTCCCCAGAAAATCAGGGTTTTCGGCTGATGGTTCCGCAGGAATTCCTGCCACTTCGGATACAGAGTCACGTTGTTACGGTAATCGTAGAAAAGATCCAGCTGTATTCGTTTCGCAAAAGGACGCTGCAGAGTTACGAAGTAGTCGGAATTCCAGTTGTCGGGACTCAACAACTCCGGCTGAGGTGAGCCTGTGTGATACGTGGCTTTCACGACATTCAGTTCCAGCAGTCCGGCAGCAGCGGCCTCATTTTCCGCATTCCGGTCGATCCAAAGCGCGTTGCGAAGACCGCCCCAGGCTTCCGTGAACCCAATCTCATACGCGTTCGTGTTTTGAATGATCAACCATTCCATCCGCTCGGGCTTGGCAGTCAGGAGACGAAATCCGACTGGTCCTCCGTAGTCCTGCATGTAGGCGCCGAACCGGTGGAATCCAATCTGATCAAGGAAGTGGCCGGTCACTTCCGCCAGATGGTCGAAGGTATAACTAAAACCGTCCGGGTTGGGCGCGTCGCTGTTGCCGAACCCAGGGTAGTCGGGGGAAATGACATGGAACCGGTCGGCCAGCGCGGGTATGAGGTTGCGGTACTGGTGTGATGAGGATGGCCAACCGTGGAAAAGCACCAGTTTCGGCGCCGCCGGATCGCCCGCTTCCCGATAAGCGATGTTTACGCCATCCACAAACAGCGTCTTGTATTTGACATCTGACGCCGAAATGACAGGCGTGTAAGTTTCTCTTTTAGCAGTTTTGCTCATTGTTCTAGCTCCTTCAGCGTTTTAGAGCGTCGGCGCACCTAGAAGTGGCAACGTTTGTTCTGCTCCCTGCCATCGGAAAAAACGATACCATTTCTTCTATGGAGTTAAGACATTTGAGATATTTCTGTGCTGTCGCCGAGGAGCGGAGCTTCACGGCGGCGGCTCGCCGGCTGCATGCGTCACAGTCGGGATTGAGCGGACAAGTTCGCGATCTGGAGCGTGAGATGGGAGTGCTGCTTTTGAGGCGCCATCAGCGTGAGGTCAGTTTGACGCCCGAAGGATCCGCGTTTCTGCCGGAGGCTAAGGAGATACTCAACCGCGCCGAACAAGCTGTCAGCATCGCCGTCAAAGCATCACAGGGAGAGTTCGGGAAGCTTTCGCTTGGACTGTGCGGTCCGGTGACAGCTATGTTCCTGCCGAAGTTGATAAGGACTTTCCGCAAGCGCTATCCTGCCGTGACACTTTCCCTCAAAGAGTATTTGCCGTTTGAGCAGGTGAAAGCCCTGATCAATGGCGATATCGATCTGGGTTTTACCAGAACCGTGCCGCCGGAAGCAAAGCATTTGCTCAAATCGCAGTTGTTATTCCGCGAACCACTACTGGCCGCCATCCCAAAAGATCATCCATTGGCGGCTGGGGAGCGGATTGGGCTGTCGCAACTGGCTGGAGAAAGATTGATACTATTCAGCCGCGAGGCGGGACCGGATATCTTCGATTCCATCACTGCAATGTGCAAACGCGCGAGATTTACTCCGAAGGTTACGGCGACGCCTAATTCGTGGCAGTCTATGCTGACCCTGGTAGAGGCCGCTGAGGGCATATCCCTGGTGCCGGCGTGTGTTCAACAACTGCGCTCGAATGATATCGTCTTCAGGCCTTTGCGCGATGCCCGATGTCTGCTTGACGCCATAGTGGTGTGGCGGCGCAATGAAACAGACGCAGTCAGGGAAAGTGTCCTTGCCATGATATTGGAAAAGCGCGATGAATGGGGAAGCGCCGGCCCGAAAACGCGTTTCGGATTAACGGCTTAGCCGGTTAACGCCGCTGAAAATAACTCGAACTCCACCCGCTTCCATCGCTTACATCCCTCTTCCAGCACCTCCAATGTTCGTTTTCTCGCGCCCCATGATAACTTTTAGCAGGTTTGCGAAAGCTTCTTCATCGATATGAATTTACGTGGGAAAAGTTGTCTGATTACTGGCGGTTCGAGTGGCATCGGAGCCGCTACCGTATTGGCGCTTATCGACAAGGGAGCGCATGTTGCCGCTTTTGCACGCAGGCCGCCCGGAGTCATTAATGAAATAGCCAGCAATGTCTACTACGGTACTGGCGATGTTGCCAGACCGGAAGACTGTCAGCGGATGATTGAGGAAACGGTGTCCAAGATTGGCGGGCTGGACGTGCTGGTTCATTGCGCAGGCGGAGCGGCTCCGGGCAGCTTGCTGAATGTCACACCGGAGCAGTGGCACCGCGCGTTCGATGTGCATCTGCATTCGATTTTCTATCTCACCAGGGCAGCCGTTCCAGTGATGAAAGCGCGCGGCGGGGGCGCGATTGTTCTGATTTCGTCGGTAGCGGGGCTGCGCGGTGTCAACGGGGCCATCGCTTATTCGGTTGTGAAAGGCGCCATTCCGCAGTTCGTACGTTCGATGGCAAGGGAACTGGCCGATGACAAGATTAGCGTGAATGCCGTGACGCCGGGAGTTATCCGCACACCTTTCCAGGACTATCTTTTGCCTGAACAGGTGCAAAACAATATCGAAAACCGGATTCCACTGCATCGCGAGGGCACCCCCCAGGACGTGGCGGAAGCGATCGTCATGTTGATTGCAAATGACTTTATCACCGGCGAAAGCCTGACAATCGATGGCGGCATGAGCATGCGGATGGTTTGACATCCGGCATAATTTTAGGAAATAATCGGAAACGATTGCAAAGAAAATTACCGCCGCCTGAGCAGCATGCAGTAAAGTTGCGAGATATTGCAGAAGCTGCCGGTGTAACGATTGCAACCGCATCGCGCTCACTCAATGGCATTTACGGGGTGAATCCGCTCACCCGCGAGCGCGTGATGCAGGCCGCATCTCGGCTCAACTACCGTCCGAACCGTTTGGCGCGGGGCTTGGTTACCGGGCGTTCCCAGATTTTAGGTCTGATAATCAGCGATATTCGCAATCCCTTTTTTTCAGAAGTAGCGCGCGGAGTCGAAGACGCGGCTTATTCAGCCGGCTGCGACGTGGTTCTATGCAACAGCGATCTGGATCCTCAGAAGCAAAACCACTACATCGCGTCTCTTATGGCTAAGAGCGTGGACGGCATCATCATGAACTCTGTGACCGCGCTGGATCAAGCCGAGCAGGAACGCCTGGCTCTAAGTGGCGTTCCCGTGGTTCTGCTGAACCGGTTCACATCGCTAGCGCAGTTTTCAACCATTTCCGCCGACAACGAGCAGGGCGGCCGGCTTGCGGCTGAATATTTTTTGAAGATGGGCCATGCGAGGCTCGCACACTTGACCGGTCCGCGTCATCATGGCAATCTGAGCCAGCGCGCCAAAGGATTCCTGCAGGCGGTCCGCGAGGGAAATCCATCGGCGTCAGTGATTGTTGCTCACGGCAACCATACGCTGGCGGGCGGCTATACGATGGGGCTGAAACTGTTCCGCGAGAAGCACGACGTCACGGCGATTTTTGCCGCTAACGATGCGCTTGCGTTTGGCGTTTTAAAAGCGGCGCTTGAATGCAAGATCAAGATTCCGCAGGATGTCTCCTTAATCGGCTTTGATAATGTTGACCTCGCGGCTATTGTGCATCCACCTTTGACAACCATTCACCAATCGAAGTACGAGATTGGCGAAGCCGCGGTAAATGTGCTGCTGAGGCTGGCAAAAGCCAAGGATAAATCGCCGGAGAACCGCGTCCTGGGTGTGGAATTAATAGAGCGCGAGTCGGTACGGAATTTAAAGTCAAAAGGCGCGAAGGTATCCCGTTAAACATGGCTGTTTCAGTGAAAGACAAAGTGGTTCTCATCGTCGGTGCATCCAGTGGAATTGGATTGAGCACGGCAGAGTTGTTTGCGCGCGATGGAGCGAAAGTAATGGCTTCGGCGCGGCGCGAGGAACGCCTGTTGAAGCTGCAGACAAAGCTTACGAGTGAAGGCTGCGCGCTTGAGATAATGGCCGCCGACGCTACGAAACCGGACGAAATGGAACGGTTGGCCGCGGAGACGGAAAAGCAGTTGGGGCGGATAGAAATTCTGGTTTTCGCCACAGGAACGAACACGCCCGATAGGGCCATGAGCCGGCTGAAGGTAGACATCTGGGACATGATGATCAACGTCAATCTCAGCAGTGCTTACTATGTGACACGCGCGGTTCTGCCCGCTATGCGAGCGGCACGTGATGGACACCTGATTTATATTTCTTCCATCTCGGGTTTGCTGGCCGATGCTTCCGGCGCCTCCTACCAGGCGGCGAAACGCGGTCTGTTGGGACTGGCGCACGCAACGCGGCTGGAGGAGAAAGAGAATGGCATCCGCACCTGCGTGATTTGTCCGGGGATGGTTGATACCGAGCTGCTTGAGAAGCGTCCAGTGAAACCCACAGCCGAAGCCTTGAAGCTGGCGATGCAACCCGAGGACATTGCCGACATGGTGCTGGCGGTAGCGAAATTGCCGCCGCGTGCAGTGGTTCCAGAAATGCAGATCATGCCCACTTATATGTAGGTTTACTTCAATATGAAACGACGCGACTTTTTAGTGACGGGCGCGGCGGCGCTTGCGGCTGCGCGACTTGAAGGGCGAGCAACAACCTCGCTGGATCACCACCTTCCGGAGACGGATCATCATTATCAGCACACAAAGTCTTACGTGGAAGATCCGCCCATCCCGCAATATCGATGGGCGTCTTCGAACGCGTATGAAGCGTTTCGCGACATGAAGTTTGGAGTCCGGATTCACTGGGGAATTTACTCCGTGGCCGGCTATGAAAAAGAGTCGTGGCCGTTTCTGTCGAAGTCGTTTGCCGAGCGTCAGAAATATAACCAGATCTACAAAACTTGGAATCCGCAGGGTTTCGACGCCTCCGAATGGATGAATCTGTTTTCGGAGAGCGGTCTGAAGATGTTTGCGTTTACCAGCAAGCATCACGAAGGCTTTTCCATGTTCAACACCAGGACGCGTGTGCGATCGCGCGCCAATTGGACCGCCGCGGGCGGCCCCAAGATGGAGGATTGCGACCTGGCATACAGCATTATGGAGACGCCCTTTAAGCGCGACATAGTGGGTGAGCTTTGCCAGGCGGCTCACAAGCGCGATTTGAAGATCGCTCTGTATTTTTCGCACCCTGACTGGTACGATGCCGACTTCCGTCCGTATGTATATCATCCGCTGCAAGTACCTTCTTCGCCGACGCTTGACATCGATCCGAAACGCACGAAGGATTTGCTGGGCGACCGCTGGGTGACCGTGCCTGATCCGACGCCGGCCGAAACAAATCGCATGATTAACAGGCATCGCGCGCAGCTTGAAGAGTTGCTGACCAACTACGGCCGCATCGACATGCTTTCGCTTGATATGTGGCTTGGACCGAACGTCTGGCCGCAAACGCGGCAAACAATTCTGGACCTGCGAAAATTGCAGCCCGATGTAATGTTGCGTGCGCGCGGCATTGGAAATTATGGCGATTACTATACGCCGGAAGGCTTTGTTCCTGGGAGCAAAGAGAACACCAACATGCCCTGGATGGTGATCTATCCCCTGGCAAAAGGCTTCTCTTATGATGCCAGCGCGGCCGACTACAAAGGAACCGGCTGGATTGTCTCGAACCTGGTAGATACGGTGGCGAAAGGCGGCAGTCTCCAAGTTGGCATCGGGCCGGACGCAATGGGAAAGTTTCATCCATCGGCTGTGGAACAGTTGAAGGATGCTGGCCGCTGGCTGAAAGTGAATGGCGAAGGAATCTACGCTACCCGGCCCCGCGACGGCGCACTTTGGGCTGAAGGAAACGATATTCGTTTTAGCCGTACCAAGGATCGCCGCTACATCTACGCTTTTGCGCAGAAGTGGCCTGGAACTTCGTTCACTCTGAAGTCGGTGAAAGCCAGAACGGGCTCGCAGATCAAGATGCTGGGTGTGCAGGAGGCACTGTCTTGGCGCAGCGATTCCAGCCGCGGATTGGTGATAAATATTCCGGCAAACCTGCAGGACGAATCCAAGCGGCCCTGCAAGTATGCCTACTGTTTTCGGATTGAAGGTACTGACCCGACTTAAGCGCGCTTTATCGGAACGGCGCCTAAGCCTGGTCCGTCGAGTC
Source organism: Bryobacterales bacterium (assembly GCA_003163855.1). Taxonomy (GTDB): domain Bacteria; phylum Acidobacteriota; class Terriglobia; order Bryobacterales; family Bryobacteraceae; genus Bog-105. The sequence goes on along the minus strand of PLRJ01000087.1, from coordinate 130,370 downwards.
CAGCGGTATGAACGAAGCCATCGCGCACCTGGAACACTCCAGGGAAGCGATCGCTCCAGCCTTTATTGGCGGCCGGAACGTATTGGCGGGCATTCGCTTCAATGGCTTTAACAGTGGGCACATGCGCGGCGAGCGATACGGATTGCAGAAGAGACTCACCGGGACAAGTGAGATCCTGGACGCATAAGAAGACTTTTTTCTTCTGACCAAGCGCCGCCATCAAGAGGGCCTGGCTCTGGCCTTTGCACGCTTTCAGGGCAGCGCCGGAATAACCCATTTCCAAGGCCTTGAGGAATGCGTCCTGGCCCGTAAGCGACTCGTCGATAACCACCGGAACCAGTTTCGACGCGGCATGCATATCGTTTTGTGGGTTGGCGTCCAGGTCGCGCGCGGTGGGCTGCTCAATATATTGAATCCGCTGAAAAGCGTCAGCCGAACGTGCCTTCAGTTCATGCAGGAAATCGACCAGATACTGCACATTTGGGCACTTTTCATTGAAGTCGAGCGAGTAGACGTAGCTGCTAACTTTCAGCCCCCGTTCGGTTTGCGCAGTGGCTTCGTTCACGCTGACGACGCGATTTAAATCCCATGCATGGTCGTTGCCGTCGAGTTTTATCTTGATGTGATTGATGCCGTTGTAACGGATCCATTCGGGCAGCGTTTCAGGCAGGCCATCGTCGATGCGATGCTGCACGTCTTTCGCGGTGATAGGATCCACCGCGCTCACCAGGTGATAAAGCGGCAGCTTTGGCTTCGCTTGAGGAAGGATGTAGCGGTCGAGTGTTTCGCCGCGAAACTCGGGGCCGAGGTAGTGACTCAGATCGTGATGTAAATAGTCGGGGCCGAGCGTCTGATAACTGCTCTTTCCATGCAACTTGCCGTAGGCGTCGTGTACGGCGGCGTCGAACGGGCTGCCTGTGACCAGGGTGCAAAGCTTGGGGATGGGCTGTGCCAGCGTACCGGAAATTTCAGCGGCAGCGGCCAAATATTGCGGTTCCAGGCTGCGATTCAGATCGATTGGATGGCCCCACTCGCGTTCGGCGGCGGTGATTTTGGCCATCCTTGTTGACAGCCTCCGCATGGCGTCGAGCGTTTGATCGTAATTCAGTTTCTTCGATGGAAAGGACCAGACGTTGCCCATCGGCATGGAGCCGAAGCCGTCCGCCGTCTTGCCATTCCGCCCGCGCACGCGGCAGCGGATGTTTTGCACCGTTACTCGTGTCACAACGGCTCCGCCGAACTTCATAGGAGCGCGATATTGAAAATCCTGATAAGTAGGCTCGACCTCGACAATTTGGATGTCGGTCAGGGCTGGCCCGGCTGCTATGGCCGGGAACGCCACCATTCCGGCCGCGATCGAACGTAATGCCTGGCGCCGAGTGGCTTTATGGGAAGCGTTTGCGAAGTGAGAGTCAACACCTTTGCGCTGCATGGTTCTCTTATAGCAGGAAAATCACAAGAATGCGCTAATAGACTCTTGACATTAGTCGTGAGTTCGTCATAAATTTGGAAACGTTTGCAACCCTGCTGTGGAGGCCCTGTGACGCGGTTGTCTATTTACCCCTTCGTACTCGTGGTTTTTCTAGGATCGTTTGCTGTTCGAGCGCAAATATCGACGGCGACCATGGAAGGAACAGTGACTGATCCTTCCGGTGCCGTTGTCGCCGGTGCCGTAGTGACGGTCACCAACATCGGCACTCAAGCCACTCGTTCGGTGACGACCGGACCAAGCGGTGACTATACAATTCCAAATCTCGCCGTGGCTCATTACTCAGTGAGAGTCACGGCGGCGGGATTCAAGGCCTACGAGATTGAGGATGTTGAATTGCAGGTAGCGCAGCGAGCTACCGTAAATGCGGCTTTGCAGATTGGCGGCGTGGACCAGCAGGTGACGGTGGGCGCCACTGCTCCCATCGTCGAGACATCGGAAGCTTCTGTCGGCCAGGTAGTTAATCCCACTACGGTGGAACACATGCCGCTGAACGGGCGCAGTTTCTGGCAGTTAACTGACCTCACGCCAGGCGCCACGTACACGCCCGGGGGCCAGGGCACCAATACGGGCGGCAGTTCAATCCGGTCCTCGGCCGTGAACGTGACCATTAATGGAACTGCACCGAACGAAACCGGCTGGTATCTGGACGGATCGTTCATTACCGAGATGCAAACGGGCGGTACACTCATCCAGCCGAACGTCGATTCCATTCAGGAGTTCAAGGTGGAAAGCTCGAACATGTCTGCTGAGTATGGTCATACGCCGAACGTCGTAAACGTGACGCTAAAAGGCGGAACCAACAGCTTTCATGGTACGGGTTTTGAGTTCTTACGCAACTCCTATTTCGACGCTAAGAACTTTTTCTATGTGCCGCCGGTGGGTTCGACCCAGCATATTGAGCCGCTGCGGCGCAATCAGTATGGTTTTGCAGTGGGCGGTCCAATCCGCAAGGACAAGACGTTTTTCTTTGCGGACTTCGAGAAAACCGGGCTCTTGCAGGGTGTCGACTTTAACAACGTGGTGCCGAGCATCGCAGAAAGGGGCGGAAACTTCAGCGCCCTATCAAAACAACTAAAAAATCCCGCCGCAGGCTACGCGCCATTCGCCGGGAATATTATTCCCACCAACCTGATTTCTCCCCAGGCGCTCTTTTTTCTGCCGTATATGCCAACCCCGAACACTACCCAGGGTTCGACGTACTATTCGGCGCTTACCAACAACTTACTGCAGCAGGAGATGCGCGGTGACGTCAGAATCGATGAGCAAATCTCCACCTCCGATACACTCACCGGCCATTATTCCATTAACAACAACGATGAGAACGATCCGAATCCGTACTTGACGCTCGGTGCTTTTCCACTGCACAGCCGGGCTCAAAACGCGACCGTTTCCTACACGCACATTTTCAGTCCCAAACTGCTGAACGAAGCGCGTTATTCCTACTACCGCAGCTACTTCTATTTCGGTGGAACGTTGCAGGGTACGAATTTCAACCAGGAGGCCGGTGTCCAGGGTTTCAACGACACAACGTCGATCTATGGATTCCCGCAGATCACTTTAACGAACTACTCGACCTTTACTGGCTCACCTTCTGGTCAGCGTCCCAAACAGAACCGGATTCGTGACATGCAGTACGCCGATAACGTGAGCTATACGGTGGGACGCCATAGCATTAAAGTCGGAGCCGAACTGCTGCATGACACCGCGGGCTTTATCAACGGATCTAACTCTGTTGGGATTTTTAACTTCGTTGGAACGTACACTGGCGACGCTTTCGCCGACTATCTTCTGGGTTATCCGGACAACGTCTCGCGTGACTATTTCAAACAGGAGAACGGCGATTACCAGAGTTTTTGGGGGTTCTATGCGCAAGACAACTTCCGGCTTACTCAAAACTTCACTCTTGATCTGGGTGTGCGTCTGGATCTGAACGGCTTCTACAACGGTATTCGCGGCCAGAAGAGTGCCTTCAACACAGTCACCGGCCAGCTTATTATTCCCTCCACTATTGACCCGAACGTGCAGTTGTTGACGCCCTCGCTGTTGAATCTTTTCAGTGACAGAATCGCTTTCACCAAGAGTCTGGGTTTGCCGAGTTCCATACAGCCCGTGCAAAAGAACTGGGCTCCGCGCGTGGGGTTTGCGTGGACTCCCCTCGGCGGAACCAAGTTTGTTATTCGCAGCGGTTTTGGAATCTTTTATTCCTTCCCGGATAGCAATACCATTAACAACACAGTGGCGACGGTTCCTTTTATCGCGGCGGTTACGCTTACCAATGATCGTCCTCCCGTTGCACCTACTCGGACATGGGCCAATTTCTTTCTCGGTCAGCCGAACATAGTTGCTAATACAAGCGGTGCTGTTTGCCCATTTGGTTATGTTGCGCTCTCTTGCTCTACCCCCAGTGTTGATTCGGGCGCCATCGTCTTCAAGAGTGAAGCGATCGACGAATGGAACTTTGCAGTTCAGAGGCAGTTGACTGAAAACACCTCGATAGATGTGGCATACGTTGGCAATAAAACCAGCCACCTCAATGAGAATTTAAGCATCAACGATCCGGCTCCGGGTCCTGGACAGATTCAACCACGCCGGCCTTATCCGCAATGGGGTCCCATCACCTACCCTGTGTTCTCTGAAAACGCTAACTACAATGCCTTGCAGGCAAAGTATGAATCGCGAAACTATCATGGGCTGACAACGCTGGTTTCGTATGCGTGGTCCAAGTGCATCGACTCCGGCACGTCGCAGAGTGGCCCGACCCTGCTCCTACTGAACTCGAATAGGGGGCCTTGCGATTACGATATGCCCCAGACTCTTGCCGCCAGCTTCGACTACTCACTGCCCTTCGGAAAGGGAAAAGCGTTTCTGGGAAATGCGAACCGGCTACTGAACGGATTCGTGGGCGGATGGGAAGCCACTGGCATCGTGACGATGCGATCTGGGTTGCCATTCACACCGACCATCAGCACAGATACGGGAAACACCGGCGTTACCGGTCAGCGAGCACAGGTGATTGGCACGCCGGTTATCGTCGGAGCGCCGTCGTGCTGGTTTTATGTGGCTGCAAACAAGGCTTGTACTGCGCTGGATCCATCAGGTACAAGCGCTTTTGGCGTGCCGGCGACTTACACGTATGGGGATGGCGGCAGAAACATACTGCGTTCCAACGGGCTGAAGGAAGTAGACTTCAGTATGCTGAAAACGATTTCGTTCGATGAGATTCGAAAGCTTCAGTTGCGTGCAGAGGTGTTCAACATCTTGAATCATCCAACCTTCTCGGCTCCCTCTACAGCGATCAATAGTTCGTCCGGCGGCCAAGTGAGTTCAACTCTGAACGCGGCCCGCATCATTCAGCTTGGCGTAAAATTCATATTCTAGGGTCATCGCGGAATGTTGAATAGAAGACTGTTCCTCGCCTCGACAGCTGGCGTCTATCTTTTGAACGCTGCCCCGAGCGATACCGTCCGCTTGGGTGTAATTGGCGCGGGTGGCCGAGGCACATTCGTGATGGCAGCTTTCAAGCGTAATCCGGCTGTGCAGGTGGTCGCCATCTGCGATGTATATGAACCGAATCTGGAACGCGGAGTTTCAGCCGCAGCGGCTGATGGCAGCAGAAAGCCCACTGCCTACAGAAGATACAGGGAATTGCTTAGTGATAAAGATGTCGATGCAGTGCTGATTGCCACGCCTGAGCATTGGCACCATCGAATGGTGCTGGACGCACTGGCCGCGGGTAAAGATGTGTATGTGGAAAAGCCGCTTTGCCATACGCCCGAGCAGGGAACGGAACTGGTGGCGGCCGAGCAGGCTTCAAAGCAAATAGTTCAATGCGGCATGCAGCGGCGCAGTTACGATCTGTTTCTGGAAGCGAAGAAAGTTATGAACAGCGGCGGCCCGCTTGGCAAAGTGCGCATGGTGCGGTCGTGGTGGCTGAACAATTATCTGGGTGCGGAGAAGGCGACGAAACTGGATGGTCAATTGGATTGGGAGCAGTGGCAGGGACCGGCGCCCAAGCGCGCATTTGACCCAGACCGGTTTCGAAACTGGCGCTATTACACCGACTATGCGGGGGGAATTGTGGCGGACCAGGGGGCGCACGTGTTCGATGGCATTCATATGTTGATGGGATCGGAAGGTCCGATTTCTGTGACAGCCTCGGCAGGCAAGCCTCATCGGCCCGAGTTCGATACTCCGGAGTCCGTAGCTGTTTGTGCGCGCTACGCAGAAGATTACGTGGCGGTATTTACGATAAACTACGCTGCCATGAAGTATCCGGCGAAGCGCGATCAACTGAATCAATTTGACGGCGACCTGGGGCGCATGGACGTTGGGCGAGAAAGCATGAATGTTTATGCGCAGGGAGCGGACGAAAAGCCGGTTTCGAGTTATGACTCGGCCAAAGGATTCGGGTACGCGACCGACTTACACGTGGGCAATTTTATCGATTGCATCCGAAGCCGCAAGAAAACGACGGCTCCTATTGCGCTCGGATTTCAGGCAACGCGGGTTTTGCAGATGGCGAATTTGTCGCTGAAGAATGGCCGTGAAATTCGTTGGAATAACGCTATGCAGAAAGTTGAGATTTAATGGAGACCTCCCGTCGAGCCATCTTGCAATCAGGGGCGACGGCGCTGCTGGCGGGCACCGTTGCGAATGCTGCTCCTGGCGGCGGAGATACAAAGTTGAAAGTTGCCATTTTTTCAAAACACCTTTTGTTTCTTCAGGGAGTTCCCCTCGCAGAGGCGGTTGCCGGTATGGGTTTTGACGGCATCGACCTGGCGGTGCGCAAAGGTGGCCATGTGGAACCGGCACAAGTTAAGCAGGAACTTCCGGGTTTGGTGAAAATCATTCGCGACCACGGTCTGGCGGTTCCTATGATCACCACCGATATCGTTGATACAACCACTCCCTTTGCGGAAGACATTCTTCAGTGCATGTCGGAGTTGAACATAAGTCATTATCGTTGGGGCGGCCTCAAGTATACAAATGACGCTACAATTCCTGCTCAACTGGACAGCATGAAGCCGCGGGTTGCGAAACTGGCGGCACTGAATGCAAAATATAGGGTCGGCGCTATGTATCACACTCACTCGGGTTTTGATGTTGTCGGTGCGCCCATCTGGGATCTGCATGAACTTCTGTCTGGGTTCGATCCCGCGTCTGTAGGCGTGAATTACGACATTGGCCACGCCACGGTTGAGGGGGGGTTCGGAGGATGGATCGATAGTTTCCGAGTGACAGGCCAGTATGTGCGAGGAATTGCGGTTAAGGATTTCCTCTGGGAGAAGAATTCGAAAGGCGACTGGCGGCCCGCATGGAAACCCCTTGGCCAAGGCATGGTTAACTTTTCAAGGTTTTTTCAGATGGTAGCTGCTTCGCATTTCGCAGGACCGCTGCAACTCCATTTCGAGTATCCGTTAGAGGGTGCAGACGAGGGAGCGAAGGCCGTTAGCAACAAAATCGCTGTCTATGAAGTTATGACGAGAGACTTGAAGCAACTGCGCGGCTATCTGGCGCAGGCAGGTTTGGCGTAGGCCTTGCGTTCTTCCCCAGAACGCTGGGTGATGATCTGGCTGGCATTTCTCGCCACTGCCATTAACTACATCGACCGGCAAACTCTTTCTGTGGCAGCGCCCGTGTTGATCGATCAGTTTCACATGAGTAATGTGGCGTACTCTCGAGTGCTGTTTGCCTTCCTGCTCTCGTACACCATCATGAATGCTGTTTCCGGTCCATTGATTGATCGTTTGGGAACGCGCGTGGGATATGCGCTTTGCATTGGATGGTGGTCAGCCAGTTCAGCGCTGCACGCGTTCACCACTGGCGCAGTGAGTCTGGGGTTTTTTCGCTTTCTGCTGGGGATTGGCGAGGCAGGTAACTGGCCGGCGGCGCTAAAAATAGTGGCTGAATGGTTCCCGGATCGCGAACGAGCACTGGCTTCCGGATTGTTCAACAGTGGTTCGGCGGTAGGCGCGATTCTGGCCCCGCCTTTGGTGGCATTCATCATCTTCCGGATGGGTTGGCCTTCCGCCTTTGTCATGGCCGGTCTCTTGGGATTTATATGGTTGATCTTTTGGTTGAAAATCTATCGCACGCCCCCCGAAAGCAAAGCCGAAACGCTTGCGCCGCCTCCGAACGCGTGGCGGCTTTTCAAGACCAGATTTGTTTGGACTTTCACTTTGTCTAAGATCTTCATGGACCCGGCCTGGTACTTCTACATCTTCTGGTTTCCTGAATACCTAAGGCGCGCTCGTCACTTTGATATGGCGCAGATTGGCAAATATGCCTGGATCCCTTTCTTTGTAGCGGCGGCGGGAAACGTTTTGGGTGGTGCCGTTTCAGCGCGGCTTATTCGCGCGGGCATGGAGATTCCGATTGCCAGGAAAGCGGCCATCACGTTGTTTGCAGTCTGGATGATGGCTGCGATTCCCGCTGTGCTTGCAAGTTCTCCGTGGCTTTCAATTGCCTTTGTTTCTATTGCCATGGCGGGATACACGGGATGTCTTGCCAATATGCTTGCGCTTCCCACTGACCTTTTTGCGAAGAACTCGGTGGCTTCGGTTTATGGAATTGCGAGCATGGGCGCGGGCTTCGGTGGCATGTTGTTCAGTCTGGTCACTGGCTGGGTGGTCGATCATTTCTCTTATACGCCTGTGTTTATCGGGTTTGGCTTGATGCCGCTGTTGTGTGCTTTCATTCTTTGGTTTGTGACGGGGCCGCTACGCGCTCCGATTTTGGTTCCAGCCTCATGAAACATTTGTTAATAGTTCTCGTTTTGCCGCTGGCGCTGTTCGGTCAAGCGGCACAAGTCATCGAAGGCAAGAAGATCTTTGCTCAATCGTGCGCGGGTTGCCATGGTGCCGATACCTATGGAACGGATCGTGCGCCGGGGTTATCCGGAAATCGACGCGTTCGTGCGCGCACAGTGGAGCAGTTGCGAAACTTGGTGGCTCACGGTGTACCGGCTTCCGGAATGCCTGCTTTTAATTTTCCTCCGGCTCAACTAGACGCTATCGCTTTGTTTGTCCACTCGCTGAATGCGGCGGCGTCGGAGACGCCGGTGCCTGGAAATCCCGAAACCGGTAAGCAGATCTTCTTCGGCAGCTCGGAAAAATGTGCATCCTGTCATATGGTGAATGGACGTGGTTCCGATACGGGTCCTGACCTCTCGACCGTGGGCCGTGAGATGACGGTTGAAGAAATTGAAGCCGTGTTGTTGCAGCCGGAGGCTCACATCACGCCCGGCTATGAACTGGTTACCGTAAGTCTGAAGAACGGCAGTAAGGTGGAGGGTTTCGCCCGCGGAGAGACCAACTTCGATCTACAATTGCAGGATTCTAAAGGACAGTTACGCCTTCTGCATTCTGATGAAATTGAATCCGTGCGGAAGCGCGAAGGTTCTCTGATGCCGGCATGGAAGGGAGGCCCGGACCAGCTTCAGGATTTGACCGCTTATTTGTGCAGTTTGACGGGTGTGACGGCGACTGAGGCAAATACGGCAGCTGGTGTCTCTTCCACACCTCGCACCGGCGTCGATTTCGAGCGCCTTAAGAATCCGCGGCCTGGCGACTGGGCCACTTACAACGGAAACTTGCAGGCAAATCGATATAGCGAACTCGGTGAGATCAACAAGGAAAACGTAGGCAAGCTCGCATTGAGGTGGGTGCTGCCGATTGAGCATTTCGGTTTGGAGACGACGCCCATTGTAGCGGACGGAGTGATGTATGTGACTGGTCCAAACCAGGCGTATGCGCTGGATGCGCTTTCCGGGCGAGTTATCTGGAAATACTCACGCCCTCGCACGCAAGGGCTGGTTGGCGATGCCTCGCTCGGGACGAATCGAGGCATGGCCATCCTTAAGGACAAGGTATTCATGGTGACCGATAATGCGCACCTGCTTGCTCTGAATCGGATGACGGGTGCTTTGGTTTGGGAGAACGTGATGCCCGAGGAACCGATGAAATATGGTTCCACCGTCTCACCTCTGATTGTGAACGACACAGTGATCGCGGGGGTTTCCGGAGGTGACTGGGGCATCCGAGGGTTTGTCGTTTGTTATCAAGCCAGCACGGGAGAAAAGTTATGGCGGCATTGGACCATTCCGGATCGCGGAGAGCCTGGTTCCGAGACGTGGCAGGGCAAAGAACTGCTGGCTGGTGGCGGGTCCACCTGGCTGACCGGTTCCTATGATGCGGAGACGGATACGCTGTTCTGGCCGACTGGTAATCCTTGGCCCGACTCCGACGACCGAGACCGACCGGGCGATAACCTGTATACCAATTCCATACTTGCTCTCGATCCGAAGACGGGAGCGCTGAAGTGGTACTTTCAATTCACTCCGCACGATACGAACGACCGCGATGCCACTGAGCCGCCGGTGCTGGTGGATACCGAATTTCAAGGGCAGCAGCGCAAGCTTCTTTTGCATGCCGACCGTAATGGGTACTTTTATGTGTTTGATCGCGTCAATGGCAAGCTTCTGCTGCATTCGCAGTTTGTGCGCATTATGAACTGGTCCAGCGGACTAGATGACAAGGGCCGCCCTGTTCTGTCGGCAGCGTTCAAAGCATCGCACAACAGGCGCACGGGTTGCCCCGACGACGCGGCGAATTGGGGCTCGACGGCTTTTAATCCAGAGACCAGACTTTATTACTTTGAGTCACTCGAACAGTGCCAGCCTGACACTCTGAATGGCAGCCTTCGTACATCCGCGAAGCTGGATGAGACGGGGCAAAAATACGTGCGGGCTATCAATATAGATACCGGTAAAGTGGTTTGGGAAAACCCTCAGCCGGGGCATGTCCTGCTGAAAACTTGGCCGGGCGTGTTAGGGACGGCGGGCGGTTTGGTGTTTTATTCGGAGCCGGACGGTTATTTCGTTGCGGTGGATGCGCAGACGGGCAGGCCGCTGTGGCATTTCGCTACAAACATCACGATGAAGGCGTCGCCAATGACATTCGGCGTAGCGGGCAAACAGTATGTGGCGATCGCGGCTGGGTCGAATATACTTTGCTTTGGATTGCCCTGAAGTTCATGATTTGCCTTTTCGAGTGAACACAGTTTGGGTGCGGTCCTGAGGCGAACGGTTGAGTTGGAGGCGGTTTAGGCGGCTTTTTGCCCCCTTTCCGGCCACATGTCCGGGTGGGGCATGGGCTTGATGTCGATTTGCGTCAAGAGCATCTTCTGTTCTTTCAATAAAAAGTTGATTTCTTCGAGGTCTAGAAAGGCCCGGTGACGGTCTACGCGGCGTTTTTCCGATTCAAAGCCAAATTCGATCTTTTGCCTTGTGGATCTTAGCTTTAGGAGGTCTGTGAGGCACTTATGGAAGGCCCGTTCGTGAGTTGTGGCGTAGCGCATATAGAGGTTGAAGAGCTTTTGGTCGGTAATTTCGGCGGTTTGTTGGTCGAAGCAGGATTCCTGGAGACGATTGGCGCGGTCGAGGAGCCAGCGGTGTTGGGCCATGCTGGTGACGAGCAGAGTGTCGGTGGTTTCGGTTGGTTTGTGCTCGTCGCGAAGGGCCTGGAGCAGCGCGTCGTATTGGGCCTGGTCTTCGCAGGCTAGGACGCGGAAGGTGTTTGGGTTGTAGTTGAGGCCGTGAACCGTGCGGTTCTGGGAGACGATGGCCTTACCGGCTTCCGACGTTGGACCCGTGGAGTGCATGGCGTTTTCGCGATTGGCGGCGATTTGCGCCTCTGAGCTTAGTCTGGCAGCTCGGCGCTGTTCGGCGCGGCGTTGGGTACGCTTTGACATACGAGATAGGACTCCTTGTTGACTTGAAAATGGGCTGGTTCGGGCGGAGTGCCAGGTTGCCAGCTTACCCGGAGGGTCGCATTTGGCCCGTTCGGGGTGAGGGCGGATGAAAGGTGGGAATGCCGCTAAATAGTTGACTGGCTAGGGGTTGGCGGAGCGCATTTTTTTGTCGAGTTTGGTGACCGTTGCGCGGGGAGCGGCGAGCCGCTGCTGCAACAGAGCGACGGCGGCATCGATAGATTCCTGGCTTGCGCCGCTGGCTTTGGGCATTAGGGTGCCGGCCACCCAGGAGAGGATGTCGGAAACATGGTGGGCGAAGTCTTTGATGGCTCGTTGCTCGGCGCGGTCGGCGTCACTGATGCTGATTCGCTCGAGTTGACTGAGAGTGAGGTCCAGCTTTTTGTCTTCCTCCTGCCAATAGAGGGCATGGGCGGCGCGGTCTGCGGCGCGGGAAAATTTGAGGGTGTCGCCCACCGTGAGCACGACAACACGATCGAGGAAATCGGCACGTTCGCCGAGGCTGGTCTGATAAAGGTAGAGAAGTTCGCGCATGCAGTAGACCGACTGCAAATACTTTTCGCTGAGCACCACCAAGACATGGTCACCGCGCCCGATGTGGCGCATGAAGGTGGGGATCCAGTCTCCCGGACGCATTGCCGTTTTGTCGCGAATTAGCGTGAATGATTCGGGGAGTTGTTGCACGAACGTATCCACAAGTGCGTCACTTTCGCCGCCCCACGCGTAAGAGACGTAGACGGGCAGGGGTTCACCTGGAAGCCGGGGAGGTTGACCGGGTGCGATTTGTGCGAAGGCCTCACCTGGCTTTTGTGGCTCAAGCTGGTTCAAGCCGGGAGCGGAAGGACTGCCGTGGATCCAGCGGGGCACCGGTTTTGCGCCGATGTTGATCTGAAGGACCGACTCGACTAAGTGCGATACGAGCGCTTGTGACTGAGCGCCGGTCGCTTCAATAATGATGCAGCCCGCGGGATCGTTTGGTTCGGCTCGGATGCGGGCGGTGCATTGGCTCTTTACGTCATAGAAGCAAACGCCCCACAGCCAGTAGACGGCGTTTTCCCCGGCCTTTTCGCCCACTTTGCACAACGTGGCGCGAAGGACGCCTTCGTGCAAGAAGGGATAATCGAGAGAGGCTGCGGCGTCGGGTGTGGCGTCGTTGCGCCAAAGCTGCTGGATTTGGCCGGAGACTTTTTCTTGCGACGGAAGCGCCTCAATAGCAACGAAAGAGCTGTCCGCTGTCTTGAAGCAGACCTGGCATTGCTGCATCAAGGAAATGAATAATTCGTGATCGGCGGCCGAATACTGCTGCCACACCAAAGCCGCCAGGAGTTGGGGAGTGAAGCGTCCTGCTTGAGCCTTTAGAATGGGCAGCGCTTTCTTGCGGTCGAGCACAGCGTAGATGCCGTCGAACGCCCAGTCGAGATCGAGGATCACCCGATCATTGAAAGTCCCTTCTCTGTAAAAGACCTGACCGGCGCGGTGCAAGTATTGCAAAACGACGCCTGGAACGGCGGTTTGGTGCTTACGTTGGGAGAGGGTTTCAAATTCGGAGTAGGTGATGGTCTTCGTTTTGCGACGGCGCCGAGCGGCGATGTCCTTTTCAACTCCACACCAGCTTTTGGGGAGGCGAACCTTCCCGTAACGCTCCAATTGGTAGAGGGCCGCACTTTCAAGTTCGAGGCGGACGCGGCGGATGCCGTTCGGCTCTCGGGCGCTCGAATAAGTGGTTAGTAGGCGTTCGAAGCCGTGGTTGGCGGGTATAGGAGGATCTCGGCGATCACTTTCGCGATCGCACTGGGTTTGGACAACGATAACCGGCGCAGCCGGACCGGCGAGGGAGCGGACATATTCAAGCCAGTAAGCAAGGCGGCGGTTACGCATGACGATGCCGTTTTCTTCGACCTGATCTGTATTTTCGTAGCCCGGTGTCCAGGCAAGGACGTAGATGGCGCGGTCGTCCAGAAAGAGGGAGTGGGTTGCGTGGTAGATGCTTTGACCGCCGAAATCCCAGAAGCGGGCGGTAATTTCGGAGTGATCGGCGGACGCTGGAAGGAGTTGGTGTTGTTCGAGGTCAATGCCGTGGGTGGTTGGGATAGAACGGTCGAAGCTTTTGCCCTGAAGACGGCGACAGAGCTGCGTTTTGCCGACACGGCCGTTGCCGAGGAAGAGAATTTTGATGGTGCTGTTGGAGGCTTCGCCTGATAACAGGTCGTGCTGCCAGGCGCGAATACGCGGGAGGGCGTTGTCGTTGTACTCGTTTTTGGAGCCAAGTTCTTTGGGTGCGGCGATGAGTTGATCGGCGTAAAGTTCATCTAATCGAATCCAGCAACTGAGAGGCGACGCTTCGGGATTGCAATCGAGCTTGATGCCTATGAGATGCACCTCTCGTAGAGATCGAGTCGTGGCTAGCGGTTGCAGATCCTGCAGTTGCGAGCAATAACTCAGGTCGAGTGATTGGAGGCCGGTGAGGGTGACCAGCGGTTGCAGATCCTGCAGTTGCGAGCAGCCAAACAGGTAGAGCGATTGGAGGCTGGTGAGGGCGGCCAGCGGTCGCAGATCCTGCAGTTGCTCGCAACGGCTTAGGTTAAGCGATTGGAGGCTGGTTAGGGTGGCCAGCGGTCGCAGATCCTGCAGTTGAAGGCAGCGGCTCAGTTGGAGCGATTGGAGACTGGTGAGGGCGGCCAGCGGTTGCAGATCCTGCAGTTGAAGGCAGCGGCTCAGTTGGAGCGATTGGAGGCTGGTGAGGGCGG